>JAABTL010000025.1 GCA_011389865.1 Trueperaceae bacterium
ACCGGGCCCTGGGCCTGCTCCTCGACGTCGGCGGCGCGGCCGTCCCAGAACTGCGCGCTGTGCAGCGCGGCGTTGAGCACGGTGGGCGAGTTGCGCGGGCCGACGGCCCAGCGGTGCCCGAGCGAGGTGGGCAGGTTGTCGACCCCGTAAGTCGCCAGGTTGTGGCACGAGTTGCACGACACGAAGCCCGACAGCGACAGCCGCGGGTCGTAGTAGAGCATCTTGCCCAGTTCGACGAGCTCGTCGGAGAAGGGGCGGTCCGGATCGAGCATGACCTCGGGGAGTGGCTCGAACAGCGCCTGCGCCGTCTGCTGCAGCGGGTCGGCGGGCGCGTCCTGCGCCAACGCGACGAACAGGAGCATGACCACGGCGACGCTTCCACCGGCGATCCAGGCGATCGGCCTCGTCTTCATGTCTGGTCCTCCAGGATGCGGCAGCCCTGGCACGGCGACGCTACCTAGGCCACCCACGGCACCGAAGGGACCTTCGTACCTATCATCGATGGGGGTCGATGTGCTTACGCCCTCAGGGCGCGAGGCGCCGGCTCGACCTCCTCGCCTGCCACGCCAGCAGGCCGGCAGCGACGACCCCGAGCGGCAGCGCGACGACGCCGACGTCGAGCGTCAGGGCGTAGATCAGGTTGATCGGCGTGTGCACGAAGGCGCTCTCCACCAGGCTAGGTACGCCCCACAGACCGTCGAGCGTCAGCTCCGCGGCCGCGCCGAGGACGGCGGCCAGCGGGGCGAAGAGCAACACGTAGCCGAGCACCGGCACCAACGTCCACACGCCGCGCGAGCGCCGGAACGGGCCGAAGAACACGACCGCCAGCAGCACGGCAGCGAGCGCGAAGACCGTGGCGTCGAGCCACAGGTAGGGCGTGACGGCGGTCAGGGCCCCCCGTGTGCGCCCGGCGATCTCGACGGCGGCGAACCCGATCAGCCCGAGCGCGAGCGCGAGGCCGAGGTACGCCGGTCTCATGCGACGCTCTCCGCGAGGCGCCGGAAGTGGGCGGCGCTGGCGCGTACGCCATCCGCGCCGGTGGTGCCGATCTCCAGGCAGATCGTGCCGGGGAAGCTCGCCAGGTAGGCGGCGTAGGGCGCGTAGTCGAGCGTGCCCTGGTCGGTCGGCAGGTGCTCGTCGGCCGTGCCGTGGTTGCCGTGCACGTGGAGGTGGACGATGCGCTCCCCCAGGGTCTCGAGGTAGGCGTCGACGGCGGCGAAGCCCTCGCGGGTGCCCTGGACGTGCGCGTGACCGGTGTCGAGGCAGTTGCGGATGCCGTGGCGGTCGGTGAGGTCGCGCAGCTGCTCCGGCGTCCGCAGGAAGTCGTCCTCGCCGAGGACCAGGTTCTCCATGGCGATCGGCACGCTCGAGCCGGCCACCTGCGCCAGGGCCTCGTCCAGGGCCGCGGCCGCGAGCGCGTCGGCCTGCGGGTGGCGCAGGTAGTGCATGCCGCTGTGCAGCACGCCGCAAACGGCGCCGACCTCGTCGGCGTACGCCAGGCCGGCGAGCGTGCGCTCCACCGAGGCCCGCCGTGCCACCGGCATGAGCGAGGCGAGGTTGAGGTCCACGTAGCTCAGGTGCACCGTGGTGCCGACGCCGGTGGCACGGGTCAGGTCGCGGATCAGCTTCGGGTCCTGCAGCGTCGGCAGCACCTCGTGGAGGTCGAAGGAGAGCTCGACGAAGTCGAGGTCCAGTTCGGTCGCCAGGCGGAAGGCGGCCTCGGTGTCGAGCATGCGGGCGGTCATGGGTGAGAAGCCGAGTCGCATCAGCGTTCCTCCAGGGCGCGACGCTGGGCCTCGGCCAGCGACGCCTGCGGCGACTGGTTGCCGCGCAGGGTGCGTTCGAGGGCGTCGTCGATCAGCCGGCGCCAGGCGTCGAACTGCGGGATCCGCGGTCGCGGCACGGCCAGCTCGAGCTGCGTGAGCGCCGCCGCGCGGTTGGGGTCGGCGGCGTAGAAGTCCTCCAGCAGCGGGATGGCCGAGCGCCGGACGGGGATGTAGTACGAGGCCTCGACCCAGCGCGCGAGGTTCGCGGGCTCCACCAGGAAGCGCCAGAAGTCGAAGGCGGCCAGCCGCTGCGCCTCGTTGGAGCCGCGCATGACGACCAGCTGGGCGCCACCCAACGGCACGCGCCCGCCGTCCTCCATGGGCACCGGCGCCGCGGCGAGCTCGAAGCCGACCGAGAAGCGGCGCACGTCCGGCCAGTTGGCGATGCTGGCGAAGGTCATGAGGTTGCGGGTGCGGACGAAGGAGAGGATGGCGGGCGTGCTCTCGGCGGCACCGTAGAAGGCGAGCTGGCGCGAGCGAGCCAACTCGTGCAGCATGGTCAGCGCCTCGATCGCCTCGGGCCCGTCGAGGTTGGGGGTGCCGTCGTCGAGCGCGAGGACGCCGCCGCGACTCAGCACCATCATCTCGAAGAGCCACGAGTCGCCGACGAACATCGCGCCCTGGGCCGCGCGCGTGGTCAACTCGGCGGCGGCCGCGGCGAAGGCGTCCCAGGTGGCGGGCGGCGCCACCCCCGCCTGGCGCAGTGCATCGGCGTTGTAGTACATCACCGGCGTCGAGGCGTTCCATGGGAGCCCGTAGCGGGCGCCGTCGAACTCGCCGTACCCCCACAGGCCGGGGTAGAAGTCGGCCACGACGTCCTCGGGCAGCGTGGCCGCGAGGTCGGCGAGGTCCTGCACGGCGCCGTCGCCCACCAGTCGCGGGAAGAAGCCGATCTCCGCCTGGAACAGGGTGGGCTCGTTGCCCGTGCCGAAGGCGGCCACCAGCCGCGTCTGCGCCTCGGGGTAGGAGCCGACGTAGCGGACGTCGACCCGCACCTCGTCCTGGGCGGCGTGGTAGGCGTCGACCAGCTCGACGACGGCGTCCTCGACGCCCTCCATCGAGTGCCAGAAGGTGATCGTGGTCTGCGCATGGGCCGTGCTCAGCAGCAGCGCGGCGGCGATCGCGGCGAGGGACCTGTTCATGGGGCGGGGACCATCCTTCCCGCGGACGCGCGGCGGCGACCGGCGAGGGCGTGGGGGCTCACGAGCGGAACCCGGATTCGAAGACCTCGATGATGCGCTTCTCGAAGAACACGTACAGGACGATGAGCGGCAGGCTGGCGACCAGCGCGGCTGCGCCCAACAGGCCCCACTCGAAGGCGCGGGTGCGCAGCAGTTCGGTCAGGAAGGCCTGCACGGTCCACAGCGGCTCGCTCGTCATGATGCGAGGGTAGAGCACCAGGTTCCAGTGGGCGGCGAATGCCAGCACGGCGCTGGCGGTGAGTTCGGGCCGGAGGATCGGCGCGACGACGCTTCGGACGATCGTGACCTCGCCGGCGCCGTCGAGCCGGGCGGCCTCGATCACCTCCCAGGGGACCCGCCGTAGGCCCTGCAGGAGCAGGAAGACGACCAGCGGGCTGGCGAGGAAGGGCACCACCAGCGCGCCCAGCGTGTCGATGAGGGCCATCGTCTGCAGCTGCCGGTAGAGCGGCACCAGCAGCAGCTCGCTCGGCAGCGCCAGCAGCAGCATGACGAGGGCCAGCAGGCGCAGCCCGTTGCGGATCGCGTAGGCCGCGCCGAGCCCGAAGGCCAACTGGCCCGCGACCGCCAGCCCGGTGGCGGTGAACGACACCGCCATCGCCCGCCACAGACCCGTGCCACGCAGCGCGGCGAAGTTCTCGAGGCTGAAGCCGAAGGTCGCCAGGTTGGCGCGCACCAGCGCCTCGGCCGGGATGAACGCCGCGTAGACCAACCACAGGAGCGGCAGCGCGACGAACGCCGCGAACGCCGCCGTGACCAGGCGCATCGCGATCACGTGGTCGCCTCCGACGCGCCGCGGCGCGCCAGAACGCGCGCCTGCAGGTACGCCACCACCAGGGTGATCACCAGCACGAAGAGCGTGATGGCGGCGCCGTACCCGAGCTGGTAGCGCTCGAACGCGGTCTCGTAGAGGTAGTAGCCCAGCACCCGGGTGCTGCCGAAGGGGCCGCCGCGGGTGAGCAGGTAGACGGCCGTATACGACTGCAGGCTGAACACGGTGCCGATGATCGTCAGGAACAGCATCGTGGGCCCGAGCATGGGCAGCACGATGAGGCGCCGCACCTCGCCCTCGGTCGCGCCATCGACGCGGGCCGCCTCCTTGACATCGCGCGGGATGCCGCGCAGCGCCGCCGAGGTGACCAGCACGCCGTAGCCGGTCTGCTGCCACAGGGTGAAGAGCACCACGTAGATCAGCGCGGCCCACGGTTGCGACGTCCACGGCAGCACCAGCCCGGTCAGCTCCGGGATGAGCCCGAAGTCCGGGTTGTACAGCAGGTACCAGGCGATCGCCGAGCCGCCCACGGTGATCAGCCCGGGAGCGAACAGCAGGGCCTTGATCGCCCGCTCGTAGCGCACGCCCTCGATCGCCAGCGCGATGACCAGTGACAGCGTCAGGAAGGCCGGCAGGGCCATCGCCGCGAACAGGGCCGTGGTGCCCAGCGAGGCCCACAGCGCCTCGTCCGACAGCAGGCGCACGAGGTTGGCCGCGCCCACCGGCAGCGGGTCGGTCGTCCCGCTCCAGCGCCAGGTGGCGAAGCGCAGCACCGACAGGAGCGGAAGGAGGCTGAACACCGCGAACACCAGGGTCGCGGGGAGGGCCAGCAGATGCGCGCGGGTGCGGACGCCGCGGATCATGCGGAGGCGCGGCCGGGACCGCGGCGCGGCCGGCCGGCGGCTCGGCGTCGAGCGCGGGGGGCGGATCTCGCAGGCATGCCCTGCCAATCTACCGTTCGCGTGTGCGCCAGGCGTCAGGCAGAATTCACGCGCGGGAGCCTAAGAACCCACGGGTGGCCCGTCGAGCCGGACCGCCGAACGACCCGACGTCTCAGCCGGCGCCCTCCTCCGCCGGCGCCCGCTCCTCCGCGAGCGCCCGGATCTCGGGGGCGTCGGCGGCCTGCGTGAAGGCGGCGGCGGTCTCGTCGGAGAACGTCGTGTGGTAGAGGCGGCCGCCCTGCGCGTTGAGCGTCTCGGCGAGGGTGTCGATGGGCGTGTCCTTGACGAGGAGCAGCAGGGCCGAGCGGCCCGGCCTCAGGTCCTCGCTGACCTCTGCGATGAAGTCGTTGGCGATGCCGAAGTCGATCTTGCGGCCGGCGAGCCAGCTGACGCCGGCGCCCACGAGCGCACCGATCAGCGGCCCGCCGAACAGGAAGCCGATCAGCACGCCCCAGAGCCCGCCGGTGGCGACGACGCGGGTCTTCATCGCGGACTCCAGCGTCTGGCGGATGCGGACCTGACCGTCCTCGCCCTTCACCGCCACGGCGGCGTCCTCGATCGTCACCAGCGGCTTGCGGATGTTCTCGCGCTGCAAGCTGGCGACGTGCTGCAGCACCTCGGAGGCGCGGTCCGGGTGGGCGTAGGTGAACACGACGAGTTCGCTCATGCTGGGTCTCCTTGGGCGCCGGGCGACCGCTTCGCGGACAGGGCGCGCATGACCCCATGATGGCGCGCTACGGCGTTCGAGCGCGTGTCGACCGACCCGCCGCCGTTGGCGCGCGAAGGACCCTTCCTCATCGCTGCTCCGGTACGCTGTGTGCAGGATGACCTTCGCCGCCGCATTCACGTTCCCGACGACCAGACCGCGGCCCGCGTGACGCGCCGTCGCCGCCTCTGGCTCGTCGCCCTCGCGCTCGTCATCGTGGCGGTCGCCGCCGTCGTCGCGTGGCAGGCCCGTCGACCCGCCCCGGCCGTGGCGACCGTCGTCGAGCCGTTGGCACGCGGCGCCCTCGTTCGCGAGGTCACGGGTACCGGCGTGGTCGAGGCGGAGCGCGAGCGCGCGCTCTCCTTCTCGTTCGGCGGCAACGTCGCAGAGGTGCGCGCCGTCGAGGGCGAGGCGGTAGAGGCCGGTGAGGTGCTGGCGCGCCTCGACGTCGGCGCCCTCGAGCGGGATGCGGAGGCGGTCCGGGCGTCGCTCGCCTCGGCCCGCGCCGATCGTGCCCGCCTCGAACCCCAGCAGCGCGTCGACCGGCTCGAACTCGAGTCGACCGTCCGCCAGGCGGAGGACGCCCTGGTGCGGGCCGAGCGCGCCCGCGACGACGCCGCACGCGAGCTCGACCTCGCCCGCCGGCTGTTCGACGTCGGCGCGACCGCCAGCGAGGACGTCCGCGCGGTCGAGGAGGCGTTCGACGCCGCCGAGCGCGCCGAGCAGCAGGCACGACTCACCGCGTCCTCCGCCCGCTCGCGCCTGGTGAACCTCGAGCAGCTCGCCGCCGCCCAGATCGCCGCCAGCGACGCGCAGCTGGCGCAACTCGAGATCAACCTGCGCAACCTCGAGGCCCGGCTCCAGGACGCCGCCCTGGTGGCGCCCTTCGCCGGCGTCGTCACCCTCGTCAGCGTGCGGCCGGGCGACCAGGTGGCGACGCAGCCCGTGATCACCGTGGTCGACACCGACGAGTTGCAGGTACGCGGGCGCTTCGACGAGAACCGCGCCGTCGAGTTGCAGGTGGGCCAGGGCGCGGTGATCGTCCCGGACGCCGACGCGGCCGTGCGGCTGGCGGCGAGGCTGGTGCGGATCAGTCCGGTCGCGCAGCGCGAGGGGGCCGGCGCGCAGGTGAGCGCCGTGCTCGCCTTCGACGAGCCGCCCGGGGCCACCGTGCGGCCCGGGTACACGGTCACCGTGCGCGTGCGGGTGCGCGAGATCGCCGACGCGCTCCTCGTGCCCCTCGAGGCGATCAGCGGACGCGACGGCGCGAGCTACGTCGTGCGCGTCCTCGCCGACGACGGCGTCGGGACGGCCGAGCACGTGCCGGTCGAGGTGATCGAGCGCAACCCGACCGTCGCCGCCGTGCGCGTCGGGCCGGTCGCCGAGGGCGCAGCGCCAGGCGCGTTGCGCGAGGACGATCTCGTCGCCGTCGTCGACGTCGATGCGATCGCGGACGGCGCGCGCGTGTCGTTCGCGGCGCCGGACCGCGGGGGGCCCGCGCTTGGCGACTGAGACCGTCATCGTCGCGCGCGGGCTGCGCAAGGTGTACGTGCTGGGCGGCGGCGTCGAGGTGCACGCGCTGCGTGGCCTCGACCTCGAGGTCCGGCGCGGCGAGTACGCCGCGATCATGGGGCCGTCCGGCTCCGGCAAGAGCACGCTGCTGCAGATCCTCGGCTGCCTCGACGCGCCGACGGACGGCTCCTACCGCCTCGCCGGTGACGAGGTCGCCGACCTGGACGAGGCCGCGCTCGCCGGCATCCGCAACCGCCGGATCGGCTTCGTGTTCCAGTCGTACAACCTGTTGCCGCGCGCCACCGCCGTCGACAACGTCGCCCTGCCGCTGCTCTACCGCGGCGTGCCGCCGCGCGAGCGGCGCGCCCTGGCGCTGGACGCGCTCGAGCGCGTCGGCCTCGCCGACCGCGTGCACCACCGCCCGAACGAGCTCTCCGGGGGGCAGCGCCAGCGGGTGGCGATCGCGCGGGCGCTCGCCACCGAGCCCGACATCCTGCTCGCCGACGAGCCCACCGGCAACCTCGACAGCACCACCGGCCAGGAGATCCTGGCGCTGTTCGACGCCCTGCACCGCGAGGGCCGCACCATCCTCATCGTCACCCACGAGCAGGACGTCGCCGAGCACTGCGAGCGCATCATCCGCATCTTCGATGGCCAGGTGGCCGCGTCCGAGGTGGTCGCGGCGCGCCGACGCCCCGACGCGGGGGTGGCCGGATGCTGATCGAGAACCTCAAGACCGCGCTCGAGGCGCTCTACGGCAACCGCCTGCGCACGCTGTTGACGCTCCTCGGCGTGGTGATCGGGGTGTTCGCGGTCACCACCACCGTCAGCCTGGGGCAGATCGCCACCGCCGGCATCACTGGCGAGATCCAGGCGTTCGGCGCGCAGTCGCTCTTCGTCATCCCCGAGAGCAGCCACCCCGAGGGCGTGCCGTTCACCGACGCGGACATCGACGCCCTCAGCCGCCTGCCGATCGAGATCCTGCGCCAGCGCAGCACGCGCGTGTGGGCGAACGCCGGCGAGGAGCGGGTGCGGCTCAACGTGGTCGGCACCACCGCCAACGCCCCGCGCATCGATCGCTCGATCGAGCTCGACCGCGGCCGCTTCTTCGACGAGCGCGACGAGCAGGCCGCCGCCCAAGTCATCGTGCTCTCGGCCGACGCGGCCGAGGAGTTCTTCGGCAGCGGACCGGCGCTCGGGCGCGAGCTCATGCTCGAGACCAGCGGCGGCAACCGCAGCTTCTACACCGTGATCGGCGTGAAGAAGCGCGTGGGCGGCGCGCTCGGTGCGTTCGCCAACGACGTCAGCGGCGACGTGCCGCTCGAGAGCCTCTACCGTGACGTGTCCGGCGTGCCGCGCGACCGCTACGACTTCCTGCCCATCACCATCGCCCTCGACCGCGACGCCGGGGCCATCGAGCGGCAGGTGCGCGCGATCCTCGACCGCCGCCGCGACCCGGAGAGCTACCAGGTCCAGTCGATCGAGGGGGCGCTGTCGCTGTTCAACACGATCACCGTGATCCTGCAGGCGCTGCTCGGCGGCATCGGCGCGATCAGCCTGGTCGTCGGTGGCATCGGCATCCTGAACATCATGCTCGTCAGCGTCACCGAGCGCACCCGCGAGATCGGCCTGCGCAAGGCGCTGGGGGCGCAGCCGCGCACCATCCTGCAGCAGTTCCTCATCGAGGCGGTCGTGCTCACCGTGATCGGCGGTGTGCTGGGCGTGCTGCTCTCGATCGCGGTGCTGTGGACGGTCGTCGCACTGGTGCCCTTCCTCGACGTCTTCGTGCTCGACCCGTGGATCATCGCGCTGGCGCTGTTCGTCTCGGTCGCCACCGGCGTGGCGTTCGGCGTGTGGCCGGCGCGGCGCGCGGCGGCGCTGTCGCCGATCGAGGCGTTGCGGTACGAGTGACGGCGGACGCCGCGGGCTGCCACCCTTCACCCCAACATGGCCATCCGCCGCCGCGTACGTACGCCCGCTCGCATCGCAGTGAGCGAGTTCGGCGCGAGGGTCCAACGACCCCACGTTGCCCCCAGCCGAACCACCAAGACGTGGTTGCCGAATGCATGACCGAACTCGTCGTTGGCTCACCCGCCCCACCACGATCGCGTTCATCGTCCCGCCGGAGCTGGGACCGGAGCGTCCATCGCGCGTGTTGCTTCCGCGCGGTTTCGGCGGTTGGTGGGCGGTTGCCTCTTGCGTCGGGAGTCCGTATCCTGTTCGTACGTCATAGCGCCTCCCGTGCGACCGCGCCCGTCCGCCACGGCCGCCTCGCTGCGCTAGCTCGGGCTACGGCGCTGGCTGCCGTTGGTGAGTTGCCGTCCCGTGGATGTTCGTTGTCAGGTCCTTGCCGGCTCGCTGCGGGCGGGGCGTCACGTGTTACGCAACGTGAGCCGGATGCAGTGGGAGGCAGCGCATGTTCGGTCGCTGGTTCGCGATGTTCGTGTCGTTGTTGTTGCTCGTTGCCCTTAGCGGCGGCTGCAAGAACTCTTCATCACCCTCCGTCGTTGCGATCACGTTGAGTCCTGATGCGGTGACGTTGGTGCCGGGGGAGGTGCAGGAGTTCGTGGCGTCGGTGACGGGAGCTGTCGATACGGGTGTGACGTGGTCCGTGACGGGTGGGACGATCCTGGGGTCTGGGAACACGGTGGCGTACACGGCGCCGGCGGTGGCGGGTGATTTCGTGTTGACGGCGACGAGCAGTGCGGATGTGAGCAAGGTGGCGACGGCGTCGATCACGGTGGTGGCTGAGCCTGATCCGTTGTGGGCGCGTCAGTTGGGGACCAGCTCTTGGGACGCCATCAACGGTGTGGCGGTCGACGGCAGCGACCACGTACTCATAGCTGGCTGGACCGGCGGCATCCTGTTCGGTCCCAACCAAGGCTCTGGTGATGCGTTCGTTGCGAAGTTGGCGCCTGATGGGTCGACGGTGTGGGCGCATCAGTTCGGCACCGGCGAGCATGACGAGATCATGGCCGTTGCGGTTGACGCCAGCAACCATGTGTTCATCGCTGGCTACACCACGGGTAGCCTGTTCGCTCCCCACAAAGGTTACTCGGACGCGTTCGTTGCGAAGTTGGGGCCCGACGGCTCGTTCGTGTGGGGGTACCAGCATGGCACCAGCGCGTATGACGAGATCACGGCGGTGGCGGTCGATGCCAGCGACCACATGCTCATTGCGGGTTTCACGGGGGGTAGCCTGTTCGCTCCCAATCAAGGCAACTTCGACGCGTTCGTTGCGAAGTTGGCGTCTGATGGGTCGCCGGTGTGGGGGTACCAGCACGGCACCAGTGCGCTTGACGAGATCACGGCCGTGGCGGTCGATGCCAGCGACCACGTGCTCATCGCCGGGCGCACGACTGGTAGCCTGTTCGCTCCCAATCAAGGCAACTTCGACGCGTTCGTCGCGAAGTTGGCGCCTGATGGGTCGCCGGTGTGGGGGTACCAGCACGGCACCAGCGTGTATGACGAGATCAACGCCGTGGCGGTCGACGGCGGCAACCACGTGCTCATCGCGGGCCACACGGCGGCTGGCCTCTTCGGCAACCATCAAGGCGATTACGACGCGTTCGTCGCGAAGTTGGCGCCTGATGGGTCGCCGGTGTGGGGGTACCAGCACGGCACCAGCCGGTATGACGAGATCAACGCCGTGGCGGTCGATGGCGGCAACCACGTGCTCATCGCGGGTCTCACGGCGGGTAGCCTCTTCGGTCCAAATCAGGGCAGTCTGGACGCGTTCGTTGCGGAGGTGACGCCTGATGGGTCGCCGGTGTGGGGGTACCAGCACGGCACCAGCGCGTGGGACGAGGTCATCTCCGTGGCGGTGGACGCCGGCAACCACGTGCTCATCGCCGGTCAAACGGAGGGTAGCCTGTTCGCTCCCCATCAAGGCGATTCGGACGTGTTCGTTGCGAAGTTGGCGCCGTGAGCTCTTCGGTGTGTCGTGTGGATCAGGAGGGCATCATGAGGCTTCGTCGTCTCGTGCTGGGCCTCCTAGCGCTGGTCGTTCGTGCTGGTTTCCCCCATCTGGCGGCAGGACGCGCCCACCGTGAGACCGTCGGTGGGCGCTTCCCGCGTCTCTGGCGGAGAGGGTGGGATTCGAACCCACGAAACGGTTTGACCCGTTTACCCGCTTTCCAGGCGAGCTCCTTCAACCACTCGGACACCTCTCCAGGCGCCTGGCGGTCGGCAGTCTAGCACGGTGGCGGCCGCGGTGGCGGCCCAGTGTGCGGGGCGTTGACGGCCGGGACGGCTTGGTCGGCCACGGCACGGTGGATCCGCGCGCTATCCCTATCATGGTGCTCAGGTTTCGAACCCACCCCTGGAGGCCCCATGCTGCGCGACCGCATCGTGAACTTGACCGACACCGCCGACGTCGAGGCGTTCCTCACCGATCACCCCACCAGCGTCATCTTCAAGGCCGGCACCTGCCACAAGACGATGCAGGGCTTCGGCTTCCTGCAGGAGCAGCTCGAGGCGCGCGAGGACCTGATGGTCGGGCTCATCCGCGTGGTCGAGTCGCGGGCGGCCTCGAACCTGGTGGCGGAGCGCACGGGCATCGTCCACCACTCGCCGCAGGTGATCCTCTTCCGCGATGGCGACGCGGTGTTCGACGTCGACAACTGGGCGATCACGCCCGACGCGCTCGCCGTCGGCTTCACGCAGCTCCCCGCCGGCGAGACGGTCGCGGCCGCCAGCGCCGGAGCGGGCAGCAACCTGCAGCCCTACCTCGACGTGCTCGACCAGTTCCTCGCCGGGGTCATCTCGGAGCGGCAGTTCGAGTACGTCTACACGACGATGTTCCGCGACGACGCCTCGCTGCGTTCGCGCGAGGAGGTCGAGGTGCTCGGCTCGATCTTCGGTGACGTCGACCGCCACATGACGATGCACATGATGATGGCGGGCAAGGGGCCCGACGAGGCGCTGCGCGCCCGCGCCGAGGCCGCTTACGGCCGCCTGCAGGAGATCGCCTCGACCGTCACGGCCTGACCGACCGTGTTCACGATCGTGGCGCCGACCCCCCGAGGGGCCGGCGCCGCGACCGTCTGGGGGCTTCTGGCTACCGGCGCATGGCCGGCCAGCGCCCGTAGGTCGCGGCGCGCCAGGCCGCCTCGACCGGCCCGAAGCGCCAACGCGCCAGCCACCAGCGCGACGCCGCGACCTGCAGCGCGAAGGTGGCCACGGTGAGTGCCAGCCCGGCGGCCCAACCGATGCGGGCGTAACCGCCGAGGCCGTAGGCGATGACGGTGAACACCAGGGACTGCAGCAGGTAGTTCGACAGCGCCGCCCGGCCGACGAACGCCAGCGCGCGCGCCGCCGGCCCGCCGTCGACGAAGGCGAGGGCGCCGCCCGCCGCGATGACCAGCGAGCCGGCGACGGCGCCGAAGACGAAGGCGGCCGTCTCCAGGAAGAACCCGACGTCGAGCGCGACCGGGTCGACGCGCTCGGACAGCAGGAGGTAGGCGGCGTTCGCCGTCAGCGCAACGGGCAGCGCCCGCAGCGCCACCCGCCGCCACGCGCCGCGGGCGCCGGGATCGAGCCAGCCCGCCCGCCACGCCGCCATGCCAAGCCACTGCATCGCTAGGACCAGCGCCAGCATCCCCGTGAGGGCCGTGCCCGCGGCGGCGAAGCCGTAGGCCGACCAGCGGGCGGTGACCTGCTCGGGCCACGAGCCGTGGCGCACCACCTCGACGGCGGCCGCGAAGTCGCGCGCGTAGCCCTCGCGCACGGCCTCCTGGCCCTGGGCGACCGCCTCGCCGGCCGCGCCGTCGAGGGGCGCCAGCGTCGCCAAGCCCGCCAGGAGGACCGCCGCCGCGATGGGCAGCAGCGCCATCACGGCCGCGCCGCGCAACAGTCGCCCCGGCGACCACCGCCTCGCCGCGACCGTCGCCAGGCCGAGCACCCCGTAGAAAAGCAGGATGTCGCCCCACCAGGCGAGCGTGACGTGCAGCGCGCCGATCGCGCACAGCAGCAGCAGGCGGCGGACCACCCGCCCCACCGGCCGGTCACCGCCGAGCTGCATCCCGAGGCCGACGCCGAACAGCAGCGAGAAGACGGTGAAGAACTTGCCCTCGAAGCCGAAGGTCACCAGGGCCTTCGTGGCCTTGTCCAGGACGGATTCGGCGGCGGGAAGGCCGAGCGCCAGGCCCTCGGCGGGCCAGAAGAACAGCATCGCGTTGACGACCAGGATGCCGAACACGGCCAGCCCGCGGACCGCGTCGAGCCACGCGAGGCGCGTGTCGGGATCGCGCGGCGAGGGGGCGTCCATCATGGCCTCACGGTAGCCGCGTTCCAGGTGGGGGCGCATCCGGTGGCGGGCGGAGGCGGCGCGTCACGCTTCAGCGATCGTCGCGCTCGGCGCGCAGGAACTCCTCGAAGGGATCGTCCGACTTCGGGTAGTCCGGGGACCGCGCGCGGTCCGTGGACTGCACACGCGCGCCGCGCACCTCGTCGTTGGAGACGTTGGGCGTCGGACGGGGTCGGGGGCCAACCGCCGGCCGCTCGGGCGGCTCCGGTGGGCGGTGTCGGGGCATGATCAAGGTCCAGATCAGCAGCGCCAACACCACGATGCCGCCGAAGGCGGTGAGCGTCAGGGCCACGAGCGGCGACATCGACGCATCGTACCCGCTGCCGCGCGCCGCCCTGCGCCGGGGGCGAGCGGGCGGGAGCCGCGGCGGGGCGCGCGCCGCGTCGACCCGGCGGCTTCGGCGTCACCTCAGCGGCGTCGGCGTCAGCCCCGCGGCGTCGGGATCAGTCCAGTGGTCGCCGAGCCAGTTCGACCAGCACGGCGGGGTCGGCGTTCCCGCCGCTGACGAGCACGACGGTCGGACCGGGACGCAGCCGCACGGGTCCCTCGCCGCGCCGCAGCGCGTGGACCGCGGCCAGCGCCAGCGCCCCCGTGGGCTCCACCGTCAGGTGCGCCTCGCGCAGGTACCAGGCTGCGGCGTCCAGGATGGCGTCCTCGCTCACCGCGACGAACGCGTCGACCGTGTCGCGGATCACCGCGAAGGTGTGCACCCCGAGCGCCTGCGTGCGCACGCCGTCGGCCACCGTGCGCACGACGTCCTCGGCCGGCCAGGCGACGATCTCGCCGCGCACGAACGACTCGCGGGCGTCGGCCGCGAGCTCCGGCTCCACACCGACGATCAGCGCCTCACAGCCGAAGGCGCGCAGGGCGCCGGCGATGCCGGCGAGCAGGCCGCCGCCGCCGACGCACACGAGCACGTTGGCGACGTCGGGCAGGTCCTCGAGGATCTCGAGCCCCACGGTGCCCTGACCCTCGAGGATCCACGGGTGGTCGTAGGGCGGCACGACGGTGGCGCCGAGCTCGTCGGCGAGCCGCGCAGCGGTCTCCTCGCGGGCGGCCTTGTCGTTGTCGCAGCGCTCGACGCGGGCGCCCCAGGCGAGGGTGCGGGCGACCTTGACCTCGGGGGCGCCGTGCGGGATGACGATGGCGGCGGGGACGCCGTGGTCGGCCGCGGCACAGGCGAGGCCCTGGGCGTGGTTGCCGCTCGAGTGCGTGACGACGCCGCGGGCGCGGACCCCGGGGTCGAGGCGAGCCAGGAAGTTCGTCGCGCCGCGCAGCTTGAAGGAGCCCGTGCGTTGCAGGTTCTCGGCCTTGGCGAACACGGGGTCGCCGCCGGCGAGCGGGAGGCGCACGAGCGGCGTGCGGAACACGAACGGGGCGACGCGGGCGGCGGCGGCCTGGAAGTCGTCGGCGGTCGGGTGGGGCATGGCCCGGTCTACCACGCCGGCGTGGCCTGCGGCCTCCCCGGCGCTGGCGCCCGCGAGCGCCCCGGCATGCGCCCGGATCGCGGCAGCGGGCGCGGCGGCGACGGCGGCCGGAGCGTGTCCCAGTGCTCGGAACGACGGCGAGACCGTGGTACAACAGCGACGAACCGAGGTCCGGGTCCGCGCCGGGCCGCGACACCCTAGCCGCGACCCCCGAGGGCCCCGTCGTGAAGACGGTCCGGGTCCACGGCGCGAGGAACCCATGGACGACGTGCCCCAACTGCCGAACGCCGCCAGCCTCGCCTTCGTCGAGGAGCTGCACCTCGCGTACCAAGAGGACCCCGCGTCCGTGCCGCCCGAGTGGCGCGCGTACTTCGCCGGCTGGGACGGCGAGCTCGGGGCGCAGCGAGCTCGGTCGGGCCCATCGTTCCGCCGCGGCTCGCTCTTCGATCCCCCCGGGCGCGTCGCGGACGCCGTCGTTCGCGCCGCGGACCAGGGCGTCACGGTCTCGCCCGAGGGCATCCCCGCCGGCGGCCCGTCCGAGGCCGAGCTGCACCAGCGCCTCGACCGGCTGATCCGCAACTTCCGCGTTCGCGGCCACCGCGTGGCGGACCTCAACCCGCTGGGGCGCGAGCCCTTCGAGGTCGCCGAGATCGACCCCACGTTCTACGGCTTCACCGAGGCGGACATGGGCCGGCCCGTGCTGCCGACGACCTTCCACGGCGCGAAGACCGTCGGCGAGGTCATCGAGGGCCTGCGCGCCACGTACACGCGCTCGATCGGCGCGCAGTTCATGCACATCGACGACCTCAAGGTGCGCATGTGGTTGCAGCACCGGATGGAGCGCACCCGCAACCGGTTGGAGCTGTCGCGCGACACCCAGCTGCGCATCCTGACCAAGCTCACCGACGCGGTGATCTTCGAGGAGTTCGTGCAGAAGAAGTTCGTCGGGGCGAAGAGCTTCTCGCTCGAGGGCAGCGAGAGCCTGGTGCCGCTGATCGACCTGGCCCTCGAGAAGGCCGGCGCGCAGGGCGTGCGCGAGGTCGTGCTCGGCATGGCCCACCGCGGCCGACTGAACGTGCTCGCGAACGTCATGGGCAAGAGCCCGCGCACGATCTTCCGCGAGTTCGAGGACAAGGACCCGGAGATGAACCGGGGCCGCGGCGACGTCAAGTACCACCTCGGCTACTCCAGCGATTGGGAGACCCAGGCGGGGAAGAAGATCCACCTCTCGCTCGCCTTCAACCCGTCGCACCTCGAGTTCGTCAACGCCGTCGCGATGGGCCGCGTGCGCGCCAAGCAGGACCGCTTCGGCGACGACGAGCGCAGCAAGGGACTGGGGATCGTCATCCATGGCGACGCCGCGTTCATCGGTGAGGGCATCGTCCAGGAGACGCTCAACATGTCGCGCCTCGAGGGTTACCGCATCGGCGGCGTGCTGCACGTGATCATCAACAACCAGGTCGGCTTCACCACCACGGCCGAGCAGGGACGCTCGACGACCTACGCCAGCGACGTCGCCAAGATGCTGCAGAGCCCGATCTTCCACGTCAACGGGGAGGACCCCGAGGCCGTCGCGCAGGTGATGGAGGTGGCGATGGACTTCCGCCGCGCCTTCCAGCGCGACGTGGTGATCGACATGTACGCCTACCGCCGCTTCGGGCACAACGAGGGCGACGAGCCGGCGTTCACGCAGCCGACGATGTACGCGGAGATCCGGCGGCGGCCGAACGTGCGCGAGGCCTACCTCGAGCGCCTGCTGGCGCTCGGCGGGGTCACGCGCGAGGAGGCCGACCGCATCGCCGACGCGCGCCGCGAGCACCTCGAGCGGGAGCTCTCGGTCGCCCGCACCGACGAGTTCAAGCCGGTCTACAGCGCCTTCGAGGGCCTGTGGCAGAAGTACGTGGGCGGCGACGACGGCGACGTCCCCGACGTCGTCACCGGCATCGACCGCGCCGAGGCCGGGCGCATGCTGCGGACGCTGGCCACCACGCCCGAGGGCTTCACGCCCAACCCGAAGCTCATGCGTTTCCTGCGCGGTCGCGCCGAGATGGCCGAGGGCGAGCGCCCGCTCGACTGGGCCGCCGGCGAGGCGCTGGGGATCGCCTCGCTGATCGCGGGCGGCGTGCGCGTACGCATGACCGGTCAGGACAGCGAGCGCGGCACCTTCAGCCAGCGCCACACGGTGCTGCACGACTTCGAGACGGGTGCCAAGCATCGCGTGTTCGACGCGCTGGCCGCCGACGGCGGCATGTTCGACGTGCACAACAGCCCCCTCTCGGAGAACGGCGTGCTCGGCTTCGAGTACGGCTACTCCCTCGATTGGCCCGAGGGGCTGGTCCTGTGGGAGGCGCAGTTCGGCGACTTCGTCAACACGGCGCAGGTGGTGATCGACCAGTTCATCGCGTCCGGCGAGGACAAGTGGCGCCGGCTCTCCGGCCTCGTGCTGCTGCTGCCGCACGGCTTCGAGGGCGCGGGCCCGGAGCACTCCAGCGCCCGCCTCGAGCGCTTCCTGACCCTCTGCGCCGAGGACAACATGCAGGTCGTCTACCCCAGCACGCCCGCGCAGATGTTCCACCTGCTGCGGCGCCAGGTGTTGCGGCCGTGGCGCAAGCCGCTGATCGTGATGACGCCCAAGAGCCTGCTGCGTCACCCGCAGGCCGTCTCCGCGCTGGAGGATTTCACCGAGGGCACCGCCTTCCGGCACGTCATCGCCGACGACACCGTCGACCCGGACGCGGCCTCCCGCGTCCTGCTGTGCAGCGGCAAGGTCTACTACGACCTCTTGGCCGCCCGCGAGGAGCAGGGGCGCGAAGACGTCGCGATCGTGCGCCTCGAGCAGCTCTACCCGCTGCGTCAGCAGGAGCTGGACGCCGCCTTGGCCACCTACGCGGCCGGCGTGCCGGTCGTGTGGGTCCAGGAGGAGCCGGAGAACATGGGCGCCTGGCGCTACCTGCGCGTCGCCTGGGGCGAAGAGGTCGCCGGCCGGCCGTTCTCGGGCGTCTTCCGGCCCGCCTCGGCCAGCCCGGCGACCGGGTCGGCCAGCAGCCACCGCATCGAACAGGCCGAGCTGATCCGCGAGGCGCTCGGCGAGGTGCCCGCCAGCCGGGACCCCGTCCTCGAGGGACGGGGCAAGTGACCCGCAACAGCGAACCCACGCCGGTGGCGCGCACCGGCCTCGAGGAGCGTGACCATGCCCGTTGACGTGACCGTGCCCAGCGTCGGTGAGTCGATCACCGAGGTGTTCGTCGGCGCCTGGCTCAAGCAGCCGGGCGACGCCGTGAAGCGCGACGACCCGCTCGTCGAGCTCGAGACCGACAAGGCCACCGTCGAGGTGCCGTCGCCGGTCGACGGCGTGCTCGCGGAGCAGCTCTTCGGCGTCGGCGATGCCGCCCAGGTGGGCGACGTGATCGCGCGCGTCGAGGCCGAGGCCGCTGGCGCGGCCGAAGCCGAGGGGGATGCTGCCACCACGCCCGCGCCCACGCCGGCCGCCGAGGCCCCGGCGGCCGCGGACGAGCCCGCGGAAGAGCCCGCGGCCGCCCCGGCCGCCGCCGGCGACGCCAAGGTCATGCCCGCCGCCCAGCGCGCGCTGGACGAGGCCGGCATGAAGGCCAGCGACGTCGCGCCGACCGGGCCCGGGGGCCGCGTGCTCAAGGAGGACGTGGCGCGCGCGGTCGAGGGCAGGTCGGCCGCCCCGGCCAAGGCCGCCCCGGCCGCGGCGCCGGCGAGCGCGCCGAAGCCCGCAGCAGCGCCTACCGCCGGCGGCGACCGCGAAGAGGAAGTCGTGCCGATGTCGCCGCTGCGCCGCAAGGTGGCCGAGCGGCTGGTGCAGGCCCAGCAGACCGCGGCGCTGCTCACGACCTTCAACGAGATCGACATGAGCGCCGTGATGGCGCTGCGCTCCGAGCACAAGGACGCCTTCGAGAAGCGGCACGGCGTGCGCCTGGGCTTCATGAGCTTCTTCGTCAAGGCGACGATCGAGGCGCTGCGCGAGTTCCCGCAGCTCAACGCCGAGATCCGCGAGCAGTCGATCGTCTACAAGAACTACTACGACATCGGCGTCGCCGTCTCGACCCCCAAGGGCCTGATGGTGCCCGTGCTGCGCGACGCGCAGCGGCTGTCGTTCGCCCAGATCGAGGCGGCGATCGGCGACCTCGGCCAGCGCGCCGGCAGCAACAAGATCGCGCCCGAGGAGCTGCAGGGCGGCACCTTCACGATCACCAACGGCGGCGTGTTCGGGTCGCTGATGTCGACCCCGATCGTCAACCCGCCGCAGAGCGGCGTGCTCGGCATGCACGCGATCCAGCAGCGGCCGATCGCCGTCAAGGGCGAGGTCGTCGTCCGCCCGATGATGTACGTCGCGCTGACCTACGACCACCGCATCGTCGACGGCCGCGAGGCCGTGACCTTCCTGCGGCGCATCAAGGAAGGCGTCGAGCAACCGGCGCGGATGCTGCTGGAGGTCTGAAGGTCTGAGGCTGGGGCGCGTCAGTCGCCGTGCGCCGGGTCGGCGTTAGCCGCGACCGGGACGATCTCGCGTTCGAGTCGTGGCGTCCCGGTTCCGTCGAGGACCCTGACGGCGACCCGCAAACCCAGTCGATCGAGCAGCGACACTAGGCCGTCGAAGGTCCACGCGCCGGGGTCACCGTCAGCGATGGCTTGGGTCTCGTCATCCTGCAGCTCGACGTGGATCGCCCCAGCCTCGGGTTCGGCGTGTCGGTCGATGACGCCCTGGAGGGCGCCGAGTAGCGTGGACTTGATCGCGAGTTCCGCCGGATCCGCTAAGTCGAGATCGGCGAAGACGTTGCCCGTACTGCGAGTGAGGGTCTCCTCGGCAAGGTCGGTCATCATCGTCCTCCGATGCGCCTGAGCCGCGAACGTATCACGGCGATGTCCTTCGCGGGGGTGGAGATGCCGCGGTGCGCTACTCGCTCGCGCCCTCGAACAGGTGCAGCCAGTCGCCGTAGCCCTCGTCCGCCATGTCGGCGAGTGGCACGAAGCGTAGTGCGGCCCCGTTGATGCACCAGCGCTCGCCGGTGGGCTCGGGGCCGTCGTCGAACACGTGGCCGAGGTGGGCGTCGCCGTAGCGGCTGCGGGCCTCGGTGCGCACCATCCACAGCGTGCGGTCGTAGGCGATCACCACGTACTGGTCGATCGGTCGGGTGAACGAGGGCCAGCCGGTGCCCGAGTCGAACTTGTCGAGCGACGAGAAGAGCGGCTCGCCGCTGACGACGTCGACGTAGATGCCGTCGTCGAAGAGCGCGTCGTAGGGGTGGCTGAAGGCGCGCTCGGTGGCGTCCTCGCGGATGACGCGGTAGGTCAGCGGGTCGAGGGTGGCGCGCAGCTCCGCGTCGCTCGGGATCGGCCGCCACCAGGCGGGCCGCGCGGCGCCGTCGCCGTCGGCGAGGGCGTAGACGGTGTCGTCGCCGTCCCACACGCGCTCGATGAACTGGATGCGGCCGGACGCGGCGGCGTAGTAGCCGTAGCGCACGGGGTTCAGCCTGGCGTAGTCCTGGTGGTAGTCCTCCGCCAGCCAGAACGGCCCGGCGGCGGCGATCGTCGTGGCGATGGGGCGGTCGAACTTGCCGCTGGCGTCGAGCGCGGCGCGCGATTCGCGCGCGAGGCGCTCCTGCTCGGCGTCGACGGGGTAGATGGCCGAGGTGTAGGCGTGGCCGCGGTCGACGAAGGCGCCGCCGGCGTCGCTCGGGTCGTGCATGCGCCAGAACGCGTCGAGCAGCTGCTGGTAGCTGACGGTGTCCGGGTCGAACAGGACCTCGACCGTCTCGCGGTGGCCGGTGCCGCCGCGGACGACCTGCTCGTAGCTGGGCCGCGGGGCGTCGCCGCCCATGTAGCCCGAGCGTACGTCGAGCACGCCGGGCACCTTCTCGAAGCGCGACTCGGTGCACCAGAAGCAGCCGGCGGCGAAGTAGGCGACCGACTGGCCGGGGGCCGTCGTGACGCCGTCGCCGGTGGCGTCGATCGAGGTCGTGGACGCGCCCGCCGGAGGCGCGGCCTCACCCTGGGCCTGGGTCACGGCGTTCGGCCCCCAGGTCATCCAGGCGAAAGTCGCGGCGGAGACGAGCAGCACGGCGAGGAGGGTGCGGGACATGCCCTCAGCATGCGCCGCGAGGCACCGCGGCGAACGTGCGCCAGCCGACCGAGGCTGGCCCGCGGGGCGCCGGGGCGGCCGCGGCGCGCGCGGCCCGGCGGCAGGGAGGCGACCGCCCAGGCGTCGTCCCCCGCGGTAGCATGCCGCCGGAGGAACCATGGCAGAGTTCGACGTCGTCATCATCGGGGCGGGTCCGGGCGGCTACGTCGCCGCGATCCGCGCCGCACAGTTGGGCCTCACCGTCGCCTGCGTGGAGCGCGAGGCCGCCCTCGGCGGCACCTGCGTGCGCATCGGCTGCATCCCGAGCAAGGCGCTCCTCGAATCCAGCGAGCGCTACCTCGAGGCGAGGGACCACCTCGCCGACCACGGCGTGAAGGTCGGCTCGGTCGAGTTCGACCTCGCCGCCATGCACGCCCGCAAGGACGCCGTCGTCAAGGCGAACACCGACGGCGTGGCGTACCTGTTCAAGAAGCACAAGATCGAGCGCGTCCACGGAACGGGGCGCCTCGCCGGTGCCGGCGAGGTCGTCGTCGAGACGGCCGAAGGCGAGCGGCGCCTGCGGGCCAAGCACGTGGTCCTGGCGACCGGCAGCCGCGTGGCCGACCTGCGCGGCGTCGAGGTCGACGCGGACCGCATCGGCACGAGCACCGAGGCGCTCGCCTGGGACGAGGTCCCCGAGCACCTGGTGGTCATCGGCGCCGGCGTGATCGGCCTCGAACTCGGCAGCGTATGGGGCCGGTTGGGCGCCAAGGTCAGCGTGCTGGAGTACCTCGACCGCATCCTCCCCGGCATGGACGCCGAGATCGCCAAGGAGGCGCGCAAGGTCTTCAAGAAGCAGGGCATGGACATCCGCACGGGCGTCAGGGTGACCGGCGCGTCGGTGAAGGGCGAGAAGGTCACGCTCTCGCTCGAGGGCGCCGACGACGTCGTCGCCGACCGGGTGCTGGTCGCCACCGGGCGCAAGCCGAACAGCGAGGGGCTCGGCCTCGACGAGGCCGGCGTGCAGGTGGACGGGCAGGGCCGCGTGGTGGTCGACGAGCGCTTCGCGACCAGCGCCGAGGGCGTGTACGCGATCGGCGACCTGATCCACGGCCCCATGCTGGCCCACAAGGCCGAGGAGGACGGCGTCGCCCTGGCCGAGATGCTGGCCACCGGCCACGGGCACGTCGACTACGGCCTGGTGGCGAGCGTGGTCTACACGGACCCCGAGATCGCCTCGGTCGGCCGCAGCGAGGAGGAGCTCGCCGCCCAGGGCGTCCCCGTGCGCAAGGGCGTGTTCCCGTTCGCCGCCAACGGCCGCGCGCGGGCGATGGCGCGCACCGAGGGCAAGGTCAAGATCCTCGCTCACGGCGACACCGACCGCGTGCTGGGCGTCCACGTCATCGGCCCGCGCGCGGGTGACCTCATCGCCGAGGCGGTCGCCGCGATGGCCTTCCACGCCTCGAGCGAGGACGTCGCGCGCGTGGTGCACGCGCACCCGACGCTCGCCGAGGTCGTCAAGGAGGCGGCGCTGGCGGTCGACGGGCGGGCGCTGCACATCTGACGTCGCGGGGGTCCGGTGTAGGCGACCGTGTGCCCGGCCACATTGCGTTCCAGGCGTCCAGGACGGCGGTCCCGGCGTGGTAGGTTGCGCCCGATGAGCGTCACCGCCGCCCCCACCGTCGCCGAGGTCCGCGTGCGCGACCCCGAGCTCCGCCCCGTCGCCGACAAGGTCCTGGAGGGCCGGCGGCTGACGTTCGACGAGGGCATGGTGCTCTACCGCACCCGCGATCTGCCCGCCGTGCTGCGGTTGGCGGACGTGGTGCGCGAGCGCCGCGTGGGCGACAAGGCGTACTTCGTGCACTCGCTGCGGCTGTCGCAGACCAACGTCTGCTACGTCGGCTGCACCTTCTGCGGCTTCGCCAAGCACTTCGGCGACGACGGCGTGTGGGACTACGACCTCGAGGACGTGTGGGCCTACGTCGACAGGCACTACCACCCGGACCTCACCGAGGTGCACATCGCCTCGGGCCACCACCCCAAGCGCTCGTGGGACTACTACCTCGACCTGGTGCGCGGGCTCACCGAGCGCTACCCCGGCGTGCAGGTCAAAGCGTGGACCGCCGCCGAGATCCACCACTTCACCAAGATCACGCGGCCGCGGCTCGGCTACCGCGAGGTGCTGACGCAGCTCAAGGAGGCCGGCCTGGTGGCGATGCCCGGCGGCGGCGCTGAGATCTTCGCGGAGGGCGTGCGGCGTCGCATCGCGCGCGCGAAGGTGACCGCCGAGGGCTGGCTCGAGGTCCATCGCACCGCCCACGAGCTGGACATCCCCACCAACGCGACGATGCTCTACGGCCACGTCGAGACGCTGCAAGACCGGCTGGACCACATGGACCGGCTGCGCCGGCTGCAGGACGACACCGGTGGCTTCTTCAGCTTCATCCCGCTCGCCTACCAGCCGGAGCACAACGCGCTCTCCGCCGAGCTCGAGGCCGAGGGCCGGCGGGCGCGCACCACCGGTGTCGACGACCTGCGCAACCTGGCGGTCGCCCGCGTGTACCTGGACAACTTCCCGCACATCAAGGGCTACTGGATCATGATCACGCCCGAGCACACCCAGGTGGCGCTGTCGGCCGGGGTGTCCGACATCGACGGCACGATCAAGGACGAGCGCATCGCGCACGCCTCCGGTGCCGAGACCGAGATGGGCATGACGGAGGACGAGCTGGTGAAGCTCATCCGCGACGCCGGCCGCGTGCCGGTGCGCCGCGACGCGCTCTACCGCGAGCTCGAGGTGTTCGCGTGAGCGCGACGGAGGCAGAGCAGGACGAGCGGGATTCGGCCAGAACGCCGTCATCGTGCCATGACGTCGCCCCCGGCGAGCGCCTGGGGATCGTCGCCTACACCAACGTGGCGCCGCTCCACTGGGGCCTCGAGCCCTGGCCCGGCGCCTGCTTCCACCGCGGCGTCCCCACCGACCTCAACGCCCGCCTGCTCGCCGGCGACCTCGACCTGACGCTCGTCTCCAGCGCAGAGTTCGTGCGCCACCGCGACCGCCTGGTCGCGCTGCCCGACTTCTCGATCGCCACCCTGGGGCCCGTGCACAGCGTCACGCTGTTCCACCACGCGCCGTGGGCCGAGCTCGCGGGCGGGCGCATCGCCGTGACCGAGGAGTCGGCGACCAGCGTCGCGCTGCTGCGGCTGCTCCTCGACGCGGACGGTATCGACGCGACGTTCGTCCCCGCCGCCTCCGACCTCGAGGCGATGCTCGGCGACTACGACGCCGCGCTGCTGATCGGCGACGCGGCGCTCGAGGAGGCCGTCACCCAGCGCGAGATCGGCGGCCGCGTCCCCTACGCGACCGACCTCGGGGAGGCCTGGTACCGGCTCACCCGTCTGCCGTTCACGTTCGCCGTCTGGGCCGCCGATCGCGAGCGACCCCCTTCGCCGCGCTTGGTCGCCGAACTGCGCGCCGCCCGCACCCGCGGGCTCGGGCACCTCGCCGACGTCGCGCGGGCAGAGGCCGAGGCGCGCGGGCTCTCCGAGGCGGTGGTGCTGCGCTACCTGGCGAACTTCCGGTATTTCCTCACACCGCCCGACCGCGATGGCCTCGAGGCCTTCGCGTGCCGGATCGACACCACGTTCCGGCCCGGCGACTTGGCATACTGGGACCGATGACCACCGTGGTCGAGCGTGCTCGACCGTCCACCAGCGTTGCCCTGCCCGGGCGACCGTTCCCCCTCGGGGCCAGTTGGGACGGCACCGGCGTCAACTTCGCGCTGTTCGCCGTGCACGCCACCTCCGTCGAGGTGGTGCTGTTCGACACCGCCTACGACCCGGAACCGAGCGCCAGCTGGACGCTGCAGGAACGGACCGGTCCCGTGTGGCACGGCTACCTCCCCGGCGTACGCCCCGGACAGCGCTACGGGCTGCGCGTCGACGGTCCCTGGGCACCGCAGGACGGCCACCGTTTCAACCCCAACAAGGTGCTGCTCGATCCGTACGCGCGGGCGATCGGCCGGCCCTACCGCTGGCACCCGAGCCTGATGGGGTCCGTCGTCGGCCCCGGCGGCGAGGCCCGCGAGGAGACCGACTCCGCCCCCTACGCGCCCCTGGGCGCCGTCGTCGACGACGCCTTCGACTGGCAGGGCGTCGCGCCGCCGCGCGTCCCGTGGGAAGACATGGTGCTCTACGAGACCCACGTCCGCGGCATGACGATGCTCCACCCCGACGTGCCGGACGAGTTGCGCGGCAGCTTCCTGGGCCTGGCCTCGCCGCCCGTGCTCGACCACCTGCGGTCGCTCGGCGTCACCAGCGTGTCGCTGCTGCCGGTGACGCCGGTGGTCGACGAGCCGCGGCTGCTCGACCTCGGGCTCAGCAACTACTGGGGGTACCACCCGCTCGGCTACTTCGCGCCGGAGCCGCGCTACTCCAGCAACGGTCCGCTCACGGCGGTGAACGACTTCAAGACGATGGTTCGCGAGCTGCACCGCGCCGGCATCGAGGTCATGGTCGACGTGGTCTACAACCACACCGGCGAGGGCGACCACCGCGGTCCCACGCTGTCGTTCCGCGGTATCGACAACCGCGCGTACTACAAGCTCTCGCCGGAGGACATGCGCTTCTACCGCGACTACACCGGTACCGGTAACACGCTCGATCCGGGCAACCCCTACGTGCTGCAGTTGGTCACCGACAGCCTGCGCTACTGGGTCACGGAGATGGGCGTCGACGGCTTCCGCTTCGACCTCGCGTCGGCGCTGGCGCGGGAGCTGCACGACGTCGACATGCTGTCGCCCTTCTTCACGGTCATCCAGCAGGACCCGGTGCTGTCGCAGGTGAAGCTCGTCGCGGAGCCGTGGGACGTCGGCCACGGCGGCTACCAGGTCGGCAACTTCCCCTGGCAGTGGCTGGAGTGGAACGGCCGCTACCGCGACGCGGTGCGCGCGTACTGGCGTGGCGATCCGCAGCGGGCCGCCGAGCTCGCCAGTCGCCTCGGCGGCTCGGCCGACCTCTACGCCCACAACGGCCGGCGGCCGTGGGCGTCGGTCAACTTCGTCACCGCCCACGACGGCTACACGCTCGCCGACGTGGTCAGCTACGAGCGCCGCCACAACCACGCCAACGGCGAGGGCAACCGCGACGGCCACCAGCATGAGATCTCGAGCAACGCGGGGGTCGAGGGCCCCACCGACCGCCCCGGCGTGCGCCGCCGCAGGCTCGTCCGGCGCCGCGGCCTGCTCGCCACGCTGCTGCTCTCGCAGGGCGTGCCGATGCTGCTCGGCGGCGACGAACTGGGGCGCACCCAGCAGGGCAACAACAACGCCTACTGCCAGGACAACGAGATCAGCTGGTTCGATTGGTCGCTCGACGACGAGGCCGAGAGCTTCCTGACGTTCACCCGCGAGATGGTGGCCTTCCGCCGCGCGCACCCGGTCTTCCGCCGCCGCAGCTTCCTCACCGGCCGCCTGCGGCCGGACGGCCGCCGCGACGTCAGCTGGTGGCAGCGCGACGGCCGCACGATGACGGCGGCCGACTGGCACGACGACGATCCGGCCTTCGGCATGCTGCTCGACGGGAGCGCTCTTGCCGAGAGCGGCGCTCTTGCGGAGAGCGGCGCTCTCGGCAAGAGCGGCGCCCTCTCGGAGGGCGGTGCACTCGCGGAGGGCGCGGCGCCGGACGACGGCGCCACCACCACCACGCCGCGCCTCGCCGGCGAGGTCGACGTCTTCGGCGAGCCGCTGCGCGACGACACCTTCCTGGTGTGGTTCCATGGCCCGCGCGGCGGCCCCGTGGTCATGCCGCCCGCGCCCGAGGGCACCGGCTGGCGGCTGGTGATCGACACCGATGCCGGCATCGTCGCCGAGGGCGGCACCGGTCCGGTCGTGGCGGCCGGCGCGCGTCAGCGGCTGGTGCCCGAGGGTCTGTCCGTGTGGCTCGCCGTCGGCGGGTAGCCCACGGTCGTGCTCCCCCTACGACACCTCGACCACCGTCCCGAGCTCACGCGCGCCGTGCTCGCGGCGTGGAGCGACGACGCCCCCGCGTCGCTCGACCGCTTCCGGATCTCCGCCAACGCCGTCGTGCCGGTCGAGCTCGACGGACGGACCTGCTACCTGCGCTACGCCCCCGCGACGGAGAAGCCGCGCGCGCAGGTCGAGGCGGAGGTCGCCTTCGTCGAGCACCTGCGGGCGCGGGGCTACCCGGCGGCGCGGCCGCTGCCCGCCCGCACCGGCGCCCCGGTCGTAGAGGTCGCGACGCCGTGGGGCCCCCACGTCGCGACCCTGTTCGAGGGCGTCCCGGGCACCCAGCTGGGGCGC
The DNA here is from genome assembly GCA_011389865.1 of Trueperaceae bacterium. GTDB lineage: Bacteria > Deinococcota > Deinococci > Deinococcales > Trueperaceae > JAABTL01. Next base: position 27,096 of record JAABTL010000025.1, read on the forward strand.
CTGACGCTCGACGATGCCGTGGCGGCGTCCTACGGGGCCGCGCTGGGTGGGTTGCACGTCGCGGCGGCCGACTACCGGCCGCCGGGCGAGCCGCGCCGCTCGCACGACGACGCGCTCGACTGGGCCGAGCGCACGCTCGTCGGCCTCGGTGATCGCTCGCCGGCCGTTCCAGCGATCGCCGCGTTGCGGCGGCGGTGGGCGGACCGGCTGCGGACCGGTCCCGGGTACGCGCTCGTGCACTACGACTTCGAGCTCGACAACGTCTTCTTCGACGCGTCCGACGGCCGCTGCTGGGCCATCGACTTCGACGACACGATGCGCCACTGGCTCGGCATGGACGTCGAGCGCGCGCTCGCGAGCCTGCGCGAGGAGGCGCCGGCGGAGGCGCTCGCGGGGTTGCGGGGCGCCTTCCTCCGCGGGTACGCGACCCGCCACCCGCTCGAGCCGGGGTTCGAGGCGCGCGAGCCCGAGTACCGGCGCTTCGCCGAGCTCTACGGCTACGCCCGCGTGGCGCACGCCCTCGCCGAGGACGTGCCCGACCCGCCCGAGTGGATGACGCGGCTGCGTGGATACCTGAGCGAGCGGCAGCGCGGTCTCGCGGCCGGCTTCGGGCAGGATCTTCCGGTGGCGGGAGCGTGAGCGCGAGGATCGTCTTCGAGACGCACGCGACCAGTGAGGACAACGAGGCCGGCGTCGCCGCGGGTTGGCTGCCGGGCAGGCTCTCGGCGCGGGGGCGTAGCGAGGCGGCCGAGTTGGGCCGACGGCGCCGTGCGGACGGGATCGACGCCGTCTTCGCATCCGACCTGCGCCGCGCCGTCGAGACGGCCGAGATCGCCTTCGGCGGCGCCGGCGTCCCGATCCTGCTGGACTGGCGCCTGCGCGAGTGCGACTACGGCGAGCTGAACGGCGCGCCGCGCGCCGTCGTCCACGGCGATCGCGCGCGCTTCCTCGACGCCCCCTACCCGGGTGGCGAGAGCTGGCGGGCGGCCGTCGCGAGAGTCGGCCGCTTCGTGGACGACCTGCCGCTGCGCTGGGCGGGCGCGCGGGTGCTGGTCATCGGCCACATCGCCACGCGTTGGGCGTTCGAGCAGCGGCTGAACGGCGTCGCGCTCGAGGAACTGGCCGCGGAGGACGTCGCGTGGCGGCCGGGCTGGGTGTACCTGGTGGCGTGAACGCTGATCGCGCATGCTCGCTGGCGAACGCCGGGGATCCACCGAGGACACACACCGAAGGGAGCCGAGGATGCCCACCCTGGACATCGGCGAGCAGGCGATCCACTACCTCGAACGCGGGGCGGGGGAGGCGCTCCTCATCCTCCCCGACGACATCCACGCAGCCGTCGCCTACGAGGGCGAGATGGCGCACCTGGCCCATCGCTTTCGCGTGCTCGCCTTCGACATGCCCGGAACGGGCGGGTCGACGCGCGCGCTGCGCTACCTGGACGAGCGCACGTTCGACCCCTGGAACTTCCGGGCCGACTTCGCCTGCCACCTCTTGCTCGGGTTGGGCATCGACCGCTGCTACGTGCTCGGGGCCGGCGGGGGCGCGCTTGCGGCGCTGCACTTCGCGGGCCGGCAGGCGGCGCTGCACCGCCTCACGGTGCTGGGCGTCGTCGTGGACAGCTTCCTGGCCGACCTCGACCATCGGACGCTGCATCGCGCGCTCGACCGGCGCGAGCACTACCTGGTGCGGCACGGCGATGCGCTGCGCCAGCAGCACGGCGACGACTGGCGCGCGGTGATCGACGCGGACACGGCGCTCGCGCGGGGCATCGCCGACCGCGGCGGCTACGCGATCGGCGAACACGTGCTGAACGCGATCCGCTGCCCCGTCCTGATGACCGGCAGCCTGCAGGACGACGTCACCCCAGGCATCGCGGCGGCGTTCGCGCGCATCGCGGGCATCATTCCCGACTGCAGCGTCTTCCTCGCGAGCACGGCCCACCACCGCCACGGCGAGGAGCACCCGCTCATGTGGGCCGATCCAGAGACGTTCCGCAGCGTCGTCGATCGGTTCCTGGCCCGGGTGCGGTGAGGATCCACTCGGTCCCGACCAAGGGTGCGGATGGCGGGCGTCGCGACCCGGTGACGCTCGGGGCGTGAACGCCAGCATTCGGGGCCAGGGCGACGAGGTGCGCTTCGTCGTCGAGGACGCTGACGCGGCGACGGCGGCGCTGCTCTCCGCGCAGTTCTACGCGGAGGCCGACGGCCGGTTCGAGAAGCGCTTCCGGCGCCACGACCTGCTGTTCCCGCACGACTTCCAAGCGATCGAGGCGCGCTGGGTCCGCTACCTGCGCGAGGCGCGCGACCGACGCGTCACGCCCGCGGCCGTCGACGGGGCGTTGGCCTGGGTCGCCGACCGGCACGCCGAGGCCGGCGTCGACTGGTGGCTCGCGGGCAGCGCCGCGCTCTACGTCCGCGGGATCGACCTGCTGCCGCACGACATCGACGTCATGTCGTACCTGCGGGAGGCGGACGCCCTAGCGCCCGTCGTCGAGGGGTCCATCGTCGAGCCCTTCCAGCGCGTGCCCGAGGTGACCACGCACCTGCGGTCGAACGAGGCGCGCGGCCGGCTCGACCGCGTGGCGCTGATCCACGAGTACGTGCAGCGGGGCGAAGGCGATCGGCGTCGCTGAGGTGGCGGCCTCAGCTGGATGACCGTTCGGGCAGCGCCGCCCCGCAGCGCCGACAGTACTTCGCGTCCTCGCCATGCCCGGTCAGCCCGCAGTCGCCGCAGATCCTCCGCTCGGCCGCCCGCCGCCGCGACGCCTCGCGGCCGTCGCCGGCGCGCGCCAGCTCGGTGGTGACGATGCCCGTCGGAACGGCGATGACGGCGTAGCCGAGGATCATCAGGGCGGCAGCGAGCGTGCGGCCGAGCGGCGTCTGCGGCGAGATGTCGCCGTAGCCGACGGTCGTGAGCGTGACGATCGCCCAGTACACGCTCGTGGGGATGCTGTCGAAGCCGCGTTCGGGGCCCTCGATGACGTACATGAACGCGCCCACCACCAGCACGACGGTCAGCACGAAGGTCAGGAAGACGGTGATCTTGGCGCGGCTGGCGGCGAGCGCCTGCGCGAGGACGCTCGCCTCGCCCAGGTAGCGGGCGAGCTTGAAGACGCGAAACACCCGCAGCAGCCGCAGCGCCCGCAGCACCGCCAGGTACGGGCTGGCCCCGAGCAGCAGCGCGAGGTAGGCGGGCAGGATCGCCAACAGGTCGACGAGGCCGAAGAAGCTGAACGCGTAGCGCCGCTCGCGACCGGCGGTGAGCAGCCGCAGGACGTACTCGACGGTGAACGCCAGCGTGAACGCCCACTCGACCCGGCGCAGTAGCGGCCCGTAGTCGGCGCGGAATGAGGGGACGCTCTCGAGCACGACCGCCACGACGCTGGCGACGATGGCCCACAGCAGCACGACGTCGAACGCCCGCGCCGCCGGCGTGTCGGTCTCGAAGATCACGCGCCCGATTCGCTCGCGCCAGCCCATCGTGGCGATGGTACCGGAGGCGCCGCGCGTCGATGCCCCGGCCGCCGTGGCGGACCGCCCTCGCCCGCGCGGCGCAGCGGGTGCATGATGGTCGCGATGGACACGGCCCCGCGCACGATGACGCTGCCCGCGGCTATGGCTGTAGGGCCTGCGCCTACCGCAGGGCCGACCGGCGTCGTGTTCGACGTCAAGCGCGGCAGCGCCGAGGACGGCCCCGGGATCCGCACCACCGTCTTCCTCAAGGGCTGCCCGCTGCGCTGCGCCTGGTGCCACAACCCGGAGGGGCTCGACCCGCGGCCGGTGCTCTCCGTGACACCGGGCCGCTGCGTCCGCTGCGGTGCGTGTGTGGACGCCTGCCCGGAGGGCGCGATCACGCTGACGGAGGACGGCACGCCGGTCACCGACCGTGACCGCTGCGCCGCCGCCGGCCGCTGCGTCGATGCCTGCCCGACGGGCGCCCGCGAGCTGCTGGGCGCGGCGTGGTCGAGCGCGGCGCTGGTCGACGAGGTCGCCCGCGACCGGCCGTTCTTCGAGGCCTCGGGCGGCGGCGTCACCTTCTCCGGAGGGGAGCCCCTCGCGCAGCCGGACTTCCTCCTGGTCTGCCTGCGGGCGTGCCGCGACCGTGGCCTTCACACGGCCGTGGACACCTCCGGCTACGCCCCGCGCGCCGTCGCGCTGGCGGCCGCCGAGGCCGCCGGCCTCGTGCTCTTCGACCTCAAGCACCCCGACCCGGGGCGCCACGCGCGCTTCACCGGCGTGCCCCTGCGGGTGATCGTGGACAACCTGCGCGGGCTCGACGCTGCCGGGGCGCGGCTGTGGCTCCGGGTACCCGTGATCCCCGGCGTCAACGACGACGCCGAAGCCCGCGACGGCTTCGTCGCGCTGCTCGGCACGCTGCGGCACCGGTACCCCGTGTGGCTGCTGCCGTACCACGAGACGGCCGCCGCCAAGTACGCGCGGCTGGGGCGCGGATACGGGTTCGAGGCCTCGGGGGCGCGGCTGGCCGAGAGCGTCTCGGCCTTGGCGGCCGCCCTGCGCGCCGCCGGGAACGACGTCCGGATCGGAGGCGACGCGCGTGCGTGACCGGGTAGCCCGACTTCGACAGGCTTCGCTGGCGCGACGCCCCACGATCTCCGCCGAGCGGGCGCTGCTGATGACCCGCTTCTACCGCGAGGAGGGCGAGCGTCACGCGCCGCCCACGCGCCGCGCGCTGGCGTTCCGGAGGCTGTGCGAGGAGCGCGAGCTGTACCTGGGGCCGGACGAGCTGATCGTCGGCGAGCGCGGGCCGGAGCCGGCCGCCACGCCGACCTTCCCCGAGCTCACCTGCCACTCCCTGCAGGACCTCGAGGTCCTCGCCACCCGCGAGAAGACCAGCTACGCGGTCCCGCACGAGGTGGTCGACGCCTACGAGCGCGAGGTGATCCCGTTCTGGACGGGTCGTTCGCTGCGAGACAGGGTCTTCGCCTCGGTGGCGGAGGCGTGGCTGCGCGCCTACGAGGCGGGCTGCTTCACCGAGTTCATGGAGCAGCGCGCGCCCGGCCACACGACCACCGACGGCAAGGCGTTCCGCAAGGGGCTGCGGCAGTTTCTGGCCGAGATCGCCGCGGCCAGGGCCTCGCTGGACCCCGAACGCGACCCCGACGCGACCGCCCGGCTCGAGCAGCTCGCCGCGATGGACGCCGCCGCGGAGGCCGGGATGCGCTACGCCGCGCGCTACGCAGAGCTGGCCGACGCCCGCGCGGACGAAGAGCCCGACGCGGCGCGCCGCCACGAGCTGCGCCGCATCGCCGAGGTCTGCCGCCGGGTGCCGGCCGAACCGCCGCGCGACTTCCACGAGGCGCTGCAGGCCTACTGGTTCCACCACCTCGCCGTCGTCACCGAGCTCAACGGCTGGGACGCCTTCAACCCCGGCCACCTCGACCAGCACCTGGGACCCTTCTACGAGGCCGGGCTGCGCGACGGCAGCCTGACGCGCGAGGGCGCCAAGGAGCTGCTCGGTTGCCTGTGGGTCAAGTTCGCCGACCAGCCCGCCCCGCCCAAGGTGGGCGTCACCGCCGCCGAGAGCGGCACCTACAACGACTTCGTCAACATCAACCTCGGCGGCCTGCTCGCCGACGGGCGCCAGGGCGCCAACGAGGTCTCGCACCTGATCCTCGAGGTCGCCGAGGAGATGCGGCTGCTGCAACCGCAGTGCAACGTGCAGGTCGCCCGCGACACGCCCGACGCGCTGCTGCTCCACGCCTGCCGCGTGATTCGCGAGGGGATCGGCTACCCGGCGCTCTTCAACGCCGACGTCGTCGTCGCGGAGCTCCTGCGGCAGGGCAAGCGCCTCGAGGACGCCCGCGAGGGCGGCACCAGCGGCTGCATCGAGACGGGCGCCTTCGGCAAGGAGGCCTACGTCCTCTCCGGCTACGTCAACCTCGTCAAGCTGCTCGAGCTGGCGCTGCACGACGGTCGCGACCCGCGGACCGGCGCGCAGGTCGGTCCCCGCAGCGGCGCCCTCGACGCCCTCGCGACCTTCGACGACCTGTTCGCCGCCTGGGACGCGCAGTTGCGCCATCTCGTCGAGGTCAAGCTGCACGGCAACGCCGTCGTGCAGGCCCTTTACGCCGAGGAGATGCCGGCGCCCTACCTGTCGCTGCTGATCGACGACTGCATCGCCGCCGGGCGCGACTACAACGCCGGCGGGGCGCGCTACGACACCACCTACCTCCAGGGCGTGGGCATCGGCACCCTGACCGACGCGCTGTCGGCCCTGCGACGGCACGTCTACCAGACCGGCGCCGTCGCCCTTCCGGAGCTCGTCGCCGCCCTCGACGCCGACTTCGCGGCCGTCGAGCCCCTGCGGCAGCGGCTCGTGAACCGCACGCCGCGCTACGGCAACGACGACCCCGCCGCCGACGAGCTCATGCGGCGCGCGTTCGACGCGTTCTTCGACGCGGTGGACGGCCGGCCGGCGCCGCGCGGCGGCACCTACCACATCGACATGCTGCCGACCACCTGTCACGTGTACTTCGGCTCCGTCACCGGCGCGACCCCGGACGGTCGCCGCGGCGGTGCCCCGCTCTCCGAGGGCATCTCGCCGGTGCAGGGCGCCGATCGCCGCGGCCCCACCGCCGTCCTGCGCTCCGCGGCGGCGATGGACCACGTCAAGACCGGCGGGACGCTGCTCAACCTGAAGTTCTCGCCCCGAGCGCTCGAGGGCGACGAGGGCCTCGCGCGCCTCGCGGCCCTGGTGCGCGGCTACTTCGCCCTCGGCGGCCACCACGTGCAGTTCAACGTCGTCGACGCCGCCGTGCTGCGCGCGGCGCAGCAGCGGCCCGAGGAGCACCGCGGCCTGCTCGTGCGGGTCGCCGGCTACAGCGACTTCTTCTGCGACCTCGGGTGCGAGCTGCAGGACGAGATCATCGCGCGGACGGAGCACGCCCGAGCATGAGCGCCAGGTTCCTGCACCGCATGAGGTTGGCCGCGGAGCGCCCCGCGGCGCCCGTCCCGGGCGGCGTCGTCGTGCGCCCCTACGCGCCCGACCGCGACCCCACGCGGATCCCCGCCGTCTTCGCCGCCGCCTTCGGTGCGCCGCGGTGGCCGGGCGACTGGGACCGCTTCCCCGAGTTCGACCCGCACGGGGTCTTCGTCGCCGAGACGCTCGCGACCGGCGAGGCGATCGGCTTCGTGATCTGCTTCCGCCGCGCCGGCTTCGGCTACGTCAGCGTGCTCGGGGTCGTCCCCGGCTGGCGCCGTCGGGGCGTAGCATGCGCGCTGCTGCGGTCGGCGGTCGGCTACCTGCGCTCGCTCGGGCTGGTCGAGGTCGAGGTCGACGCCTTCACCGACGCCGATCCCGCCGTGTCGCTCTACCGCGCCTTCGGCTTCGAGGTGCTCCGCACGTACGAGGACCCGCAGTCGGACCCGGACGCGGCCGCCGCCACTCGCTCCCCCGGGGGCGCGGGGCCCGACGGACCGCAGGTAGCCTGACCGCATGATCGTCCGCCCCGAGCTCGCGTCCGATCGCGACGCCGTCCGCCGCGTCCACGCCACCGCCTTCACCACGCCGGAGGAGGCCGACCTGGTCGACGCCCTGCGCGCCGGCGCCGATCCGCTGGTGTCGCTCGTGGCGGAGGAGGCCGGCGACGTCGTCGGCCACGTGATGTTCTCGCCGGTCACGCTGCCCGACCATCCCACATTGCGGCTCATGGGCCTGGCGCCGCTGGCCGTCGTGCCGGCGCGCCAGCGCACGGGTGTCGGCGGCGCGCTGACACGGGCGGGCCTCGATCTCTGCCGGGAGATCGGCGTGGGGGCCGTGGTCGTGCTCGGGCATCCCGCCTACTATCCGAGGTTCGGCTTCGTCCGCGCAGACGCCTACGGCATCGGTTGCCAGTTCGACGCTCCGGCGGCGGCCTGGATGGTCGCCGAACTCGAGACCGGGTACCTGAGCGGCGCCGCCGGTACGGCCCGCTGGCACGCCGCCTTCGACGGCCTCTGAAGACGCCGCATCGTGCCGCGGCACCCGCCGTCTCGGCCCCTGCGCCCAGCCGTTACGATGCGCCGGTGACCTCGCCGCTCGCCGCGCCGCTCACGCTCCCGTGCGGCGCCGTCCTCCCCAACCGAATCGCCAAGGCGGCGATGACCGAGGCCCTCGGCGACCTCCGCGACGACGCCACGCCCGCGCTCGAGCGGCTCTACCGCAGGTGGTCCGACGGCGGCGCCGGGCTGCTGATCAGCGGCCACGTCATGGTCGACCGCCGCTTCCTCGAGCAGGCGGGCAACGTCGTCCTGGACCACGAGACCGACGAGACGAAGCTGCGCGCCTGGGTCGCGGCCGGCACCCATGGCGGCAACCACCTCTGGGCCCAACTCAACCACCCCGGTCGGCAGACCACCCGCTTCCACAGCGACCGGCCCGTGGCGCCGTCGGCCGTGGCGCTCCCGGTCCGAGGGTTCTTCGCGCGACCCCGCGCGCTCGAGGAGTCCGAGATCGGCGAGCTGATCGCGGCCTTCGCGCGGTCCGCCGGGATCGCGCGGCGCGCGGGTTTCACCGGCGTGCAGGTGCACGCGGCCCACGGTTACCTGATCAGCCAGTTCCTGTCGCCGCGCAGCAACCGCCGCAGCGACGCCTGGGGCGGGTCGCTCGAGCGCCGCGCGCGCTTCCTGCTCGAGGTCGTGCGCGCCGTCCGCGCGGCGGTGGGCCCCGGCTACCCCGTCGCGGTCAAGCTGAACTCGTCCGACTTCCAGCGCGGCGGCTTCGAGCACGACGACGCCGTCGAGGTCGCCCGCATGCTGGCGGCCGAGGGCATCGGCCTGCTCGAGATCAGCGGGGGCACCTATGAGCGGGTCGCCTTCGCGGGGCAAAGGCGGGTCGCCTTCGTGGGGCAAGGCGCGGATGCCGGGTTGGGCGGTCGCGCATCGGTCGCCGAACCCCGTGCCGCGGCGACCCGCGCCCGTGAGGCCTACTTCCTCGAGTACGCCCACGCGATCCGCGCCGCCACGCCTGGCGTGCCGCTGATGGTGTCGGGCGGCTTCCGGACGCCCGCGTTCATGGCCGAGGTCTTGGGCGCCGGGGAGGCGGACGTGCTGGGCATCGCGCGACCGTTCTGCGTCGAGCCAGGGTTCCCGGCGCGGCTGCTGGCGGGCTCGACGGAGCCGCTGCCCAGCCCCGAGGAGCGCATCCGCATCGGGCGCGGCTGGGCCGGCCCGCACAGCCCGTCGGCCGACCTGCGCGCCTACAACGCGCAGGCCGCCACCGCCTGGTTCTACCGGCAGATCGAGCGGCTCGGCGCGGGCGAAGAGCCCGAGCGGCGGCCGGGCACCGGCGTCCCGGTGCTGCTGCGCTATCTTTGGCGCGAGTGGCGGCGGGCGCGGCAGCGCCGGGCATCGCGTGCGGCGCGGCGCGTGGCCTGACCGCGATCCCCCGCGAAGGGGCTGGTGGGCCATGGTCCGTCGCTGGGCGCTCTCGGCGTTGGTCGTCTCCCTGCTCTTCCTGGCGTTCGGCCTCGTGGCGCGGCCTGCCTGGGGCTGGGCCGCCGCCCTCTCGCGCTGGAGCGGACACCACTGGGCGTGGACCGGCACGCTGGCGCTCGGCCTCGTGCTCGGCGTCTGGCTCGCCGTCCAGGGGTGGATGATCGGCTTCGCCTGGCCGATCCAGTTCGTCACGGCGGGCAACGGCGTCGCGATCCTGGCGCTGGCCCTGTCGCCGGTGGTGCGGCGGTCGTTCGCGTCGCTTCCCGGCTCGCCCCCACCCTGAGCGGCGCCCGCGGTCCGCTTCGGGTGGGTGATCCATGCGTCCGCCGCGACGGCAGACAGCCGTTTCACCCCGCCAACGGCTCGAACCTCGCCGTGAAGTGCCGCAGCGCCGGCGGCTCCTGCACGATGCGGTAGCCGCGCAGCTCGTCGGCCCGGCCGGCCACCTCGGCGCAGACCTCGATGACGTAGTCGACGTGGCTCTGCGTGTAGGTGCGGCGCGGGATCGCCAGGCGCACCAGGTCGAGGGCGGCCGGCGTCTCGCTGCCGTCCGGGTGGCGGCCGAACATGACCGTGCCGATCTCGCAGGCGCGGATGCCGCCGGCCTCGTAGAGGGCGACCGCGACCGCCTGCCCCGGGTACTGCAGCGGCGGGACGTGCGGCAGCAGGGCGCGCGCGTCGATGTAGACGGCGTGGCCGCCGACGGGCCGCATGACCGGCACACCGGCGCGGTGCAGGCCCTCGCCCAGGTACCAGGTCGAGCGGATGCGGTAGCGCAGGTAGTCGTGCTGCACGACCTCCTCGAGCCCCTGCGCGATGGCGTCGAGGTCGCGGCCGGCGAGGCCGCCGTAGGTAGGGAAGCCCTCGGTGAGGATGAGCAGGTTGCGGCAGCGGGCGGCGAGCTCGTCGTCGCGCACGGCCAGCCAGCCGCCGATGTTCGCCAGGCCGTCCTTCTTGGCGCTCATCGTCATGCCGTCGGCGAGGGCGGCGATGTCGCGCACGATGTCGGCGACCTCGCGCTCGCCCTGGCCCGCCTCGCGCTCGCGGATGAACCAGGCGTTCTCCGCGAAGCGGCAGGCGTCGAGGAAGAGCGGCACGCCGTGGCGGTCGCACAGCTCGCGCACGCCGCGCAGGTTCTCGAGCGACACCGGCTG
>JAABTL010000026.1 GCA_011389865.1 Trueperaceae bacterium
CCTCGCGGATGAACTCGGAGGCGAACACGGGCAGCGTCTTGGTGAAGCGGTTGGTGAGCATGAGCGCCAGGATGAACTCGTTCCAGGCGATGCGGAAGGTGAAGATCGCGGAGACCGCGAAGCCCGCGCCCATGAGCGGGAAGATCACCCGGAAGAGCACCTGGAACAGGTTGGCGCCGTCGACGATGGCGGCCTCCTCGAGCTCCACCGGGATCTGGCGGATGAAGCCGTACAGCAGCCAGATGGAGAACGGCAGGTTGAGGGCGGTGTAGAAGAGCATGAGGCCGAGCTGGCTGCCGTCGAGGAAGTTGCCGCGGCCGAGGCCGTCGGGCAGGGTGAAACGGATGCCAGGGACGAGGTCGCCGATGCCCCACGCGATCCAGAAGCCGATGACGGTGACGGCCAGCACCGCCGGCGGGATCATGCGGATGATCAGCGTGGTCTGGGCGATGAGTCCACGCCCCGGGAAGTTCATGCGGGCGAGCGCGAAGGCCGCCATGCCGGCGGTCAGCAGCGTGATGGCGGTCGAACCCAGGCCGATCACGGCCGAGCTGATGAGGAAGGGCAGGAAGCGGTACTGGTTGATGATCGTCTCGTAGTTCGACAGCGTCGGCATGAAGATCCAGCGCGGGACCAGCGACTGGATCTCGACCTGCGTCTTGAGCGAGGTGGCGAACATGACGAAGACCGGCGCCATCGTGATGATCGCGAGCACGATGAGCGCGGCCCAGCGCGAGACCTCACCCCAGGGGATGCGGCGCCGGTGGCGGGCGGGCGGTGACACCACGGTCGCGGCCATCAGAAGTCCGCCTTGTCCTTGAGCGGGTTGCTGAACATCAGCAGCACGATGCTGAAGACGATCAGGATCACGCTCAGCAGCAGGGCGATCGTCGCCGCGTAGCCGAGGTCCTGCGAGGTGAAGGCCGTCTGGAACAGCGTCAGGGAGAGCACCCGAGTGGAGCTCCCGGGACCGCCGCCGGTCATGATGAAGATGACCTCGAGGGCGCGGAACACGTCGATGATGCGCATCAGGAGCGCGATGAGCAGGATGTTGCGCAGCATCGGCAGCTTGACGTGCCAGGTCATCTTCCACCAGTTGGCGCCGTCGATGAACGCCGCCTCCATGACGTCCCCCGGCAGGCCCTGGAGCCCGGCCAGCACGATCATGAAGACGAACGGCGTCCACTGCCAGACGTCGCTGACGATGATCGACACCATCGCCAGGGTGGGGTCGGCCAGCCAGGTCTGGGTCTTGAAGCCCAAGGCCTGGAGGAAGGGCAGCGCCTCACCGATCTCGGTCAGGTAATAGTTGATGACGCCGTTGCGGGCGTCGAGCAGGTAGCGCCAGATGAGCCCCACCACGACCGGCGCGATCATGAGGGGCATGACGAAGATGGTCCGGATGAAGCTGGCGCCCCGGACGGCCTTCTCCAGCAGCAGCGCCAGCCCCACGCCGATCAGCATCTCGAGCGTGACCACCCAGAAGCCGAACACGAAGGTGGTGCGCACGGAAGCCCACACCGTGGGGTCGGTGACGAGGCGCTCGAAGTTGGCGAAGCCGAGGAAACGGCGCGCGCTCCACGGCTGGCCGAAGCCCCAGTCGTAGAAGCTCAGCATCACGGAGTTGTAGAGCGGCACCAGGAGCCCCAGCGCCAGGATGGCCACCGCTGGGAGCAGGAACAGATAGGGGACGAACCGGTTGGTGCGCATCGATAGGGTTCCTTCGCGACGCTGCCCGCCGGGCGAGCGTCCGAGGGGACGGGGGCGCGTGCGGTGACGCGTCCCCGTCCCGACGAGGCCTCAGGTGGGCGCGAGCCTCACCAGCCGTAGTAGCCGGCGCGGTCGAGCAGTTCGCGCAGGCGTTCGTTGGCGCTGTCGAGCGCCTCCTCGATCGTCTTCTGCCCGGTGAGGGCGGCGGAGATCTCGTCGCCCAGGATGGGGGCGTTCATCGCGCCCCACTCGGGGATCAGCGGGCGCCAGTCGGCGTCGGCGCAGGGGAGCTGCTCGACGACGGTGGCGTACCAGGGGTACATGGCCTGCAGCTCGGGGTTGGCGTGGGTGGAGGTGCGCGTCGGGTTCCCGCCCATCATGGCGATCTCCAGGTCGCGCTCCTTGCTGGTGAGCCACTGGATGAAGATCCAGGCGGCTTCCTGGTTCTGCGAGTTGCTGGGGATGCCCAACGCGAAGCCGCCGGTCTCGGACCCGCACTTCTCCTGCACCGGGTGCAGCGCGTAGCCGACGTTGCCGGCGATGCGCGACTTGGCGGGATCGAGCGCCTCCGCGGCGACGATGCTGCGGTCGAGGTACATGGCCGACTGGCCCTGCAGGAAGGCCGCGTCCTGCTCGCCGGCGCCGGCGGCCGCCATGCCGGGAGGCGAGTTCTCGAGGATGGTCTTCAGCGCGTAGGTCGCTGCGATCGCCTCGGGCGAGTTGACGACGGGGTTGAAGTCGTCGTCGAGCACCGTGCCGCCGTAGGGCGAGAGGTGCAGCAGCCACGCGTGCACGACCTGGTGGCCGGCCGACCCGCGGGTGGTCATGCCGTACACGTCGGGCACGTTGTCGGTGATGAACTGCGCGGTCTCGAGCAGCTCGTCGTAGGTGGTCGGGACCTCGAGGTCGTACTCCTCGAAGATGTCCGTGCGGTAGCTGAGGATGCTCGTCTCGGGGCTGAACGGGATGCCGTAGAGCGAGGCGCCGGGGCCCTCGAGGTAACCCTTGGTGCCGCCGACCTTGCCACCGGCGAGGAGGAACGCGGGCACGATGTCGTCGATGTCGTAGTCGGGCGACGTCAGGCGGGGGTTGATCAGGAACGGCGCCAGCGGCGTGATCCACTGGTTCGCCACGTACTCGCCCTTGGTGAACACGACCCAGGCGACGACGTCGAGGTCGCCGCGGCCCGGCTTACTGATCTCGACGACCTGCCGGTCGCGCATGTTGACGTAGGCGACCGAGTCGAGCTCGACCTCGATGCCGGTCTCTTCGGTGAACTGCGGGATGAGCGAGGCGGCGAGCTCGAAGTGGTAGGTGGCCGGCCAGTTCACCACGATGGTGGTGCCGCGGTAGGCCTCCCACGGGTTGGACTGGCCGACGGCGAGGCCGACGAGCAGCACGAGCGAAAGGGTGACGAGGCGTCTGAGCATGGTGGCGTCCCTCCTAGGACTGAACGTTCGACCCGCGTGCGGGCCGGTGGACCGGGTGGCGCGGCGCCGGCGCGGTGGCGCCGGACGCGAAGTTCACAACAAGGCCTTGAAGGGCAGGTCGGGCTCGTCGCCGAAGGCGTCCTCGAAGCCGCGGCGGTGGGTGTAGATCAGGCGGTCGCGGTCGTCGGGCCAGGTGAAGCGGCCGCCGACCTGCCAGATGAAGGGCTTGAAGGCGTACTGCATGCGGTCCTTGCGCAGCCGCCACAGCGCCACGACCTCGTTCGGATCGGCCATGAAGTTCGACCAGATGTCGTGGTGGAAGGGGACGACGACCTTCGCCTGCAGCCCCTCGGCCATGCGCAGGACGTCACTGGTGGTCATCTTGTCGGTCATGCCGCGCGGGTTCTCACCGTAGGAGGCGAGCGCGACGTCGATCCGGTGGCTGTTGCCGTGCTGGGCGTACCAGTTGGAGTAGTGCGAGTCGCCGCTGTGGTAGAGGTTCCCGCCGGGCGTCTCGAAGAGGTAGTTCACGGCGTGGTCGTCCATCTCCTGCACCGGTCGGCCCTTGAGCGTGACGCCCTTGGGCGCGGTGACGAGAACCGTGCGGTCGAACGAGTCGAGCGCGACGATCTCGACGTCCTTGATGCGGATGCGGTCGCCCGGCCGAACGACGCGGCAGCGTTCGGCGGGCACGCCCCAGCCGGTCCAGATGTCGACGCACGCCTGCGGGCCGATGAAGGGCACCGACGGGTCGCAGTTCTGCAGCACCGCCGCCGCCACGTTGGCGTCGATGTGGTCGCTGTGGTGGTGGGTGGCGAGCACGGCGTCGAGCTGGCGGATGGCGAAGGGATCGATGGGGCACACGGCGTTGCGCAGATTGGGCTGCAGTGCCTTGGCACCGATCGCGCGCCGGTGCTGGTGGTGCGGGGCCATCTCCTTGACCTTCTGGGTCGACTTGCCGCGCTCCACCCACAGGTCGACGAGCAGGTTGGCGCCGCCCTCGCTCTTGAGCCAGATGCCGGTGCAGCCGAGCCACCACATCGTGAAGGTGCCCGGCGCGACCTCGGTCCGTTCGATCTCCTCGTTGAGCCAGGTGCCCCACTCGGGGAAGTTGGCGAGGATCCACGACTCGCGGGTGATGGTGTCGACCTTGCTCACGGCGTCGATGCCCTCCTTGAGCCGGCGGGCGCGGACGACCGATGACCGCGGTGGCCCGACCGGAGACGAATGCGTCTGTAGGGGGGAGCTTAGTCCGGCCCGCTCCACGGGTCAACGCACTTGCCCATGGATTTGCACAGATGTGCAGCCTGCGCTACGATGACCCTCACCGCACCACGGAGGAGCTAGCGTGACGACCGCGCGCGACGACGCCCCCGACGACGCCCTGGCCCGCGCGGACCAGGAGCGCGACCTGATGATCGAGGCGGCCACCCTGTACTACGAGGAGGAGCTGACGCAGGCCGAGATCGGCCAGCGGCTCGCCACCTCGCGCTCGACCGTCTCGCGGCTGCTGCGCGACGCCCGCGCGCAGGGCGTCGTGAAGATCTCGATCCAGAACCCGTGGGCGCGGCACAGCCAGCTCGAGGCCACCCTGCGGTCGAGCTTCGGGCTGCGCGACGCGCGGGTGCTTCGCTCCGGCCGTCGCCCGGCCGACGTGGTGCTCGATGGCGTGGGCGCGCTCACGGCCCGCTACCTGCACGGCGCCCTCGCGGACGGCATGGTGCTGGGGGTGTCGTACGGCCGCTCGATCGCGGCCACCATCCGCCACCTGACGCCCACCCACCCGCTGGACCTGGTCGTCGTCCAGCTGCTCGGCGCGCTCGGCTCCGACAACCCGCTGATCGAGGGCGCCAACCTGGCCCGCAACCTCGCCGCCAAGTACGGCGCCAGCTACCGCTACCTCTACGCGCCGCTGGTGGTGGAGGACCCCCGGACCCGCGATCTGATCGCCCAGGAGCCGCTGGTGCAGGACGTCCTCGCGGTCGGGCGCCAGGCGGACGTCGCGCTGATCGGCATCGGCGCGCTCGGCGAGGAGGCGCCCAGCCTCATCTACCGCGGCTACCTCTCCACGGCGGACGTCGCGCGCCTGCGCGAGCTCGGCGGCGTCGGCAACATGTGCGCCCAGTTCTTCGACGACCACGGTCGCCTGCTCGACACCGACCTCAACCGGCGCTCGATCAGCATCGGCCTGGACGGCCTGAAGGGCATCGGCCAGGTCGTGGCGGCCGCTGGCGGCCGCAGCAAGGCGCCCGCGATCCTCGGCGCGCTCCGGGGCGGCCACGTCGACGTGCTCATCAGCGACGACGAGGCCATCGAGGAGGTGCTGGCGATGGACGGGCGGGGCGTGGGCGCCGGCACCTAGGGACAATCGGCCCTAACTCGACCCAGGGGTCGCGTGATAATGGAGGCAACGCCTCCTGGTCGGGCCGGCGCGAGAGGAGCCGCCATGGCCCACATCCACAAGCAGACCGTCATCCACGCGCCCTTCGCCGACGTCGTCTCGGGCGCCGTCAACAGCCACCCCGAGGCCTGGCCCCAGTGGTACCTCGGCCTGAGCGCGCCCACGAAGGTGACCGGCGACGGCGAGGTCGGCACCGTCTCCGAGCACGAGTTCCTCGTCGCCGGGCGCCGCTTCCCCATCACCCACGAGGTCGTCGAGAGCACCAACGACGGCACCACGGCGCACTGGA
Organism: Trueperaceae bacterium; assembly: GCA_011389865.1. GTDB lineage: Bacteria > Deinococcota > Deinococci > Deinococcales > Trueperaceae > JAABTL01. The sequence goes on from JAABTL010000026.1 coordinate 5,831, forward strand.
AGGGCAAGTTCACGGGCTCGATCGAGGGCTGGCACCGCTGGACGTACCACCTCGTCGACGGCGACACGGAGGTCGAGGTCGACCACGAGTACAAGCTCCCGGCCGGACCCATCGGCAAGCTCGCCGACATCGTGTTCGTCGAACGCATGATCGACCGGATGCTCGAGCAGTCGCTGCAGAACCTGAAGATGCTCATGGAGGCGCCCGTCGGCACCGCCTGAGCCACATGGCCGAACCGGCCGCCCAGGAGGCGCGATCGCCGGCCCATCCGCGAGGGTGGGCCGAACGCCATCGGGATGCCTCGGGCAGCTTCGCGCGTTCGCCTACACCTGGCGTCGGGTGCCCGCCAGCAACGTGTCGCGCAACCAGGCCGCCACCCGCGCCAGGTCGCCCGCGTCGATCCACTCGTCGACCGAATGGATGTCGTGCATGCCCACGCCCACGTTCACGGTGGGCAGGCCCTGCTGGTTGAACAGGTTGGTGTCGGAGCCGCCGATCGAGCGCACCTTGACGACCTCGATGCCGTGCGCGGGCGCGGCGGCCCTGAGCCAGGCGAACGGCGTCGCGTCCTCGGGCACGTCGTAGCCGTCGTAGAGGCGGCGCTGCGCCACGTCGACGCGGGCGCCCAGCGGGGCGACGGCCGCCGCGGCGGCGAGGTGGATCTCGCGCAGCAGCTCATCGAGCCGCTCGCGCGTGAAGGCGCGCGCCTCGCCCTCGAGCACGACCTCGTCGGGCACGACGTTGCTGGCGCCGCCCCCGGCGACGCGGCCGAGGTTGGCGACCGCGCCGCCGGGCTGCTGCCCGAGGGGGAAGCCGCGCACCACCTCCGCCGCGGCCGCGATCGCGTGGACGCCCCTCTCCGGCTCCAGCGCGGCGTGGGCGCGCCGCCCGCGGACGCTGATCGTCACCGCCTCCTTGTGGACGGCGGCCGCGATCACCTCGCCCACGGGTACCTCGCCGTCGAACACGAAGCCGAAATCGGCGCCCAGCCCGGCGACGTCGAGCGCGTGCGCGCCGCGCAGGCCGATCTCCTCGGCCACCGTGAACACCGCGACCAGCGTCGGGCGCGCCTCGAACGGGGCTGCCCGCAGGGCATCGACGAGCTCGAGCACGATGGCGACGCCGGCCTTGTCGTCCGCCCCGAGGATCTGGCGGCCGTTCGTGCGCACGACGTCGCCGTCGACGATCGGCGCCAGCGGCTCGCCCGGCACCGGCGGCACGGTGTCGAGGTGCGCGTTGAGCACGACGCGCTCGGGCCGGCCGCCCGGCAGCTCGGCGATCAGGTTACCGGCCTCGCCGCCGAGCGCGGCGGCGGCGTCGTCCTCGCGCACCGCCAGGCCCCAGCCCTCGAGCTCGGCGCGCACGTGCTGGACGACGGCCCGTTCGCGCAGGCTCGGGCTGGGTAGGGCACACAGGGTCACCAACCGCTCGCGCAGGCGCGCCACCAGCGCGGCGTCGGTCGCATCGACGGGAGACGACGGGTCGGTACGTGGCATGCCCGCAGCCTACCCGGCCGGCCCGCGAGCCCGTAGGATGCCGACAGGCCCATGACCGACGACCGCGCCGCCGACCTCCGCTACGGCCACGGCACCCGCCGCGTGCGTGTGCCGCCGCCGGCCCACGTCGACGTGCTCCGCAAGCCGCCGATGGCGCCCCTCGCCGACCCGGGCGCGGCCGTGGCGGCGGCGCTCGACGCGCCGGTCGCGGCGCCGCCCCTCTCGGCGCTGGCGGCGGGCGCGGCGTCGGCCTGCATCGTCGTGTGCGACGTCACCCGCCCGGTGCCCAACGGTCTGCTGTTGCGTCCCATCCTCGACCGCCTGCAGGCGGCGGGCGTGCCGCGTGAGGCCGTCACGATCCTGGTGGCGACGGGCCTCCACCGGCCCAACCTGGGCGAGGAGCTGCGCCGTGTCATCGGCGACGACGAGGTCCTCGCGAGCGTGCGGGTGGTCAACCACGTGGCCCGCGACGAGGGCACGCTGGTCGACCTGGGGGTCACCGCGGCGGGCACGCCGGTCTCCCTCCAGCGGGCCTTCGTCGAGGCCGACGTGCGGGTGTTGACGGGCCTGGTCGAGCCCCACTTCATGGCCGGCTACTCGGGGGGCCGCAAGGTCCTGGCGCCCGGCATCGCCGGACACCGCACCATCCGCACGCTGCACCACGCGCGCTTCATGGGCGACCCGCTCGCGGCCACGGCCGAGATCGACGCCAACCCGCTGCACCGCGAGCTGCTCGCCATCCTGGCCATGGCCGAGGCGCGGCACGCCCGCGACGGCCGGGCCGGCGGGACGCTCGCCGTGAACACCGTGATCGACGAGGCGCGCCGCCTGGCGTTCGTCAACGCCGGCGCGTGCGTCGCTTCGCACGCCGAGGCGGTGGCGTTCGCCCGCCGCAGCTGCGAGTTGCGCGTCGCCGAGCCCTACGACCTGATCGTGTCGAGCGCCGCGGGCGCTCCGCTGGACGCGACCTACTACCAGACGGTGAAGGGCATGGTGACGCCGCTGGAGGCCCTGGCCGATGGGGGCGAGCTGGTCATCGCGTCGGCCTGCTCCGAGGGCTTCGGCTCCCCCGAGTTCCGCGCGGCCCAGGCGCGCCTCGCCTCGCTGGGCCGCCGGGCGTTCCACGCCTCGCTCGCGCGCAAGCCCCTGGCGGAGGTCGACGAGTGGCAGTCGCAGATGCTGCTGCGCGCGCTCCATGCCGGGCGCGTCCACCTCCACACGGACGGCCTGCACGCCGCCGACCTCTCTCTCACCGGGGTCGAGCCGTGCCCCGACCTGCAAGGCTTCGTCGACGACCTCGTCGCCCGACGCGGCGCCGTGCGGGTGGCGCTGATCCCCGAGGGGCCCTACGTGGTGCCCAGGCTGGCGCGGCCGGCCTGAGGACGGGGCGGGCCCCTAGGACGTCTCCGCCCTGGCGACACCGCCGGTCCGACGCGAGGCGTCGGCCCGCCAGCCGGCCACCGCGTCGTCCCACGCGAGTTCGCCATCGACGACCCGCCGCACCGACGCGTCCCCCACAAGCGCGTCGACCAGCGGCCCGCGGACGGGCTCGAACCACGGCTGCCCGCCATCCGGGTGGTCGCTCCAGGGCATCGCGGCCGCGTCGTGCCACGCGAACGCGTCGTGCGTCGCACGCAGGTGGGCCAGCACGCGCACGACTACCTCGAGCGGACGCAGCGCGCGTGCGTCCGCCACGTGCAGCTGCACCCCGTGGCAGACCTCGCCGGCGTGGCTGTCGCTGCGCGGTCGGAAGGTCAGCGGGCGGAGCAGGAGCCCCGGCAGGTCGAGCCGGTTCAGTTCCTCGGCCAGCGCGTAGCCCTCGAGCCACGGCGCGCCGAGGAGCTGGAAGGGCAGCGTGGTGCCGCGCCCCTCGGAGAGGTTGGTGCCCTCGAGCAGCACCAGGCCGGGGTAGAGGCGGACCGCCTCCAGCGTCGGCAATCCCGGGGAGGGTGGCACGAAGACGGGGCCCGGGGATGCGCCACCTGCCGATGGCGCCGTCGCGGCGTCGAACTCCGCCACCCGCAGGTCCACCCCGAGACCGCGCGTGGCGCGCTCGAGCAGCGCGCCGATCGTCATCCCGTGCTGGAAGGGCACATCGAGGTAGCCGAGGAACGAACGCAGTGCCGGGTCGAGCGGCGGGCCGTCGACGCGGGGGCCGAGGGGGTTGGGCCGGTCGCAGACGACGACACGCGTGCCGGTCGCCGCGGCCGCCTCGCACAGCAGGGCGACCGTGGTGGCGTAGGTGTAGCAGCGGACGCCGACGTCCTGCAGGTCGACGACGACCGCGTCGAAGGAACGCAGCACCTCGGCACCGGGTCGCCGCCGTGGCCCGTAGAGGCTGACGAGGGGGAGGCCGGTGCGCGGGTCGCGCCGGTCGGCGACCGGGGTGGCGTCGTCCTCGTAGCCGCTCCAGCCGTGCTCGGGGGTGAGCAAGGCGACCAGCTCGACGCCGGGCGCCGCGCGCAACGCCTCCAGCGTCGGGGTGCCGGCGCCCGTCAGCGAGGCCTGATTCGCCAACAGCGCAACGCGGCGTCCGTCCAGGAAGGCGCCGGGGTCGGCGACGAGGGCGTCGATGCCGTACGCGGTCATGGTGGTCCCTTCGTCGGTCCCCTCGCGCCCCTGCGGGTGTTCAGCCCTTCACGGCGCCGGCGGTCAGGCCGGCGATGAACTGCCGCGACATCAGCAGGTAGATGATCAGCAGCGGCAGGCTGGCGAGCACCATGCCGGAGAACACCAGGCTCCAGTTGACCAGATGCTGGCCGAAGAAGATCTGCATCCCGAGCGGGATCGTCTTCCAGGTGTCCGTCTGGATGAACAGCAGCGGGAAGAAGAAGTCGTTCCACCACGGCACCACGTTGACGATGACGACGGTGGCCAGGCCGGGCCGCACGAGCGGCAGCATGATCCGCCAGAAGGTCTGCGTCTCCGTGCAGCCGTCGATGCGGGCGGCGTCCTCGAGCTCCCGCGGCAGGTTGCGGAAGAACACGGACAGCAGGAAGACCGACATCGGCATGCCCGACGCCGTGTAGGTGAGGATCAGCGAGAACGGCGTGTCGAGCAGGTTGAGGTCGCGCATGAGCAGGTAGAGCGGCAGGATCCCCAGGCGGATCGGGATCATGATGCCCGCCAGGAAGAACAGGAACAGCACCCCGCGCAGCCGGAAGGAGTAGCGCGCCAGCGCGTACGCGGCCGGCGCGGCGGTCGCCAGCAGCAGCAGCGCCGAGGCGCCCGTGATGAGCAGGCTGTTGCGCAGGTAGAGGCCGAACTTGGCGCGCCGCCACACCTCCAGGAAGCCGTCGAGTCCCCACGACTCGGGCAGGCCGAAGGGGTTGCGGAAGATCTCCGGCGTCGGCTTGAAGGCCGTGAGGATCATCAGCGCGACCGGGTAGAGGAAGACCGCGGCGAGGACGCCGAGCACCAGGTAGATGGCGACCCGGGCGGCGAGGCGGGAGGCGGGGGAACTGGCGGCCACGTCAGTACTCCGTCTGGCTGCGCTGCGTGAAGCGCACGCCGAAGGCGGAGACGAAGCCGATGATGATCAGCATCAGCACGCCGATGGCGGCGGCGATGCCGATCTGGCCGGGCTCGCCGCCGGTGGTGGGGTCGCCGAAGGCGGTGCGGTAGAAGAAGGTGGCGAGCAGGTCGGTGGCGTACGACGGCGAACCCGAGGCCCCCTGCATGACGAACACCAGCTCGAAGGCGTTGAAGTCCCAGATGAAGGTCAGGATCGTCACCATCGCGATCGTCGGCAACAGCAGGGGCAGCGTGACGTGGCGGAAGTCCTGCCAGGGGCTGGCGCCGTCGACGACGGCCGCCTCGTGGAACTCCCTGGGGATCGCCTGCACGGCCGCCAGGTACACCAGGATGGGGAAGCCGAGCCACGCCCAGGCGTTGACCAGGATGATCGTGACGAGCGCCGTGTCGCTCTGGCCCAGCCAGGGCTGCACCCAGTCGCCCAGCCCCACGCGCCGCAGCCCCTGGCCCACCGCGCCCCAGGTGGGGTTGAGCAGCATGCGCCAGAGGAAGCCGACGACGACCAGCGACAGCGTGTGCGGCAGGAAGTAGGCGGCCTGGAAGAAGGCGAAGCCGCGCCACTTGCGCGCCAGCAGGACCGCGACGAACAGGCCCAGCGTGGTCTGGATGGCGAAGGTGAGCACGAAGAACAGCGCGTTGTGCGAGATGGCGCCCCAGAAGCGCTCGTTGTAGGGCCAGCGCGTCAGCACGGTGACGAAGTTGTCGAGCCCGTTGAAGCCGCGTCGCAGGTAACCGTCCCACTCGTACACGCTGTAGGTCAGCGACGAGATCAGCGGGTAGGCCATGAACATGCCGTAGATCACCAGGGCGGGCGTCAGGAACAGAACGAGGTGCCCGTGTTTGCCCCACCAGCTTCGGACGTCGCGCATCGCCTGCCTCCTGGAGCGTTGGCATCCGTCTCGGATAAAGCGCTCGTGGCGAAGATATCGATCCGTGGGGGGCGCCAACGTGCACGCCCCCCACGCTCGGTCCGTCGGCGGCGGCCTACCGCCCCGCCGACACGCGGCTCACTGGAAGCCTTCGAACCACTCCGCGACGCCGCGCTGGATGTTGGTCACGGCGTCCGCGACGGTCTTGTCGCCCGCCATGACGGCCTGCATCTCGTTCTGCAGCAGCGTCGAGCCGCTCGGCTGACCGAAGCGGAAGGCGGTGAGCATGAGGTACGGGGTGCCCTGCTCGTTCATCATCTCGACCATGCCCGCCAGCGCCTCGCTGGTCGGCTGGGTGCCGGGGACGGCCGAGATCTGCTGCAGCTCGTCGGTGAACATCTGCCCGAACTCCTGGCTCGCCAGGAACTCGATGAAGCGCAGCGCCGCCTCCTGGTGGGGGCTGTTGGCGTTGATGCCGTAGGAGCCGTCGACGTAGAAGCTGATGGCGCTGGGGGTCGCGGCGTCGTCGGCCGGCACCGCGAACGAGCCGATGCGCAGGTCGGGGTTCAGCTGCGCCATGTTGCCGAGCTCGTACGAGCCCGCGGCGAACATGCCCGCCTGCTCGAACGCGAACAGGGTCTGCATGTCGGTGTAGCCGACGCCGGTGTAGTTGTCCGCCAGGTAGGGCCGCAGCGCCACCATGCGCTCGAGCGCGGCGGCGAAGCGCGGGTCGGTGAAGTCGGTCTCGCCCGCGGTGATCTCCTGGAAGAACGGCGTGCCGCCGTAGAAGGTCGGGCCGACCGCGCCGAACAGCGTCTCGTTGGTCCAGCCGTCCTTGGTGCCGTTGGCGAACGCGTAGACCCCGGAGGCCTTCAGCGCGTCGCCGACCGCGAGGAGCTCGGCCCAGGTGGTGGGCTCCTCGAGCCCGAGGCGCTCGAACATGTCGACGTTGTAGAGCACCTGGACGGTCTGCAGCGCGAACGGCACGCCGTAGACGCCGCCGTCGGCGCGGTTGGTGGCGCCGAGCAGCACGCCCGGGTCGAAGCCCTCCAGCGCCGCGACCTGGCCGTCGAGCCGGACGAGCAGGCCGGCCTGAGCGAGCGACTCCATGCCGCCGTAGGCGCGCAGGTGGACGATGTCGGGGCCGCCGCCGCCCTGCAGCGCGGTGGAGAGGATGGTGTTGTACTCGGTGTTCAGGTAGGGGGTGAAGGTGACGTCGATGTCGGGGTTGTCGGCGTGGAACGCGGCGATGAACTTCTCGTAGGCGGCGACGTCTTCGGTGCGCCAGCTCCAGAAGCTCAGGGTGGTCTGCGCCAGCGCGGAAGCCGCGAAGGCGAAGACCAGGGAGACGATCAGGGCACGAACGGTGCGGGACATGCGGTCCTCCTTGGATCGGCAGGCGAAGCGCCGGCTCCGCCCGTGGCGGCGACGTCGTCGACTGCTGGCGAGTAGCGCGACATGACCATACCAGTCGTGTACCAGTTGGGTCAACGGCTCGAGGGCCGCTGGAACCGACCGACGCCCGCCGGCGGCGATCCCTCGACGCCCCCGACCTACGCCCCCGCCTTCCGCACCCCGAGCTTGCCGGCCGACTTCACCCGGTACATCGCGTCGTCGGCGGCGCGCAGCAAAGCGTCGGCGTCCTTCCCGTCGTCCGGGAAGAAGGCGACGCCGATGCTCGCGCCCACCTCGGTCGCGATGCCGACGGCCGCAGGCGCGGCCGCCACCGCCGCCAGCAGCTTGCGGGCCACGACCACCGCGTCTTCCTCCTCCTGCTGGACGTCGATGAGCAGGGCACCGAACTCGTCGCCGCCGAGGCGCGCGATCGTGTCCTCCGCCCGCAGCGACGCTGCCATCCGGGCCGCGACCTGCCGCAGCAGCGTGTCCCCCACCTCGTGGCCATGGCGGTCGTTGACCTGCTTGAAGCCGTCCAGGTCGATGAACAGGAGCGCCACCCGCCGCCCCTTGCGGCCGGCGGCCGCCAGCGCCTGCCCGAGCCGATCGAGGAAGAGCCGCCGGTTGGGCAGCTCGGTGAGCGCGTCGTGCGTCGCCAGCCGCTCGAAGCGGGCGTGCTCCGCCTGCAGCTCCGCCTCGAGGACCCGGCGCTGCACCGCCGCCGACACCTGCGCGGCGATCGCCTCCGCGGTCGACCGATCGTCGTCGTCGAAGGCGTCGTCGCGGTCGAAGTGATCGAGGTTGAGCAGGCCGTGGATCTCGCCGGCCAGGGTGATCGGCACGGAGAGCGTCACCCGGATCTCGCCGCGCCGGCCGACCCGCTCGAGGACGTCGAGCTTCTCCCGCTCGAGCCCGAGCGGCGCGTGGCCCTGGACGCGCTCCGTCCTCGGTTCGCCGGCGTGCCCGATGTCGGACAGCGTCAGCGTGAGCCGCCGCAACGCCTCGAGGTCGTAGCCGACCGCGGCCTCGAATCGGAAGGTGTCCTCGCCGAGCGACAGCAGGAGGCTGCCCGCCTGCGCGTCCGGGACGAGCTCGACGGCGCGCTCCAGGGCGTGCTGGTAGAAGCGGGCGTCGACCATGCTGCCCAACAGCTCGTTCGTCAGCGCGACCAGCGCGCCGCGGAAGGCGACCTCGCGCTCCAGCCGCAGCTGCTCGGCGATCCGCTGGGTGACGTCGCGGGCGCTGAAGGCCGCGCCGACGAAGCGGCCGTGCTCCTCGAGCAGCTGGATCATCGTCTCGAGGTAGCGGAAGCCGCCGTCGGCGTGTGGCGAGCGGTGAACGATCACCCCACCGGCGCGGCTGGCGAAGCGCTCGCCGATCAGCTGCTCGAGGGCGTCGTGTTCGTCGTGGTGGATCACGTCCCGCAGCGTCCGGCCGATCAACTGCTCGGGGGCGTAGCCCATGACGGCGCCGACGCTGGGGCTGACGTAGACGATGCGCATGGCGTCGTCGACGATGACCAGCAGGTCGCGCAGCGACGCCAGCGCGCGGCGCAGGACGTCGTCGGTGACGACCGGGCCAGGCTGATCGGCCTCGCTGTCGGCATCGTCCACGCTGAGCGCCACCTCCGAACCGGCAGCCTATCCGATTCCGGCGGGCGTCGTCGGCTCGGCCGCACGTCGGCACGACTGCCGAACCGCTCTCAGAGGTCGGCCATGGCACGGTCGAGGGCGGCCAACACGCCCGCCGGGCCGTCGTCGCGTCCTGCTGGTCCACGAGCGTGCTCCGCGCCCGCGAGCCGAGCGGCCGCGCGCCGCGTCTCGAAGGTCGCGCGCGGGTGCCGGCAGAGGAAACCGACGAGTCTTCGTGCGCGTGCGCGATCGCCTCTTCGATGGAGGATTCGAGCCAGCGGGACCAGGGCAGCGAGACCGGCCGCCAGCAGTTCTTCGCGCCGGGCACGCGCCAAAGCCGCATGCACGGCCGCAGTAGCCGCGTCGTCGTCGCCGGACGCCAGCTCGATCTCGGCCCGGCAGACCGTGGTCGCGACCGACATCGCCGCGGCGGTGAACCATCCCGTGTACCACCTCGGATCGGGCCCACGCCCGAACTCGTCGATCCGACGTCGCGCGGCTTCGAGATCGCCCGCGAGCAGCGCAGTGAGCGCAAGCGTGTACAACGCGAGATCGTACGTGGCCTCCGGCCCGTGCCTCCGCCGGTGGTGTTCCAGGGAACGCCGCGCCCACGTCGCCGCGCCGATCTGATCACCGACGAGAAACTCGATGCGCGCGAGAGCGGCCATCGCCACCGTCGCGGCGTCGCCCACGGCTTCGACTTCGGCAGCGGACCGTCCACGACCGGCCAGCGTCCGGCAACACAGCGCGCGCGCGTAGCGCAGCCGCCCCCAATCGATGTACACCAGCGCCCTGGCGTTTCGGCGGTCGAGCGACCAGAACGGCGCTCGCGCACCACGCTGCAGCTCCTGTGCCTCCCGGACCGACGCCTCTGCGGCCACGAACTCGCCCAACAGGAGCAGGATCCCACCGCGGCCCGCGAGCCCCATCCCCAATGGATGGGTGGCCCCGGCCACGCGAGCCTCGCCGACGAACACGTCGTAGCGCGCCAAGGCCTCGCTGGCGGTGTTGCTCAGTGATGCTCGCGAGCTCGCCATCATGAGGGCGCCCTCGACATCGCCCACCTGCCGGTAGAGCGGGCCGGCGCGTTCGTACGACGCAGCCGCCTGTTCGAAGCGGCCGAGGCGCGCATTCGCGATGCCTTGTCCGCGCAGGGCCCACGCCACCTCGGCGGGTCCCGCCGAGGACTCGAGCAGCGGGAGCGCCTGGTCGAACAGCGACACACCGAAGTCGCCCACCGCGCGCCAGGTCTGCGCCGACCCCTGCTGCACGAGCAGGAGTCCCTCCAGCACGGCGTCTTCAGCCGCGATCTCGAGCGCCGGTCCCAGCAACTCGTCCTGGAGGTCGTAGCGTCCCCACGCCCAGCAGTAGCGACCGAGGCTCACGACGGCTGACCTCAACAGGCTGCGCTGTTGGCGCGCACAGGCCCAGCGCCAGGCGACCGTCACGTTCTCCAGTTCGGCGTTGATCTCCAGCATCATCCGTGCGCCGTCGGCGTGGTGGAACGCCTCGTGGCGGGCAGCGAGGAACCCGAGGAAGTAGGCGGCGTGCCGGTCCCTGCTCGCCTGCAGCTCGTCGGGATGCTCCTCCGCCCGTTCCCGCGCGTACTGCCAGACGAGGGGGTGGCGCGAGAAGCGCCCGTCACCGGAGCGCCGGAGGAACGACTTGTTCGCCAGGGCGAGGAGGACGGGCAACGCGATCGACGCCGCCTCGCGCGCCGCGTGAAGCGAGAAGCCGCCCCGGAACGGCGCCAGCCGCCGCATCGCCGCACGCTCGCGGGGGTGCAGCATCGCCCACGAGTGCTCGAACACCGTACGCATGCTGGTGTGCCGCGACGACCGATCGGGCGCCCCGCCGCTGAGGATGTCGAGCCCGTGCGCCAACTCCGCCTCGATCTGGCTCAGGTCCAGGACGCGCGACCACGCGGCGGCGAGCTCGATCGCCAGCGGCACGCCGCCGAGGCGCGCACACAGGCGCTCGATGGCCTTGCCATCGACGGATCCGAGTGCCGCACCCGTGCGCCTCGCGACCTGCATGAACAGGTCGGCGGACTCCGTCGGCCGCGGGTCCGCGAAGTGACCGACGCGGGGCCGTACGCGCCGTGTCGTCTCTTCCTGGTGCGTGAGACCGAGTACGTCCACGACGCACTCGGCCGCGAGGCCGGTCGCCCGCCTCGAAGTGATCAGGACCGTCACGCGGGGCGCCCCGCTCACCAGCTCCGCCACCAGCGCCGCCGCCACCGCGAGGTGCTCCGCGTTGTCCAGCACGAGGAGCATCTGCCTCGGCTCGAGCGCGCGCAGAACCCGTTGCTTCGGGTCCTCACCGGCTGCAAGACCGATGCCGGTCGCGTTGGCGACCGCGGCGACGAGGGCGCCTTCGTTCGAAACGGCCGCCAGTTCGACGAAGCGGGCGCCCTCCTGGAAACGATCGCCGACGCTCTTCGCGACCTCGATCGCGACCCGCGTCTTGCCGACGCCCCCCGGTCCGACCAGCGTCAGGACGCGGCACGCGGCCTCGACGACCCTCCTCGACACCTCCCCGACGAGATCGGTGCGCCCGACGAAAGGCGTGAGAGGCACGGGAAACGCCGTCACGCGGCCACGGTTCGCCGGACCCACTACGCGCTCGACCGCGTTGGGCGGCGCGTGAGGCACCCCATCGACGCGCCCGGCCTTGATGGTGGTCTCGAGCGCCCGCGTGGCCGGCTCCGGTTCGGCGTCGAGCTCCTCGCGACAGAGACGCTCGAACTTCGCCAGGATCGCGAGGGCTTCCGTACTGGAGCCGCGGCGGTCGAGCGCACCGACCAGTGCCCGCAACACGACTTCGTCGAACACGTCCGAGCGGTAGAGGTCGCCGAGCACGTCCGCGGCCGCGTCGAGATCGCCTGACCGCGTAGCGTCATCGGCCGCTCGCAGCCCTGCCGTGCGCAGCGCGCCCTGCACCGTCGCCCGCTCCATCTCCAACCAGGTGTCGAACTCCGGAGACGCGGGCAGGCGCACGCCGGCAAGCAGTTCGCCCCGCAAAGCCCACGCTTCCGTCCAGCGTTCCGCTCCGCACGCGTCGACGAACGCCGCGTGATCGGTGCGCACGGGCCACCGGACCCGGGTCCGCTCCCGCTCCAGGCACACCGTCCATGCCTCTTTGGCGAGCCGCCACAGCAACGGCCGGAGGTTGCCCCGCGCCACCTCCTCGCTGCGGTCGGGCCAGAAAAGGGCGGCGAGTTCGCCACGCTCGACCCAACTCCTCTGGAACGCGAGATACCCCAGCAGCGCCGACGTGAGACCCGGCTTGAGGTCCGACCACTCGCCGCCGGGCCCGCGCATCGCGGGACGGCCGAGCAATCGGACCTCGTACGGCGCTACCTGCGACATGTGGCACTCTAGCGCCACCGGTCTTCGCGGCGTGTCCAGCTGGTGTCTCGTTCCGGAGGTCGCGTGCCACGGCCTCGTCGAGCCGTCCCGAACCCGAGGACGGCACGGCCCGCCGGACTCCCCGGCGGGCCGTGGGCGGCGCTGCGTTAGGGCAAGATGCCCAGGACTTCGCCGTGGCCCCCGGAGGCGGCGTCCCCGCACGCGACGAGCGGGTTCCAGTTGGCGAACGTGCCACTCGGGTTGAACTGGCCGATCCACACGTGCAGGAGGTAGAACGGCTCGTCGAGCAGCGTCTCGTTCAGGCCGAACGTCTGACCCAGGAGCGTCGGCCGCCCGACGTGTCCGGCGTCGTGCCAGGCCTGCTGGAACACGAGGTACTCGACACCGATGAACCGCAGCGATCCGTCCGCGCGCGGCTCGTACATCAGCAGTTGCGGCGTCTCGAGGGCCACCGAAGGCTCGAAGAGGACGTCCTTGGCGTAGTGGATTCCCTGCGCCCCGAGGTTCCCGGCCATGCATTCGCTGGAGGGCGCGTACCCGGCAGCCGTGGCCTGCTCGACGTCGGCGAAGGCCGCCACCGCGCCGTGGAGGGCGGTGAGGTCGCGCGCCAACGTCACCTCTGCCTCTACCTTCGCGATCTCGGTCAGGAGAGCCTCCCGCTCGACCAGCTGCATCCGGTCGACGACGATGTCGCCTCCTCCCGCGAAGTCCATGCCCCAGCCGATTCCGAGAGCCGCCGCGAACGCCGCCGCCCCCACGATTCGTTGCATCCGTCGTTTCATCGAACTCTCCCTCGTCGAGCGCGTGCTGCGCCCTGGTCGTGGAGTCGGGCCCGGCGCCCATCTCCCTGCCGCGCACCGTAGGCGGCGGCCCGTGGTGCCACGGTGGTGCCATCGTTGGACGGGACGCGGCGGCTGCGTCGCCCTCGCAACGGCACGATGCGCATGCCGTCGGCCCACCGCTCGATGCGCGTCCAGTAGCCCACCGACTCCGGGTCACGGAAGCAGGCGCGCGCCTGCTCGCCCGTCATGTGGCGCGAGAGCCCCAGCGCCCGATCGACGCGGTCCAGAACCACGGCCACCCAGGCGGCGCGTGATCCCAACGTGGTGCCACCTTGACGCTCTGGCTTTGGCGCGGACGGAGTGTTAGCCTGCGCGCCGCCACCGCCCAGGAGGTCCACCATCCCGGACGTCACGATCGTCATCACGTCGTTCCTCGAGCCCGAGCACGTGCGGCGCATCGCCGCCACCGGCGCGGACGTGCGCGTCCTGTACGACCCGGAGCTGGTCGCGCCGCCGCGCTTCGCGGGGGACCACAGCGGCCGACCCGGCTTCCGGCGGACGCCGGATCAGGAGGCGCGCTACCGCGGCTGGCTCGCCGAGGCCGACGTCCACTTCGACCTCGACGCCGAGTTCGCGCCGGCGTTCCCGGCCCTGGCGCCGCGCCTGCGCTGGATCCAGGCGACCTCGTCCGGCATCGGCCCGCTCGTGCGGCGCACGGGCCTCGACCGCAGCGGCGTCACGATCACCAACGCCGCCGGCATCCACGCCGTGCCGCTCGCGGAGCACGCGTTGCTCGCGCTGCTGTACTTCGTGAAGGCGGTTCCCGCGCGGCTGCGGGACCAGCGAGCGCACGTCTGGGAACGCCACTCGGTCCGCGAGCTGCGCGGCCTGACCGCGACCGTGGTCGGCCTCGGCGCGGTCGGCCTCGAGGTCGCCCGCACGCTGCGGTCGGTGGGCGTGCACGTCATCGGTGTGCGACGCTCGGCCCTCGCTGCCGACGAGGCCGCGCGGGTCGACGAGGCCACGACGCCCGACCACCTGCGCGACGTCCTGCCGCGTAGCGACGCGCTGGTGCTCATCGCCCCCCACACCCGCGAGACCGAGGGCATGATCGGCGCGACCGAGCTCGCGCTACTGCCCCCCGGCGCGATCGTGGTCAACATCGCCCGCGGCGCGCTGATCGACGAGGTCGCGCTGATCGACGCCCTGCGTCGCGGTCACCTCGGCGGCGCCGCCCTCGACGTGGCCGCGGTCGAGCCGCTGCCGTCCGACAGCCCGTTGTGGGACCTGCCCAACGTCCTGATCACGCCGCACTCCGCCGCCACCGTGGCGCGCGAGAACGAACGCCTCACCGACCTGTTCGTCGAGAACCTGCGGCGCTACCGCTCGGGCGAGCCGCTGCTCAACCTGCTGCGGCTCTGACTCGGGAGATCGGCAGGCGTCGCGTCGCGTCGAGCCGATGCCGGCGATCCTGGCGCCGACCGCGACGTCGCCGAGCATCCCCGGCTCGCGCCGCCCCCGTCAGGCGTCGCCGGCCGCCAGCGCATCGCCCGCGTGCACGAACGGCCGCCCGCCGACGCCGGTGAGCGCCACCGCCCCCAGGCCAGCCAGGCTGACCACCAGCGCGACGCCGCCCCCGACCCAAGGCACGCGCTCGACGATGCCGAGCAGCAGCGCGACGTCGAAGCCTCCGAAGGCGGCCAGCCACACCGGGCGGCCGGCCCAGGTGGCCAGCGGCCCGCCGGCGAGCGATCGCGCCCGCGCGATCGCGCGCGCGATCGCGAACCCGAGGGCACCCCAGCCGGTACCGACGGCGACCACGCCGAGCACCAGCACGAGGAGCGTCGCCGGGATGAGCACGATCGTGAACGCCATGATCACCGCGGCGATCGACCCGAGGAGGAACACCAGCACGCCGAGCGACGCCGCCACGGGGAAATGGCGCCCCGCGGCGTCCGCCATCGCGGCGAGCCGCCGCGGCGCCCAGCGGGCCCAGGCGGCGGCCAGCGCGCCGGTGGCCAGTGCCTGCAGCAGCACGCGCCACCACCACCCGCCACCACGCGGCTCGACGGCACCGGACGGCAGCCCCAGCCCGACCGTGACCTCGCCGTCGATGAGCGCGTCGGGGTGGCGCTCGAACGCCGCGCCCGCACCCAGGTCGCCGCGGATCACGGCCCAGGGGCCCAGCCGCAGCGCGCCGCCCGGCGCCAGCACGTCGCCCATCACGAGTCCGTCGATCGTCAACTCGCCGCCCAGGAGCAGCACGGGCCCGTCGGTGCGCGAGCCGGGGGCCAGCGACACGTCGCCGCCGGTGATCAGCAGGGCGCCCGCCTGACGCGCGCCGTCGACGACGACGTGGCTGTCGGACCGCACCCAGGTGATGCCGAGCAGCGCGTCGTCGCAGCCGGTGAGCAGGACGGCGAGCAGGGCGAGGGCGAGCGTCGACCTTCGCGCCGCGCCCCCCCTCCGTCGCCTCTCCCGCGCGAGCGACGTCCGGCCCACCGACCGCCTCACGCGGCCACCTCCGCCCGCGGCCGCGGCCACACGATGACGACCAGCAGCACGAGGAAGGCGGGCAGGGCCACCCCGTTGACCAGCGCGACGTGGCGCTCGAACGGGACGCCGGCCGCGGCCCAGCGCAGGGCGAGGGCCGTGGCGAGGAAGGTCGCGGTCCACGCCGACGCCGCCACGCCCAGTGCAGCGTGCAGGCCGATGGTGTCGGGCGTCGAGAGGTCGGCCCACACCGCGAAGGTCACCACCGTGTAGAGGCTGACGGCCACCGCGTAGAGGATCGGGATGCCGAGCGCGCTGCCATCGCCGAGCCCGAGCTGCGCGTCGAGCTGATAGCCGAGGTGCACGAGCACGAACGCACCGAGCACCCACGCCAGCAGCGCGCGCTCACCGAGCGCGCCGTAGAGCGTCCCCCCGACGAAGGCCGCGACGACGTGCGCCGCGGCGATCGTCAAGCGCGGACCCCACTCGGCCGCACGCCACGTCTCGGCCACGTAGAACGGTGTGTCGACGAGACGCAGGAACCCGAGGCTGTCCACGAAGAACACGACGAACAGCAGCGCGAGGACCGACAGCAGCCGGCCCCGCGCGTCGCCGGCGCCCCCGCGCAGGTAGCGCCCGATGCCGAACGCGGGCCGCTCGTGCTGTCGCGACCAGGCGCGCACGAGCGGCAGGTCGCGCCAGGCGAGCAGCGCGAGCGCCGCGGTGCCGAGGACCATGCCCACGGTGAACGTCCGCGCCAGGGGCTCGATCGTCCAGTCGCCGCTCCCCAGCGGCGCGAAGGCGTACGCGATGGCCGTCACGCCCGCCGCCGCGAGGCCGCGGCGCCGCACCGGCACCAGGTGCACGGTGAGCGAGAAGGTCACGGGAACGCCGACCCCCAACGCGAGTGCGGTGAGCAGCACCCAGGCGAGGAAGGCGCCCTCGGACGCCACCAGCGGCGCGAGGACGGTCAGCACGGTCTGCCCGGCGACGACGACGGTGGCGATACGCAGCTTGCGGACGAGGTCGCGGCCGACGCCCGTGCGGCCCATCCACACGCCCACCGCGATCGCGACCACGGCGGTGACGATCGCGAGCAGGGCCATGGCGCCGGCGACCTGCGCGTCGTCGAGCCCGACGAGCCGGCGACCGAGGTCGGTGACGCCGAGCTGGACGAAGGTGACGTTGTAGGCGTAGCCGGCGGCCATGAATGCCACGAAGACGGCGAGCCCGGCCGCGGTCGCGCCGCGCGGCGCCTCGCCGAGGCCGTCGCCGGGGGCGTCGGAGGTGGCGATCACGCCCCAGGATACGCGTCGGTAACGACGGTGTGGCCCCGGCCGCGGGGTTCGGACCCGCTCTCGAGGGGCGCCCGGCCCCGCGCGGCCGCCGGTTCAGCCGTGACGGACCGCCACGGGCTCGCCCCAGTCGGCCAGCTCCGCCCGATGACTGAGCAGCCACACCTGCCTGCCGCGATCGGCGGCCGCGCGCAGAGCGGCGCGCACGGCCGCCGATCGCTCCTCGTCCCAGTTGAGGAGAGGATCGTCGAGCACCAGGGGCAGCGCGACGTCGTCGGCCATCAGGTCGGCGACCGCGAAGCGCAGCGCCAGCGCGAGCTGGTCGCGGGCACCCTGCGAGAGCTGCGCGGCGGCGAGCGGGCGGCCATCGGGCTCGATCACCTCGGCCTGGAGCGCGTCGTCGAGCCGAACGCGGCGCCCGCCGACGCCGCCGAAGGTCGCCAGCTGCGCCGACGCCGCGGCCTCGAGCCTGCGCGCGTGGCCAGCGCGGAAGCCCTCCGCCGCCGCCGCCAGTTCACGCGCCGCCAGCGCCAACGCGTCGCGCTCCAGCGTCCAGTGCGCCACCTCGGCGCGGGCGTCGGCGATCTCGAGCTCCACCGCCGCCACGTCGACCGGATCCGACCCCTGCGCTCTCGCCAGCGCCTCCTGCGCCTTCGACGCCGTCTCCTGGGCCGCCTCGCCCACCCGCGCGGCCTCGTCGGCGGCGGCCCGCGTGGCCGCGAAGGCTCCCTCGACCCCCGCCCGCCCGGCGTCATCGGACGCCGCCGCCAGTTCGGCGGGCGGGAGCGACGGGTGCGCGACCACCAGTTCACGCCAACTCCTCAGCGTCTGAGCCGCCTCCCACCCGGCCGCCTCGGCCGTGGCCGCCAGGGCGGCCGCGTCGGTGGCGCCCACGGCGCGCAGATGGGCGTCGAGCCTCGCCGCCGCGGCGTCCGCCTGGGCGATCGCCTCGGCACGCAGGCGCCAGGCATCGCGCAGCCCGCCCGGGTCGGCGGGGAGGTCCTCGCCCTCCGCACCCCGCAGGGCCGCGGCGCGTGCCGACGCGACGGCCTCGCGGGCTTCCGCCAGCGCCCCCTCCTCGGCCAGGACGGCGCGCTCGTGCTCGCGCGCGACCCGGACGGCCTCCTCCTCCGCGCGCTCGCGCCTCAGGCGCGCCTCGCGCCGGCGCGCCGCCGCCTCGTCGGCGCGGACCGCCGCCTCGCGCCATGCGCGCCAGGTGGCGCCTCCGACGCGCGCCAACCAGGCGTCGAGCTCCGCCACGGTGCCGGCCTCGCCCAACGCGCCCTGGAGCCTGGCCCAAGCCCAGGCCCGCGCGCCGTCCGAACCGGAGCCCCCTGCGGGGGCGTCGTCCCGCAGCGCGGGCACGTCCGGCAGGCCGCGCGCATCGACGGCCGGCGGGCCGTCCAGCGCGCCCAGCGAACTGGCCGCCGCCGCGGCGCGGTGGACCGCGTCCGCGAGCTCGGAGGTGCAGCGCTCGAAGCGCTCGTTGGCGAGGCCGAGGTCGACGTCTTCGTCGGCGCCTGCCTCGATCAGCGCCGCGCGCCACGGCGCCCAGCGCTCGCGGAACTCCGCGGCACCGGCACGCACCTCGGCCAACCGGGCCGCCGCCGCCCGCTCGCCCACCGCGAGCTCGGCCAGGTCGTCGCGGCGCGCCTCGAACGCCTCTCGCCGGCGAGCCAACTCGCGCCGGCGGTCGTCGTCTCCGGCCAGCAGCGACTCGCCGGCCTTCACCCGAGCGTCCAAGCGTCGCCGCGCCCGCGACAGGGCGGGGCGACGGGGCCACGCGACGAGCCACCCAAGCCCGGTCGCCGCGGCCGCGGCCCAGACCCAGCCCACCTCGAGGCCGGCCAGCCGAGCCGCGGCGACCGCCGCCCCGGTGGCTCCCAGCGCACCGATCCAGCGCCACGGCGCCCAGGCGTCGGGGCGCTCCTCGGCTCGCGCGAACGCGACCAGGTCCGCCGCGGCGTCGGGCGCCAGCGGCGCCACCTCGCCGAAGCGCTCCTCCGCCTCGTCGAGCCGCTCGCGCCAACCCCGCCACGCGGCCTCGGCCTCCTGCAGTCGCGCCGCCCAGGCGGCGACCGCCGCGCGATGGCCGCGCAACTCGGCCCGCTGGTCGTCGTCGAGACCGGCCAGCGCTCGGACCGGCATCAGCTCCGCGGCGGCCGCCTCCGCCCGGGCCCGCTCGCGGCGCACGGCGGCCAGGCCATCGCGCCAGCGCCGCGCCGCCGACTCGGCGGCGGCGGCGGCCGCGGTGGCGCCGCCGGCGGCAGCCGCGCCGCCCGCGAAGCCGCCGCTCGGAGCGTCCAGCGCCCGCTCGGCCGCCAGGGCAACCGCGACGACGTCGTGGGCCTCACGCAGCGCCGCGTCGCGCGCAGCGCGGGCGTCGGCCAACCGCCGGGCGGCGGCCGCCCGCGCGTCCTCCGCGCTGGCCCACGTCGAGACGCGCTCCTCGAGGCCCCGCGGCTCGATGCCGGCCAACTCGGCGTGGACCTCGTCGACCCGGCCGCGGGCGCTGGTCTCCTCGGCCTCGAGGGCCGTGGCTGCCGCGGCCGCCCGCTCGAGCTCACCGGCGCGCCGCAGCGCGCGGGCCGCGGCCTCACGCAGGTCGACCCACGCGCGCTGCGCGTCGGCCGCGGCCCGCAGTCGCCGGGCATCGGCGGCGGCCTGGCGGGCGGCGGCGGCGCTCGCCTGCGCCTCGCGCTGGATGCGCGCGAAGGCGTCGGCCTCGTCACGCCCCGCGACCCAGAGCGCCTCCAGGTCGCGCAGCCGCGCCTCGGCGAGCTCCAGCGCCTGATCGCTGCGGCCGTCGCGGCTCAACCCGGGCGCGAGGCCCTTCACGCGCCGAGTGCAGGCGCGCAGCGCGGCCTCCAGGCGCGCCTCGGCCTCCTGCGTCGTGCCGCCTCCGGCACCCGCGAGCAGCGCCTGCACGCGTCGTCCCAGCCGGTGCGGGGGGCCGCCGAGGTCGCCCTGGGCGACGACGAAGGTCGACAGCATGAGCGCGGCGTCGTCGATCCCCAGCGTCGCCCGCAGCCAGTCGAGGTAGGCGCTCGCCTCGCGCCGGGCATTGGGGTTGTGCTCGACCTCCAGGATCGTCTCGTCGCCGGTGGCGCCGTGGTGGACCACGCGAACGCGGTGGGTCGCGAAGTCCCGGGCGACGGTGGTGCGCCGGTCGCCGCGTCGCAGCCGCACCTCGCCGCGGTGCGGGCCGCCGTCGAAGGCGCGGAAGCGGCCCCAGGTGAAGCCCGCGGGCTCCTGCAGGTGGGGCAGCCCCCAGACCGTCGCCACCAGGCCCGACACCGCGGTCGACTTGCCGGCCTCGTTGGGGGCGACCCAGGTCGCCAGCCCCTCGGGGAAGGTGATCTCCAGGTCGCGGTGGCAGCCGAAGCCCTGCAGCCGCAGCCACTCGAGGCGCAGCGGCGCGCTCACGCGTCGCCCGCCAACGCGTGCAGGCCGTGCCGCAGCGCCCGCGTGACGACCGCGCGCTCGTGCTCGTCGGTGGCGGCCTCGAGCCGCGCGTGCAGTCGCCGGACGAACTCGCCGCGCACGGTGGGCTGCGCCGCCCAGCGCGCCAGCAGCTCGGGCGCGATGCTGGTGGTCGCGTCGTCCACCTCGAGATGCAGGAACGCGTCGCCGGCACGCTCGGCCAGCGTCGCGGGCTCGACCGCGAACGCCAGGGCGCCGACGAGGCGGACGCGCCCCCACGTTTCGGTCGTCCCGAGCCCGCGCAGGTGGGCCGCCAGCGCGTCCGCGTCGTCGAAGCCGCCGACGTCGACGTCGCGGGTCCACACGGGCGCGACGTCGGCCGCTACCCGCCGCGTGCGCACCCCGCCACGGCCCACGTCGACGAGCGTCCAATGCGCAGAACCGGCGTCGTTCGGCCCCTTGCCGCCGACACAGCCGGGATAGACCGCCAGGCCGCCGCCCGTCAGCGCGATCTCCTGCGGCACGTGCAGGTGGCCGAGCGCCACGTACGCGAAGCCGGCCTCGCCGAGGGCCCGCTGGTCGAGCGGCAGCGAGCGGCCGCCGCCGAACGGGTCGCCGGGGCGCACGTGCGGGCCGACCACGGTGCCGTGGAACGCGGCGAGCGCGATGCCGTCCTCGGCGCGCGGGAACGCGCGCAGCGGCTCGAGCGCCGGGGTGACGCCGCCCACGTAGGCGAGGGAGGTCAGCCGTATCCGCTCGCCCGCCAGCCGCAGGTCGGCGACCGGGCCGGGATCGGGCCGGGTGACGAGGACGCCCGGCCAGTCCGCCGACGCGCGCCGGTAGACCGAGCCGGCGTACGTCAGCTCGTCGTGGTTGCCCGGGACCGTGACCAACGCGACGCCGGCGGCCGTCAGCCTGCGCAACTGCGCCAGCGCCTCGTCGACCAGCGCCGGCTCGGGCCGGTACGACTCGAACAGGTCGCCCGCGATGATCACCAGGTCGACGCGCTCGGCGAGGGCCAGGTCGACGGCCTGAGCGAGGAGCGCGTCGCGGCGGAGGCGCACCCTCGCGGCCACGTCGGCGGGCAGCCCACGCGGCGTCCAGCCCAGGTGCAGGTCGGCCAGGTGCAGCATGCTTGGCATCGGCGACCAGGTTACCCGCGGGTCCGAGGTTCGCGCTGCAGCGGCACGCGGCGCCACCCCGCGTCGTGGGGATCGGGGGTCCGTGGCGGTGGCGGCAGCGGCGGCGCCCCGGCCGCCTGCGACGCGTCGCAGGGCACCTCCTCGTGCCGCACCCCGTCGACCAGGAGGGCGTCGTCCAGCGCGGCCCGCAGCCCGCCGTTGGCGCCGCCGCGATCGCTGACGAGCAGGAGCTCGCGCGCGCGGGTGAACGCGACGTACGCCAGCCGCCGGCGCTCCTCGAGCTCCCGCCGGGCCGCGGCGGCGGCCGCCAGACGGTAGCCCGCCGGCTCGGCCCGGCCGCCGCGGCCGTCGGGCCAGCGCAGCGCGAAGCCCACGCGCGGGTCGAGCAGGACGTCGTCGCGGTCGCGACCCCCGCCGCCGGCGAGGTCGGCCACCACCACCGCAGGCCACTCGAGGCCCTTGGCGGCGTGGATGGTCAGCAGCGCGACGGCGCCGCTGGCGCGCAGCGGCGGGCGCGGCACCCGCACCGCGGCGGCGACCAGGCGCTCCAACCGGCGCACGACGCCGAGCGCATCGGCGCTCCCCTGCTCGAGCCGCGCGAGCAGGTCGACGACACCGTCGTGATCGGCCACCCGCCGCGGGCCCTCGGGGAGGTGGCCCAGCGCCGCGCGGAAGCCGCAGCGGTCGTCCGCCAGCTCGACCAACTCGCTGGCGCGCGCGCCGGCCGCGCGGGCGTGGCGCAGGTCGGCGAGCAGTGCACCGGCGTGCGCCAGCGCGGCCTCGCGCGCATCCGCCGGCGCGGCGGGGAGACGGCGCCACCAGGGCCGCGGCGGCGCGGGCGGCGTGGCGACCGCCATCGCGGCGCCGGCCGCGGTCGCCGCGCCGTCGCGCGGCCCGCTGGATGCCGGGGTCGCGAAGCGCACGACGTCGGCGTCGTGGGCCGCGACGTACGGCGACCGGAGGAGGGCGGCCACGGCGACGCCGTCGGTCGGGTCGACCACCGCGCGCAGCAGGGCCCGGACGTCGGACGCCACGCGGGTGGCGAGCACGTCGCCGCCGCCGGCGTTGAGGACCGGCACCCCCAGCGCCGGCAGGCGGGCCTCGAGCAGCGCCAGCGTCGCGTGGCCGCGGGCGAGAACCGCGACGTCGCCGAAGCCGAGCGAGCGCGGGCCGCCGGCACCGTCGGCGATCGCGATCGGCGGGTCGGCGCGCACCCAACCGAGGATGGCCCTGGCGATGGCGTCGACCTCGGCGGCCGCCAGCTCGGAGGAAAGGGCGCCCGAGGGGCGCGCCACCCGCTGGTAGCGCACCGTCGGCGGCAGGCCGGCGGGGCGCGCGCGCGCGGCCGCCAGCGGGCCCGCGTCCGCGCCCAGGGCGCGGTCGAACACCCGGTTGACGACCTCGACCAGCTCGCCGTGGCTGCGGTAGTTCGTGCCGAGCGCCACCGTGCGGCCCCCGGCCTCGACCGCGACGCTCTCCCGCAGCCCGGCGAGCACGGCCGGCTCGGCGCCGCGGAAGCCGTAGATCGACTGCTTCGCGTCCCCAACGGCGGTCAGCGGCGCGTCCACGGCCCGCAGGGCCGCGAGCAGCCGCGCCTGGGTCGGGTTGACGTCCTGCACCTCGTCGACCAGCAGCGCGCGCCAGCGCCGGTGCACCTGGGCGCGCACGTCGGGGTCCTCGAGCGCCCGCAGCGCGTGCGTCTCGAGGTCGGCGAAGGAGAGCGCCTTGGCGCGCCGCTTGCGCTCGTCGACGATCGCCAGCGCGCCCTCGAGGGCGCCGCGCAGCTGCGCCACGATGGCCGCCGCGCGCTCGTCGAGGGCCGACCACGCGAGGCCCGCCGGGCCGCCGCCGTCGTCCCACGCCGCGCGCGCGGCGTCGCGCAGATGTCGCAGCGCGGCCTTGACCGCGCCGAGGTCGGGCCCACGCCAGTCCTTCTTGGCGCCACGGTGGGCGGCAAGCCCGGCCAACGCGCTCCAAGCGGCAGCCGCCTCGTCCGGGTCGCCGTCGGGTCCGAGCTCGTCGAGGCGGTTCGCGGCCGCCACCGCCTGCCGCCGAGAGGCCTCCGCCTCGTGCCCCTCAGGCCCGACGAAGCCGCCGAGGAAGCCGACGGCGTCGCGCCACGCCGCGTCGCCGACGGTCGCGTCGAAGGCCGCTCGGCGGGCGTCGTCGATCGCCGCCCGTACCTCGTCTGGCCCGATCGCCAGGGCGGCGCGGGCGCGGGTGGGGTCCTCGAGCGCCGCCGCGATGGCGGCGCGCAGCAGGTCGTAGGGGAGCCCGACGACGTGGTCGTCGTCCAGTCGCGCGAGCGCCTCGTCGAGCGCCTCGGCGGTCCACAGGGCGCCGTCGAGCTCGTCGACCACGCCGAAGTCGGGCGGCACGCCGGCGGCCTCGGGGTAGCGGCGGCACACGAGCTGCGCGAGCGCGTGGATGGTGCCGATCGGCGCCGCCTCGACCTCGGCGAGCGCGTCGGGGTCGAGGCGCGACCGCGGCCCGGCGTCGGCCGGCTCGGAGCCGACCGAGGGGGCCGCCTCGTCGGCCAGCGCCGCGCGCACGACCTCGCGGACCCGCGCGCGCAGCTCCTCGGCCGCGCGGCGCGTGAAGGTCACGGCCACCACCTCGAGGGGCCGCAGCCCGGCGCGCAGGTGGTGCAGGTAGCGGCGCGCCAGCATGTGCGTCTTGCCGGTGCCGGCGCCGGCGGTCACGACGACGCTGGCGGGCGCCTCGGCCGCCTCGCGCTGGCGCGGGTCGAGGCTCATCGGGCGTCGCCATCCTTCGCGCCCACCGAGGAGGCCTGCTCTCCGCGCGCCTCGGCGGGCACCGGCGGCACGCGGTGGGTGGACGGCTTGAGGTCGAGGTGGGGCCCCTTCCGGCACACCATGTCCAGGTCGCAGCGGCGGCAGACGTCCGGGTGCGGCTCGACGGGGAAGAAGCCGGCCCGCAGCGCATCGCGCAGCCGGGTGAAGAGGTCGTCGAGCTCGTGCGGATCCGGCGGTTGCGCACGGACCTCGGTCATCTTGCGCAGCGACAGGTAGGCGGCGCCCGCCACGGGCTCACCGGGGGCCACCTGAGGCGCGGCCACCTCGACGTAGAGCGGCAGCTGCAGGTCGAGGGTGGGCAGGAGCTCGGCGTCGCGGGCCCCCAGCGGTTTCCCGCTGCCGAGCTTGTAGTCGATCAGGCGCACGCCCGCCGGGGTGCGGTCGACGCGGTCGACGCGACCGACGACCTGCCAGCCCTCCCACTCGCCCCGGAACCAGCGCTCGAGCGCCAGCACCTGGTGGTCGTCGGGCAGGAACGCCTCGGCCCCCACCAGCGCGCGCAGGTGCGCCAGGTGGTCCTCGCGCCGCCGCGCCCAGTGCGGGACGACGTCGGCGATCCCCTCCGACCGCTCGGCCTCCGCGAAGGCCGCGTCGAGCGCGTCGGCGGCGAGCCGCCGCGCCTCGGCGCCGGAACGGCCCACGGCGGCCTTCAGCGCGCCGTCGAGCGCCGCGTGGTACAGGCTGCCCACGAGCAGCGGCGTGAGCTCGGTGGCGCCCTCCTCCGGGGCCGACACCCCCCAGACCCGGCCGACCCACCACTTGAAGCGGCAGGTGCCGAGGTCGGTCAACTGGGTGGCCGACCAACGTCGCGCATCGGGGTCGACGCCGATACCGACGAAGCCGTCGTCCGGGCCCCAGCGCGGCTCCGCCTCCCGCGCCAGCGCCTGCGCGTGCGCCCGCCGGGCGTGCGCCAGCACCGCATCGACGGCGTCGGGGACCGTGTCCACGGCGCGCAGGGCGGCCATCCTGAAGGCCTGCGGCGACGCCGGCGGCGGCTCGCCCACCGGATCGGCGACCACCCCGAGCCGCGCCAGGAAGGGGCTGGGCAGCCGCGCGTCGCGACCCGTCTGGGCCGGCACGCCGAGCCACAGGCGGTCGCCGGCCGCGCGCCACGCGCCCCAGAAGCGCAGGGCCTCGCCGCGGGCGAGGTCGCCGGCGCCGCGGAGCGGCACGCCGGCGGCCGCCAGCGCGGCGCGCTCCTGGAAGCCGAGCACGGGGTCGTCGGGGGTCGGCTGCGGCAGCGTGCCGTCGACGGCGCCGAGCAGCAGCACGTGGCGGACGCGAACGTCGGCGAGGGACTCGAGGGGCCGCAGCGTCACCGCGGCCTCGTCGCCGGCGTCGCCGGCGGCGTCGGCGTCGTCGGGGTCGTCGCCTTCGGTCAGGCGCGCGGTCGCGGGCGGGTCCCCGTCGCGGGTCGTCTCGGCCCGCAGCGCGTCGCGCAGGGTGGCGAGCACCGCAGAGCGGCGCACGCGGCCGTCCTCGTCGGCGACGTCCGCCAGCGAGGCGAGGGCGTCGCGCCACACGGCCTCGAGCAGCGGATCGGCGAAGGGGCCGGCGCCGGTGACGCGCTCCGGCGCCTCGGTGTCGTCGACGGGGAGCGCGTCCATCGTGGCCGGGTCCACCCGCGGCGCGAGGCCGAAGCCCTCCCATCCGGTCGCGAGCAGCTCGGCCCACGCGCGCGGGAAGGCGCGCTCGGGCCAGGCGAGGGCGTCGGCGACGGTAGCGCCCACCCGCCGCCAGGCGCTGGCGCGCCGCCAGGCGCGCACATCGTCCGGTCGCCAGCGGCGCAGCTGGTCGATCTCGTCCGCGGTGAGCTGGGCGACCCGGGGGTGCGCGGCCCAGGCGAGGGTGGGCTCGAAGGCGCCCCGCTGAGCGACCGCCTCGAGCCATGCCATCACCGGCGCCGCCAGGACCGTCGACGCGAGCGGCACCCAGCGCTCGACGCGCAGGGGGAGGCCGGCGGCGCGCGCGGCGGTCCGGACGGCGCCCGCGTAGGCCGCGAGGTCGCGGCTGGCCAATGTGACGTCTTCCGACGGGACGCCGGCGAGGAGCAGCCGCTTCGCCTCGGCGATCGCCCAGCGCGCCTCCGCCTCGCGGGTGGCCGGCGCGCGCGCGACGACGCGGGCCGACGGCCCGGCCGCGCCACCCCCATCGGCGATCGTCTCGCTCCAGCCACGCGCGCGGAGGCCGGCGCGGGCGGGTTCGTTGGCGTCGGTCCACGGCGGGTCGTGCGGCAGCACGACCACGCTGCCGGGCGCGGCGAGCGCGTCGATCAGGTCGACCTCGTCCGGTTGCAGGTCGAGGTGGCCGAGGACCGCGATCGGCAGCGGGCCGACCTCGCCCCGGCGGGCCCGGCGCGAGGCCAGCCGCAGAAGCTCGGCCGGATCGGCGAGGCCGTCGGCCGCCAGCGCATCGCGGTAGCGGCGCGCCACCCGCCACCAGCGGGCGAGGCTCGGCGCGAGGCCGGCGGGCGGCGCGTCGAGGTCGGCGACGCGCAGGAGCTCGCGCACGGCGGCGCCGGCGACGCCGGCGTGTCCGGCGGCGTCCTCCGCGATGCGCAGCGGATCGGCCGCGCGGCCTCGCGGGGACTCGGCGACGATGGCCGCGACGAGCGCACGCCGCCGCCTGAGCGGGTCGGCCACGACCACCGGCGGCGTGCGCGCCCAGCGCTCCAGGGTGGTCCGCGGCCCGCGCCACCCGAAGGCGTCGCCGCCGCGTTCCGAGGAGACGAACACGCGCGCCTCGGGCGCCACCGCCCGCCACGCGGGCGAGGCCGCATGGTCGCGCCAGGCGGCCACCGGATCGCGCGCGAGGAGCAGGCGTCGGGGGGCATCCACGATGGCGCGAGCGTACCGCGGGTCGGCCGCGGTCCCGCCGGACGCCCCGTCCGCGCCGTTACGCGCCGCCCGGGCGGGCCCGTCGCGACCCGCCGGCCCGGTACGCTCGGCGGGTGAGCGTCTCCGCCGTCGCCCGCCTTCTCCCCGGACTGCTGCTGGTCGCCGCCCTCGCGGCGGCCGCCTTCGCCGTGGCCCGGCTGCCCGGCGCCCAGCTGCTGGGCCCGTTGGTCCTGGCGTTGCTGCTCGGGGTGGCCCTGCGGGCGGCGGTGCGCCGTCCCCTGCCGGCGACCGCGGCGGGCGTCGCCTTCTCGGGCCGCACGCTGCTGCGGCTGGGGATCGTGCTGCTCGGCGTGCGGCTCGACGCGCGCGCGTTGGTCGAGCTCGGCCCGTGGGTGCTCGTGGGCAGCGCGGTCGGGGCCGTCGTCGCGTTCGCGGCGATCGAGCTCGCGGGCCGCGCGTGGCGGGTGCCGACGGACCTGCGCCGGCTCGTGGGGATCGGGACCGCCATCTGCGGCGCGTCGGCGGTCGCGGCGGCGCTGCCGCTGGTGCGGCGCGCGCCCGGCGAGCCCGCCACGCCCGGCGGCCCGGCGCCGGTGGCGATCGCGGCGATCAGCCTGCTCGGCACCGCCGGCGTGCTCGGCTTCGTGACCGTCGACGCCGTCGCGACCTGGCCGGCGGCCCTGCTGGCCGCGTTGGCGGGCGCGACGCTGCAGGAGGTGGGTCAGGCGGTGGCGGCCGGCGCCACGGTCGGCGGGGAGCACGCGCAGCTCGCGCTGCTGGTGAAGCTCTCGCGGGTGGTGTGGTTGGCGCCGGCGCTGCTCGCACTGGGTTGGTGGGCGCGCCGAACGGCGTCGGCCGACGGCTCGCCGTCGCCCGACGGCTTGCCGTCGGACGAGGACGCGGCAGCGCTCCGCCGACGAGCGCGACCGCCGCTCGTTCCCGGCTTCGTCCTCGGCTTCCTCGCCTTCGGCCTGGCGACCAGCCTCGGCGTGGTGCCTCCGGACTGGGTGGCCGGCATCGCCCTCGCGGGGACGGCCCTCACCGCCGCTGCCATGTCAGCGATCGGCATGGGCGTCGATGCCTCGGCGATCGGCCGCTCGGGTCGTCAGGCGCTGGGGTTGGGCGCCGTCGGCTTCGCGGCGCTCACGCTCGTCATGGTCGGTTGGTACGTCGTGCTGTTGGGTTGAGGGCGCCCGCCAGCGGACCGGCCGCGACGCCTACCGATCGGCTGGCGACGGTCGGTCAGTCGCGCGCGCCGGCGCCTCCGCTGCGGCGGCTGCGGCGGCGGCGCGAACGCCCGCCCGCGCCGGCCTCACCCGCGGCACCGCCGGCGTGCTGCGGCGTGGGCGCGACGACCTGCGGGCGGGGGTGGCTCGCGCCGCCGCCACCCGACGGACGGCCCGCGCCGGAAGGGCGGCCCCCGCCCGACGGGCGGGGCTCACCGGTGGACGCTCTGGCGGGCGGCCGACCGCCGCCGGCGGGTGACCGCGACAGGCCGCCGCGACCGCCGCCACCGCGCGCGCCCCCGCGCTGCCCGCCGCCGGCGCTGCCGCCGCGTTGGAAGCGGCGCTCGTCGGCGTCGAGCCGGGCGGGGAGCGGGACGTCGTAGTCGAACCCCTCGAGGCGCTCGCGCGCGATGCGCTCGCCGAGCACCTTCTCGATGCGGCGCACCATGTCGGTGTCCTCGGGGGTCACGAAGGTGACGGCGTCGCCCTCGTGCCGCGCCCGACCGGTCCGGCCGATGCGGTGGACGTACGCCTCCTCGGTGTCGGGAACGTCGTAGTTGACGACGTGGCTGACCTCGGCCACGTCGATGCCGCGCGCGGCGATGTCGGTGGCGACCAGCACGTGCACGTCGCCGCGGCGGAAGCCGTCGAGCGCCTCCTGGCGGCGGCGCTGAGACAGGTTGCCCTGGATCGAGGACACGAACAGGCCGCCGCCGTCGAGCTTCTCGGCGAGGCGCTTGGCGCGGTGCTTCGTGCGGGTGAACACCAGCACGCGGCGGGCGTCCCAGCGCCGCAGCAGCTCGCGCAGCAGCTCGGTCTTCAGGTGCGCCTCGACCGGGTAGAGGGCGTGCGCGACGGTCTCCGCGGGCGCGCTGCGGTCCACCGCCACCGTGACGGGGTCGGTCAGCGTCTCGTCGACGAGGTGGCGGATCGCCTCGGGCATGGTCGCCGAGAACAGCAGCGACTGCCGACCGCGCGGGAGCTGGCGCAGGATGCGGCGCACGTCCGGCAGGAAGCCCATGTCGAACATGTGGTCCGCCTCGTCGAGCACCAGCACCTCGACGCGCGAGAGGTCACCGTGGCCCTGGCTCAGCAGGTCGAGCAGGCGGCCGGGGCAGGCGACGACCACGTCGACGCCGCGGTTGAGCGCCTGGATCTGTGGGTTCATGCCGACGCCGCCGTAGACCGTCGCGCTCTTGATACCGGTCGCCTGGCCCAACTCACCGAAGGCCTGGTGGATCTGCTCGGCGAGCTCGCGCGTGGGGGCCACCACCAGCGCGCGGGTGACCCCACGCTTGGGGTCGCGCACGAGCCGGTCGAGGATCGGCAGCGCGAACGCCGCGGTCTTCCCCGTACCGGTCTGGGCCAGGCCCAGGACGTCACGGCCGGCCATCACGTGCGGGATGCCCTGCGTCTGGATGGGGGTGGGGTCCGTGTAGCCGACGGCGCGCACGCCGCTCAGCACTCGCGCATGCAGCGCGAAGGGTTCGAAACTCATCTTGTCAACACCTCTCGGCGGATCGCCGGCCGAGGCGTGTCCTCGTACCCATCCGCTTGGTCGCGTCCTTGGACGCGGCACCGCGTCCTTGGACGCGGCCCGCCTCGCGACGGGAACGCTCGGCACTGGGTCCGAGCGCGTTCGAGCGCTGTGCGCCCGACCGGACAGTGTACACGGGCGGCGCTCAGGACGCGTCGCGCGGTTCCACAACGCGTGACCCACGCATCGCGCTCAGCCGGCGAGCCAGCGTCGGCGGCCACCGACGCGACGGGCTCAGGCCGGCGGAACCTCGGGCGCCCGCTGCGACCAGCGGACCCAGGCGTCGAGCCGGACGCGCGGCAGTTCACTCATGCGCTTGCCGCGGTAGGCCTCGGCCCGCAGCCAGGCGATCTCGTCGTCGACGGCCTCCTCGGCGACGTCGGTCCACCACGATCGCGCCTCGCCGCTCCAGCGGTAACCGCGCGCCTTGAGCAGGTCCTTCGACTCGAACGGCGAGCCGACCGCCCACAGCCGCACGGTGGCGCGGCGCGCGCTCGCCCGCAGCAGGTTGAGCGCGGTCTCGCCGCTGGTCGGCAGCGTGCGGCCCAGCAGCTCGACGAGCGCGTAGCCGTCCTCGACCGCCCGGTGGGCGCCGAAGAACAGGCCGTGGGCGGCGAGCAGCGAGCCGAGGCCGCCGCCCTCGTAGCCGTCGGCGTCGCGCCAGTCGATCTCGCGCAGGCTGCAGCC
>JAABTL010000027.1 GCA_011389865.1 Trueperaceae bacterium
TCATCCTCCTGCACGTCGGCTTCCGGCTCGTCGGCGAGGGGTTCCTGCTCGCGTCCGAGGGCCACGCCGACGCCTGGCAGCCGGTCGCGAGCGCGCTGGCCGCCCTCATCGGGCCGGGCGAGGGGCGCATCGTCGGCTGGCACGTCGGCTGGTGGGGCGCGCTCGGCCTGATCCTGGCGTTCCTGCCGTACTTCCCGCGGAGCAAGCACCTGCACCTGTTCACCGCGCCGCTCAACCTGGCGCTCGACCGCCGCACCGCCGCCGGCACGCGCGTCCCCTACGGCGTCCTCGAGCCCATCGACCTCGAGGACGAGGACGCCGAGCGCTTCGGCGTCAGCCACCTCGAGCACCTGCGGGTGCCGCAGCTGCTCGACCCGTACGCCTGCATCCAGTGCCACCGCTGCAGCGAGGTGTGCCCCGCCAACCAGACCGGCAAGGCGCTCAGCCCCTCGGCGCTGGAGATCAACAAGCGCTACGAGCTCGTCCTCAACGCGCCGGCGTTCGCCGCCGGCGAGCCGAGCCCGCGGCCGCTGCTCGACTTCGCCATCTCGCCGGAGGCCGTGTGGGCGTGCACCACCTGCGGCGCCTGCATGGACGTCTGCCCGGTCGGCTGCGAGCCGATGATCGACGTCGTCGACCTGCGCCGCTACCAGGTGATGACCGAGGGCGAGTTCCCCACCGAGTTGCAGGTCGCGTTCCGCGGGATGGAGCGCAACGGCAACCCCTGGGGCCTCGCGGCCGACGCCCGCATGGGCTGGGCCGACGGGCTCGATGCCGTCGTCCCGACGGTCGATGAGAACCCCGACTTCGAGGTGCTCTTCTGGGTCGGCTGCGCCGGCAGCTACGACCCGAGCGCGCAGGCGACGACGCGCGCGATGGCGCGCCTGCTCGAGCGGGCGGGCGTGAACTACGCCGTGCTCGGCAAGGGCGAGCGCTGCACCGGCGACCCGGCCCGGCGTGCGGGCAACGAGTACCTCTACTACCAGCTGGCGAGCGAGAACGTGCTGGTCCTCAACGAGGCGCTCGCCGGCCACGCGGTCGACGCCACCAAGCGCAAGCAGGTCGTCACCGCCTGCCCGCACTGCTTCCACACGCTGTTCGCCGAGTACCCGCAGCTCGGCGGCGACTACGAGGTCGTGCACCACAGCGACTTCCTCGCGATGCTGGTGCGCGAGGGGCGGCTGCCGCCCGTCGCCGCGGCCGCGGCGGGCGGCCCCAGCGTCACCTTCCACGACCCCTGCTACACCGGACGCCACCACGGGATCGTGGACGCGCCGCGCGCGGTGGTGGCCGCGTCTGGCGCGACGCTGCAGGAGATGCCGCGCCACGGGACCGGCAGCTTCTGCTGCGGCGCCGGCGGGGCGCAGTTCTGGAAGGAGGAGGAGGAAGGCGACGCCCGCGTCGCCGACGTGCGCTACGCGGAGGCCGTCGACACCGGCGCCGAGGTCGTGGTCACCGGCTGCCCCTTCTGCCGCTCGATGCTCGGCTCGGCCACGGGCGCGCAGGCGGCGAACGCAGCGCCGGTGCGCGACGTCGCCGTGCTCCTCGCCGACGGGATCGACCGCGCGCAGGCGCGGATCGATGCCGCCGTGCCGAGTTCCGCCGGGACGGCCGGCGGCGACTGACGCGGGCGCGTCGACGAGGCCGGCGGCGACTGACGCGGGCGCGTCGACGAGGCCGGCGGCGACTGACGCGAGCGCGTCGAGGAGGCGGGCGCCGGACGCCGGGTGCGAACCTTTACATCGCCGCCCACGGGTCGCCGGCGCTAGGATGCGGCCCCGGCGCGAGATCGGTTCGGCGCGTCGGGTGGAGGCATCGGCTTGGCTACGCCCGCGCCGGCCAAGGTGGCCGTCGACCCCGTGTTCCACGCGCACCCGCAGCCCCTGCTGCTGGTGAAGCCGGCGGACTGGACCGTCGTCGAGGCCAACGAGGCCGCGAAGCGGCTCTACGGCATCGCCCCCGATGCCCTCCAGCGACTGACCCTGCCCGAGCTGTGGGGCCCCGCGAACCCGCCCGACCCGAGCGAGTTGGCTTCCCGGATCGACGCGGAGGTCGACGAGGGGCACCTCGAGACGCACCTGGGCCGGGACGGCCGGGCACTGCAGGTGCAGGTCACGCTGCGCAGCCTGGGTGCGCGCGTCCTGGTCAGCGTCGTCGACCAGACGTCGCGCCGGCGCTCCGAGGAGGAGGCCCGCCGTAGCGAGCGCGTCTACCGGGCGCTCATCGAGAACTCCTTCGACGGCGTCGCCCTGCTGGGTCCCGACATGGCGCTGCGGGCGGTGGGCGAGGTCGCCGCGCGGGCCCTCGGGGTGGAGCCGCTGGCCGAGGCGGACGCGGCGCCGCGCGAGCTGATCCACCCGGCCGACCGGCAGGTGTTCGCCGAGGCGGTCGCGCGGCTCACGGGCCGGCCCAACGAGCGCGAGACGGTGACGTACCGCACGCGCGACGCGCAGGGTCGCTGGCACTGGCTCGAGGGGACGCTGACGAACCTCGCCGACGACCCCGACATCGGGGCGCACGTCCTGCACTTCCACGACGTCACCGGCCGCGTCCGCGCGGCGGAGGAGGTCGCGCACCTCAACGCCCAGCTCGAGCGCCGGCTGCAGCACTTGCAGGCGCTGCGGCGCATCGACATGGCGATCACCAACGCGATCGACGTCGGGCTGGCGCTCGACATCTTCCTGGAGCAGGTCCAGGCGGACCTCGGGGTCGAGGCCGCCGGCGTGCTGCTCTACGAGTCGCACGGGCAGACCCTGAAGCCGGCCGCCGGGCGCGGCTTCGGCGTGCCGATCGCGGAGGACGAGCTGCGCCTGGGCGACGGCCTGGCCGGCTACGCGGCGCTCGAGCAGCGCACCGTGCACGTCCCCGACATGCGCGCCGACGGTCGCCTCGGGGCGAGCGTCGAGGCGGCGGCCCAGGCGGGCTTCGTGTCGTACTGGGCCGTGCCGATGCTCACCAAGGGCCAGTTGCAGGGCGTGATCGAGCTGTACACCCGCGCGCCGCTGGTGCCGGACGCCGAGTGGTTCGAGTTCCTCGAGACCTTCGCCGACCAGGGGGCGATCGCGGTCGAGAGCGCGCAGCTGTTCCGCTCCCTGGAGCGCTCCAACATCGAGCTGCAGCTCGCCTACGACCGCACCATCGAGGGTTGGGCCTACGCCCTCGACCTCAAGGACGAGGAGACCGCCGGCCACTCGAAGCGCGTCACGCGCCTCACGGTGCGCATGGCGCAGCGCATCGGGATGGACGCGAAGGAGATCGTGCACGTGCAGCGCGGCGCGCTGCTGCACGACATCGGCAAGATGGGGATCCCCGACTCGATCCTGCTGAAGCGCGGCGCACTGACGCCGGAGGAGCGGCAGGAGATCGAGCGGCACCCGGTCTACGCCTACGAGCTGCTGTCGCCGATCGAGTTCCTGCGTCCCGCCATCGACATCCCCTACTGCCACCACGAGAAGTGGGACGGCAGCGGTTACCCGAGGGGCCTGGTCGGCGAGCAGATCCCGGTCCCCGCCCGCATCTTCGCCATCGTCGACGTGTTCGACGCGCTCACCAGCGACCGCCCGTACCGCGCCGCCTGGGACCGCGAGCGCACGCTGACGCACATCGCCGAGCAGAGCGGCAGCCACTTCGATCCCGCCCTGGTCGACGCGTTCATGGAGATGATCCGCTCGGACGAGTGATCGTGGCGCGGCCCGCCGTGACCGCGGATCCGCGACGGCGGTGCTACCGTGGCGTCCGTGCCGCGCACCCTCCGCTTCGCTACCCTCGCCGTCCTGCTCGTCCTCGCCGGCGCCGGCGCGTACCTGCTCGGCACGCGCCTGGCCCCCGCGCCCGAGCTGGCCGGGACCGCGCTGCAGAACCCTCCGGCGGTCGGCGACGCGGTCCTGCTCGACCCGAGCGGCCGCGAGGTCACGCTGCTCGAGGCTGCGGACGGCGCGCGCGTCACGCTGGTCTTCTTCGGCTTCACCCGCTGCCCCGACGTCTGCCCGATCACGCTGGCGCGGCTCGCGAAGGTCTACCGCGACCTCGGCGAGCCCGACGACGTGCAGGTGGTGATGATCACCGTCGACCCGGAGCACGACACCCCGGACGTCGTCGGGCCCTACGCCGCCGCGTTCCACCCCTCCTTCGTCGGTCTCTCCGGCAGCAACGCGCAGGTGGCGGTCGCCGCGCGCTCGTTCTACGTCGGCTATGCGGACGTCGGCGGCGGCCAGTTCACCCACACCGAGGTGGTCGCGGTCGTCGACCGCGACGGCCGCCTGCGCTACGTGTACGGCAACGACAAGGTGCCTCGGCTCGAGGTCGACCTCGAGCGCCTGCGGCGCGTGCTGTAGGGTCGGACGCCGGCGCCGCGTCGGCTCCCGCCGCGGCGGCGCGCCGCCGCGGGCGGACCTCAGTTCAGCAGCGGGCCGTGGGCCGCGTCGCGCAGGCGGGCCGGGTCGAACAGGTAGCGTCCGCGGGTGCCCTCGAGCAGCCCGCGCTGGCGCAGCTCGGAGAGCGTGAGCGTGGTCGTCTCGCGGGCGGCGCCGACGAGGGCCGCCAGGTGCTCGTGGGTGAGCGGCAGGGTGAGGCGGACGCGGCCGTCGTCGCCGCGCTGGCCGAAGCGCTCGCCCAGGCGGACCAGCGTGCGCGCCAACCGAGCGGCGACCGGCAGGTCGACCTCCTCGAGCGCGTGCCGCAGCTGCACGAGGTAGGCGTCCGCGGCACGGGCGAGCGCGATCGCGTGCTCGGGCCGGCCGGGGTCGATGGCACGCGTGACGACGGCGGCCGAGAGGGCCTCGGCCGTATCGCCGTACGTCTCGGCGCTGGGCGTGAGGGCGCCGACGAGGTCGCCGGGACCCGCGACGGCCACGATCCGCTCGCGACCGGACGGCAGCGTCAACGACAGCTTGACCAGGCCGGCCTCGATCGCGAAGGACGCCGCGACTGGCTCGCCCACGCGGTAGAGCGAATCACCGCGGCCCAGCGTCCGCGCCGGCGACGGCGCGAACCAGGTCGGCGGCGCCGCGTGGTTCGCGGGCAGGAGCGCGCGGGAGGCGTCGTGCGGCATGGTTGCATCATACGGGGGTGGCGGCGCGCGCGCGGTGACGGGGGGTAGCATGGCGGGCATGAGTGACGCCACGCCCGCCCGAGCCCCGAGCCCGGCGCCGCCCTCCGACGAGATCTCGCTGCGCGAGCTCTACCTGGTGCTCAAGCGGCGCGCGCCGTGGATCGTGGCGGCGGCGGCGGTCGCCGCGATCGCCGTCGGCCTGTTCCTCAACTCGCGCGCGCCGAGCTACGTGGCGGAGGCCACGGCGGTGGTGGCCCGGGCCCCGATCGAGGTCGACCTCGGCACCTCCCTGCGGTTCCGCCCGGAGGTCAACCTGACCTTCGACACCTACCAGACGCTCGCCTTCTCACGCGGCGTGCTGGAGGAGCTCGCGCTCGAGCGGTCGGTCGGGGTCGCCGAGCTCCGGCGCGCCCTGACCCTGGAGCGCGTCACCGGGGCGGCGAACCAGTCCACGAGCTTCCTGGCGGTGGCGCACCAGGTGGCCGACCGCGACCCCCAGCGGGCCGCGCGGCTGGCGAACCTGTGGGCCGAGGCGACCGTCCGGCGTGCGCGCGACCTGCTGCTGGAGAACCTCGACGCCGTGGAGGTCATCACGGGCGAGGGGCTGGACGCGGCCCGTGAGGCGCTGCTGGAGGCAGAGAGCGCCTTCCAGGACTACACGGCCGAGGTGGCCATCGAGGCGCTGCGCGCGCGGTCCGTCGCGCTCCTGGAGGCCGAGAGCGAGACCATCGTCGGCCAGCGCGACGCGCGCCTGTCGCTGACGCAGCTGCGCTCCGAGCTGGAGGTCCTGCAGGCGCAGCGCCGCAGCGACGGCGATGGCGGCCTGCCCGTCGTCTTGACGGGCGCGCCCGAGGTCACGTTGACGCTGGACGGCGCGATCGCCTCCGTGCAGGCGAGCGTCGCCGGGCTCGAGGCACGCCTCGCGGCCTGGAGCGACGAGGCCGAGCGCATCACCGCCGAGCGCAGCGCGGTCGCCCGGGAGCTCGCGAACGCGAGCGTGCGCCTCAGCCAGCTGCAGCGCGCGGTCGACGACCAGGCGCGCCAGGTCGACGCGCTGGCGACCGTCGAACCCGGCGTGGCGTACGTCGCGCAGGTCGCGCCGTCGGGCGCGAGGGTGCTCAGCGCCGCGCTGGTGCCCACCGAGGCCGAGTCGCGTCGCGTGCTGCTGATCGCGCTGCTGGCCGCGGTGGTCGTCGGCTTCGCCGGCGTGGTCGTCGCGCTGCTGGCCGAGGCCGTGCGCGACCCGCGGGTGAACGGCGCCTAGGCCCACGTTGCGCCTCGCCCTCCTGGCCGACGTCCACGGCAACCTGCCCGCCTTCGAGGCGGCGCTGGAGGCCGCCAGGCGCGAGTCCCCCGACCTGCTGGTGGTCGCCGGCGACGTCGTCAACGGGGGCCCGGACTCGGGCGCCTGCTGGCAGCTGGCGCGGGCCGAGGCGGGCCTGCTGCTGCGCGGCAACCACGAGCGCTACGCCATCGACCTCGGCACGCCCGCCGGCGATCCCGTCTGGCTCGGGCCCCGCTTCCGGCCGCTCGCCTGGACGGTGGCCGAACTCGCGGGCCTGCTCGACGACGTGCGCGGGGCGCCGATCGAGGCGCGCGTCGACGACGCCGTCTACGTCATGCACGCCGCCCCGGGCGACGACCACGCGGGCGTCTTCCCGTGGACGCCCGACGACGAGCTCGCGCAGCTCTTCGCGGGGGTCGACGCCGAACTGCTGCTGCGCGCCCACAACCACCTGCCGTTCCACCGCACCCTGGAGGACGGTCGCCTGCTGGTGAGCGCTGGTGCGGTCGGCCTGGCGCTGGCGGGGCGGCCCGAGGCCCAGTGGGCGCTCCTCACGCGTGAGCCCCGCGGCTGGCGCGTCGAGCACCGCAGTACCCCGTACGACGTCGCCGCGGCCCTGCGGCGCTTCGACGAGAGCGGCTACCTCGACGCGGCGGGGCCCGTCGGCGCCCTGTTCCGCCGCGAGGTGGCGACCGGGTCGCACCAGCTGGTGCCGTTCATGCGCTTCGAGCGGGCGTGGCGCGCCGCGAACGGCGGCGCGGTCGACGGTCGCGACGGGGACGCCGCGCTCGAGGCGGCGCTCGCCGAGTTCCTGCGCCCGCGGCCGTAGGGCGCGGACCTACGCCGGTAGGCGCGACCGCGACGCTCTCCATGCGCGGACCCGCACGCCGTTAGGCGTGCGCACGGTCGAACGCCACCCGCCCCGCCACCAGCGTCATCGAGGGCCAGCCGCGCAGCGCGCGGCCCTCCCAGGGCGAGAACTTCGCCTTGCTCAGGAAGCCGGCGGGGTCGACGGCCGCCTCGGTGTCGAGGTCGAGCAGCACGACGTCGGCGGGCGCGCCGGCGGCGAGCGTCGGCTCGGGCCAGCCCATGACCCGCGCGACGCCGCCCTGCAGCAGCTCGAGCAGGCGCGCGAGGTCGAGATCGCCGGCGAGCACGAGGTCGGTGTAGAGCAGCGGGAAGGCGACCTCGATGTTGGGGAGCCCGAAGGGCGCCCGCAGGGCGTCGCGGTCCTTCTCGGCGCGGGTGTGCGGCGCGTGGTCGCTGCCGAGGCAGTCGACGACGCCCCGGCGGACGGCGTCGCGCAGGTAGGCGACGTCGTCGGCGGTGCGCAGCGGGGGCGCGACCTTGATCACCGGGTCGAAGGCGCGCCAGGCCTCGTCGGTCAGCGTCAGGTGGTGCGGCGTGACCTCGCAGGTGACGGGCGCGCCCTGCGCCTTGAACCACTCGACGACGCGCATGCCGCGCTCGCTGCTCACGTGCGCGATGTGCACCCGCGCGCCGGTCATGCGCGCGACCTCGCAGTCGCGGAAGATCATGATCGACTCCGCCTCGGCCGGGTTGCCGGGCAGGCCGAGCTCGTGCGACACGGCGCCCTCGTGCATGACGCCGCCCTGCCGCAGCGAGGGGTCCTCGGAGTGCGTCTGGATGACGAGGCCCAGCTCGCGCACGTACTCG
Source organism: Trueperaceae bacterium (assembly GCA_011389865.1). Lineage (GTDB taxonomy): Bacteria > Deinococcota > Deinococci > Deinococcales > Trueperaceae > JAABTL01. The sequence goes on from JAABTL010000027.1 coordinate 8,013, forward strand.
CAGGCGCGCCGCTGCAGGTGCGAGTCCACCACCGGGATGCCGTCGTCGGTGATCATCACCGCGCCGGCGGCCTGCAGCGCGGCGTAGTCGGCGAGCCGCTCGCCCTTCAGGCCGAGCGACAGCGCGGCCGCGGGCCGCAGGCGCGCGCGGCCCAGCGCCGCGGCCTGCGCCACGAGGTCGGCGACGATCGCCGGGTCGTCGACCACCGGGTCGGTGTTGGCCATCGACACGACCGTGCCGAAGCCGCCGGCGGCCGCGGCCGCGAGCCCGGACGCCAGGTCCTCCTTCTCCTCCTGACCGGGCGTGCGCAGGTGCACGTGGGGGTCGAGGAAGGCGGGCGTGGCGAGCAGACCGCGGGCGTCGATCTCGAGCTCGGCGTCGCCGCCGAGGTCGACGCCCTCGACGCTGCCGCCGGCGAGCCACAGGTCGTGGACGCCGTGGTCGCCGCGCGCGTCGATCAGGCGGGCGCCGCGCAGGACGGTCCTGGGGGTGGGTCGGTCGCCGCCGTGGTGGGGTTCGCTCATCGCTTCGCTCCCGTTCGCCGGCCGGGTCATCGGGAGCCCACCAGCAGGGTGTAGAGGACGGCCATGCGCACCGGTACGCCGTTGGCCACCTGACGCTCTACGACGCTGCGGGGGTCGTCGGCCAGCACGCCCTCGATCTCGACGTCGCGGTTCATGGGTCCCGGGTGCATGACGAGGGCGTCCGGGTGGGCCAGCCGCATGCGCGCACGGTTGACCTGGTAGCGCTCGCGGACCTCGGCCAGCGAGGGCAGCAGGCCGCCGGCCATGCGCTCGGTCTGCAGCCGCAGGGCCATCACCGCGTGGGCGCCCTCGACGGCCTCTTCGACGCGGTGCGTGAGGGTGACGCCGGGGCGCTCGCCCAGCTCGTCGGGCAGCAGCGTGCGCGGGCCGCACAGGCGCACGCGGGCGCCGAGCTTGGTCCACAGCTCGACGTTGGAGCGCGCCACCCGCGAGTGCGCCACGTCGCCGACGATGGCGAGCTCGACGCCCTCGAAGCCGGCGTAGCCGGGGAAGCTCGTGCGGAAGGTGTAGGCGTCGAGCAGCGCCTGGGTGGGGTGCGCGCGGCGGCCGTCGCCCGCGTTGACGATCGCGGCGTCGGTCCAGCGCGTCAGCTGCAGCGGGGCGCCGGCGGCCGGGTGGCGCACGACGTAGAGGTCGGACTTCATCGCGTCGATCGTCTTCAGCGTGTCCTTGAGCGACTCGCCCTTGCTGACGCTGCTGCCGCCGGCCGCGAAGGAGATGACGTCGGCGGACTGCGCGCGGGCGGCGCGCTCGAAGCTGAGGCGGGTGCGCGTGGAGTCCTCGAAGAACAGCGTCCCGACGGTGAAGCCCTGCAGCGCCGGCACCTTCTTGATCGTGCGCGTCATCACCTGGGCCATGACGTCGCTGGTGTCGAACAGCGCGTGCACCTGCTCGGCGGTCCAGCCGGCGAGGTCGAGCAAGTGCCGCGGGTGCTTGGTCGGCGGGCTGCCGGCGGCCGGGGTGGCCGCGCCCATCGCGGCCGCGGTCACGCGTCCACCAGCTCGAGCAGCTCGACGCCGTCGGCGCCGTCGGTCTCCTCGAGGCGCACCTTGATCACCTCGCTGCGGCTGGTGGGGACGTTCTTGCCCACGTAGTCGGCGCGGATGGGCAGCTCGCGGTGCCCGCGGTCGACGAGCACGGCGTACTGGATGACGCCGGGGCGGCCCATGTCGACGAGCGCGTCGAGGGCGGCGCGTGCGGTGCGGCCGGTGTAGAGCACGTCGTCGCACAGCACGATGCGCATGCCCGAGACGTCGAAGGGCACCTCGGTCTTGCGCACGATCGGCTGCAGGGCGATCTCGGTGAGGTCGTCGCGGTAGAGGGTGATGTCGAGCTTGCCGGTGAGCGGTCGTGTGCCCTCGAAGCGCTCGATGAGCTCCGCGAGGCGCTCGGCGATCGGCACCCCGCGGGTGTGGATGCCGACGAGCGCCAGGCCGTCGGTGCCCTTGTTGCGCTCGATGATCTCGTGCGCGATGCGCGTGAGGGCGCGCGTCAGGTCCTGCGCGTCCATGAGGGTGGCCTTGGGGTTCAGCGTCATGCGGGCTCCTTCTCGGTCTCGCGGGACCGGGTTAAAGGACGGGGCGACGGGGCGCCGCCGGCGACAGCGTCATGTCGCCGGCGCCGCCGGTGGCCCACAGGGCCACCGGCGCATGCTACCGCGGTGGGGGGTGGGATCGTTGGCGGAGCCGGCGCCGGCGGCGCATGCCGAACTCAGTGCCCGAGCCTCGCGATGAGTTCCTCGCGTGAGGTCTGCGTGGCGGCCCCGACCTCCTGGAGGATGGCGGCCAGGGTACCGATCCTGAGGGCCGCGTGATCGGGCACCGTGATCGCGTGGGCATTCGGTCCCGGCCGCTCGAGCCGCACGTGGCTGCCCTTCCGCCGGACCACGCGGTAGCCCAGCGTTTCGAGCAACGCGATCAGGCGGGCACCAGTGACGTTGCGAGGCAGGCGCGCCATCTTTCAGATGGCGATCAACGTGTCCCGGACGTGATGGAGGCGAATCAGTTTGGGGCGCTGATCGTCCGTGAAGTGCACGTCGACGGCTTCGCGGACCCGCTGGGACAGATCGGTGAGATCGTCGGCCTCGGTGAAGATGGCGGCCCCCAGCGCGCGTGCCGTGAACCCGCCCTCGGGGGCATCTTCGACCAGGAACACGATCTCGCTCATGGCCTCATCCTAGTCGAATGGCGCCACGGTAGGTGACGATCTTGTGGGCCGATGCCTATGGGTTCGCGTCGAATGCCTACCGCGTCGCCGGAGACCTTCGCCGCGCGCCCCTCAGTCCGTCACCGTCGCCTTCCCGAGCTGCGCGGGCAGCGCCAGGTTGAGGAGGACACCGGCGAATCCGGCGGAGTCGCTCCCGACGCAGGTGGGGCTCAACGCTCCAGCATCTCGATGAGGGCGTCGCGCTCGACACGGGCGGGGCGCGGCGCACCTCGCCCGGGTCCGCTTGCCCGCGCCCGGCCCCGGGCGCATCATGGAGGGCAAGCCTGCGCCGGGGGCCCAACGAGGGAGGGTCCACCATGACCGTTCCGCTCCGCCGACGTCCGCCCCGCCTTCTCGCTCTGCTCGCCGTCCTTGCCGGACTTGCCGCCGTGCTCGTGGCCTGCGGCGCAGAGCCCGCCGCGCCGATGACGGTGCAGGGTCGGGTGGCGCTCGTCAACGGCTTCGACGTCCCCCTGGTCGGCGTGCTGGTGCACGTCCAGGGCACGACGACCACCTCCGACGCGGACGGTCGCTTCAGCGTGGCAAACGTGCGCCCGCCCTACACCGTGATCCTGGGGTCGGGCGGCAGCCAACCCTGGGTGCACGCGTACGAGGGGTTGACGACCGCGACGCCGACGCTCTCGCCGTACGCCGCCATGTACGCCCTCACGTCGCCCACGGCGTTCCGTCGGGCGACCATCGAGGGGAGCCTGTCGAACCCGCTCATCACCGACCGGCGCATCGAGCTCTGCGCGGTGGGCCTGGCCGGGATCCCGGCGTACGGCTGCGACAGGATCGAAGCCGGTGAGACGACCTACTCGATCGAGGTGGCCTGGCGCGATGCCGGCCCGGTGACGGTGCGGCTCTACGCGCTGCAGTACCAGGTCGACGCCGACGACCGACCGACGGCGGTGCTCACGAACGGCTGGGTCGACCTACCCGTTCAGGACGGGACCACCCTCACCCAGTCGGTGCCATCCGGCACGGCCCCGGTCTCGAAGGCCCTCGAGGGGACGCTGCTGGCCAGCGGGGGCGTTGCCGGCGGCGCCTTCGTGCGGGTGCGCACGGAGGACGCCTACGTGCTGCCGGTGTACTCGGGCAACGTGCAGGCGGGCCTCCTCGACTTCGAAACGCCGCTGTACCCCGACCCCGAGATCATGGTCTCCGCCTACGCCCTGTTCCCCGCCACGGGGGGCATGGCCTTCGCCTGGAGCGCGGTCGACCCGACGCGGCCCTTCACCGTCTCGGTGCCGGTCCCGGGGCAGCCGATCGAGCCGGTGGACGGGGCGGCGGGCGTCGATGCCAGCACCCCGTTCCGGGCCGTCGGCGGCCCGGCCGGGGCGCGCAACTTCTCGTGGTCGCCGCAGCTCGGTCAGAACGGACCCGACGTGGTGCTCACGACGACGCAGAACGAGGCGCGCTTGCCCGACGTCTCGCTCGTCGGCCAGGCCTGGCCCGCCGGCGGTCACTACGACTGGGTCGTCGCCGCGGTGGCGGCTCCGGATCTCGCCACGGCGGCCGCCTTCCCGGCCCTCGGCGTCGAGTTCTTCTTCGCGACCGGGATCGGGCTCGAGGGCACCGGTGCGGTGGCGGTGTCCGCCCGCCGCGCGTTCGACCTCGCGCCCTGACGCACGGCAGGCGCCCCGTCAGTCCGTCGCCGTCGCCTTCCCGAGGTGCGCGGGCAGCAGCAGGTTGAGCACGACGCCGGCGATGCCGGCGAGGCCGATGCCCTCGACGGTGAACTCGCCGAGGTGGAAGGCCATGCCGCCGACGCCGAACACGAGGACGACCGCGGCGATGATGAGGTTGCGGGTCTCGGTGAGGTCGACCTGGGCGCGCACGAGCGTCGCCATGCCGACGACGACGATCGAGCCGAACAGCACGACCAGGATGCCGCCCATCACGGGCGTGGGGATGGTGCCGAGGAAGGCGCCGAGCTTGCCGACGAAGGCGAGCACGATCGCGAAGCCCGCCGCGATCGTCATGATCAGCGGGTTGAACGCCTTGGTGAGGGCGACGGCGCCGGTGACCTCGGAGTAGGTGGTGTTGGGCGGGCCGCCGAAGAGGCTGGCGAGGCTGGTCGCGAGGCCGTCGCCCAGCAGCGTGCGGTGCAGGCCGGGCTTCTTGAGGTAGTCCTGGCCGGTCACGGCGCGGATGGCGACGAGGTCGCCGACGTGCTCGATGGCCGGCGCGATGGCGACCGGCAGGATGAACAGGATCGCCGGCAGCGAGAACGTCGGCGTGACGAACGCGGGGACGGCGAACCAGGCGGCCTCGCGGATCGGGGTGAGGTCGACCATGCCGAGGATCGCGGAGAGCAGGTAGCCGACGGTGATGCCGACCAGGATGGGGACGAGCTTGAGCAGACCGCGGGCGAACACCGCGGTGAGCATCGTCGCGAGCAGCGAGACCAGCGCCACCCCGACCGCGCGGCCGCTGTAGTCGCCGACGGCCATGCCGGTCGCCATGTCGACCGCGACGGGCGCGAGCGCCAGGCCGATGACCATGATCACCGGGCCGGTGACGATCGGCGGCAGCACCCGCTGGACGATCCCCACCCCGCGCCAGCGCACCAGCAGCGACAGGCCGATGTACACGAGGCCCGCGGCCATGAGGCCGGAGAGCGTCGCCGGCAGGCCGAACTCGGAGACGCCGTAGCTGATCGGCGCGATGAACGCGAACGACGAGGCGAGGAAGACGGGCACGCTGAAGCCCGTGACGACCTGGAAGAGCAGCGTCCCTGCCCCCGCCGTGAACAGCGCCACGTTGGGGTCGAGGCCCGTCAGGAGCGGCACCAAGACCAGCGCGCCGAAGGCGACGAACAGCATCTGCGCGCCGATGAGGAAGCTGCGGGGGCTGAGGGTGGGGGCCGGAGGTTGGGTCACGTGGGTCTCCTCCCAGGTCGGGCTGGGCGGAGCGTAACGCAGGTGAGGCGGGCGTGAGAAGGGCGGTCGGGGCAGCCGGCCTCGGGACACGCCGCCCACGTTCGCGGCGGCCGTTCGTCTAGCATGGCGGCAAGCGATCGTGGCTGCCGTGGGGACGGGAGGACGTCGTGGCTCGTCGACCGTGCTCGGCAAGCTGGGCGCGTGGCGCCGTCGTGTTGCTGGCCGCCTTCGCGCTCGTCGGGTGTCCGGCCCCGGGGACGTCGGTCGTGACGATCGACGTCGAGGGCGCCGTCGTCGGTCTCTACGACCTCCCGCTCGCGGGCGTGGTGGTGCGCATCGGCGACGCGGTCACCGTGACCGACGCCCAGGGGCGCTTCTCGCTGGCGGAGGTGACGCCGCCGTACGACCTGGTCCTGAGCAAGGACGAGGACGGCGGCTGGGTCCACGTCTTCGAGGGCCTCACCGACGCGGCACCCCGGCTGGTGCCCGATCGGTCCGATGCGACGCTGCTCGCCCCGTTCGCGAGCACGACCTTGCGTGGCGTCGTGTCCCCGCTTCCGCTCCCGGCCGGTCTCCGCATCATCGTGTGCGTGGAGGGGCTGGACGCGGTCGTGTTCGGCTGCGACCGGGTGGAGGCCGGCGAAACCGAGTACGAGCTGACCGCGTACTGGGCGCCGGGTCCGCCGGCCGAGGTGCGCGTCCATGCCCTCGCCGTCGACCTCGACGCGGGGCTCCCCGTCGCGTACCCCGGGTACGGCGCGTTCGCCGCCACCCTCGAGGCCGGCGTGCCGGCGACGCTCGATGTCAGCTATCCCATCAACCCGACCCAGAGCATGCTGACCGCGTCCATCCTGCCCGCCGGCGGTTCGACGCTGGAGGGTGTCGCGGTGTCGATCCGCCTCGGCGAGCACTTGACGATGCAGGTGTACGAGGGCGACCCGCCGGGCGGCGCGCTGTCGCTGCCGGTGCCGGACGTCGGCAGCGGTTATGAGGTCTTCGCCGTGTCCCGCTCCCAGACGGAGGCGGGCTTCGCGTGGCGGGCGGGCACCACGACCGCGTTCGGCGAGATCCGGGTGGCGGCCAGCCCGCAGCTGCTCGCGCCGCCGGAGGGCACGATGGACGCCGACCTGGACACGGCGTTCTCCGCCAGCGTGAATCCCGACGGCGTGATGACCTTCCAGTGGGTACCCGATGCGACGGGCGCGCGTTTCGCCGTGACCACGCGGCGGCCGTCGGTGACGCTGCTCGATCCCACGGGCGTCGGCTTCCCGTGGCCCGGCGGGTCCACGTACACGTGGTTGGCGTACGCCCACGGCACGACCAGCGTCGACGACGCGGCGGCGATGGGGCTGACCCGCGTCTACGGCGCCGTGCGTCCGGGCGGGCCCGGCTGGGGCGCCGACGGCGACGTCACCCTGCACGCCCCGCGCACCGTGGGGTGGGCGCCGTGAGGGCCGGCGCCGCGCGTCGCGGCCGCCGGCTGGCGAGCGCCGCGCTGCTCCTCCTCCCGCTCCTCGCCGGCTGCCCCGGCCCGGGGGCGCCGGTCGTGACGATCGACGTCGAGGGCCGGGTGGTCGCGTTCGACGGCACCCCGCTGGCCGGGGTGCTCGTCCACGCGGACGGCGAGCTGACGGCCACGCGCGCCGACGGGACCTTCACGCTCCAGGACCTCGCCTCGCCCTACACGCTCACCCTGGGCGGGGGCGACACCGAACCGTGGGTGCACGCGTACGAGGGGCTCACCTCGGCCACGCCGGTGCTGGCGCCGCACGTCGACGTCAGCCAGGTCTTCTCCTCCCACGGTTACGCGACGGGCTCCGTCTGGGGCGGCAGCCAACTCGCCAGCGACCAGGTGGTGGTCGTGTGCCTGGAGGGCCGCGCCTTCCCGGTCCGGGGCTGCGGACGCGCGGACGGCGGGGACACGAGCTACACCGCGCCGGCCGGCTGGGGCGGCGGCGCCGTCGCGCCGGTGCGGGTGCACGCGCTGCGGATGCGCGTCGATGCGCTGGGCCGGCCCAGCGCCTACCTGGGCTACGAGACCCACGAGGCCGACCTGCTGCACGAGGCGTCGACCACCGTGGACGTGCTGCCGTTGGGCGCCCTGGACGCGTCGCGCTTCCACGGATCGATCGTGCCGGCCGGCGGCGGCGTGCTCCTCTGGAGCGGCGCCTGGGTCCGGCTCGACGGGAATCTCGCCCTCCCCTTCTTCACGCAGGTGCCGGGCGCCGGCTACCTCGACATGAACGCGCCGCACCTGGGCGATGGCAGCGCGCTGGTGGCCGCGCACGCCGACCACCCGACCGGTTGGGCTTTCGCCTGGCTCACCACGCCGATCACCGAGGCGTTCGACCTGCGTCTGCCCGAGCCACCGTCGCTGCTGGGGCCCGTCGACGGCGCGCTGGGCGTCACGGCGGCCACGGAGTTCCGGGCCATCGGGGGCCCGACCGGCGCCAAGGAGTTCCGTTGGTCGCCGGATGCCGGTGTCGGAGGACCGGTCGTGTCGCTGACGACCGCGAGCGACGTGGCCCGCATGCCGGACCCGACGGTCCTCGGGTTCGACCTCGTCCCCGGCGGCGTGTACGTATGGTCCGTGAGCGGCGTCGCGGGTGAAGGTCTCGATGCCGCGGCGGGCGTGCCCGTCTTGCCCTGGCTGTACGTCGCGTTCGCGGGCGACCCGTTGGGCCTGTCCGGGTCCGGCGCGGTCGCGACCTCACTGACACGGACGGTGACGCTGGCGCCGTGAGGTCGGTGCAGCGCCGGGCGGCCGGCGGAGCGCCGGGCCGCGGTCTGCGACGTTCGACCGCCGGCGGGCGGGAGCGGGACCTTCGGAGGTCCCGTGGTACCCTCGAGGTGACCCCGCACGCGTGCTGGGACCCGTCCAGGACGGACTACGCACGCGCCGTTCGCAGAGAGGACCCACCATGCCCCGCACCTTCGGAAACCTGATCGCAGGCAAGGAAGTCGACAGCGCCACCACCTTCGAGAGCCGCAACTCGAGCGACCACGCCGACGTCGTCGGCGTGTTCCCCGAGGCGACGCGGGAGCAGGTGCGCGAGGCCTGCATCGTCGCGCGCGAGGCCTTCCCGGCGTGGTCGAAGACGCCGGCGCCCATCCGGGGCGAGCTGATCGGCCGCTTCGGCGAGGCGCTCGCGCGCGAGAAGGAGCCGCTGTCGCGCCTCGTGACGCGTGAGATGGGCAAGACCCTCAAGGAGGCGCGCGGCAGCGTGCAGGAGGCGATCGACACCTGCCGCTTCTTCCAGAGCGAGGGGCGGCGCCTCTACGGTCAGACGGTGCCCTCCGAGATGCCCAACAAGGAGCTGTTCACCTACCGCCGGCCGCTGGGTGTGGTCGGCATCGTCACGGCGGGCAACTTCCCCGTCGCGGTGCCGTCGTGGAAGATCGTGCCGGCCCTGGTGACCGGCAACACGATCGTGTGGAAGCCCTCCGAGGACGCGCCCACGGTGGCCTACGCGTTCGTCCGGCTGCTGGCCGAGGCCGGCCTGCCCGACGGCGTGCTCAACGTCGTCTTCGGCGGCGGCAAGGGCGCCGCCGGCGAGTTCCTGGTCGACATGATGGACGAGGGGCGGCTCGACAAGTTCGCGTTCACGGGCTCGACCGCGGTCGGCCGCCAGGTGGGCGAGGCGGCCGGGCGCAACCTGCTGCACCCGACGCTCGAGCTCGGCGGCAAGAACCCGCTGGTCGTCATGCGCGACGCCGACCTCGACAACGCCGTCCAGGGCGCGCTGTTCAGCGCCTTCGCCACCGGCGGGCAGCGCTGCACCTCGGCCGGCAACGTCATCGTCGACGCGCCGATCTACGACGCCTTCGTCGAGCGCTTCCTGGCGCAGGTCGCGCAGCTGCGCATCGGCGACCCGAATCAGGTCCCCGACGTCATGTACGGCCCCTTCATCAACCAGCGCTTCTTCGAGAGCTGGCTCGCGCACTACGACGTCGGCGCGGCCGACGGCGCGACGAAGCTCTACGGCGAGGGCCGCATCACCGCGGACAACCGGCCGGCGGGCTGGGCCGGCACCGACCCCGAGGCCGCCTACTACGGCTGGCCGACGGTGTGGGCAGACGTCCGACCCGGCATGAAGATCTTCCAGCACGAGACCTTTGGCCCGACGATCAACCTGGTGAAGGTCGACGGCATCGACGAGGCGATCGAGGTCGCGAACGCGGTCGACTACGGCCTCTCCAGCGCGATCTACACGATGAACCGAGACTGGGCGTTCCAGTTCAAGGACCGCATCGAGTCCGGCATGACCTCGATCAACAACACGACGAACGGCGCGGAGGCGCACCTGCCGTTCGGGGGCGTCAAGGGCTCGGGCAACGGCACCCGCGAGTCGGGCATCTGGGTGCTCGAGGCGTACACCTACTGGCACGCGGTCAACGACGACGTCTCCGGCAAGCTGCAGCTGGCGCAGATGGACACGGCCTATGCCGAGCCCAAGGGGGCCGTGGACGTGGCTTCGTTGGTCTAGCGTTCGGTACGTAGCGCGTGCCGGTGCCGCCCGGCGGCCGGCGCGGGCGCGTGCGTTGCGCGGGCCCACGACACGCGGCCCAAGAGGAGCGCCCTCGGGAGGATGGATCCCCGAGGGCGCTCGTCGTCGGCCGTTGGTCAGCTCACTTGGCCGGGAGCTCCGCACCGCCGAGAGCGGTCACCGAGGCCGGGCTCGACTCGTACGACATCGTGCTGATCGGCACGATGCCGGTGCCGGTCAGCTCGAACACCGTCCACAGCGTGCCGGCGCCCGACGGCACGCTGAAGGTCGCCACCAGGTCGGCGCCGCGGAACACGCGTACCAGGGCACCCGAGTTCGAGAGCCCCGAGCTGCTGGTCGAGCCACGGTTCGAGTAGTCGTGGACCGAGTAGCGGTAGGTGCCGGAGAGCTGTTCGTAGATGGAGATCGTCTCGGGCCCGTAGCTGCTGGTGTCGTCGACGTCGAGCTCGACGTAGGTCACGCTGTCGGCGGCGTAGGACCTGTTGCCGTAGTACACGTGGAAGCGCTCATCGCCCACCGCGGGTCCCGTCAGGTGCGAGTCGAGGTCGCTCGGCGTCTGGCCCCAGGTCAGGACGACGCGCCACAGGTCGCCGGAGCCGACCGGCGCGATGCTGAAGTTCTGACCACCGTTGGTGGTGTCGTAGACCACGATCGTGAAGAACGAGGGGATGTACCCCGTGGCCGAGACCTCGGCCGTGTAGTAGCCGGCGTCGAGCCCTTCGAACAGGTACGCGCCGAGCGCGTCGGTCGTATCCGTGGCGATGACGTTGCCCGAGAAGGTGTTGATCTCGGTCCGCAGGCTCAGCGAGGCGCCCGGCAGCGCGATGCCGTCGAACGCGTCGGTGATGATGCCGCTGGCGCTGCCTTGCCCATCGAAGTCGTTGTCGATCAGCAGCAGCTGGGCCAGGAAGGTCGTCTGGCCGCCGACGACGGTGACGTTGTTGTAGGTGGCGGTCAGGTAGCCGGGCTTCGCGAACGTGATCGTGTACCCCGTCGCCGCGGTGAGGTCGAAGGTGTAGCTGCCGTCGCCCTGCACCGTCGTCTGTGGGGTGGTGATGCTGCCGCCGGAGGGCTGCACCTGGATGGTGATGCCGTCCAGGACGGTATCCGAGCCGGCTTCGATCACGCGTACCGACACGGTGCCCTCGGTGGGGACCAGATCGGCGGGCGTGCAGGCCGCCACCAGCCCGACGAGGATCGAACCCAGTACCAGGAACCTCAGGATGGTCGATCTCACGACGTACCTCCTCGTTCTGCGTGCCCACGTGGATCGGGGCACGCTGTTCACGAACCAGCATCGCACGGCGCCATCGGGGTGCTCAGCGACATCGCGCACGTCGCGTACGAGTCGCGCGCGCCGTGGGCGGGCGGCAGACGCGAAGCGCGCGGGCGGACCGGCCGCCGGCGCCCGGCGATGACGTCTCCCGCCCGGCGCCTGCTAACCTCCACCCATGCGGCGCCTCCTGGCCCTGCTCGCCTTCGTCGCCCTGCTGCCGTGGGCGGCCGGGCAGGTGTGCGTCGATGAGCTCCGCCGCGCGCTACCGGGCGCCGACGCCACCCCCGGCCAGACCGCCGCGTCGCTGCTGGCGCGCGCGGTGCAACTCGTCGAGCCCGCGCTGCCGCCCTCGCGCGACGGCAGTGGGCCGCTCGAGGGCGCCGGTGCCGCCGCGGAGGCGGTCACGTACCTGCACCAGCGGCGCCTGCTGCCGGGCGGGTGGACGCCCGAGAACCACACGCCCGAGCGGTGGGCGGCGATGCTCGCCCGCTTCGCCGCCGGCTACCGCGTGGGCGGGCCGGCCGCCACCGGCGCGGACCGGGAGACGATGCTCGACGAGGCCGCCCGTGCGCTCGAGGCCGTCGCGGACGCGGTGCGGCCGCTACCGGTCTTCGCCGTCGACGCGCAGCGCCGCGTCACCTTCTTCGCCGTCATCTGGAACTGGACCCCGTTCCCACGGCTGCTGCTCTTCCGCCCGCCGGAGGACCTGGCGCTGGCCGGCGACGGCCGCACGCCGTCGGAGGAGGCCGCCGCGCCGGTGCTCGCGGCGCTCGGCGGCTGCGCCCTGGCGTTCGACCGCTTCGTCTATGCCGACGAGTCCGCGGCCCTGCGGCTGTTCGTGGCGCAGGGCGAGTCGACGCTTCGCGTCCTCGGTAGCGAACCCCACGCCGCTGGCGTCCCCGACGAGTTCGGCTCCGAGGACGTCGTCACCGCGCTGACCTTCCGCGCCCCGGAGCTCGACGGCGTGCGGGTGCTGAGCGCGTCGATCGAGGGGCCGTCGCCGGGCTTCGGGGCGGTCTTCGGCGTGCTGCTGCAGGTGCGTACCAACGTCGGCCTGGACGGCGCGTTGCGGTCACTGGCGCTGCCCTAGACGGTGCCGCGCGTGGCACGCGGTCGCTGGCGCCGCCTCCGCGACTCAGCTCGGCTTCAGCCATGCTTCAGCCGGACTTCAGCGTCCGGGCGTCTCATGGGGCTCGAAGGAGGAGACACCATGTCCCGAACCCTGAGCACCCTGCTCGTCACCCTGCTCGCCGCCCTCGTCTTCCACGCCGCCGCGAGCGAGTTCCGCTTCACCGTCCTCGATGAGGCGAACGCCCTGGTGGGCGTCGGCAAGGTCGAGGTCGAGAGCGACGAGATCGAACTCGAGCTCGAGCTGCTTCACAGCGTTGGAGGCGACGTCGAGATCGTCGTCGAGGTGCCCGGCGCCGATCCCGTCCGCTACCCCGCCTTCTTCGGCGGCGACGGCCTGATCGTCGAGTTCGATGGAGATTGGCTCGACCTCGCCGCCTTCGCCGCCACCTTCGGTCAGGGCCAGCGCCTCGACCTCGACGTGGACTTCGAGGACCGGCTCGACCGCGAGCACGAGCGAGACAGCCGCGACGATGATGACGACTGGGACGACGACCGCTACGGCCGCGATGACGATGACGACGATGACTGGGACGACGATCGTGACGGCCGCGATGATGACGACGACTGGGATGACGATCGTTCCGGCCGCGACGATGACGACGATGACTGGGACGATGATCGTGACGGCCGCGATGATGACGACGACGATGATGACGACGACGAAGACGATGACGACGATGATGACGACGACGATGACGACGACGAAGACGACGACGAAGACGACGACTGATCGACGTCGTGCGTGAGCGGCCGCGTGCGGAGGGACGCGAGCGTCCCTCCGCCAAGCCGCGTCCAGGGTCGCCCGGCGCCGCGGCCGGGCGACGCCAGAAAGTAGGCTGATGGGGCCATGAAGCCTTCGACCTCACGTCTGCGCGCCTCGCTGTTGCTCGCCACCCTCCTCTGGGCCGGCGGCGCGCGAGCGCTGAGCCCGGCGCAGGGCATGGAGCTGCTTCTCACCGACCCGGGCGCACGCGGCCTGGTCGGGTACGGCCTGCTGTTCGGCGACGCCCTGACCGTTCGACTGTCGGTGCGCGAGGCGAGCATGCAGGCCGTCGTCGCCTTCGTCGACGGCGAGGTCCGCCTGTGGCACGGGGAGCTGCGCGACGACCGCCTGTGGCTGTACCAGGAGGACGAGGGCTGGTTGGACCTGGCCGCGGCGCTGGCCTCCGCGGACGTGGCGCTGCGGCTGCTGTACGACGGTGGTCGCGAGGTCGTGGTACCGCCGTGGGCAGGTGCGCTGCCGCCCGGCATCGGGCCCGGGCCGCCGCCCCAAGACGCCGATGCCGGCGATGAGGATCGAGATGACGACGGCGGCGAGGGTCGTGATGACGGCGATGACGATCGTGACGACGCTGGCGATGATCGCGATGACGATCGTGACGAAGGTGACGATGATCGGGATGACGGCGACGATGGCCGCGATGACGACGATGACGGAGATGACGATGACGACGATGACGACGATGACGACGACGATGACGACGACGATGACGACGACGATGACGACGATGACGACGATGACGACGACTGACCTCCGCCCCTCACCCGCGCGCGGCTGACGCGCGGCATTCCCCGGGAGTCGCATGCCGCCCGCGCACGTGCTCGTGGTCGAAGACGACGCCAGGCTCAGGGGCCTCGTGCGCGAGGCGCTCGAGGCGACGGGGCATCGCGTGACGGCGGTCGGCACGGGCGGCGACGCGCTCCTGCGGGCCGTCGACGGGGGGATCGATCTCGTCCTCCTCGACCTCAACCTGCCCGACGTCGACGGCATCGAGGTCGCGCGTCGGTTGCATGCCGACGGCGAGGTGCCGATCGTCATGCTCACCGCGCGCGGCGACGTCGCCAGCCGCGTCGAGGGCCTCTACGCCGGCGCGGCGGACTACGTGACCAAGCCCTTCGAGCTCCAGGAGTTGCTCGCGCGGGTGCACGTGCGGCTGCGCGAGCGCGGTGCCGGCGAGGGGGCGATCGAGCGCGCCGGCCTGCGCCTGCAGACCGACGTCAGGACCCTGTGGGCGGGCGACGCCCAGGTGACGCTCCCCGAGCGCGAGGCCGAGCTGCTGCGCCTGCTGCTCACCCATCCTGGCCGCGTGTTCTCACGCGAGGACCTCGAGGCCCGGCTCTACGGGGACGACCTGCCGGACTCGAACACGGTCGAGGTGTTCGTCTACCAGCTGCGCCGGCGAATCCGGGCGCTGGGCGTGGCCGACCCCATCCGGACCGTTCGGGGCAAGGGCTACACGGTGCTGTGAGCCGCGAGGCGGCCGACGGAAGGGCCGGCACGACCGTCGGCCCAGGGCCCGGCACGGGTACCGGCCAAGGCACCGGCACACGGGGACGAACGGCCGTCGCACCGGCACGCGCCCGCCACCTGCGCACGCGCCTCGGCCTCATCGTGCTCGGGTCGCTGCTGGTGGCCGTGGTAGGCACCGTGGTGCTGGTCGACCAGCTCTTCGGCCGGGCGCAGCGCGCGTCCCTCGTGGACCTGCTCGAGCGCGACCTGCAGCGGGTCCAGGCGCTGGTGGCCGCCGGGACGCTCGGGGCGGACTTCGTGGAGCAGGGGGCCGGGGGGGTCCGGCTGCAGTTCGTGTCGAACGCGGGCGTGGTGCTCCTGGCGCCGGATGCCACCGACCCCATCCCACTCGCGCCGACGCCGGTGCGGTCGGTCACGGGCGAGCGGGCGGAACTGGTCGGCAGCGCCGCATGGTTGTTGCCGTCGGGCCTCGAGATCGGGACCATCCGCATGGCGCTCGACGTCACGGAGGCCGACGCCGACCGCGCGACCCTGCGTCTGAGCCTCCTCTTCGCCGGGGGCCTGCTGGCGCTGGTGGCCGGCGCGCTCGCATGGGTGCTGGTGAGCGGCGCGCTGCGGCCGCTGGCCGACCTCGCGCGGCAGGCCGTCGCCGTCGATCCGGCGCGGCCGAGGCTGGCGCGCTACCGCGGGCCCGAGGACGAGGTCGCCGAGCTGGCGCGCGCGCTCAACGTCGCCCTCGAGGCGATCGCCGAGCGGCAACAGGCGGAGCGTGACGCCCTGGCGGAGGTGGCCCACGAGCTCGCCGCACCGCTGACCGTGGTGGCGGGCGAGCTGCGGCAGCTGGCGTCGGCGCACCCCGACGACCCGCGCGTGCGGGCCGCCCGCGAGGCCGCCGACGAGCTGCTGCACACCTCCCAAGACCTCCTGACGCTCGCACGCGGGGAACTCGACCGGGCGCCCGATCTCAGCGTGGTCGACCTCGCGGCGGTCGCTCGTGGGGTGGTCGATGCGTACCCGGGCGTCACCTTCGCCACGGACGGCGCCGACGGGCGGGTGTTCGCGCAGCCGGACCGCCTGCGGCAGGTGGCGCGCAACCTGGTGCGCAACGCGGTGCAGGCGGCGGGTGCCGAGCGCGTGCGGGTGGCCGTGGAGGGCGGTGCCGAGGTCCGTCTGCGCGTCGAGGACGATGGCCCGGGCATGACGCCGGAGGCGCTGGCCCGCGTCTTCGACCGCTACGTCAGCGGCCGCGCCGGCGGGGTGGGGGTGGGGCTCACGGTGGCGCGGCGGATCGTGGCGTCGTTCGACGGCCGCATCGAGGCGCGCTCCGAGCCCGGGCGCGGCACCGTCTTCGAGGTCACGCTGCCCGGCTGGTCGTCGCAGGTGGAGGGCGAGTCCGCCGAGGCGTGAGGGCCCGGCTGCGGCCCGACCGCGGGGCATCGTTCTCGGCGGGGCGCCGCCGCAGGATGCCGTAGCATGTAGCGGGCCCACGGTGGAGCCGTGCGGAACCCGCGGGACGGGAGCGAAGGGTGCCGACGCTGCAGTTCTACGTACCGGACGACGTCGCCGACGCGCTGCGCGCGCGGGCGGAGGAGCGGGGCGCCAACTTGTCGAACTACCTCAGCGAGATCGTGGTGCGCCACCTGCGCCGCGACTGGCCGGAGGCGTGGGTCGACACGGCGGCGGCCGCATGGGACGACGAGTGGCGGCCCCCGGAGGAGCCGGTCGCCGGCGGGGGCGACGAGGGCTAGAGCGCGGCGCTGAGGCCGGCGTCAGCCCCCAAGACCGCGCTGCCGGCGTCAGGATCCGAACCGACGCTGCGGGCGTCACCGCCCGAAGCGGCGTTGGCGTTGCTGGAACGAGCGGATGGCGCGCAGGAAGTCGATGCGCCTGAAGTCGGGCCAGTAGGCGTCGCAGAAGTAGAACTCCGCGTAGGCGGACTGCCACAGCAGGAACCCGGACGAGCGCACCTCGCCCGACGTCCGGACGACGAAGTCGGGGTCGGGCACGCCGGCGGTGTAGAGGTGGGTCGTGATGTCGTCCGCGTCGAGTTCGGCGGCGGCGGTGGCCAGGTCCTCGCCCCGTGCCGCGCGATCGAGCAGAGCGGCACGAACGGCCGAGACGATCTCCTCGCGGCCGCCGTAGCCGAGCGCCACGTGCAGGTGCAGCGCGTCGTAGTGGGCGGTGCCCGCCTCCATCTCGCGCAGCGCGGCCTTGGCGTCCTCGGGGAAGTCGTCGACGTCGCCGATCACCCGCACCCGAACACGGTGCGCGTGCAGCTCGCGATCGCTGAGGAACTCGCGCGCCTGGGCGGCGAAGATCCGGTGCAGGTGGGCGACCTCCTCGGGCGAGCGGCCCCTGTTGTCGGAGGAGAAGCCCCACAGGGTGACGTGACGGATGCCGAGCTCGAGGCACCAGCGCAGCACGTCGCGCGCCTTGCCGGCGCCGTAGTCGTGGCCCGCCTTGGGATCGAGGCCCAGCGCGCGGGCGAAGCGGCGGTTGCCGTCCATGATGATGCCGAGGTGCTGCGGCACCGCGCCGCCCCTCACCTGCGCGAGCAGCCGGCGTTCGTAGAGCCAGTAGAGCCAGCTGTTCCACCAGCGCCAGGCGGTGACGCGGTGATCGTGCGACCGGCCCGGCGTGGCGGGCACCGTGACGCCCTCCACATCCTCGCCGCCGCCTACGGGCGGGTCGCCGCGCTTCTCGGCCGGCGGCTCGTGAACGGGGGCGGGCCCGGCTGTGGCCATGACGCCGTCAGCGTACCCCGGCGATCGCGCGGTGGCCGTCACTGCGCGTGGGTGCGGGCGCCCCCCGGGTGTTCGTCAGGCGAACGGCGAGCGGAGCTCGGCCAGCGGCGGCCAGGTCGCGTCGCGGGCGGACAGCGTCGGCGCCTCGCCGGGCGCGAGCGGCCAGGCGATCGCCAGGTCCGGGTCGTCCCACCGCAGGCCGCCCTCGGCGGCGGGCGCGTAGCCCGCGTCCACCTGGTAGAGCACGTCGGCGACGTCGGAGGTGACCAGGAAGCCGTGCGCGAAGCCCGGGGGCACCCACAGCAACTCGTGGCGCTCGTCGTCGAGCGGGACGCCGGACCAGCGCCCGTAGCTAAGCGAGGCGCGCCGCAGGTCGACGACCACGTCGAAGATCGCGCCGCGGACGACGCCGACCAGTTTGCCCTGGGCGTGCGGCGGCGCCTGGAAGTGCAGGCCGCGCAGCGCGCCGCGGCGGGAACGCGAGTGGTTGAGCTGCACGAACGCGGGCAGCCCCAGGGCCTCGGCGGCGTCGGCCCGCCAGCGCTCGACGAAGAAGCCGCGCGCGTCGCCGTGGGGCGTCAGGGTGATGCGCAGCACGTCGGGCAGGTCGGGGAGGGTGTGGGCGGTCATCGCGGTCAGGGTACCCGAGGGGCGGCGACCGCGGGGGCGCCGGCGTGGTGGGCCGGCGTGGTGGGCCGGCCGCCGGCGACCGCGTGCCGCGCTTCGCCCGTGATCGAAACCGGCCAATTCGATCGTCATGGGATGGTCAGCCCGGCGCCGAGGCGCTAGCATCGTGTCAAGCCGACGACCGGTTCGACTCTCCACGCGCCACCGGGCCGTGGGCCGGTCGTTCGCATGCGCGCTCCGGGGGGTTTCGACCGCCGGTTAAGTGCGTGCGCGCTCCCGGGGTCTCCGACCGCCGGTCGCGCGCGTGCGCGCTCCCAGGGGTTCGACCGCCGGTCGCGCCCTGGAAGGGGAACCGCATGCCACATCGCAAGATCGTCGCCACGCTGCTCGCCCTGCTGGTCGCCCTGGCGGGCGCCGTCGCGTTCGCCCAGGCCGAGGACTGGGACGCCATCGAGGACGCCGCGCAGCAGGAGGGCAAGCTGATGGTCTACTCGACCACCAGCCGCACCGCCACCGCCGCGACCAACTTCCAGGAGCTGACCGGCATCGAGGTCGAGGTCGTGCGCCTCGGTGAGCAGGACCTCATCCAGCGCGCCTACCAGGAGGCCCGCGCCGGCGTCGAGAGCGCCGACGTCATCGTCGTCGAGGACTGGGTGGCGGCCCGCGAGCTGCTCTCCGCGACCGGCTACTTCGTCAACTACGTCCCGCCGACGGCCCGCGAGCTCTTCGCCGAGCGCCACCAGGACCCGCTGGTGCTGGGCTTCATCAACCGCATCTTCGGCTACAACACCGACAAGCACCCCGACCACGACCCCTTCGTCAGCGTGTGGGACCTCACCACCCCCGAGTTCCGCGGCCGCGTGATGATCCGCGACGTGGCGATCACCGGCGAGCACCAGAACGCCTTCACGGAGTGGGTGCGCCGGTCCGACGAGCTCGAGGCCGCCTACGAGCGCCGCTTCGGCGAGCCGCTCGTGATGACCGAGGCGAACGCGGGCCTCGAGTGGATGAAGCGCTTCCTCGAGAACGATCCGATCATCATGACGTCGGACACCCGCATCTCCGAGGCGGTCGGGGCCGCCGGGCAGGAAGACCCGCCCTACGGCATGTTCTACGTGTACTCCAAGCACCGGGACATCCCCCTGCAGGACCTGCGGTTGACGGACAGCCGGCAGATCGACCCGACGCTCGGTTACTACTACCCCATCGTGCTGCAGCTCGCGGCCGCCTCCGAGAGCCCGAACGCCGCCAAGGTGTTCATCGAGTACCTCACGACCCTCGAGGGCTTCGAGCCGTGGGCCGACTCGCCCGGCGTGTACACGCCCAACCCCAACCAGGTCCCCTTCGAGGGCGACATGCCCTTCTGGTGGTGGGAAGACCGCCTCTGGTACTACGACCTCGACTTCGCCGCGGCCAACCGCGGCATCGTGCTCGACACCTGGCTGAAGTACGCCCAGCGGTAGCTGACGCCGTGTCTCGGTGGTCGCGTCCACGAAGGAGTGGCCGCCGAGCCTAGCCCATGGGGGCGCCCGCGACGGGCGCCCCCGACCCCGGAGGCCCGCGGATGCGGACCCGCCTGCAACGCTTCCGTCTGAACGTCACGCCGCAGCGGGTGCTCGCGGTCCTTTTCCTGCTGGTCCTCGGCTACCTGGTCGTCGTGCCCCTGGGGGTCATGCTCCAGGAGACGTTCGTCGTCCACCCGCTCGAACGCTTCCAGATCCCCGGATCGATGCCGGGCGACTTCACCCTCGCGCACTGGGAGCGCACGTTCGTCAGCGAGAACGCCTACGCGTTCTTCTACCGCCCGCTGATCAACACCCTGATCATCTCGCTCGGCCTGGCGTTCCTGGCCCTCGCCATCGGCGGCACGCTCGCCTGGCTGGTCGTGCGCACCGACCTACCGTTCAAGGGCCTCATCTCGAACGCCGCCATCATCCCGTACGTCATGCCGTCCTGGACGTTGGCCCTCGCCTGGATCACGCTCTTCAAGAACGAGCGCATCGGCGGCACGCAAGGTATCTTCACCGCCCTCACCGGCGTCTCCACGCCCGACTGGTTCGCCTATGGCCTCTTCCCGATCACGATCACGCTCGCCCTGCACTACTTCCCGTTCGGCTTCATGCTCATCGGCGGGGCGCTGCGCAACATCGACGCCCAGCTCGAGGAATCCGCCGAGCTGCTCGGCGCCGGCCGCCTGACGATCCTGCGGCGCGTCGTCGTCCCGCTGGTGCTGCCGGCGATCTTCTCGACCTTCCTGCTCACCTTCTCGCGCGGGCTCGGCACCTTCGGCACCCCCGCCTTCCTCGGCGGGCCCGTGCGTGAGTTCGTCCTGTCGACCACCCTCTACGCCAACCTCATCGGCCAGCGACCCGGCATCGGCTACCTGGTGGCCTTCGTCATGATCTCGCTGGGCGTGCTCGTGCTCTACATGGACCACCGCATCATCGGCACCCGCCGCAGCTTCGTCACGATCTCGGGCAAGGGCGCGCGCGCCGGGTTGGTGGCCCTCGGCCGCTGGCGCGGGCCGGTCGCCGCGCTGGTGCTGACGTTCATCTTCGGCGTCATCGCGGTGCCCATCGTCGCGCTCGCGGTCGACACCGTCATGCTGCGCCCCGGCATCTACGCCTGGTCGAACTTCTCGCTGCACTACTGGATCGGCGAGGCCAGCCGCGCGATCGGCCTCGGCACCGGCGAGCCCGGCATCCTGCGCAACCCGCAGCTGATGGGCGCCCTCGGCAACACCATGCAGCTCGCCATCACGGTGGCGCTGATCTGCGGCGTCCTCGGCATGCTCATCGGCTACACCGTCGTGCGACTGCGCGGCACGCTGATCTCGCGGCTGCTCGACCAGCTCTCGTTCCTGCCCTACCTCATGCCGTCGATCGCCCTGGGCTCGATCTTCCTGGCGATGTTCGCGGTGGCGCGCGGCCCCATCCCCTCGCTCTACGGCACCTTCTGGCTGCTGGTCATCGCCTGCGTCGTCAGCTACCTGCCGTACGCGGTCAAGGCGGGGATCAGCGCGATGATGCAGGTGGGCCCCGAGCTCGAGGAGGCCGCCATCATGGCGGGCGCCTCGTGGTGGACGCGCATGCGCCGCGTCCTCTTCCCGGTGCAGAAGGCGACCTACTTCTCCGGCATGCTGCTGCCGTTCATCTCGGTGACCCGCGAGCTGTCGCTGCTCATCCTGCTGGTGACGCCCGCCACCCAGCTCGCCACCACCATCACGCTGCGTTACACCGACCGCGGCTGGTACCCCTACACCAACGCCATGGTGCTGGTCCTGGTGACCATCGTCATCACCAGCACCGTCGTCAGCCGGCGGCTCATGAAGACCGATCTCGCCAAAGGGTTGGGAGGCTGAAGTGCCGCTGATCGCGATCCAGGGAGTCTCGCGGGTGTACCCCGGGGACGTGCGCGCCGTCTGGGAGCTCGACCTCGAGATCCCGGACGGGTCGTTCACCACGCTGCTGGGCCCGTCCGGCTGCGGCAAGACGACGACGCTGCGGATGATCGCCGGGCTCGAGCTGCCCACCGCGGGCGAGATCCGCATCGGCGACCTGCTGGCCTTCTCGCTGGCGAGGGGCCGCTCGCTGGCGCCGTCGAAGCGCGGGCTGGGCCTGGTGTTCCAGAGCTACGCGCTGTGGCCGCACCTGACGGTGGCGCAGAACATCACCTTCGGCCTCGAGGTGCAGCGGCTCGGCAAGGCCGAGATCGAGCGCCGCCGCGACGAGGTCGCCGCCGCGTTGCAGATCGACAGCCTGCTCCACCGCTACACCAGCGAGCTCTCCGGCGGGCAGCAGCAGCGCGTGGCGATCGCCCGCGTGCTGGTGATGCGGCCCTCGGTGTTGCTGCTCGACGAGCCGCTCTCCAACCTCGACGCCACCCTGCGCATGGACATGCGCGCCGAGCTCAAGCGGCTCCACGCGGAGACCGGCTCCACCGTCATCTACGTGACCCACGACCAGCTGGAGGCACTGACGATGTCGACCCACATCGCGCTGATGAACGAGGGCGAGCTGCAGCAGTTCGCGCCGCCGCTCGAGCTCTACGCGCGCCCCGGCAACCGCTTCGCGGCGACCTTCCTCGGCAACCCGCGCATCAACCTGCTCGAGGGCCGTTCCGAGCGCGACCGGATCGTCTGCGGCGAGCTGACCGTGCCGCTCGAGGCGCCGCTCGGCGTGGCGGCCGGCGCGCCGGTCACGGTCGGCCTGCGGGCGGAGGAGCTGCGGTTGTCGGCGGTGGGCGCGGGCGGCCAGGCGGCGTCCGCGGACGGCCAGGCGGCGTCCACGGACGCCCGGGCGACCGCCGGCGATGGGGCGTCCGGCGACGCGACCGGCCGCGCGCGCGGCACGGTCACCTCGGTGCTGCCCACCGGCTCGGACTGGTACTACCGGGTGGCCGTGGGCGGCCACGACCTGATCGTGCGGCAGAACGCGCTGCCCGACCTGCGCCTCGGCGACGAGGTGGTCGTGACGGCCGCCCCGGCCCCCCTCAAGGCGTTCGACGCCGACGGGCGCTCGCTCACGGGCGCCGCGGGTCTGGCACCGCGTGAGGGGCGAGACGCACGCGCGGCGGGGGTGACGCCATGATCGCCGCCCTGCTGATGGCGCTGGTGGCCGGTCTCGACGACGGCGACACGCCGGATGTCGACCGACGTGAGGAGCGCCGGCGACGAATGACCCGGCGCGACGGCGACCGGCCGGCCACCCCGCCGCACATGCTCATCGTCACCGGGCTGTCGGGCGCCGGCAAGACGCTGGCGATGAAGGCGCTCGAGGACCTCGGCTTCTTCTGCATCGACAACCTGCCACCGGCGTTCCTGCCGCAGCTCACGCACCTGGGTGCCTTGGCCGTCGACCGCGGCCAGCGGATCGCGGTGGCCATGGACGTGCGCGGCCGCAGCATGTTCTCCGACCTGTTCGCCGCCCTCGACCAGCTGCAGGCCGACGGCGTGCCGCACCAGATCCTCTTCCTCGACTGCGCCGACGACGTGCTGGTGCGCCGCTACTCCGAGACCCGCCGCCGCCACCCGATCAGCGAGGGCCACAGCCTCTACGCGCAGATCGAGGCCGAGCGCCGGCTGCTCGCCGAGGTGCGCGACCGCGCCGACCTGCTGATCGACACCAGCCACATGACCACCCACGACCTCAAGGGCCGGCTGGGCCGAATGGTGCTGGGTCGCGACGTCAGCGAGGACCTCGACGTCGACGTCATGAGCTTCGGCTTCAAGTACGGCGTCCCGCTCGACGCCGACCTCCTGTTCGACGTGCGCTTCCTGCCGAACCCCTACTACGATCCGACGCTGCGCGCGCTCACCGGGCTCGACGAGCCGGTCGTCGACTACGTCATGGGCCAGCCCGACACCGGCATCTTCGTCGACGAGGTGGTCACCCTGCTCAGGCGCTGGATCCCGCTCTACGCCAACGTGGGCAAGGCGCGCCTGACGATCGGCATCGGCTGCACCGGCGGGCAGCACCGCTCGGTCGCGATCGCCGCGCGGCTCGCGGCGCGGCTCGCCGACGACTTCGAGAACGTCGCCGCCGTGCACCGCGACCTCCCCAAGGCGCGGGCGGCGTTGGCGGCGGAGCGCGAGCGTGCCGACGAAGCGGATGGCTGAGCGTTCGACGGCCCGGAGCGGGTCGGGCGCGCGCAACCCCGGCGGCACGCGTGTTCGGCGCGAGGCGTTGCTGGCGTGGATCCACGAGCGCGGCGAGGCGCGGGTGGAGGTTCTGGCCACCGCGGTCGCAGCCTCGGCGGTGACGGTGCGGCGCGACTTGGCCGCGCTGGAGCGCCAGGGCCTGGTCGACCGGACTTGGGGCGGCGCGCGCCCGCACGTCGCGTTGCACTACCGAGGCGACCACCTCGCGCGCGCGGCGCGTGGCGAGGCTGCCAAGCGCGCCGTGGCGGCCGCCGCCGCCCGCCTGGTCGCGCCCAACATGGTCGTGGCGCTGTCGGGCGGCACCACCCTGACGCTGCTGGCGCGCATGCTCCGCGGCCGCCCGCTCAACGTCGTCACCAACGCCGTCAACGTCGCGGCGGAGCTCCACGGCGGCGGCGCGACCAAGGTGATCGTCACCGGGGGCGCGCTCAAGGCGAGCACGTACGAGCTCGTCGGCGCGGCCGCCGACGCGATCATCCGCGCGTACCACGTCGACCTGGCGTTCTTCTCCTGTTCCGGCGTCGACGAGGCCGGTTACGGCCGCCGCGACCACGCGGAGGCCGCCATCGTGCGGGCGTTCCGGCGTGCGGCGGCGCGGACCGTGATGCTGATCGACCAGGGCAAGCTCGGTCGCCCTTACCGCGCACGCGTGGCGGCCCTGGGCGAGATCGACCAGGTGATCGTCGACGGCCCCCTACCGCTCGCCTGGCGCGAGCGCCTCGCCGCGGGCCGCACCGACGTGCTCGAGGTCGCGCCGTGCGACACTGGGGCATCATGAACGCGCCCGCGCCGGCACGACCCGCGACGCCGCGCGCGCGACCGGGGGTCTGACCATGCTCGTCGTCCTCGGCGGCCTCGCGCTCTTCCTGCTCGGCATCGCCCGCATCGCGGCGGCGCTGCAGTCGACGGCCGGACCCGTCACGCGCCGCTGGATGGGCTCCGCGACCCGCTCGCCGCTGCGGGCGCTGTTGGCGGGCACCGCGGTGTCGGCCGCGACCCAGAGCGGCACGGCCACCGCGGTCACCGTGCTGGGCCTGGTGTCCGGTGGGCTGGTGGCGGTGCGCGAGGGCATCGCGCTCTCGCTCGGCGCCAAGGTCGGCGCGACGCTGGCGATCCAGCTCGCGGCCTTCAAGATCACCGAGTACGCGCTGCCGCTCATCGGCCTCGGCTACCTCGTCACCCTGTGGCCGCGCCTGCGTGGCCTGGGCGGCATCCTGCTCGGCGCCGGCCTGCTGTTCCTCGGGCTCGACGTCACCGTGACGTCGATGGGCGGGCTCGGCGACAGCGCGCTGTTCGCGCTGCTGGTGGACACGCTCGAGCGGCAGCCGGCCGCGATGGCACTGCTCGGCGTGGCGCTCGGCGCCGCGCTGTCGAGCACGAACGCCGCGGCCGCGGTGGCGCTCGGCCTCTACGCGGCGGGTGCGCTGTCGCTGGAGGCGGCGCTCGCGCTGCTGGTGGGCGGCAACGTGGGCGGCGTGGTGCTGCCGGTGCTGGCCTCCCGCACCCTCGACGCCCCGGCACAGCGGGTGGCCATCACCCACCTCGCCCTCAAGGTCGTGGCCGCCGTCGCGGTCGTGCTCGCGTCCGAGCCGATCGGCTCATGGATCGCCGCGCTGGGGGGCGACGGCGCCCGCCAGATGGCCAACGCCCACACGCTCTTCAACCTGGTCACCGCCGTCGTGGGGACGGCGTTCGCCGGGGCCGGCGCGGCCCTCGCCCTGCGCTTCATCCCGCAGCGCGAGGACGACACCATGCCCAAGTACCTGCGCGACGAGGCGGTGGGCGACCTGCAGCTCGCCACCGGCCTGGCGCTGCGCGAGACGGTGCGCATCAGCGATCAGGTGGCGGTGATGGGTGAACTGGCGACGCGCTACCTGCGCGCCGGCAAGTGGGACCCCGACCCGATCGCGGTGCGCGAGGTCAAGGTCGACCGGCTCACGCAGCGGGTGGTCGACTACCTGGCCGTGCTGCGCGCGACGCACGGCACCGATCCCACCAGCGAGCGGTTGCTGCTGGCGGCCACCGAGCTCGAGCACATGGGCGACCAGATCCGCCGGCTCTACCGCCGCGAGCAGCGTTTGGCGGACATGGGCGTCGAGTTCAGCCGCGACGGGCGCGCCGAGCTCGGCGACACCGCCGAGCGCGTCCTGGCGCGCATGCGCCAGGCCTTCACCGCCTTCGCCACCGGCGACCTGCCGCTCGCGCAGGCCGTGATCGACGGCCGCCCCAAGCTCGAGGCCCACGTGGCCAAGATGCGCCTCAACCACCTCGCGCGGCTCGAGGCGCGGCTCCCCGAGTCGCACGCGTCGAGCTCGCACCACCTGGAGGTGCTCACCCTGCTGCGCCAGATCGACGCCAGCGTGACGCGGGTGGCGGGCTGGGCGCTGGAGGCCCAGGAGGTGTAGGGGAGCGTCAGCCGCGATCGCCGAGGAGGCCCGCGTCGGACGCGTCAAGGCCGAGGGTGCGGGCGGCATGCAGGAGTCTGCGGTCCAAGGTCATCAGCGTCTCGCCGTGGTCGGCGGCCACCGCCAGGTGGAGCGCGTCGTTCGTCCGCAACCCCGACGCCGGCCGCTGCAGGAGGAGTTCGGCGGCGAGGTCGTAGTGGTGCGCGGCGAAAGCGAGGCGTTCGAGGCCCCGGCCGAGGTGGGCGTCCAGGGCCTGCTGCACGCGCCGCGCATCGCCCACGAGGTGCCCCATCCTGGCGAGCCGCGCGAGCGTGCCCGCGAACTCGACGACGGTGAGGTCGCTGACGCGCAGGGTGCCGGGCTCGGCGCCGCGCAGGATGGCCTCGACGCCCTCGCTGGAACCCTCGGCGAGGTAGTAGGGGATCAGGAAGCTGGTGTCGAGGTAGATGGCCGACCCCGCTCCTCGTCGTCCTCCCGCTGCTCGAGCAGGGCCCGCAGTGGGCTCGAGCGCGTGCGCCCGTGGTCCGCGCGGAACTCGGCCATCGAGGGCAGCGGCTCGGCGGGCGGGCTCAGGACGGCGACGGGCCGCCCGTAGCGGGTGATGGTGACGCGCTCCCCGCCCTCGACCCGCTTGAGCAGCGCGCTCAGGTGCTTCTTGGCCTCGGCCGTGGTGACCTCCATCCCGCCCACCTCCTCATGACCTACATGATGGTCATGATACTCCGGGCGCGTGGGTCGATCGTAGACCGCGGCGAGCGAGGCGCCTTCGGGGGTTGGGCGCGAACCCATGGGCGCCCGGCAGATGCCCTGGTCTCGACTGCGTCCCAGGCCCGCGCGGACTGCACGCAGGCCCGCGCAGATTGCACGCGGGGCCCTATCGCCACCGGCACGCCGGCTGGTACGACGACCCCGTGGACGCGGACGTCGTCATCGTGGGGGCGGGCCCGGCCGGTCTCGCGGTCGGCCGCGAGCTGCGCCGGCGCGGCGTCGAGCCGCTGCTGCTCGAGCGCGGCGGGGTCGGCCACACCTGGGCGAGCGCCTACGACCACCTGCGGCTGCACACCCGCCGTGGTGCGGCGGCGCTGCCCGGCATGGCCTACCCGCGGGGGACCTCGACGTTCCCCAGGCGCGACGAGGTGCACGCCTACCTGCGCGCCTACGCGGCGCGCTTCGGGCTGGACGTGCGCGAGGGGGTGGACGTGCAAGCCGCGGCGCCCGAGGCCGGTGGCTGGCGCCTCTCGACGACCGCCGGCGACGCCCGCACGCGCGTGCTCGTGTGGGCCGCCGGCATCTGGGCGGCGCCCGTGGTCCCCGGCCTGCCAGGCCGCGAGTGCTACGC
>JAABTL010000028.1 GCA_011389865.1 Trueperaceae bacterium
CCTTGCCCCGTTGGCCGGGCAGGAACCGGGGCTTCAGCGTCCGCACGCGCTCCACGATCCGCTCCACGGGCCACGCTTCGTCCTGGCCGCCGAGCAGGGCGTCGGCCGAGCGCTTGCCGTCGGGTCCCTTGCCGAAGAAGTAGTCGGTGATGCCCGAGGTGTTGGAGATCAGCTGCCGGACGGTGATCTCGGCCGTCCGGTCGACGCCGCCCGTCACGTGCAACCCACGGATCAGGTCGGCCGGCAGGTAGCGGCCGATCGGGTCGTCCAGGTCGATCCGCCCTTCCTGGCGGAGCCGCAGCACCACGACGGTGACGTACATCTTGGTGACGCTGGCGATGAAGTAGCGCTGATCGGCCTGCAGGTTGTCGGCCGCGCCGCACCACGACAGGCTCCCGTCGCCGCTTTCGACGCACAAGATGGCACCGTGCACGGCGCGGCTGCGGGCCATGCGCGCGACCGCGTCCTCCAGGAGCGGCGGTTCCGGGTAGCGGCGGTCGGGCGTTGCGGCGAGGGCCATGGCGTCACTCCTTGCGGCGCACGGTCGGCCCCGAACGGCGCGGTCAGGCACTGCTGCGCCGCGCCAGCCGAGGCTGCAACCTCAGCCAACACGACGCGCCGGAACCCGCCAAGGGGCGATGCTCCCGGGCGGTGTCGGATCTCAGGGCAGGTGCCGGAAGAACGCGGCGATCGCCGCGGGGGTCGCGACCGGCCAGGCGTGGGTGTCGTACCGGCCGCTCGGCCAGGTCGCGTCGTCGTGCGCGCACCACACGACGGGATCGGGGACGTCGGCGTCTCCGTAGCGCACGCACCCCAGGGTGGCCAAGGCAGGATGGGCGGCGGGGGTGGCCGTGGCGTCCGCCGGGCCGTTGGCCGCCAGGAACGCGTCGCGGGCGCCCTCGCCGGCGCGCATGGGCACCAGCGCGTCCTCCGGGTGGTGGATGAGCAGGGCGGCGGTCCCGCCGATGCACCGCCCGCCCTGCAGCCCGCCGGCGACCGACGCCACCGCGCGCACGCGGTCGCCGAGGCGACAGGCGACGTCGTTGGCGAAGTAGGCGCCCAGCGAGTGGCCGACGACGAACACCCGTTCCAGGTCGATGCAGCGTGTGTGTCCGACGGCGTCGATGATCGCGTCCACCAGCGCGAAGTCCCGAAGGGCGTCGGGCGGGTCGCCCGGGTCGGCCCAAGCGAACGTGCCCGGGGTTGCCGGCAGCGCCTGCGGGTAGACGATGACCGCCTCGGGCAGGGCCCCATCGAGCCGGAAGTAGCGCCGGGCCCTGGCCGCATCGTTGGTGCGGCCGTGGAAGGCGATCACCAGGTCGCGCGGCTCAGCAGCCGGCCTAACGGGCGCGTGGCTCAGGACGAGACGCTCCCGGTCGCGCACTTCCACGCGGTCCGGGATCGAGGCGACGACCGGGTCGAAGCAGGCTGGCGAGGGACGTGAGCCGACGCGCGTCGCCGCGTCGATCGCGGCGCCGGTGTCCGCCTTGACGCCCGTCGCGGGCAAGATGGCGATGCGTGGCGCGCATGCGGCGAGCAGCAGGATCAACGCGCCGAGCATGGCGGGCGCGGTGGCCCGGGGTCGTGGGCTTGCGAGGCGGTCTGGCACGAGGCGAGGTTAGCGCCGGTCGGCGACGGGCTTCCGTGCGTTTCCTCCGGCCGCGGCGGTGCGCCGCGTCCACGGAGAGCAGGCCGGAGTCCACGGCCTCGGGCGGCAGCCACGCGGTGCCCCGAAGACCATGTGCCGCTACAGTGGAGGCGGAACGAACCATGAGGCGAGGAGGTCGCATGATCCACGCGAACCGGAGTCCTGCATGACGCACATCACCGTCGCGCTGGTGCAGACCGACCCCGGACGCGACAAGGTTGCCAACGTCGATCGGGCGCTGGCCCTCGTCGCCGAGGCGGCCGAGCGCGGCGCCGACGTCGTCGCGCTGCCCGAGACGTTCCATTGCCGTGGGCCCAGCGAGGTCATGCTCGCGAACGCCGAGCCGATCCCCGGTCCGTTGTCGCGCGCCCTGTCCGACGCGGCCCGGCGGCACCGCGTCCACCTCCTGGCGGGCTCGTTCAACGAGCTCGTGGACGACGCCGAGGACGACCGCACCTACAGCACGAGCCTGCTCTTCGCTCCCGACGGCGCGCAGCTCGCGCGCTACCGCAAGATCCACCTGTTCGACGTCGTCGTCGAGGGCCGCTTCGCGGTCCTCGAGTCGCGCCGCAATCGACCGGGTGAGGAGGTCGTGACGGCCGACACCGCCTTCGGGCGCGTCGGGCTGTCGATCTGCTACGACCTGCGCTTCCCGGAGCTCTACCGCGCGCTCGCCATGGCCGGCGCCCGCGTCCTCTTCGTGCCGTCCAACTTCTCCGAGCGCACCGGCCGCGACCACTGGGAGGTGCTGCTGCGCGCCCGCGCGATCGAGAACGGCGCGTACGTCGTCGCACCCGCCACGATCGGTGACGCCGGCGGCCAGGGTGGCTTCGCGGCCTACGGCCGCTCGCTCGTCGTCGATCCCTGGGGCACGGTGGTGGCGTGCGCACCGGACGGCGAGGGCGTCACCCTGGCCGCCCTCGACCTCGCCCGCGTCGATGCCGTGCGCGCCTCCCTGCCGACGTTGGAGCACGTCCGCCCCGCCGCGTACGCCAACCCAGCCGCGGGAGACCCACCGTCCTGACGTCGGGCGGGCGCCTCAGCGCTCCGCGGCCCGTCGGTCGGCGTGCCGCCGGTACGATGTGGATGCCGAAGCCCAAACGCGCCGCTCGTGGGGAGCGTGGCCGCGGGCGTCCCAACCGCCGGGCCTTGCGGCTGGAGGCCGTGCCATGGAGACCCTCGACGCCATCCGCCTGCGCTGCAGCCTGAAGACCAAGCTGACCGGCCGGGAGGTGCCGCCCGACGTCGTCGAGGCGATCCTGCGCGAGGCCTGCCTGGCGCCGTCGGCGCGCAACTCGCAGCCGTGGCGCTTCGTGGTCGTGCGTGGGCGCACGGCGATCGACGCGTTGGCCGACGCGGGGCTGCCGGAGTCGAGCGCGGTGATCCGGCGGGCGCCCGTCCTCGTGGTCGCCTGCGCCCGCCCGGCCGACGGCGTCGTGGTCGGCGGCCTGAACTACTGCCTCTACGACGTCGGCTCGGCGGTCCAGAACCTGCTGCTCGCCGCGACCGACCGCGGCCTGGCGACGCACCTGATCGCCAACTTCGACGAGGCGGCGGTCAAGCGCGTGCTCCACATCCCCGACGACGCCCGGGCGGTGGTCCTCACGCCGCTGGCGTGGCCCGACGCGGCGTCGTACGAGGAGGCGGCGGCCGAGCGCCTGAGCCAGCGCTCCCGCCTGCCGTTCGAGGAGGTCGTGTTCGAGGGTGCTTGGGGCGGTGCGTGACACCGATACCCCAGGGTGTCGCGGTCCGTCCCTTCGCCGACCTGAGCCCCGTCGGCAAGCAGCGCCGCGTGGCGCGGCTCGCGGCCGAGGCGCTGAAGGCGTACGACATGAGGGTGTCCGGCGTGCGCGTGCACGCCTTCGCCACGAACCTGCTCTACCGCGTGCGGTCCGACACGGGGGACCGCTACATGCTGCGCATGGCATTCCCCGGATGGCGCACCCTTTCCGACCTGCAGGCCGAGGCCGCCTGGCTCGAGGCGCTGCAGCGCGACACCGACGTCGGCGCGCCGGCGGTCGTCCGCACCCGCGACGGCGAGGCGGTGCTGGCGACGCGCGGTCCCGGGGTCCCGGACGTCTGGCACGCGATTCTGATGACCTGGGTCGACGGGCGGCTCCTGGCGCACCACCTCGACGAGGCCAACCTGGCGCGCCTGGGCGAGCTCTTCGCCCGGCTGCACCTCCACGGCAAGGCCTGGACCCCGCCGGTGGGCTTCAGCAAGCGGCGGTTCGAGGCGTTCCTCTCGCGGGGGGAGCCGGACGCGCTCTTCGATGGGGGTGCCGTCGAGGGGCTACAGGACGACGACCGCCGAGCGTTCCTGCTTGCGCGCGCATGGGTCGAGCGGGCCTACGCGGGCCTCGACCGAGCCGACCTGCGGGTCATCCACTGCGACCTGTGGCACGAGAACGTCAAGCTCGACGGCGGGCGCCTGCGGCCCTTCGACTTCGAGGACACCGTCTGGGGCTACCGCCTGCACGACCTCGCGATGGGCCTGCTCGACCTGCTGGAGACCGTCGGGCCCGAGCGCTACCCGGACCTCCTGGCGGCCTGCCGCAGCGGCTACGAGTGGCTGCTGGCGTGGCCCGAGGGCGACCTCGAGGTGCTGCAGATCGGGCGGCTGTTGTGGCAGGCGAACTGGGTCGCGCGCTTCCAGCGGCCGTCGTTCGGCGCCTTGGGGGCGGCGCACGGGCAGGTGTTCCGGAGGTTCGAGGAGGGCGGCGGGCTGCGGCTGACGGGCTGACGCCGTCGAACCGATGGTGGGTGGGTGGCGGGGAGCGCTTCCGGGTTGCAGGGGGTGAGATGGCCACCTTGCCGGTGGAGACCGACCTGCTCGAACGGCTGCTGGACCCGGCCGACCCGGCATTGCGGGTGCGGGTGTTGACCGACCTGCTCGACCGGCCCGACGACGACCCCGAGGTGGTTCGTGCGCGCGAGCGCGTCCCCGAGCAGCCGTGGATGCGGGCGACGCTGGCGGCGCACCACGGCGACGGCACCTGGGGGCGGAGCTTCTACGCGAAGTACGACGGCACCAGCTGGGTGCTGCTGCACCTGAGCGAGGTCGGCGTGCCGCGCGATGAGACCGTCGAACGCGGGCTGCAGCGGCTGGCGCTGAAGCGGTTCGGCGCGCTGGCATGGGCCGATGGTGCTGCAGCGCTTCCTCGGCCCAACGCGACAGCGTCGTAGAGCCGGCGTCGATGAGCGTGACGTTTCGCCGGCATCGGGCCCGGTCGACGAGCCGTGCCCGGCGGCTCGCGGCGGATGGTGTTTGGACCTGTCGGATGAGCCCTGAGCTGGGCAAGATCAACGGCGATTCGGCGTCTTCGAGCGGCGCGGCCCCGCAATCCACGTTTTCGATGCGCTCGTTCGCGAACCTGGAGGTAGCCGGGGGGCCAGGTCGGTTCGCACAGGGAGGTGGTCCGAGCCGCCGTCGTCGCGTCGCGTCAGGACGCCAGCATCTTGACAAGGGAGGAACGCATGCGATTGGGTTTGAGCTTGTTGGTTCTGTTGGCGGCCGTGGTTGCCAACGCATCTGGCGGGCCAGCCCGGGGCGCCGAGGTCTTGGCGTCCGCCACGGCGGCGCCGGGGTACGAGATCGTGGAGTTGGTGCGGGGCGCCGCGCTGCACGGCGCGAACGGCATCTACTTCGGCCCGGACGGGAACCTGTACGTGGCCGCGGTTGCGGGCAATGAGATCGTGGCCTTGGACCCGAGCAACGGCGAGATCGTGGCGCGGTTCGGTCCCGATCAGGGTGTGCTCTCGCCTGACGACCTCGTCTTCGGCCCGGACGGCTCGATGTACTGGACCGACATCATGGTCGGCGAAGTCGGTCGTCTGGCACCTGACGGGACGGTGACGAAGCAGTTCGTTGCGCCGGGCGTCAACCCGATCACGTTTGACGAGGAGGGGCGCCTGTTCGTCGCGCTCGACTTCATGGGCGACGGGCTCTTTGAACTCGACCCCGAGCTGATCGAGCCCCCGCGGCCGATCGTGATGGCCACCGAGGCCGTGCCGTTCCCGCTCGGCTTTCTCAACGGCTTCGACTTCGGCCCGGACGGGCGCCTCTACGGTCCGCTGTTCGCCGTCGGCATCGTGATCAGCATCGACGTCGACTCATGCACGGCGACCTCCGACCCCTGGAACGACTGCGATCTCCAGGTCGTTGCCACGGACTTCGGGGTGCCCGCCGCCGCGAAGTTCGACCCCAGCGGGCGGTTGCACGTGGTCGACCAATCGGGTGAGGTCTTCTGGGTTGATGCCCTCACGGGGGCGAAGACCCGGATCGCGACCCTGCAGCCTGGGCTGGACAACCTGGCGTTCGACGACAGCGGGAACCTGTTCGTCTCCAGCGCGGACTTCGGCTGGGTGGCGCAGATCGAGGGCAACGGGCAGGCTCGCTACTTGACGCGCGGCGGCATGATCGTCCCGCAGGGTGTGGCGGTGCTGCCCGGACCGGACGGCCGTGAGCGGCTGTTCGTGGCGGACCTGTTCCGGATGTACGAGGTCGACGGCCGCAGCGGACAGGAGCTGGCCATCTACAAGGGGCACTTGGTTCCCGTGCCAGGGGAGTTGACGCTGACGACCCCATTGACGGTGTCGGTGGACGGCGATCACCTGGTGGTGTCGTCGTGGTTCGGCTCAGCGGTCCAAGTGTGGGACCCGCATACCGACACCGTGCTCGAGCACTACGACGCGCCCGTTCCGCTGAACGCAATCCGCTTCCGCGACGACCTGGTCGTGGCCGACCCCGTCCTGGGGGGCATCGTGTGGGCTAGCGACCACAGCGTGGTCCTGCTCGTCGACGGCGAGAAGGTGTTCCTGCCCGCCGGTCTGGCCACCGATGGCGAGCGCCTGTGGGTCGGTGACTGGGCCACGGGCATCGTGTGGCAGCTGACGTTCGACGGCAGGGAGGTGGTGGCGACCGTGCCCGTCGCCTCCGACCTGGCGCAGCCCGAGGGCATGGCGCTGGACCTCGACGGCAGCCTGTTGGTGGTTGAGACCGGGGCCCGGCAGCTGTCGCGCGTCGACCTTACGACGGGCGCCGTGAGCGTCGTCGCCGAGGGTCTCGACGTGGGCGCCCCAGCCCTCGAGGGCCTGCCGCCCACGTGGTTCTTCGACGGCGTGGCGGTGGGCTCGTCGGGCGCGATCTACGTCAGCGAGAACGGACGCAACGTCCTGACGCGCATCTGGCCGAGGCCGACGACCCACTGAAGACGTCGGGGAGCCGGGCGGAAGCCCGGCTCCCCACGGTCAGCTGGGCGAGGCTGTGTGGATCCTCCGCTTGGTTCCCGAGTCGCCGCCGCTCGCGGCCGTCAGCGCCCCAGAGCCTTCCCCGGTGCGTAGATGATGTGGCCGTCCATCCACTGCCGCATCGGGATCTGGCCCAGGACGACGGCCAACTCGTCCGCGTAGGCCAGTCGCGCATGACACGGGCCCCCACCGGTGGCGCCCGCGAACCGACCCGTCCCGCCGACGATGGTGTAGTCGGTGAAGAACTCGTACGCCTCAGCCTCGGGGTTGCCGTACCCGGTGTACGTGGTGACGATGCTACTGCCGTCGGGCGCGGCGAAGGTCATGACGCCGTCGTGCGTTCCGGTCGCAAGCTGCGTGCAGTGATCGTTGGTGAAGGTGATGCGGCCCATGTGGCTGAGGCGGCCGGGGCCCTCGCTCCGTATCAGGTAGTCGGAGGGCGTCGCACAGCGGCCCCCGAA
This sequence comes from Trueperaceae bacterium, assembly GCA_011389865.1. GTDB lineage: Bacteria > Deinococcota > Deinococci > Deinococcales > Trueperaceae > JAABTL01. The sequence continues at coordinate 7,360 of JAABTL010000028.1, forward strand.
GGTGAGATCGCCATCGTCTGGCCACACGAACTCGATCACGAACCAGTCGTACCAGCCCTTCCAAGGTGTGGCGACTGCGAGGGCCTCGACCTCGGTGTCGACCTCGGCGGTGAGGGCCACGCCGTCGATCTCGCTGACGCTCTGGCAGGCAGCCAGCATGAGGATCGCGGCCAGCGCGAGCCAGGCGAAACGGATGCGTCCCATGGGGTCCTCGATTTCTCCCGGCAACCCTGCGTGGTGTCTGACCGGATCGGCCCGACGGAGTCCACCTCCTCCGGGGCGAACCCCATCGACCCGCGTCGGTCCCGCGGCCGGGTGTCGCCCTCTCCCCATGCTCGGTCCCGGGCGTATCGAGAACGTGGAGGCACCCTTGAAGCGCTGGGTCCGGCGGCGCGGCTCGCGGCCGCATGGCGCCAGGCTGCCGCGGAGTCATCGCGCGATCGCTGCCAGGGTGCGCCTTGTGCGCCCCTGTAGGGCAGCGCGGCAGTCGTACGGCCGCTGGAACCGTGGGGCCCTCAGTGGGCGTCCGCTCCCATCCACGCCTCGACCCGCCCGATGGCATCGTCCTCCGTCTGGAACAGGATCGTGTCCATGCCCAGACCCGCTGCCGCGCGGACGTTGGCCTCGACGTCGTCGATGAACAGCGCCTGTGCCGGCGTCGCCGCCTCGGCGGCGAGGATGTGGCGGAAGAACGCGGGATCCGGCTTCGCGAGGTGGATCTGGTGTGACGCGTAGGTGCGGGCGAACGCGTCGTAATCGCCGAGCTCGGCGTGGATGCGGTAGTGGGCGTCGAGCGTGTTCGTCCCGGCCACCACCCGCACGCCGGCCTCGCGCAGGCAGCGGACGAGGTCGTACATGCGCGGCCGACGCAGCGGACGGAAGAAGGCCCCCCAGTACTCGTCATCGACCGTCAGCCCCGTCGTCGCGCGGAAGCGCTTCCAGAACTCCGGGGAGGAGATGCGACCGGTGTGGAGCAGCTCGAAGTCGGCGGCGCGCAGCAGCGGCCGGAGCTCGTCCACCGGGAGACCCAGCTGCGCCGCGATGGCCGGCGCCACGTCGAAGCCGTCGACCATGACGCCGCCGACGTCGAAGATGCAGAGCCGCACGGGCGCCGTCACTCCTTGCCCGCCGAGAACACGTTGGCGCCGCGGATGAAGTACTGCGACAGGGTGAAGAAGATGATCAGCATGGGGATGCTGGAGATCGCCGCCACCGCCACCATGGCGCCCTCGTTGGTGCTCTTCTCCTCCATGAACGTCACGACGTAGAGGGGCATGGTCCTGAGCTCGGCGGACTGCACCACCAGCAGTGGCCAGATGAGGTTGTCCCACTGCGACTCGAAGGTCAGGATGGCGAGCACCGCCATCACCGGCCACAGGTTGGGGATGACGATGCGGAAGAAGATGCCCGGCTCGCTGGCGCCGTCGATGCGGGCCGCATCGAGCAGTTCGTCCGGGAAGCTGAGGAGCGACTGGCGCATGAGGAACACGCCGAACGCGCTCAGGAGGAACGGCACGATCAGGCCCGCGTAGCTGTTCTGCATCCCGAGGTTGGTGATCACCACGTACAGCGGGATCATCACCGTCTCGAACGGGATCATCAGCGTCGACAGGATGAACAGGAACACGATGCTGGCGCCGCGGAAGCGGAGCTTGGTGAGGCCGTAGCCCGCCATGGTCGAGAACAGCACGGTGGTGGCGGCGATGGTGCCGGAGACGAAGACGGAGTTGAGCAGCGCGCGCGGGAAGATGAAGCGGCCGTCGTTGCCTCTGATGGCGTGCCAGAAGTTCTCGAAGACGATCGGGTCGGGCCACCAGGAGAACGGCATCTTGAGGATGTCGCGCGCCGGCATGAACGACGCGATGAACATGAAGGCCACCGGCGTGAGGACCAGCAGCACCGCGACGATCAGCGCCGCCCAGCCGAGCGCGTCGACCGCCACGCCCAGAAGGGTACGCCGGAAGCGCGTTCCGCCGCCGTGGACCTGCTGGGTCTGCAGCGCCACGGCTCAGCCGTCCTGCGTGCGCGACACGCGGAACTGCAGGAACGCCAACACGAACATCACCACCAGCAGCACGATGCTCATCGCACTGGCGAGGCCGATCTGGTAGTCGCGGACGGCCGTCGTGTAGATCCCGAGCGTCACCACGTTGATCGGCTCACGCGGCGCGCCCGACTGGGTGAAGAGATACTGCGTGCTGAACGTACGCATGCAGAAGATCATCGCCATGATCGAGACCAGCAGCGTGGTGGGCTTGAGCAGCGGCAGCGTGATGTAGCGGTACAGCTGCCAGCCTGTCGCGCCGTCGACGCGGGCTGCCTCCTTCACGCTGGTGGGGATGCCGCCCAAGCCGGCGATGAAGATGATCGTGAAGAACCCCAGCTTGCCCCAGAAGTAGACCAGCACCGTCGAGAGCCGCACCATGTCGGGCGAGGCGAGCCACTTGTGGTCGACGCCCGAGACGCCCAGCACGAAGTTGACCCACTGGTTGGCGATGCCGCGCGGGTCGAGCAGCATCAGCCAGATGGCGGCGGCGACGACGCCAGGGATGACCGCCGGCGTGTACAGCGCCATCTGGAAGAAGCGCTGCAGCCTCAGGCGCGACACGATGAGGGTGGCGAGCAGCAGCGACACCAGGACGAGCGGCACGGCGGTGCTGACGGTGAAGATGCCCGTCGCCTTCCAGGAGTTCCAGAACTGCGCCGAGTTCCAGAGGTCGGCGTAGTTCTGGAACCCCACGAAGCGGGGCGGTTGCAGCGACAGGACGTTCTTGCGGTGCAGGCTGAGGACGAAGGCGTTGACGATGGGGTAGAAGGCGAACAGGCCGAAGAAGGCGAGGGCTGGGACCACGAAGGCCCAGCCCCACAGCGCCCTTCGTGTGCCGACGGTCAGTCGCGTCGAGCTACGGGCCATCGGTGCTCGTCCTCAGTACTCGCCGCGCAGCGCGCGCTCCACACCCTCCCGCATGGTGATCAGCACTTCGGCAGGTTCGCGGTTCTGCAGCATGACGGCCTCGACGGCGTCCTGCAGCACCTGACGGATCTGGGGAGAGGCGTCGCCGTAGTAGATGGCGGGTGCGCGGCCGAGGTCGGCCATGAACACGTCGGAGTACGGGTGGTTCTTGAAGGTGTCGCTGTCGAGCACCTCCTGCGAGGCCTGCAACAGGCCCGCGCGGGCGAAGAACTCCTCGGCGAACTGGGCCATGGTGCCGATGAACTTCCAGGCGGCCTCCTGCTCGTCTGCGCTCGACTGCGCGTTCACCATCCAGTAGTGGCCGTAGTACGCCCCCGCGAGGTCCTCGACGGCGTCTTCCCACACGGGGAAGGGAACGACCATCCATCCCTCGCCGGGCAGGAAGTCCGGGTTGTCGTTGGCGATGCGGGCGATCTGGTACTGGCCCGACTCCATCATGCCGATGTCGTCGTTGTCGAAGTTGAAGAGCGCACGGGCGTTGGCGTAGGTCGGTCCTCCGAGGTTGCGGCCGTGGGGGCCCCACTCGCGGAAGTACTCGAGCACGCGCAGCCACGCCTCGTCGTTGACGATGGCGCTCTCGCCGTCGTCGCCGATGAGTTGGCCGCCGAGCTGCTGCGCCATCGGCACCATGAAGTTCAGGTAGTACGGGTAGCGGAAGTCGAAGCCGCGCCGGGTGATGATCTCGCCGTCCCGCACGGTGAGCTGATCGGCGATCTCCATCATCTCTTCCCAGGTCTTCGGGTAGTCGGTGAGCGGGTCGAGCCCGGCATCGCGGAACACGTTCATGTTGAGGAAGATGGCCCAGTTGGTCAGTTCCAGCGGGATGCCGTACGGCACGCCGTCGACGGTGACGGGGTCGAGCATGCCGTCGAGGTACGCGTCGTAGAACGCGTCGTACGACCCGAACCCGGCGGCGACCGGGTCGACCGGCACGACGCGTTGGTTCACGATGTACGGGTACTCGTTGAAGGTCTCCATGTTGAAGATGTCGGGTCCGCGGTTGGCGGCGAACGCCGTCAGGATCAGCTGCGCCAACGTGTTGGACGGGTGCGTGACGCGGGTGACGATGATGTCCGGGTGCTCGGCGTGGAACTGCGCGATGAGTTCCTCTTCGAGGGCGGTGCGGTTGGGGTCTTCGTGCGTCCAGTACTCGACTTGAACCTGTGCGAGAGCGACCGAGAACGACATGATGAGCGCGAACGAGAGGACGGTCAACCGAAGGCGTGACATGGTTCCTCCTCTACCCGCGGTGGCCCCGCGGCTCCTTGCTCTTGGCCCGACACCTCATGGTACTCCTGTCCCGGCGCGGGCCCGTTCTTCCTGATGCCCTACCCCAGCGCGTCGGCGGCTCGGCGTTGGCGCCCGGCGACGGGTCGCCGGGCGCGGGTATCCAGATGCGTGATGTCGAGAGGGGCACGTTCGTCGTCGAGGTCGACACCCTCGACGACGGTGAACGACGCGCGCTAGTTCTTGGGCTCGATGTTCTGGTTGACGCGGAACAGGTTCTCCGGGTCGTAGGTCGCCTTGATGCGCGCCAGGCGCGGGTAGTTGTCGCGGTACGTCGCGCGCACGCGTTCCTGCCCTTCGTCCATCATGAAGTTCACGTAGGCACCGCCCGAGGAATGCGGATGCAGCGCCGCCCAGTACGCCTTCGCCCAGTCGGCCAGCGGCTCGGCCATGGCGGGGTCCGGGTCGATGCCGACGATGACCTGGGCCCAGTTGGCGTCGCGGTAGCTCCACGGCGTCGCGTCGTCCGCGACGTCGTGGGCGGCGCCGTCGATCGGGTAGAGGTGCATCGTCGAGAGCATCGTCGGCAGCTGGGCGGCGTGCTCGACGTGTGCCGCGATCGCCTCGTCGCTCAGCTCGTCGAAGAAGTCCGCACGCCAGTACCACTGGAGTCCAGCTGGGTGGAGCGCGTCGAACGCGCTCTGGAGCGCCGGGAACGGCATCGGGTGCACCCCGTGCAGCAGGGGCGTCCCGAACGCGGCGACCGGTGCGAAGACCTCGTCGGCGCGCTCGCTCGGGCCCGAGTAGCACCACACGATGCCGCAGACCTTGCGGCGGTGGAGGTGCTCGGGGAACGGGGGCGCGGGCGGGACCGTCAGGAAGGCGAAGAACCCGGTCAGGTCGCGCGGCGCAGCGCGGATGAAGTCGCGGTACCAGCGCAACACGTCCGCCGCGTCGTCCAGGCTCCACAGGGTGGGGCCGCCGACGACCGTCTCGACGGGGTGGGCCCGGAACAGGAAGGAGGTGACCACCCCGAAGTTCCCGCCGCCGCCGCGCACCGCCCAGAAGAGGTCGCGGTGCTCGTGCTCGTTGGCGGTCACCAGGCGCCCGTCGGCCAGCACCACGTCGACCTCCAGGAGGTTGTCGATCGTGAGGCCGTGTCGCCGGGTGAGGTGGCCCAGCCCCCCGCCGAGCGTCAGCCCGCCGACGCCGGTGGTCGAGATGATCCCGCTCGGGACGGCGAGGCCGAACGCGTGGGCGGCGTGGTCGACCTTGCCCCAGGTCGCGCCCCCCTCGACCCGCACGGTGCGTGCCTCGGGATCGACCCGAACGCCGTCCATGGCGGCGAGGTCGATCACGAGGCCGTCGTCGACGCTCCCGAGGCCGCCGCCGTTGTGGCCGCCGCCGCGGACCGCCAGGGGGAGGCCGACCTCACGGGCGAACGCGATGGCCGTCATGACGTCGGTGACGTCCTGGCAGCGCGCGATGAACGCGGGACGCTTGTCGATCATGGCGTTGTAGAGCTTGCGGGCATCATCGTAGGCGTCGTCGCCTGCTCGGATGAGGTCGCCGCGCAGGTTGGCGGCGAACGCTACGACGGCTTCGGGGGTCGGGTGGATCGTGGTCGTGGTCATGGCCATCCTTTCGCGGACGGGGTCGGACCGACCCCTCCTGGGGTCGGATCCTAGAGGCAGCCCCGTTCCCCGGCCGTTGCCAACAAGGGAACGCCCCGGACGGGGTCCGGGGCGCGAGACGTCGCTGCGGGGTACCGACGTCAGCGAAACATGGTCGGATCGAGCTCGCGCACCACCGAGGCGCCGTCGAAGGGGAGGCCAGCGCGGCGCGCGTGCTCCAGCAGGAGCTCGAGGTTGAGGGCCTCGTACTCGCAGTAGATCTTGCCCTCGTCTGCGGAGTAGTACGAGCGCATCCAGCGGATCCCCGACATCTGCGCGAGCACGTCGTTCGATCGCTCTCCGGCGGCCTGGATCTCTTCATCGGACATCGCGCCGACGGTCCGGTGGATCAGGTACTTCGGCATCGGAAGGCTCCTTCGCCCCGCCGTAGAACGTGGCGGGCCCACAGTCTAGGGCAGGGCGCTCCCCGCCCGACCGGTCGCGCCGCCGACCAGCTTCGCCAGCGCCTCGATCGTTGCCGCCGCGCCCTCGTCGTCGCCACGACCGCGCCGCAGCCCGAGCGAGCGCTCCAGGCAGGCCCGCGCCTCCTCGACCCGTCCCGCGCGCTCGTAGCTCGAGGCGAGGCTGGTGAGGAGGAGGGCTTCGCCGAGCGGATCGGTGCCTGCCCGGCGGACCCGTTCCAAGGCGTCGCACCCCGCCTCGATGCTCTCGTCGAGCCGCCCCTGGTCGCGGTAGACGACCCCCAGGCTCGCGCGCGCGGCGATCGCCCGCTCGGGCATCTCGGCGCCCACCGCCGTGTCGAAGGCGTCCCGGTAGGACACCGCGGCCCGCTCCAGGTCGCCCTCACCCCAATGGAGGGCGCCGAGTTCCATCTGCACCAAGCCCAACCGGTGGGCGTCGCCCGAGCGGCCGAAGATCGCCTCTGCCGACGCGAGGCTGGCCCGTGCGACCTCGGGGCGCCCCAACTTGCGGCGGGCCAAGCCGCCATGCAGGACCAGGGCGTCGCCCTGACCGACCTCGTCCTCGACCATCCCGGTCATCGCGTACGAGGCCTCCAGGAGCCGCGCCGCCGAGAGGTAGCTGCGGCTCGCGTCCTCGAACGCGCCCAGCCCTTCGAGGGCCACGCCGGCGCTGATGCGCGGGTACCCTTCGTGGCGCAGGTCGCCGGTGGCTGCGCCCTGCCGGATGGCTGCCTCGAAGTTGTCGAGCGCGCGCTGGTAGCGGCGGGCGCCAAGGTAGATCTTGCCCAGGTTCATGTGCTTCTCGACGACGAGGTGCTTGTCCTCGAGCTGCACGCAGATGGGCAGCAAGCGCTCCAGCACCTCGGCGGCGGCCGGCTCGTCGCCGTCCCGGAGGTGCATCCAGGCGCGAAGGTCCAGACGCACGTAGTTCGCCAGGAGGCTGCCGAGCTCGTCGTAGATCGCCGCGGCCCGCTCCGCCCACCGCTGGGCTTCGTCGTCGTCGCCCAGCCACCTGTACGCGTGGGAGACGTTCTCGGCGGTGGCGGCCAGCGCCCGGCGGTGCCCCAGCTCCCGGTCGATCGCCATGGCCGCGAAGCTCGACGCGATGACCTCCTGGTAATCGCCGCGCATCCAGGCGAGGTACGCGACTTCGCGGTAGCCGCGCGCCCTGGAACCGGCGTCACCGAGCCCCTCGAAGAGCGCGTCGGCCTCCTCGAACGCCGCCGCCGCGCCGGCGCGGTCGCCCTGCACCGACCGCATCGCCATCCGCTTCAGGGCGGCCTCCGCCCGCATGGCCGGGTCCCCGATCCGGTCCGCGAGCACCGTCAGGCGCTCGATCGTGTCGATCCACTCCGGCCTCCGGCCCATGAACTCGAGCAGCCGCTCGATCGCCTGCAGCGCCTCGAAGCGCTTGCGGTCCGGCTCCGCCAGCCGCGCTGCGATGCCCAGCATGCGCGCGTACGCGTCGCGCGCGACCTCCCACGCGCTGTCCGCCTCGGCGAAGCGCGCCGCCACCTGCAGATGCTCGTACGCCTCTGGCCACAGCTCGGCCCGCAAGAAGTGGTGCGCCAACTCGGCGTCGCCCGCGCCATCCGCCTCCAGCGCGCGGGCGACCCGGGCGTGGAGGGCCCGCCTCGCGGGAGGCCCCAGGCTCTCGTAGACCGTCTGCCGCAGCTTGTCGTGGGAGAAGGCGTACGACCCATCCGCGGCGGCGACGATCAGTCCGGCAGCGATGAGCGGTTCGAACGTCGACCACACCACCAGCGGCGCGCCACCGACCACGCGCTCGAGCACGCCGAACGCGAACGAACGACCGATGACGGCCGCCGCATCCAGCACGGCGCGAGGTCCCTCGTCGAAGGCCTGGTAGCGGGCCCAGATCAGCGACCGGATCGACTCCGGGACCGCCGCCCCAGCGAGCCCCTCATCGCTGGGCGCGGCGACCGGCCGGGCGGCCCCCGGCTCGAGTTGGTGGGTGTCGCGCAGCCAGCGCAGGTACTCGAGGACGTAGAACGGGTTCCCTTCGGACTCGTCGTGGACGTACGCCGCGAACCGCTCCAGGTCGGCGCCGTGCCAGCCGAGGACCTCGGCCACGAGGCTGCGGGTGTGGTCGGCCTCCAAGCGGCCAAGCTGAAGGCTGCGGAGCGCTCGCCGTTCCGACAGTTGGGCCTTCCAGCGCTCGAGCGCCGGCCGATCTTCACGACGGTGGCTGGCCACGATCAGGACGCGCTCGTCCCGGATGCGGTGGGCGGCGTAGGAGAGGAACTCGAGCGTCGCGGCATCGGACCACTGCAGGTCGTCGACGAACAGCACCGCTCCCTGGCCGCGTGCGGCGGCCTCGACCAGCCGCGCGGTCAGCGCGCGATGGACGCCGCCGCGATCGCGGGGATCGGAGGCCACGAAGCGCGAGGCGTCCGGTTCCAGCGTCGCGGCCGTGGCGTCCAGGGCGCCCAACGCCGCGCGAATGGGCTCGAGGGGCGCGCTCAGGTCACGCTCGTAGCAGCGGCCGGCGAACGCCTCGACGCCCTGGGGAAGGGCGGCCAGGAAGGTCTCGACGAGACGCGTCTTGCCGACGCCGGCCTCCCCCTCGACCACCACGACGCCGCCCTCGCCGGCGAGGGCCGACGCGAGGCGCTCGTCGAGTTCCGCGAGTTCGGCGCGCCGGCCGACGAACGACGTCGTGCCCCAGGGCACGCTCAGGCTGCGCGCGAGCGACATCGGAAGGGTCGGATCCCCGGTGGGCGGTGCGGCCGGACCAGCGGCGAGCGCCTCGTGCAGGGCCCGGAGGGAGCCGTCGGGTTCGATGCCGAGTTCGGCGTCGAGGTCGCGGGCGTAGGTCGCGTACACGCGCGCCGCCGCGTCGTGGCGCCCCGCGGCCGCGAGGCACCGCAAGGCGCACCGGACGGCGTGCTCGTCGAGCGGGTCCGTCCGCAGGAGCGCCAGCGACAGCTCGGCAGCGGCTGCGGGCTCGGAGCGCTGGAGCTGCTCGCAGCGCGCCACGACCGCGTCGACGAGCCGCGTCCGGAGTTGCGCGCGTTCGCGGTCCAGCCAGGCGAGGAACTCGCCGGGCGCGCCTACGTCCAGCCCTTCGAGCAAGGGTCCGCGGACCAGCGCCAAGGCACCCGCCGCGTCCGGAGTGCGCAGCGCGTCGCGCCACGCGCCGAGGTCGGAGGCCACGAGCCAGCGGAAGCGGTCGCCCTCCGCTTCGATGCCGTCCACCAGCTGGCGCGCGCGGTGGAGCAGCTTGCGCAGGTTCCGACGCCCGACCGCGTCCACACGGTCGGGCCAGAACAGGAAGACCACCTCTTCGCGCGCCACCCAACCCGAGCGGACCGCCAGGTACGCCACGAACCGGTGGAGCTGGTTCGCGGCGAGGAACGTTCGTCGTCCATCGCCTTGCAGTTCCGGACGGCCGAAGAGCCGTACGGTGTCGACGAGCATGGCGGAGTATAGACCCGCTGGTGGGCGGGGCCGGGGCGTCGGTCACCGTCCCACGGCGCGTAGCCTCCACGCGACGCGCCTGGCGGCGGCGGATGTACCGATGAGCGTGCGGCCGCAGCGGCCGAGGCTAGACTTCAGTTGTCCCCCAGCAAGGGCCTTCGATCGGAGGAACCCGTATGAACCGACTCCTGCTCGTACTCCTGACGGCGCTGCCGCTGGCCGCCTGCGCACCGACCTCCGGGGCCATGGTGCCCGCCACCGGTCCACTCCTCTACGCCGCCGAAGCCGATGACGTGTTCGCCAGCGTCATGCACATCATCACCACGGCCGAGGGGCTCGAGAACTCCAACGGCTGGATCATCTCCGAGAGCGACAGCGAGGGTGGTTTCGTGCGGGCCGACACGACGGTCTTGACGCCGTGGAGGTTCTGGGCGCCGCAGCGCGTCGAGACGCTCAGCGTGGCGGTGTCGGAGGCCTCGCCCGGACGTACGCAGGTCGTCATCCAGCGCACCGCCGGTGCCCGCGCGCTCGAGGTGCGCCTGCACGGCATGCTCGCCGAGGCCCACGAGCGCCTCTGATCGCACGAGCGCGCGCAGCCGACCTACACCCAGCGCGTCGGCGGCCGCTCCACGGCGCGCCCCTTCCAGGTCGCGCGTCGGAACACGCCGTCGACGAAGGACCGCACCGCGACCGCCAGGAACGCCACGAACGTCACCGGGTAGAGGAGCGCCGGCCACAGCGGCAGCCGCAGCCGGGCGTAGGTGAACGTCCATTGGACGAGCGAGAGCGCGATGGCGGCGGCGAGCAGCGCGGGCTGCGCGGGCACGCGGGTGGGCAGCGCGGCATGGAGTAACAGGATCGCGATCGGCGTCAGGTACGCGTACGCCAGCCAGCCCCACGCGAAGGCGTAGGGGAGGATGGCGTAGCCGAACGCCGCGAAGAGGTTCTTGGCGAACCCGGCCATGGCCTCCCGGCCGCCGCGGTACATGCGGCAACTGACGATCGAGGTGGCGTCCAGGATGCGGCAGGCGAGGCCCGCGCCGGCGACGCGCCTGGCCAGGTCTAGGTCGTCGACGACGCTACCGCGTACGGCCGCGTGTCCGCCGACGGCGTCGTAGGCCCCGCGGCGGAAGACCATGAGCTGCCCGACGGCGCGGGCGACGGGCGCCCGGCGCCACAGGAGGTGCGCGGCCAGCGGCGTGAAGCCGAGGAACGCCCAGTAGAACAGCGGGACGAGCAGCTGCTCGCCCGGGGTCCCGAGGGCCTGCCGCGGCAGGCCGGAGAGCAGGTCCGCCCGGCTCGCCTGCAACGCTCCGATGGTCTTGTCGACGGCGTCCGGCTCGAAGAAGACCGTGTCCGCGTCGGCGAAGAGCAGCACGTCGCCGTGCGCCGCGAGCGAGAGCTGGTGGCAGGCCCAGTTCTTGCCCGTCCAGCCCGGCGGCGGCTTCTCGCCCGGCAGGACGACGAGGCGGGCATCGCGCGCGCGCTCGCGCTCGAGGATGGCGCGGGTGTCGTCCTCCGAGCGGTCGTCGAGCACCAGGATCTCGAGGCGGGGGTAGGCCTGCGCCAGCAGCGAGCGGACGCAGGCCCCCACGTTGGCCGCCTCGTTGCGGGCCGGCACGAGGAGCGAGACCAGCGGCTGTGTGCCGGATCCCGTGCGTCGCGGGCGCACCAGCACGGCGGCGTTGCTGAAGACGACGAGCAGCACGACGGCCTGGAACGCGAGGATGCCGACGATGGCGTCCCCGGTCAGGTGCTGGACGAGCCCTTCGATCACGGCGAGCGGCTTCCCCGGCGCCGGCGTCGGGGTGGCTGCGCGAGCTCGGCACGGTGCTTCCACAGGATGGTCACGGCCTGGAGGAGCAGCGCGCCCAGCGGCCAGCCACCCGGCACCCACAGCAGCACGCCGAGGAACATCGCCGCGAGCGTGGCCGCGACCGCCCACGCGTCGGGCTGGATCAGGAGCGTCGCAGCCACGATGGCGACGATCGCGACGAGCGGGATCGTCCAGGTCGTCAGCCCGATCCAGGTGCCCAGCGTGACCGCCAGCGCCTTGCCGCCACGGAAGCCGAGGAACGGCGAGAACGCGGCGCCGGCGACCGCCAGGACCGCGACCAGCGCCAGCGCCCAGCCGCCCAGGCCGAGCCCGTCGCGGGCGAGGACGACCGGCAGGACGCCCTTGGTCACGTCGAGGAGCAGCACGGCGATGCCCAGCCAGACGCCGCCCGCGCGGAAGGCGTTCGTCGCCCCCGGGTTGCCGTCGCCCACCTCGCGCACGTCGCGCTTCGTCACGATGCGCCCGACCCACAGGGAGAACGGCAGGGAGCCGCTCAGGAACGCCACGAGCCACGCGAACGCGACAGATGCCCACGGGCTCGATGCAGTTAGGTCCACGGATGCTCCGCCTCGAAGAACATGCTACCCCGCGTCGCGCCGGTCGCCCGGGACCGGGTGGTAGGATTCACCGTCGCCGACGCGAACGACCGCCGCCGCCCCCGTTGCTCGGGCCCGGCGCGGACGCGCCCACGGTGGCCGCGGCGCCGCCTCGAGGAGGCTGGAGATGGACGTGCTCACCATCGTGATCATCGCCTTCGGCACGCTGGAACTCCTCAACGTCCTGACGCTCTACCTGGCGCCGGGATCCCGCAGGGGCAACGCGCTGGGCGTCTTCCGGGCCTACGAGCGGTCGAAGCAGGACCCCGAGGTCCACGCCCTGGTGAGCTACCTCATCGACTGGGTGGCCGGCACCAAGCTGATCTTCATCGTGCTGCTGATCGGGATCGTCATCACCGGCTCGCCCGCGACCAAGGTGTTCAGCGCCATCGCCCTGATCTTCTCGATCCTGACCTTCTACTCCCGGCTCTACCCCGCCATCACGCAGATGGACCGGGCGGGGCAGATCGAGCCGCGGGGGTACTCCCGGACGCTGGCGGGCATGATCGCCGGTTTCGTCGTCGTCTTCGCCGTCGCGGTCGTCGTCTACCTCGTCGGGTACGCGGCCGGATGACGGCGGACCCTGGCACGGTGCGCGAGCCGCCGCGGACGGGGCTGGACCCGGACACGGTGCGGGAGGTCTGGTCACGGACCTACAACACGAGCGGTAAGCCGGACTGGTCGCACATCTTCCCCTACTACCGCGACGACGTCGTCTTCCAGGACGCCATCCAGCGGGTCGAGGGCCGCGAGGCCTTCGAGGCCCTGTGCGACCGCCTCGCGAAGCGCTGCCGCGAGCTGCGCATGCACATCGTCGACGTGTCGCAGACGGACCGCATCATCTTCCTCGAGTGGGAGATGACGCTCATGTTCCAGCGTTACCCCAGCTCGACGCTCTACGGATGCACCAAGCTGACGCTCGACGAGGACGGCCTGATCGCCCGCCAGCGTGACTACTACGACCTGTGGGGCGACATCTTCGACAACATCCCGCGCCTCGCGAAGGCGTACCGCCGTTTCATGCGCCGGAAGTTCGGTTAAGCCGTGTTCCGCTACCTGAGGCAGTACGACATGGCAGACATGCGCGACATGCTGCGGAACCAGCGCACCGCGCACCGACGGACGACGGCATCGCTCGAGGGGAAGACGGTCGTCATCTCGGGATCCACGTCCGGCGTCGGCCTCGCCGCCGCCCGCGAGGTCGCGCGCTTCGGCGGGCGCCTGGTGCTGCTGGCGCGCAACGAGGCGAAGGGGCGGGCCGTGTGCGCCGAGCTCGAGCGGGACTCAGGGGCCGAGGTGTCGCTCCACCTCGCCGACTTCGCGCGCCTCGCCGACGTGCGCCGCGTGGCCGACGAGCTGCTCGACGCCGTCCCGCGCATCGACGTGCTCATCAACAGCGCGGGGGTGCACAGCACGCGCAGGCGGGAGACGGACGAGGGGCACGAGCTCGTGTTCTGCGTGAACCACCTGGCGCCCTTCCTGCTGACCCTCCGGCTGCTCCCCAAGCTGCGAGACGGCGGCGCGGCGCGCATCATCCAGGTGAACTCGCAGGGGCACCGCTTCGGCGGCCTGGACCTCGCCGACCTGGACTGGCGGCGGCGCTGGTACCTGGGTCTGCTGGCGTACGGCGCGTCGAAGACGGCCCAACTGCTGTCCGTGTGGGAGCTCGCCGAGCGGCTGGCGGGGAGCGGCGTGACCGTCAACGCGATGCACCCGGGGGAGGTCCGCACGGGGATCGGCCTCAACAACGGTCCGCTCTACCGCTGGTACCAGCGGCGCGTGCTGGACCGGTTCCTCGGCGACGCACGCGTCTCCGGGGAGTCGCTGCACACCCTGGCCGCGGCGCCGGAGCTCGGCGGGGTGAGCGGCCGCTACTTCAACAGGACGCACCCGGAGAAACCCGCGCCGCACGCGCTGGACCGCGCCGTGGGGGCGCGGCTGTGGGAGATGAGCATGGACCTGACGGGGTCGAGCGATGACGTTTGACGTCCTGGTGGTGGGCGGCGGCGCCGCGGGCCTGACCGCCGCGGCCTACGCCGCCCGGGCGGGCCGCACCGTCGCGCTCTTCGAGCGGCAGGCGCGGCTCGGGGGTCTGGTGCAGTCGGTGGAGCGCGACGGCTTCGTCTTCGACATGGGGCTGCGGGCCGTCGAGAACGCGGGGATCGTCCTGCCCATGCTCGAGGAGCTCGGCCTGCGACTGGACTTCGTGCGCAGTCCGGTGTCGATCGGGATCGGGAACGACCTCATCCGGGTCGATTCCGAGGCGTCGCTGGCCGACTACCGCGATCTGCTGGTGCGGACCTACCCCGACAGCGCCGCCGACGTCGACCGGATCATGGCCCTGATCACCCGGATCATGCGGGACATGGACGTCCTGTACGGCATCGACAACCCGCTGTTCAAGGACCTCATGGCCGACCGGCGCTACCTCTTCGGGACGCTGCTGCCGTGGATGTTCCGCTTCGTGGTCACCATCGGGCGCATCAACCGCATGTCGGGGCCGGTCGAGGCCCTGCTGGACGAGCTGACCGACGACGACGGGCTGAAGAGCATCATCGGGCAGCACTTCTTCAAGGGGACCCCGGCGTTCTTCGCGATGAGCTACTTCAGCGTCTACCTCGACTACCTCTACCCGCGCGGCGGCACGGCGGCCCTGATGGGGCTGCTGGAGGGCTACGTCCGCGAGCGTGGCGTGGACGTGCGGACCGAACTGCCGATCGTGGGCGTCGACCCGGAGGCGCGCACGGTCAGCGACCGCGACGGCGGCGTCCACGGCTACCGGCGCCTGATCTGGTGCGCGGACCTCAAGACGCTCTACCGCGCCATCGACGCCGCGGCCATCGCCGACCCGCGCCTGGCCGGGGCGGTCGCCGCGCGGCGCGCCGAGCTGGAGGTGAGCTCGGGCAGCGACTCCGTGCTCTCGCTCTTCCTCTCGGTGGACGAGGCTCCCGAGACGTTCGCGGCGATCTCCGAGGGGCACCTCTTCTACTCACCCGACGCCCGCGGCCTGGGCGACCTGCACACGCGGGGCCTGGAGGAACTGCTCGCGCGGCACGCGGACGAACCGCTGCCCGAGGAGCCGGCGAAGGCCTACCTCGACGCCTACTTCGCCCGCACGACCTACGAGGTCTCCATCCCGGTCCTCAAGGACCCGGCGCTCGCGCCGCCGGGGAAGACCGGGCTCGTCGTCAGCACCCTCTTCGACTACCGGCTCACCCGCAGGATCCAGGAGGCAGGCTGGTACGACGCGTTCCGGGAGCACGCCGCGGACGCGATGACGGCGGTTCTCGACGCGCGGCTGTACCCGGGGCTGGGCGCGAAGGTCCTCTCGCGCTTCACGACCACGCCCGTCACGCTCGAGGCCTACACGGGCAACGCCGACGGCGCCATCGTCGGTTGGGCGTTCGACGGCGCGCGCATGCCGGCCGTCCACCAGATGCAGCGGGTCGCGCGGTCCGTGCTGACCCCCATGCCCGACGTCCTGCAGGCGGGGCAATGGGCCTACAGCCCGGGGGGCGTGCCCATGGCGTTCCTCACGGGGAAGCTGGCGGCGGAGCGGGCGGGGAAGGGACGCCGCTAGGCGAGGGGGCGCGGGCGCAGCCGAACGTCACCTCGGCGTCCACACCGACACCGACCGGCCGCGGCAGCGGAACTCGGCCCACCCCTCGTCGTTGGTCACGATGCCGTCGGTGACGTGCTCCGTGATATCGACGTAGGTGGTGTTCGGCGCACCGACCCGCATCCACTTGGCGGCGTCACCCGCGTTGCTCAGCAGCACGGCCAGCCCGCCCGGGTGCTCCTCGTTGCCGCCGCGCGTCCAACCGATGCAGTGCGGGTCGTCGAAGTGGTCGACCTGCTCCCCGAACGCGTGATCTCGGCGGGCGCGCAGGCAGCGGTCGATCATCCAGCGGTGGCTCGCCATCACGATCTCGTACTCCTGGCCATCGCTGCCCCGGTCGCTGTACGTCGCCCCGTAGTAGTCGGCGTGGAACACGCACGGGTAGCCGCCGCGCCGCAGCAGGATGGCCGCGTACGCCAGCGGGACGAACCACGCCTCCACCACCGACTCGAGCGATTGCAGCGGCTGCGTGTCGTGGTTGCTCACCAGCGTCACGGCGAGATCGGGGTGGTCTTTGACGAGGCTGCGGTCGAAGAGGCCGCGGAGGTCGTAGGCGTCGCCCGCGCGGCTCGCCTCCGCGAAGGCGTAGTGAAGGCCGGCGTCGAACAGCATCATGCTGCCGTCGGTCGTGCCGAGGAAGTGCTTCAGGGCGTCGCCGACGGTCGACCAGTATTCGCCCACGGCGAACAGGCGACGCCCGCTGTGCCGCCGGAGGTGCTCGAGCCATTCGACGAAGAAGCCCGACTCGACGTGCTTGACGGCGTCGAACCGGAACCCGTCGATCCCCGTCGTCTCCAGGTACCACCTGCCCCAATGCTCCAACTCCTGGCGGACGTCGGGGTTCGCGATGTCGAGGTTGCACCCCATCAGGTAGTCGAAGTTCCCCCTCTCGAGGTCGACGTCGTCGTGGAAGCGTTTGCCCTCGAAGAGGTACACCGCTTGCATCCCGTCCGCCAGCGCGTTGGCGTCGGTGGCGTTGAAGTGCCACCAGTGCCAGTGCATCTCCGAGTAGGCACCGCCGCGG
This sequence comes from Trueperaceae bacterium, assembly GCA_011389865.1. GTDB lineage: Bacteria > Deinococcota > Deinococci > Deinococcales > Trueperaceae > JAABTL01. Next base: position 24,173 of record JAABTL010000028.1, read on the forward strand.
CCGGGGAAGTCGAAGTGCGTCCAGGCCTTGATCGTCTGCAGGTCGCCGATCGGGCGGTGGCGGTCGTCGGGGTCGAACGGGGTGGCCCGGATCTCCTCCTCGTGATCGCCGCCGAGCTTGTGGTTGATGACGACGTCGGCGTAGACCTGGATGCCCACCGCGTGGGCGGCCTCGATCGCACGCAGGTACTCGTCGCGGGTACCGTACTTCGTCCGCACCGAGCCCTTCTGGTCGAACTCGCCCAGATCGAACAGGTCGTACACGCCGTAGCCGGTGTCGTAGCCACCCGCCGCCCCCTTGTAGGCGGGCGGCAGCCAGACCGAGGTGACGCCGGCCTCCGCCAACGCCGGCGCCTCCTGAGCGAGTTGACGCCAGAGAGAGCCGTCGCCGGGCGTGTACCAGTGGAAGTACTGCATCATGACGCCGTTGTGTTCCTTCATCGCGCCCTCTCCGGCAGCGGGTTTCGCTCATGCCAGCGTGCCTGCGAGACTACCGAAGGCCAGTATGGTCCTCGCCCGGCACGCCGCGGACCCCAACCGTACGCAAGGCGCGCGGTGGTCGGACGCGTTCCGTCAAATGGGCGTCCTCGCGCGCGCCGCGCCCGCGTCATGCTCGGGACATGAACCACCTCGCGCCCCGCGCCCTCGTCCTGTCCGCAGCGCTGCTGCTCGCGTTCGCGGCCGCCCAGCCGCTCGTCTCGCTCCCCATCGAAGACGTCGTCGGCGGGCCGATCGCCATGAGCGAGGTCACGCCCACCTCCGCGACGCTCCTCGTCTCGACCCACGTCGACCTGGCCTGCGTGGTCGTCTTCGGTACCGACGACGGCTTCGGTCAGCTCGCGCTCGACGCCGACATGGGTGGCGGTGCTCACCGCGACCACCGCGTCTCCTTGAGGGGACTGCAGCCGGACACCGAGTACCTCTACCGGCTGCAGGGAAGCGATCCCGAAGGCAACTTCTACGCCAGCGAGGTGCTCCGCTTCCGCACCCCGCCCGCCGACGGCGGACCGTCGCTGGGTGTCGACGTGGCGACCACCGCGGCCGGCGCCGTGATCGTGGCGGCGAGCAGCGAGTTCGGCGCCGCCTACGCCGCCTCGAAGGCGATCGACGGCGACGCCCGGAGCGAGTGGTCGTCGCGCGGCGATGGCGACGCCGCCTTCATCACGGTGCGGCTGCGCGAACCGGCCGACGTCACCGGGTTCGGTCTGTGGACCCGCACCATGGGCTCGAGCGCCCAGATCGAGCGCTTCGAGGTCGTCAACGAGCACGGCGAGGTGTTCGGTCCGTTCGACCTGCCTGACGCCGCGGCCGGGTACGACTTCGCGGCCACCGGTCGCGGGCAGGAGTTCACCTTCCGGGTGGTGGGGTCGAGCGGCGGCAACACCGGCGTGGTGGAGCTGGCCGTCTACACCCGGTCGCGCTGACGTGCGCGGCGGCGCGTCGCGGCGTCGCGCTGCAGAACGCCAGGCCAAGATCCCCCGCTCCTGGAGGCGCCGCACCGGCGCCTAGTCGTGGTCGGCCCGGTCACCGTCGCCGGTGGCCGCCGTGGCGCCCCCGGCCCCGGCGTCGACCTCGGCGACGAGCCGCTCGCTCGACCACCGGTAGGGCGTAGAGGCGTTGAGCCGCGCCCACTCGTGCGCGGCCTGCTCGAGGGTTCGGTCCGCCTCCTCGGCATTCGGCACGACCAGGTAGCGCTCCAGCGGCGTCTCGTCGAAGAGCGCCGCGTGGCACGCGGCCGCCACGGGTTCGGGCGCGGGGAACTCCGAGCGCGAGGTGTCGGCGTCGGGTGCATACAGGGCGGCGAGGTCCTCGCCGGCGTCGGGTGGCGGCGCGAACCTCTCGACCGCGTTGCGGGCGATCGCGGACTCGTAGTTGCCCGGCGCGACGGCGCACACGCGAACCCCGAGCGGCGCCAGCTGCTTCGCGAGGGCGTCGGTGTACGCCTCGAGGGCGTGCTTCGACATGGCGTACGCGCCCAAGAGCGGGGGCGACAGGGTGCCCGAGAGGCTCGACATCGTCACGATGCGGCCGCGGCTCGCGACGAGCAGGTCGACCAGCGCGTTGGTGACGCGGTGCACGCCGAAGACGTTGACCTCGAACACGGCCCGCAGGTCGCCCTGGGACGTCGTGGTCAGGTGACCGAGGTGGGCGATGCCCGCGTTGTGCACGATGCCCCACAGGCCGTCACCACGCGCGTCGATCGTTTCTCGCAGGTGTGCCACCTGCGCGTCGACGGTCACGTCGCAGATCAGCGCCTCGACGCCGTCGATCCGGGCGAGACGCGCTGCGTCCGCATCGCTGCGGACGGTGGCGTAGACGGGCACCCCGCGCGAGGCGAGGTGGGTGGCGACCGCGAGGCCGATGCCGCTGCTGCAGCCGGTGACGAGCACGGGTTGGGGCATGGGCGATCCTACTTCGCTCGTTCGACCGTGGCGGTCACCAGGCGCTCCGCATGGGGCAGGAACCGCGTAGGCGACGGCGGGCGACGGTGCCGGGGATCGACGGCAGGCACGCGCCGAGCGGTTCCCGGGCGCGAGCGTGTGCTACAACGGTCGTCATTCGAGGGAGGTCGGTATGCCCTGGTCTCGGAGCGACGGCAGGAGCTCTTCGGCAGCCCTTCGGCGCCGCGCGATCGTCCTGGCGGTGCTGGCGATGCTCGTCCTGCTGACGTCGTGCGCCACCATGTTCCATGGTGCGACCCAACTGGTTCCGGTCACCTCGCGCCCCGAGCGCGCCGAGGTGTTCGTGGACGGTGTCTCGCTGGGCTTCACGCCCGTGGAGCTCACGCTGCCGCGCCACACCGACGTCACGGTCGACGTTCGCCTCGGGGATCGGGTGCGGTCCTTCGTCCTGCAGAGCGAGGCGCAGGGCGCCATGGTCGGCCTGGACCTCGTGCCCGTGGGCGTGGCGGGGGGCCTCGTCGTCTTCGCCGGTGCCCTGGGCTCCTCCATCGAAGGCGGCAGGGTGGAGCCGGGGGGCTACCTGCTCGGGGCCGGCCTGCTCGGGGTGTCGCTGGCGCCCATCCTGGTGGACTACGGCACCGGCGCCCTCTTCCGGCTGCGCCCCGGCGAGATCGCGGCCGTCTTCGACTGATGCGCGACGACGATGCGCGCCGAGCTCGGGTCGCGACGTCGCCGCGGCGAGGCCAGGCGGGTGGCCATCCCGTAACCTAGGGTCAGCATGCGTCCCGGCGCCACCCCACCACGGGTCGAGCCCGTGCCCGTCGACGCCGACGCGCAGACGGTCGCGGTCCTGGCGGAGGCCTTCGCCGACTACCCGGCGCTGCGCTACGTGATCGGACCGGCGGGCGCCGCGTTCCAGGAGCGCCTCGCCGCGCTGCTCGGGTTCTTCGTCGCTGCGCGCCGGGCCCGCGGAGAGCCAGTTCTGGGCGTCCGCTCGGGCGAGGCTTGGGTGGCGGTTGCCCTGGCGACGCTCCCCGACGCCGTCGCCTCGCCCGCGACGCTCGACGATGCGCGCGAGCGGACCTGGGCGCTGCTGGGCGCGAATGCCCGCGCGCGTTACGAGGATCTCGGCGAGCGCTGGGGGCGGCTGCTCGTGCGGGAGCCGCACGTGCACCTCAACCTGATCGGCGTCCGGAAGGCCGATCGCGGACGCGGTCTCGGGGCCGCTCTCGTCCGCGCCGTCGTGCAGCGCTCGATCGCCCACCCAACGTCGCGGGGCGTGTCGCTGTCGACCGAGACCGAGGCGAACGTCGGCTTCTACCGCGCGCTCGGCTTCGAGCTGCGCGGCACGCTGGAGGTCGGGCCGGGCGTGCGCTCGTGGGTCATGTTCCGGCCGACCTGAGGGTGCGCGTGCCTGTGCGCGCCGCCGTGCGCTGCGACCCGAACGGCTGGGAGCCCTTCCCTGGGCACCTCAGGCGAGCGGGCCCGCGACGCCCTGCCAGGCGGTGGCCGCGCCCCCGAACAGGCCGGCGACCAGCCAGGCGACCAGGGCGAGCGCCAGGAGGCCGAGCAGCACCTTCATCAGGATGGCGCCGATCCGGAAGGCCAGATACACCACCACGATCAGCACGATGACGCCGACGACGTCCATCATCACCAACTGTCCTCCCCTCCGTGCGCCCACCGTACTCCAGCCACGTGGCGCAGGAGGCTGGCCAACATGGATGTGGCGGCTCGGGGTTCATCATGAGGCGTTCCCGAGCCTGCAGGAACCACCGTCGTTCGCGTCAGCCATTCGGGAACACGTGAGCGGAAGACCCTTCAGCACGTTGGCTGTCGTGAGCGCGCCTAACTCCGGTCGCGGTCGGGGTGTACCTGTGGATCGCTCTCGTCGTGATGGCGGTCGCCATCGGCATCGGTTACCTCTGGTGAGGCGACGGCCCGCATCGCGGAACGCCCGCGCGCGTCGACGCGCGTCCTCACCTCCACCGTTCTCTCCTCCGCAAGGGAGGCGCTCATGAAACGCCTGCTCACGCTCCTGTTCCTATCCTCCGTATGGCTCGTCGCCGGTGCGCAGGAGGCCGCGCCGCCGGCCGGGCCGGTCGTCGACCGGCTCCCGGTCTTCGATGGGGCCCTGGTCCGCTTCGTGCACGCCTCGCCCAACGCCGGGGCCGCGCGCGTCGTCGTGACGAGCACGATGGAGGGGCTCGACGAGCGCCACGTCGTCGAACTCGACTACCTGGACACGACCGATTACCGCGAGCTCCCCGAGGGCAGCTTCGAGATCGCGATCGATCTCGGCGGTGGGGGCGAGGCTGCGGTCGCCACGAGCGAGCGCCTCGACACCGTCCCCGGCGGCGTCTACACCGTCGCTGTCGCCGGCCTCGCGCTCGACGAGCCGGTGGCTGACGAGGACGCGGGCGACGGTTTGCTCACGTGGATCCGCGAGCTCTTCACGCCCGACCGGCCCGAGTTCGCGCTGCGCGCCCTGATCCTGGACGACGTCGGCGGGGCCACCTTCGGGCCCGACACACCCGCGTACCGGATCGTGCACCTGGCACCGGGGACCGACACCGTCGACCTGGTGCACGTCCGCGACGACGGCGCCGACGTTCTCGCGTCCGTGTCGTACCTCGACGCGAGCGGGTTCGTCGATGTCCCGCCCGACGACGGTCGCCTCGAGGTGCGAGCCGTGGGCACGACCGCCACGATCGACGCCGTGTCGGGCATCGAGCACACGCCTGGGCTGATCCACACCGTCTTCCTGGTGGGCACGCCGATCGAGGAGGAGCCTCTGAGAACCATCGCCGTGAGCGCCGAATGGGCGGAGATCGGCCCGCTGGCGCCGGGAACGGCGGGCACGAGGGGCATGACCGGCCTCATGACGGTGTCGGAGATCGCCACCCTGCGCGAGCTGCTGGTGGCGCTCGGGCAGCGGATCGACGCGGCCGAGCGGCGTGTCGCGGACCTCGCCGACACGCCCGAAGCCGCGGGGCCCGCCGCCGAGGCGACACGCGAGCTCGAGGAGGCTAGCGGACTGCTCGAGCAGGCCCACCTGCTGCTCGACGAGGCGGAACGCCGCGCGCGCTGAACGCTAGCGCGACACCCGTCGCGCCCGTTCGGTCAGCCGCACCCGCACCCGACGCAGCCGCCGTCCGCCCGCCCCGCGAGCCGTCGCTCGATCGCCAGCGACGTCGGCGTGACCGCGAGCCCGCCGAGCGAGGTGCAGCGGTGCTCGCGGGGCATCCGTTCCGCCACGGCCTTGGCCGCGTCGATCACCTCGTCGAGCGGGATGAGCGGGTCGAAGCCGGCGAGCGCCATGTTGGCGCACGCGAGCGCGTTGGCGGCCGCCATGACGTTCTTGCCGAGGCAGGGCGCCTCGACGCGGTTGGCGATCGGGTCGCAGATGAGGCCCAGCATGCTCTGCAGCGCCATCGAGGCCGCCGCCAGGGCCTCGTCGCGGTTGCCGCCGGCGAGGGTCGTGAGCGCCGCCGCCGCCATGCAGGCCGCGGCGCCACCCTCCGCCTGGCAGCCGCCGACCTCGGCGGCGAAGGTCCAGCGGGTGGTGAAGAAGACGCCGACCAGGCCCGCGGCGAGCATCGCGCGGGCCATGTCCTCCTCGGACCGGCCCAGCGATTCGGCCATCGCGATGACCGCGCCGGGCAGCCCGGCGCAGGCGCCCGCCGTGGGCGCGGCGACGATGACGCCCATCGCGCTCTTCACCTCCATGAGCGCGGTGACGTAGAGGACGATGCGGTTGAGCGCGCCGCCGTCGAGCAGCCGGCCGGCCTCCATCGCCTCCAGGAAGCTCCCGCTCTGGTGCCCGAGGACGCGGTCCTCGTAGTGGGTGCCGGCGATCCCCTGGTCGATGGACCGCCGCAGGATGCGCACGATGTCGACCATCTTCGCGACGACCTCGTCCTCGGTGAAGCCGCTTCTCGCCATCTCATAGGCCGCGGCCAGCCGCCACATCGGCGTTCGGCGGTCGCCCTCGTAGGCCAGCAACTCCTGGCTGCCGCGGAACGGCAGGCGCACGTCGTGGCGCGACGGCACGGGCAGGACGCGGCCCAGCCGCCGTACGCGCCGCGGCCGCAGCTCGGTCAGGGCGTCGTCGGGGACGTAGCCCGCCGCTTTCATCTGGACGAGCAGGCCGGCGTCGGTCTCGTGGACCAGGACCTCGTCGGCCTGGGCGCGTGCCGCCAGGCGCTCGACCGCCTCACGCGGGGCGCCATCGAGCCAGATCAGCGTCTCGTCGTAGCCGCCGTCCATCCTCAGCGCGACGCCGTCGATCGAGAGGACCTCCATCATGCCGCCGCCGGTGGAGATCGCGATCAGCGCGTGCTCCTCGCGGTCGTTGCGCAGCGTGAGGCGGTAGGTGTTCGGGTGCGGGTCGCCCGCGTCGACGGTCTCGATGCGCAGGCCGATGCCGGCGCCGGCGAGCGCGCGGGCCGAGTCGGGGAGACGCTCGTCGTCGGGCTCCCAGCCGAGCAGACCGCCGAACAGGCCCATGTCCGAGCCCTGGCTCTCGTGGGTCGTCGGCAGCGAGCCCTCGCGGTCGAACTCCACCAGGACGTCCGTGAGGTCGCCGTCCATCAGGTCGCGCGCCAGCCGTCCGATGCGCAGCGCCGCCGCGCAGTGCGAGCTCGATGGCCCACGCATGACGGGTCCGATGACGTCGTTGAAGATGCTGATGTCCGGCATGCGGCATCGTAGCAGCGGGGTCGGCGGTCCGGTCGATGTGGTGCAGCTCGCGGCGGCGGGACGTCAGAACGTGCCGGGGAGGTGCTGCGAGACGAGTTCCACGACGCGGCGGGCGGAGGCAAGCGCGCGATCCGCGTCGGCCTGCGTGTAGAACTCGCCCGGCGTCAGGTCCTCGGCCCCGTAGAAGGCGAGCTCGCGATCACGCCGCAGCTGGCGCGACGCGTCGGCCAGCTCGTCGACGAACGGCGCCAGCGACCCCGGCAGCCGAGCACGCTCGGCATGGAGGATCGGCGCCACGTCGTGGACGCGCGGTACGTCGACGCCGCTCGCCCGCAGCAACGCCTTGAGCGCGAGTTCCACGACCTCTTGCGACTCGCGGACGACGTCGGCCCAACTCTCCCCCTCGTACAGCACCTCGAGCGCCCCGACCCGGACGCGCGCCCGCTTCAGATAGTCGTGGGCCAGGTCCAGGTTGCGCATCAGCTCGCCGCCGTCCAGTACGGCTGACCATGCGCCCGGCGCCGCACCCGGTCGCCGGCCGCGATGTGGCGCCGAACCTGGCCGAGGTAGCGAGCGATCCGACCATCGCGGTCGAAGGCCACGACACCATCGATCGCGACCTCCAGCCACACCGACCCCGGATCTCCTTCGGCCGACGGCGTGCCGACGAAGTGGACCTCGATGGCGTGGCCGTCGTGCTCCAGCGGGTCCTGGTCCCACTCGCGGTAGAGCGCGCGCGTGATCGGCCGCGAGGCCTCGAGTACGACGAGGGCATCGATGTCGGAAGCCGCCGTCGCCTCGCCGCGCACCCAGGAGCCGTAGAGGACGACGCCCACGAGATCGGCTCCGAAGGCGGCTGCCGCTCGGGCGGCGACAGCGGCGCCGGGTCCGGTGGGATCGGTTCCCGGAGCCGCGAGCGCGCGGACGCAGTACTCGTTCAACGACAGGCCGGCGCGGTGCGCGGTATCGCGCAGGGTGCCGTGGAGCGCCGGTGGCAGGCGCAGCACGAAGCGGCCCGATGGCATGTCGCGAGGAGCGCTAGTACCACTCATGGCTTACACGATATCACGCCGTGGTCCCTGCTGGCGCGTCGAAGCAGAGCATCAGCCCCGACGAACGGCGTCGACGAACGCCCGTTCGCGCTCGCGCGCCCGCGCCCGCCTCTCGGCGGCGGCGCGCGCGTAGACGCGGACGACGTAGCCCGCGCACGCCGCCGCCGCGAGCAGCACCGGCAGGCCGAGCAGCAGGCGCCCCTGCACGACGAAGAGGACCCCGTACAGCACGAGGATGACGGCCATCGTCGCCATCACCAAGGGGCCCGCGCGGATGCCGACCATGCGTGCATGCTACGGGGTGGCCGTGGCGCGAGGTCGTGGATCGCGGGACCGCCCGCCACCCGTCGCGGCGCGGGCAGCTGCACGCCGCCGAGACCCGCCGGTGTACCCTGGACGTCGGAGGCCGACGATGACGATGGCGACGGTGCCCCGCGGTCCGTGGGACGTCGAGTACTACAAGGAGCAGGGTCTGTACTTCCACCTCGTCGAGGTCAGCGAGGTCGTTCCCGGGTCGGCCCGTGTGGTGGTCAAGGACCGCGGCGAGATGCTGATGTTCGGCAGCTACTCGTACCTGGGTCTGATCGGCCACCCGGCGATCGACCGCGCGGCGCAGGAGGCCATCGGCAGGTACGGCACGGGAACCAACGGCGTTCGCCTGCTGGCCGGGACGGTGCCGCTGCACAACGAGCTCGAGACCAGCATCGCGGCGTTCAAGGGGACCGAGGCGGCCATCGCCTTCGCGAGCGGCTACATGGCCAACATCTCGACGATCTCGGCCCTCCTCGATCGCCACGACACCGTCATCTGCGACAAGCTGGACCACGCCAGCATCGTCGATGGCTGCCTCCTCTCGGGCGCCAAGATGGTGCGCTTCCGGCACAACGATCTCGATCACCTGGCGGAGCGTCTGGAGCGCGCCAACCCGGATCGCCAGCGCATGGTCATCGTGGACGGCGTCTACAGCATGGACGGCGACATCGCCGACCTGCCCGGCATCCGGGCGTTGTGCGACCGCTACGGCGCCCTGCTCATGGTCGACGAGGCACACTCGCTCGGCGTCCTGGGGGCGACGGGCACGGGCATCGAGGAGCACTTCGGCATGGGGCCGGAGACCATCGACATCAAGATGGGGACCTTCAGCAAGTCCATCCCCAGCGTCGGTGGGTTCGTCGCCGGATCGGCCGAGATGATCACGGGCCTCAAGCACAAGGCGCGCGGGTTCATCTACTCGGCCGCCATCCCACCGGCGTCGGCCGCGGCCAGCATCGCGGCGCTGCAGGTCATCCGCGACGAGCCGGAGCGGGTTCGGAGCCTGCAGGAGAAGTTCGCCTACTTCCAGGGCAAGCTCAAGGCCGCTGGCTTCGACCTGCTTTCGAGCCAGGCCGCGATCGCGCCGGTCGTGTGCGGCACGGACGAGCAGGCGACGCGCCTGATGATGCACTGCGTGGATCACGGGATCTTCGTGCAGGCCATCCTGCCGCCGGTCGTCCCCGTGGGCCTGGCGCGCCTGCGGGCGACGGTGACGGCGAACCACACGATCGAGGACATCGACTACGCGGTCGAGGTGCTGACGGACGGCGCCCGCAAGCTGGGGATCCTCTAGCGGGACGACGCCGCGCGGCTCCGCTGGGTCAGGTGTCCCGACCGGCAGCGCTCGAGCGCGTGCGCCGGGCGTACAGATCGAGGACCCGATCGGGCAGCCAGCGCGCCATGAGGGCGCCGATGCGAGCGTCGCGGCCGACGAGGTAGCGCGTGCGCGGCCGCGCGGCCGTGAGGGCCGCGTGCACGACGGCGGCCACCGCCTCGGCCGGGATGCCCGTCCGCGCGGTGAGCAGCGCCCGGCGCTGCGCGTGCTCGATGTCGGACCCGTAGTAGCCACTCGCCTCGGCGGGGAGACCGTCGAGC
>JAABTL010000029.1 GCA_011389865.1 Trueperaceae bacterium
ATCCGCGTGGCGACCGGCCTCGAGCACGTCGACGACCTCATCGAGGACTTCGAGCAGTCGCTGGCGGCGGCGAGCAGCGGCTGAGCGCGCGGGGGCGGCGAGGCGCCGATCGTCGCTGTTGCACCTGACGGTGCAAACGCTCCTCTCGACGCCCCGCCGACCCCGCGTGCGCTCAGTCGCCGCTCGCCGCCGCGAGGGCCTGCGCGAAGTCCTCGATCAGGTCGTCGACGTGTTCGAGGCCGGTGGCCACGCGGATGAGGCCCGGAGCGACGCCGGCGGCGCGCAGCGATGCCTCGTCGAGCTGCGCGTGGGTGGTGCTCGCAGGGTGCGTCACGCTGGTCTTGGCGTCGCCCAGGTTGACGAGCCGGCTGGCGAGCCGCAGCGCGTCGAGGAAGCGCCGCCCGGACGCGACGCCGCCCTCGAGCTCGAAGGTGAACACGCCACCCGCACCGCGCGGCCAGTCGCGCTTGGCGCGCTCGTGGTCGGGGTGGTCCGGGAGGTCGGGGTGGTTCACGTGCGTCACGCCTGGCTGCGCCGCGAACCAGGCCGCCAGCGCCCGCGTGGTGGCGACCTGCCGGTCGGCGCGCAGCGAGAGCGTCTCCAGGCCCTGCAGGTGCAGCCAGGCGTTGTGCGGCGAGAGCGCCGGCCCGAGGTCGCGGAGGCCCTCCACCCGCGCGCGGATCGCGAAGGCGACGTTGCCGAAGGGGCCGGCGGGGCCGAACGTCTCCCAGAAGCTGAGGCCGCCGTACGAGGCGCTGGGCTCGGTGAACAGCGGGTAGCGACCGTTGCCCCAGTCCATCGTGCCGGCGTCGACGATCACGCCGCCGACGCCGGTCCCGTGTCCGTTGATCCACTTGGTCGCCGAGTGCAGGACGACGTCCGCGCCGTGCTCGATCGGGCGGTAGAGGTAGCCGCCCATCCCGCCGGTGTTGTCGACGAACACCGCCACGCCGCGGGCGTGGGCGGCGTCGGCGATGCCCCGGAGGTCGGCGAGGCGCAGCGACGGGTTGGGGATCGACTCGACGTACACCGCGCGCGTGCGGTCGTCGATCAGGGCGTCGAAGGCCTCGGGTGAGGCGGCGGGATCGGTGAAGCGCACCTCGATGCCGAGCCGCGGCAGCGTGACGCGGAAGAGGTTGGCGGTGCCGCCGTAGAGGTGCGGGCTGGCGACGACGTTGTCGCCCGCCTGGGCGACCGTCGCGATCGCCAGGAACTCGGCGGCGTGCCCCGAGGCGACGGCCAGGCCCATCGCGCCGCCCTCGAGGGCGGTGACGCGCTTCTCCAGGACGTCGTTGGTGGGGTTCATGATGCGGCTGTAGATGTTGCCGAACTCCTGCAGCGCGAACAGCCGGGCGGCGTGGTCGGCGTCGTCGAAGCGGAACGCGGTGCTGGCGTAGATCGGCACGGCGCTGCTCTTGGTGGTGGGGTCGGCCTGCTCGTAGCCGGCGTGGACCTGCAGGGTCTCGAAGCGGTGGGGCATCGGTGGGCTCCTCGGGGGCGCGCTCGCGGTGGCGAGGACGGGTGCGACGTGGCCCGCGGGGAGCACGGGCCGGATGATGGCTTGGTGGGTTGGCGGGGACGCCTAGCGCGCGAGCGCCGCCGCGCGGGGCATTCGGCGGCGGAGCGGGTCGTGCGCGGGCCGCGAGCGGGCCGGCGGCCGTTGGGAGCGTGCGGGTTGCGTGTCGCGCGTCATCGTCGCCTCCTCCCGTGCCGCTCGAGGCGGCATTGGGAACGAAGACGAGGCGTTCGCCCCGATCTTCCCGGGGGGCGGCTGGATCGTCGCAACCGCGCCCGGCTGGAAGGAGCACCCGCGGAGATGATCGCGGGGGGCCGCGGGGTCGTGGGGCCAGGTCCCTCGCCCGCTCTGGATCGGCGCCGCGGGGCCCTCGGCCGGCCACGGCGTGGCAGGAAGTGAACCACGGACGAGGTCGCGGCGCAAGCCCGCGTGCGCCGCAAGCCCGCGTGCGGCACGAGCCCGCGTGCGGCGCAAGCCCGCGTGCGCCGCAAGCCCGCCTGCGCCGTCACCACCAGGAGGCGGCCAGCTGCGTCTGGCACAGGCGGGCCGCGTGCGGCATGGCGGCCGCCGCGATGCGGTCGCAGATGGCGCCCAGGGGGAGCTCGAGCCGCACGACCTCGACCTCCCAGCGTCCGGCGCCCCGCGTCGCGACGAGCAGCGCGCCGCGGGGGTCGCCGTCCGTCGGTCGGCCGATGCTGCCCGCGTTCGCCCACGTCCGCTCGTCCTCGACCGCGACGAAGGGTCGGTGCAGGTGCCCGGCGCACACGAGACGCGCACCAGCCGGGAACGGCTTGGGGTCGTCCTCGTCGACGATGCGGGTGTCGTCATCGGGCGCGGCGTGGACGCAGACCAGGCCGCCGTCCAGCTCCAGCCGGCCGGGGAGCGCCGCGAGCCACGCCAGCGCGGACGGCGAGAGCTGGCGCTGCGACCAGGCCATGATCTCCTGGATCTGTCGCAGGCGCGGCGGCGTGTCGGGGTCGGTGACGATCGGCCGCAGCATGGCCGCGTCCTCGTTCCCCGCGACGGTCGCGATGCCGTGCGCCTTCAGGAAGGCGACGCATCCGTCGGGATCGGGACCGAACGCGGCGACGTCGCCGGTGCAGACGATGCGGTCGACGCCGATGCCCCGCAGGTATGCGTGGCCGGCCTCCAGCGCGATGAGGTTGCCGTGGACGTCGCCCAGGACGCCGATGCGGGGACCCGCCGGGTGACTCACCGTGTCGTCCACAGCGCGGAGATGGGGAGTGCCCAGGTGCGGTCGTCGAGCCTGGCCATGGTGTCTCCGCCATGCAACACGACGCCTCGGGTGAAGCGGTCGCCGACCGCGAGCCGCAGCCCGGCGAGGTGGCGGGTCGCGTCGAGCCCGAGCCTGTGACCCGACTCGACCTCGATGCCCACGATCCTGCCGTCTTCGGCCTCCAGGAGCAGGTCGACGTCCGCGCCGTCGTGATCCCGGTAGTGGTGCAGCGTCGCCGAGACGGACGACCAACCCAGCTGCCGGCGGAGCTCCAAGGCGACGAACGTCTCCGTCAACGGGCCGCGCGCCTCGTCGACGCCGGCCCAACGGGACGCAGTCAGTCCGAGGAGGGCGCCGCCGAGGCCCGTGTCGCTGATCAACAGCTTCGGGCGCCGGGCCAGGCGCTTGCCGGCGTTCGCAGCCCACGCGGGGACCTCCTCGACCAGGAAGAGGGTCTCGAGCGCCTGGAGGTAGCGCGTCAGCGTGGACGCCGGCAGGCCGGAAGTACGCGACATCTCAGAGAGGTTGATGGGTCGCGCGGTCCGCGCGGCCACGAGTCGCGTGAGCCGTGGGAGGTCGCTCAGCCTGGCGATGCCGGCGACGTCGTGCACGTCGCGTTGGAGCGACGTGGCGAGGTAGGCGTCGAACCACGCGCGGCGGCGGCGGGCGGATCGCCGTTCCGTCGCGGGAGGAAAGCCACCCGTGAGGACGCGTTCGGCGAGGTCGTCGACGGGTCGGCTGGGCCGAGGCTCATCGTCGCCGAAGGCCCAGGCGACGAAGTCCTCGCGCCGTCCCGCGAGCTCACCCTGGGAGAACGGCCGGAGCGCGATCGTCTCGACGCGGCCCGTGAGTGCGTCGCCGACACGGGGGAACGCGAAGACGTCGGCGGAGCCGGCGATCAGGAAGCGCCCCGGACGCCGGTCGCGATCGACGGCGGCCTTGATCGCCGGCAGCAGTTGCGGCGCCCGCTGGACCTCATCGATGGCCACCGGGCCCGGGGCGGCCGCGATCAGCGCCGCTGGGTCGGCGACGGCGCGTTCGAGCACGTTGAGATCGTCGAGCGTCCACGCGGTCCAACCCTGCTGTACGCCGATGATGGCCTCCATCAGGGTGCTCTTGCCGGCCTGCCGCGGCCCGACCATCGCGACGACCGGGGTGTCCGTCAACGCCTCGCGGATGCGCGCCGCGAGCCAGCGTGGGCGCGGCGTGGCGGGTAGCGTCACGTTCGAAGCCTAGCACGAGTGTCAAAAACCCACCACGAGGTGGTCGAAAATCGCCCATCAGGTGGTGGGATTTCGAGGCCGTCCGACGAGATCTGCGATCCACTCGGGCGCCCGGCGCATCCGGGGCGAGCGGCAGGTCGGGTCGCCCTCAGCCCCCCACGCCCTCGAACCGCAGCTCCGCCGACTCGCCGATCATCTCGTAGCCCACCCGCAGGTAGACCCGGTTGGAGGCGCCGTAGTCGAGGTCGGTGTAGAGGAAGCAGGCGCGTGCGCCCTCGTCGAGCTCCAGCTGCGAGACGGCGGCGACGAGCGCCTCGCCGTAGCCGCGGCCGCGGTGCTCGGGCGGCGTGTAGACGGGTCCGATGCGCACCCCGCTCGGCGTGCGGCCGCTGCGGCCGGCCAGCGAGACGACCTCGCCCGCGGGCGTCTCCCACAGGTAGAGGCGCCGCACGGGGTGGTCGATGGCCGCGTCGAAGGCGGCCTCGCCGTCGGCCGTGTCGCGGTGCACGGCCTCGCGCGCGAAGGCCGTGATCCACGGCACCACGCGCTCGCGGTCGGCGGCGGTCACCCGCCGCATGCGGCCGGCGGCGCGGTCGGCGGGCCGCACCGCCGCCAGGCGGTACACGCCCTGGTGCATGAAGCGGCGGACGGCGATGGGCCGGCCCGCGGCGGCGCGCAGCCGCGCCCAGGTCGCCGCGGCCTCCTCGACCTGCGGTAGCGGGCCGACCATGCCCGGGACGTCGGGGTCGGCGTCCTGCCACCACGCCAGCAGGGCCTCGACGGCGGGCGGCGCGCAGCCCGCGGGCACGACGAGCCCGTATGGGGGGGTGCGCATGAGGAGCGCGTCCAGTTCGCCGTCGGCGCGCTGCGCCCCGGCGAGGATGGCCTCTTCGTAGCCGCCGCCCAGCAGGTGGTCGAGGATCCCGAGGACCAGGTTGTTGAGGCCCTCGTCGCGCGCCAGGAAGGGAACGGCCCGCTCCGCGAACGCCGCGTGACCGGCGGGCGTCCGCTCGGGCGCCCAGACGCGGACTGCGCCGCGGTTCGTCATGGCCCGGGCACCACGGCCACGGTGGCCGCGCCCAGCACCTCGGCCACCGTCGTCGTCCCGTCCGTCCAGCCCAGCGCCAGGTGGGCGGTGTCGAAGCCGTACGCCAGGCGGCCGTCGGCGGTGGCGACGATCAGGCCGCCCTCGCCGCCGTGATCGCGCACGTCCGCGAGGGCGCGCGCGAGCGCGTCCTCCAGGCCCACGCCCGCGGCCAGCCGCTCGGCGAGGGCCTTGGCGGTCACCGCGCGGAGGAAGGCCTCGCCGCGGCCGGTGCAGCTGACCGCCACCGATCGGTCGGCGTAGGTGCCGGCGCCGACGATCGGGGCGTCGCCGACGCGGCCGGACCACTTGCCCAACACGCCGCCCGTGCTGGTGGCGGCGGCGAGATCGCCGGCGGCATCCTGCGCCACCGCGCCGACGGTGGCCGAGCCGGTGGGCGGCGGCGCGGCGTCCGCCTCTCCCTGCCGCGCCCGCCAGCGTTCCCACGCCGCGCGGCTGTGCGGCGTCAGCAGGTGCTCGCGGTCGACCGGGTGCTCGACCAGGGCGTCGGCGCCGGGTCCCACCAGGAGCACGTGGGGCGTGCTCCGGCGCACGAGGTCGGCCAGGCGCACGGCGCTGGGCGCGCTGCGGACCGCGGCCACGGCGCCGGCGCTGCCGTCCGCGCCGCGCACGACGGCGGCGTCGAGCTCCACCTCGCCGTCGCGGTTGGGCGAGCCGCCGACGCCGGCGTTGAAGGCCTCGGCGTCGGCCTCCATCGTCTCGACGGCCCGCAGCGTGGCCTCGACCGCATCGCCGCCGGTCTCCAGGACCGCCCAGCCGGCGGCGAGGGCGGCCCGCAGGCCACGGTGGTACGCGGGTCGGCGGGCCTCGGCGATGGTGCCCGCGCCCCCATGGACGATCAGCTTCGGCATGTGCCCACGGTACCGCCTCGCGGGCCGGGGATACACTGGCGGCGTGCGGTTGGCGGCCTTCTACCTCGTCCTCATCGTGACCCAAGGGTTCGCCGGCGCGCTCATGGCGCCGGTGCCGCCGCCCGACCTGTTCCTCATCGGGGTGCTGACCCTGCTCTACCGGCTGCCCGCGTGGCAGCTCGTGTTGCTCGGCTACGGCGCGGGCCTGGTGCAGGACCTCATCGGCCATGGGGCGCTGGGGGTGCACGCCCTCGGGCTCGCCGGCGCCGCCCTCGTCGCGTCGACGGTGCGCGCCCAGCTCTCGCAGGAGGGCTACATGGAACGGGCGCTGGCGGTGCTGGCGGCCGTCGCCGGGAAGTGGGCGGTCATCAGCGTCCTGCTGCTGTGGCTCTCCGGCGGTGCCTCGGCCTGGGGCTCGTTCGCCGCGGTGGCGGCGCTCGATGCGGCTTTGACGGTGGTGGCGTCCCTGTTCCTGCTCCCCTGGGGCTTCGCGCTGCTGGCGCGCACCAAGGCGCTGCGCAAGGAGCTGCTGTGACGCGGCGGCCTCCCGGCGCCTCCCGGCGACCACAGGGCGCGTCGACGCGGCCGCGGAAGCGCGAGCTGTCGCTCCGCCGGCCCGCGAGCGAGGTCGTGCCCGGCGAGCGCAGACCCGAGACCGAGGCCGACGCCGGGCTCTCCGCCCGCATGCGCCTGGTCCTGGCGATCATGCTGACGGCCCTGGTGGTCTTCACCGGGCGGCTGATGTACCTGCAGTTCGCGATGGCCGAGGCGTACCAGGCGCGCAGCGAGCAGAACTTCACCCAGGAGCGGCGCATCGCCCCCCTGCGCGGCCGCATCCTCGCGAACGACGGCACCGTCCTGGCGGACAACCGCGTCGCCTACGACCTGATGTACTGGGGGGGCGAGATCGATGGCTGGGAGCGGCTCGCGGCCTTCCTCGGGCTGGAGGGCGAACCGCGTGAGCCCGACTCGGGCCGCCTCGAGGAGCGTCTCAACGGCGCGGCGATCGCGTGGAACATCCCCGATCACCTCGTGCCGGCCGTCGAGGAGCGGATCGCCGGGCAGGCGAACCTCTACCTGCGCGAGCGGATCGAGCGCACCTACCCGACGAACCTCGCGGCCCAGGTGGTGGGCTACACCTCGCAGGCCGATCCCGATCGCAACCCGGGGTACGGCGTCGACGACCTCGCCGGCGTCTCCGGTGTCGAGGCCACCTGGGAGTCGGTGCTGTTCGGCGCACCGGGCATGCGACAGGTGTGGGTCGACCACCGCGGCGCGCCGCTGCGCAGCGAGGTCGTCGAGCCGGCCACGCCCGGCCAGGACGTCGTGCTGACCATCGACCCGGTGGTGCAGCGGCTGGCGGAGGACGTGCTCGCCGGCGCGTTGACCTACGTCAACCTCGATCGCGACCGCAACGGCCTGCCGCGCGAGGAGGTGATCCACGGCGCCCTCGTCGCCCTCGACCCGCGCAGCGGCGAGATCCTGGCGATGGCGTCGAGCCCCAGCTACGACCAGAACGTGTTCGCCAAGCGCCCGATCGACCCCACGGCGGTGGCCGGCATCCTGTTGGACGGCACCCACCGGCCGCTACAGAACCGCGCGGTGGAGGCCTACGCGCCCGCGTCCACCTTCAAGATGGTCACCTCGATGGCGCTGCTCGAGGGCGGCTGGATCTCGCCGAACACCCGCTACCAGTGCACCCCGCGCTTCACGCTCGGCGGCATCACCTTCCACAACTGGGCGACCTACGATCGCGGCTCGTACACCGTGCGAGACGCGATCGCCGACAGCTGCAACACCTTCTTCTGGCACGCGGTGGCGGCGACCCCCAACGCCACCAGCGGCTGGGGACCGTTCATCGCCCAGGAGGTCGAGCTCGCCCGCGCGCTCGGCTTCGGGGTGCCGATCGGCGTCGGCGTGCGGGAGGAGAAGGGCGGCCGCGTCCCGGACGACGACTGGGTGCGGGAGCAGTACGGCCACGGTTGGCTGCCCGGCTTCTCGATGAACACCGTCATCGGGCAGGGCGACGTGCTGGCGACGCCCGTCCAGGTGGCGCAGTTGATCCAGATCCTGGCGATGGACGGAACCCGCGTGGCGCCGCACCTGGTGCGGCAGCTGGGCGACGAGGCCTTCGTCCCGGAGACCGAGCACGTCGACGGGCGCTTCTGGAGCGTCCTACAGGAGGGCATGCGGATGATGTTCACCGACTACCCGTCGCGGTCGTACCTCGGCCCGCAGGCGTTCCCGGTCGCCGTCGCCGGCAAGACCGGGACCGGCCAGACCTCGCGCGGTGCCGACTTCAACCACGCGTGGTTCATGGGCTACGGACCGGTCGACGACCCGGAGATCGCCATCGCCCTACTGATCGAGTACGGCGGCTCGAGCACGCAGGTCGCCATCCCGGTCGCGCGCGACTTCTTCGCGGGCTTCTGGGGTGCGCCCGTCGAGACCGGCGTCCTCGCCTCCGCCGCGCGCACGGGGACGACCCCGTGAGGCTGCGCGGCATCCGGGGCGGCGTCCTGCTCACCGTCGACGCGTCCGTGGCGGTCGACGAGGTCGCCGCGTCGCTGGCCCCCCACACGGCCGCCCTGGGCGGCAAGGTCGCGCTCGAGGTCGCCGAGAAGGTGCCCTTCGGGTTGCTCGCCGCGGTGGCCGAACAGGTGGCGGAGGCGGGCGGCAGCATCTCGGACGTGCGACCGCCGGCGGCGCTGGCCCAGGTGCGCAGCGAGACCGTCATCAAGACCGGCACCGTGCGCTCCGGCGGCCGGCTCGCCGCGAGCGGGTCGCTGGTGGTCCTCGGCGACGTCAACCCGGGGGCCGAGCTCGTGGCCGAGGGCGACGTCATCGTCACCGGCGTCCTGCGCGGCGTCGCGCACGCGGGCGCCGCGGGCAACGAGCGGGCGGTGATCTACGCCGAGCGCATCCTGTCGCCGCAGCTGCGCATCGCGGGCGTGCTGGCGATGGGCGACCCCGATGCGGTCGAGGCGACCCGCAAGACCCCCGAGAAGGCGGTCCTGGAGGAGGGCCAGATCGTGGTGCGGCCGTGGTCGGCGTGAGCCGGGCCAGCGGCCCGCTGCGGAGCGAGGGCGGTGAGCACGTCGTCGCGGGGCGCGTGTTGACGCCCGCGGGTCTCGTGCCGGGGCGCGTGCGCTTCGACGAGCGGATCCTGGCGGTCGAGCCCGACGACGCGCTGGGCGGTCCGGAGGCGCCGATCGTCGCCCCCGGGTTCGTCGACGAGCACGTCCACGGCGGTGGTGGCGGCGACGCGATGGACGGCGAGGACGGCGTGCGCGCCCTGGCGCGGCACCACCTTCGGCACGGGACCACCGCGCTGCTGCCGACGACCTTGACGGCGCCGTGGGACGACGTCGTATCCGCCCTGCGCGGCGTCGCCGCGGTCGCCGCCGCCCCGTCCGACGACGAGGCGGCCGTCCTCGGGGCGCACCTCGAGGGACCGTTCGTCAGCCCCGGGCGCCTCGGGGCGCAGCCGCCCTTCGCGGTCGACGCGACGCCCGAGCGCGTCGCGGAGATCGTCGCGCTCGGCGTGGTGCGGCTCGCCACGGTGGCGCCCGAGGTGCCCGGGATGCTCGATGCGGTCGCCGCCTGGGCGGCGGCCGGCGTGCGCCTGAACGTCGGGCACACGCGCGCCGACGCGGACACGGTCGAGGCCTTCCTGGCGGCGGTCTACGCGGCCGGCGGCCGCGCGGGCGCCACCCACCTGTTCAACGCCATGGGCGGCCTCGAGGGCCGCGTGCCCGGGCCGGTCGGCGCCCTGCTCGGCGACGGTCGCGCCGCGATCGAGCTGATCTGCGACGGCCACCACGTGGCCCCGGCGTCGGTGCGGACCGCCTGGCGCGCCGCGCGCGAGCGGCTGGTGCTGATCACCGACGCCATCCGCGCCAGCGGCATGCGCGACGGCACCACCGAGCTCGGCGGCCGCCCGGTCACCGTCGAGGGCGGCGCCGCCCGGCTCGCGGACGGCACGCTCGCGGGCAGCATGCTGACGATGGACGCCGCCGTGCGCGGCGCCGTGGCCGCCGGGGTGCCGCTCGCGGCGGCGCTCTTCGCCGCCAGCACGGCGCCGGCGCGCTACCTGGGGCTCGAGGGTCGCGGGGTGCTCGAGGCGGGCGCCCGCGCCGACCTCGTGGTCCTGACGCCCGACCTGACGGTGCGCGCCGTCGCGAGGGGCGGCCGCTGGGTCATCGGCGCGCCAGGGGGCGCCGAGGACTGAGCGTCGGGCGCGGCCGATCCTCAGGTTCGGGCGCGGGCCCGCGCGAGCCGCCAGGCGCCCGCCACCGGTGGGCCGACCGGCGCGCGCATGGCGCCCGCGAGGGCGGGGGGGAGGCTGGAGCGCAGGTCGTCCGCCAGCGCCGCGGCCACGCCGCCCGCGAGCGCCAGGCCCACCGGGGCGGGCGCGTCGCCGCCGTCGCGGGTCTCCCGCAGGGCCCCGCCGGCCGCCGCGGTGGTGATCAGCTGGCACAAAGACGCGACGGCCCGCGCCCGCAGCGCGGCGGCGACCGGGTCTTCCTCGGCCCGCAGCACGAGTGGGGCGAGCGCCGCGAACTCGGCCGGCGTGGCCGTGCGGGCACGACCCACCAGCGCGTCGGCGCCGGTCCCCCAGGCGGCCTGCACGGCAGCCGACAACTCGCCGGGCGGATCGCGCCCGTCGAGCGCGTGGAGCGCCGCGCGCACCGCCTCGATGCCGAGCCACGCGCCGCTCCCCTCGTCGCCGACGCGGGCGCCCCAGCCGCCGACCCGCACGCGGCGCCCCTCCGCGGTGATCGCGACGGCGGCGCTGCCGGTGCCGCCCACCAGCAGGAGCCGCGCGCCGTGCCCCACCACCTCGGCCGGCAGCGCGCCCTCGAGCGCCACCCACGGGTCGCTCTGCAGGTCGAGCCGCTCGGCAGTGAGGCCGCCCGCCACCAGCGCGGCGAACAGCGGCTCGCGCTCGTGCGCACGGTCCACCCCGGCCGCGCCGATGCAGACGTAGGCCTCCGCCAGGGCGTCGGGGGGCGCGCCGGCGGCGACCCGCGCGTCGTCGATGACGCCCAGGATGGCGGCCGCCGCGCGCTCGACGCCGACGGCGTAGGCGTTGCAGGGCTCGTCGCGCTCGGCGGTGCCGACCGGCGGTGCGGCCGGGTCGTGGTCGGCCGGCGCCATCCAGGCGCGGCCGCGGGTGCCGCCGCCGTCGACGCCGACCACCCAGACCGGTTCGGCGCTCACGCACCACCCCACGGCGCCAGCGGGACCGGCGGCCGGCCGCCCGCCTCGCCGCCCAGCAGGACCGCGACGAGCGCGACCGCGCTGGTGGGTCGGAACCCGAACGGCACGACGGCCGGTCCGGGCAGGACGTTGACGTGGGCGGGGTTCCACAGGGCGGCGTGAACGGCCGGCACGCCCTCCCGGCGGGCGAGCTCGAAGGCGGCTCGGTAACCCTGAACCGCGGACGCGTCGAGCGGACGCCGCTCGCTGGTGGCGACGATGAGCGCCTGGGCGCCGGTGAGCGCGAGCGGCAGGTCCGCCGTCGCGGTCGCCCAGCGCACCGGCACGCCGGCCGCCTCCAGCGCGTCGACCAGCGCAGCCACCGGGCGAGCGGCGTCGCTGGCGCCCGAGGTGACCTCGGAGGGCCGCCCATGGAGCGCCACGGCGGCGCCGGGACGCAGCGGTGGCGGCGCCCCCAGGACCGCGACCGCGCGCCGCGCGGCCTCGGCCTCGGTGATGGCGTCCGCCTCCAGGACGCTCGCGTCGAGGTCGAGGGCGGCGCTCGGGTAGGCCGTCAGGAGGCGGTCGAGGCGCGAGCGTGCCTCGGTGACGCGCGTGGCCGGGAGGCGACCGTCGGCGGCCGCGCCCTCGAGCGCGTCGAGCATCGCGTGGTACAGGCCCGGATGCCCGTTGCAGACGATCGGCACGTCGACGCCGGCGGCCATGGCCAGCACGGCCGCCTCCGGGACGCCCCAGCCGTCGGCGATGGCGCGCATGTCCAGCGCGTCGGTGAAGAGCGCGCCCTCGAAGCCGAGGCGCCCGCGCAGCGCGCCGCCGAGGATCGCCCGCGAGAGGGTGGCGGGCAGTTCGGGATCGAGGGCCGGGACCAGCAGGTGTCCGCTCATCACGGCCGCCGCCCCGGCGTCGATGCCGGCGGCGAACGGCGGCCACTCGAGCGTCTCGAGGCGCTCCAGGTCGGCGTCGAGCCGCGGCAGCGCGAGGTGTGAGTCGACCGCGACGTCGCCGTGGCCGGGGAAGTGCTTGAGGGTCGCGGCGACGCCGGTGGCCTGCAGTCCGCGCACGAAGGCGGCGACGTGGCGGCCGACCAGGGCCGGGTCGGCGCCGAACGACCGGTCGCCGACGATCGGGTTGCCGGGGTTCGACTGCACGTCGGCGACCGGCGCGAAGTCGACGTTGACGCCGATGGCGCGCAGCCCGCGGCCGGTGGCGGCGCCGAGCCGCTCGCTGAGGGCCGGGTCGTCCACGGCCCCGAGCGCCATCGCCGACGGTGGCACGGCCACGCCCTGCAGGCGGACGACGCCACCGCCCTCCTGGTCGATGGCGATCACCAGGGGTCGGCCGGCGGCGGCGAGGGTCTCCGCGACCAGCGCGCGCGCCTGCGCGATCCCGGCGAGGTTGCGGCTGAACAGGCACACCCCGGCGACGCCGGGTCGCGCCAGCAGCGCGCGCTCCTCGGCGTCGAGCTCGGTGCCCTGCAGGTCGACGAGCAGCGGCGGGTGCATGGGACCTCCTGGCGGCGCCGGCCTACCGGCTGCGGACGTCGAAGGCGTCGCGCAGCGCGTCACCGACGAAGTTGAAGGCGAGGACCGAGAGCACGATCAGGGCCCCCGGGACGAGCAGCCAAGGGTACAGCGAGAGCGCCTCGAACGACTGCGCGTCGGCGAGCAGCAGGCCCCACGAGGTCATCGGCTCCTTGATGCCGAGCCCGAGGAACGAGAGCGCCGACTCGCCGAGGATGTAGCCGGGCAGCGCGAGCGTGGCGGCGATGATGAGGTACGAGGTCAGGTTGGGCAGCAGGTGGCGCAGCACGATGCGCAGGTCGCGGGCGCCGAGCGCCTGGGCCGCCTGGACGTACTCGATCTCGCGCGCGGCGAGCACCTGGCCGCGCACGACCCGCGCCAGGCCGGCCCAGCCGATCAGCGCCAGCACGGTCACGATCCCCAGGTAGACGTAGGTGGACGGCCAAGCGGGCGGGATCACCGTCGCCAGCGCCAGCAGCAGCGGCAGGCGGGGGAACGACAGCAGCACCTCCAGCAGCCGCTGGATGGCGTTGTCGATCCAGCCGCCGTAGTAGCCGGAGACCCCGCCGACGAGGATGCCGATCGAGAAGCTGATCAGGATGCCGATGATGCCCACGGTCAGGGAGACCTGCGACCCGACCAGGATGCGCGACAGCAGGTCGCGCCCGAACCGGTCGGTGCCGAGCGGGAACCAGTCGCCCCCCTCGACGCCGAAGAGGTGCACGTCGAGTTCCAAGAGGCCGAGGAGGCGGTAGCGGTCGCCCTCGACGAACAGGCGCAGCGGCAGCCGCTCGCTGCGGTCCTCGGCGTAGAAGCGGCGGAAGGTGACGGGGTCGCGCTCGACGACCAGCGGGTAGACGAAGGGCGCGGCCGGCCGGCCCTCGTGCCAGACGCGCAGCGTGTGCGGCGGCTGGTAGATCGTGCCGCGGTGCTGCACGGTGATCCCGTGCGGCGCCAGGAACGGCGACAGCAGGGCGACGAGGTAGAGCACGACGAGGATCCAGGCGCCGGCGATGCCGGTGCGCGAGGCGGTGAAGCGGCGCCACGCCTTCGAGCGCGGGCCGCGGCGCGCATCGCGGGCGACGGTGACGCGTGCGCCACCGGGCGGGCCGCCCCCGCCGGCGTTCGCCCGAGCGTCGCCCACGGCCGCCGTCCGATCCGCCTCAGCCATAGCGGATCCTCGGGTCGACCCACGCCAGCGCCAGGTCGGCGAGCAGGTTGCCGACCATCAGCAGCAGGCTGGCGAAGAGCAGCAGCGTCATGGCGACGTACTGGTCCTTGTTGAGCAGCGAGGTGTAGAGCAGCGGGCCGATCGTGGGGAGGTTGAGCACGATGCTGGCGATGATCGTGCCGTTGATCAGCTCGGGGAGCTGGAGGCCGGCCATCGACACCAACGGGTTGATCGCCGTGCGCACCGCGTGCCGGTAGGTGACGCGCCGCGGGTGCAGGCCCTTGGCCTTGGCGGTGCGCACGTAGTCGGCGCCCAGCACGTCGAGCAGGTTCGCGCGCATCTGGCGCATGATCTGCGCGATGCCACCGGTGCCGATCGCCAGCACCGGGATCCACAGGTGGTTCAGGAAGTCGAGGAACTTGCCCCAGCTCCACGGGGCCCCGAGGTACTGGGCGCTGAACAGGCCGCCGACGTTGGTGCCGCCGTAGGCGAGCACGAGCGCGATCAGCAGCAGCGCGACGAGGAAGTCGGGCACGGCCAGGCCGATGTAGCCGACGAAGCTGGCGACCGCGTCGGTGAAGCCGTTCTTGCGCAGCGCGACGAAGATGCCGAGCGGCACGGCGACCAGCCAGGCGAAGCCGAGGGTGATGCCGGCGATGACCACCGTCCAGACGAGGCGCTCGCCGATGATGCCGGAGACGGGTCGGTTGGCGAAGAAGGAGAAGCCGAAGTCGAGCCGGGTGACGATGCCGCGCAGCCAGATGAGGTACTGCTCGACCGGGGTCTTGTCGAGACCGAGCTGGGCGTTGAGGCGCTCGACCGTCTCGGCGGTGAAGCGCGGGTCCTCGAGGTAGCGGTCGGCGAAGCTGCCGGGCTGCAGCTGGATGACGGCGAAACAGATGACCGACACCAGCAGCAGCGTCGGGATCATGACCAAGATGCGGCGAATCAGATAGACGAGCACGGGTCGCTCCGGGGTCGTGTGGTCGCGGGTTCGGGGACGCGGCGGGCGCGGTGGACGCGCGTTCGTTGGGGCGCCGGTCGCGTCGCGCCGCGGCGGACGGCGGGGTCTCGGGAGGCGGTGCAGTTCGGGTCACCCGCCAGGGTGACCCGAACTGCCAGGTGTCGGGGGGCGCCGTCAGGTGCCCCCCGGCGCACTACTTCCGGAAGTAGTGCGGGACGGGGTTGTAGCCCGGGATCACGCCCAGGTTGTAGACGTAGTTGCCGACGTGGTCGTAGACCGCGGCGACGTTGCCGGGCTTGGCGATCATGATGACCGGGACGTACTCGGCGTTGAGGCGCTGCCACTCGCGGTAGTTCTCTGCGCGCGACTCCGCGTCCATGTTGGTGGTGCCGGTTTCGAAGATCTCGTAGATCCGGAGTTCCCAGTCCTCCATCGCGTCGAAGTTCGGCCGTTCGCCCTGCTCGGCCGGCTGGGTGCTGCGGTGCCAGTAGTACAGCGAGCCGCCGGGCTGCCAGATCGGCTTGCGCAGCTCGGGGTCGGGCAGGTTCCCGAGTGCGACCAGGATCGCCTCGTAGTCGCCCGAGAGACCCGTGCCGAGCAGCTGGCTCGACTGGATGCCCTGCAGGTTGACCTCGACGCCGATCTCCGCGAAGTCGTTCTGGATGATCGTGGCGATGTCGGTCCAGGTGGCCGAGTCGTTGCCGTAGGTCAGCGTGAACTCGAGCTCGCGCGTCGCGCTGACGTTGCGCACGCCGTTGCCGTTCGTGTCGACCAGGCCCAGCGCGTCGAGCGCGGCGGCGGCGGCCTCGAGATCGTACATGCGCATGAGGTCGGTGGTGTCCTCGTAGAAGGCGCCGTTGACCGGGGCCGTCGGCGTGCCCGGGATCTCCGCGAGGCCGTTGTAGACGTCGTCGATCACGCGCATGCGGTCGACCGCGTACTCCATCGCCTGACGGAACTCGTGGTCAGAGAACACCTCGGCCAGTTCGGGGTCGGAGGCGTCGAAGTTGAACGCCAGGTGGGGCGGGGAGCCGAACAGCGCGCGGGCCGCGACGACGCTGAAGCCGGCGCCGGCGAGCTCGCGGCTCTTGAAGTCGGGGAACTGCCCGCCCGAGATGTTGAGCTGGTCGAGGTTGCCCGCGAGGAACTGGGCGACCTGGGCGTCGGTGCCGGGGACGATCAGGTAGGTGAGCCCGTCGAGGTACGGCAGCGGCGTCCCCGCCTCGTCCGCGCGCCAGTAGTTCCAGTTCTTGACCAGGCGCACGACCTGCCCGGAGACGTACTCGCTCAGGCGGAACGCGCCGGTGCCGACGACCTCGCTCGGATCGACGTCGGTGGGCCAGGCGTCGTTGATGTCGGCCGGCTGCGCGCCGCCCTCGACCGAGAAGGGCAGCAGCTTGTGCTTCGGCATGATGTAGAACGACCGCAGGAACAGCAGGAAGGCGGCCGAGGGGGCCGGCAGGGTGATGACGACGGTGTTCGCATCGGGCGCGGCGAACTCGACCCGCCGCTGCTCGCCGTCGACCGTGAAGATGAAGCTGGCGGCGTCGCCGGCGCGCGCCTCGGGGTTCATGACGATCTGCTCGAAGGTGAAGACGACGTCGTCGGCGGTGAACGGCGTGCCGTCGTGCCAGGCCACGCCCTCGCGCAGGTGCAGCGTGATGACGGTGCCGTCGTCGGACACGCTCCAATCTCGCGCCAGGCCGGGGACGAGCTCGTAGGTCTCGAGGTCGAGGTCGATCAGCGTGTCGAACATCTGCATGGTGAGCGCCTGGCTGATCGCGCTGATCTCGCCGTAGTAGAAGAAGCGCGGCGGGGTGTCGCCCAGCGCCAGCGTCAGCGTGCCGCCGGGGTTGCCGGCGACCATGCCGAGGCCGGGGTAGTCGACGGTCTTGGTCTGGGCCAGGCCGACGGCCGAAAGGGCCAGTGCGGCGACGAGGAGTAGGGCGAGGATGCGTCTGGACATGCGCGGACCTCCTGTTCGGGTGAACGTTCCCAGCATAGTCCACTTCAGGACCACCGTCTAGCGCTCCGGCACCTAGGGTGCGCGGCCGTGGGCGGGGTAAGTGCGTCAGGGATGTCGCTCACGCCGGTCCGTCCGACCCCGATCCCACGCCGTTGCGCCGACTGGTGCACGAGTGGTATACTCCAGCGCACCGCCTTCGTTCGCAACGCAGCCAGCCTGGGGGAACCCGATGTCCGAGCCCGCCGCCGCCGCCCAGATCAACGCCCAGGACCTGGCGTCGAGGCTGCGCATCGACAAGGCACTTCCTACCCCCGCCTACCTCCAGCTCCGCGACCAGCTGTCCGCGCTGATCGGCGCCGGATCGTGGCCCGCGGGCGCCGCGCTGCCGAGCGAACGCGACCTCGCGGGCGCCCTCAGGCTCTCGCGCATGACGGTGCGGCGCGCCTTCGGCGAGCTCGAGGAGGACGAGCTGGTGGAACCGCGCCACGGCTCGGGCACCTACGTCCGCCCGCGCCGGCTGGAGCAGACGATCGACCGCGTCATCGGCTTCACCGACGAGGCGCGGCACCTGGGGTTCCGGCCCGGGGCGCGAGTGCTGGAGTTCGGCCCGGTCCAGGCCGACGCCGACGTCGCCGAGGCCCTCCACTGCGCCGCCGGCGACAGGGTGCTGCGGGTCGCCCGGCTGCGAACCGCCGACGGCGCGCCGCTGTCGCTGCAGCACGCCTACCTGCGGCCGTCGCTGATCGCCCTCGAGGCGACCGATCTCGAGCGCGATGGCAGCCTCTACCGCACCCTCGAGCGGCGCTTCGGCGTGGTGCCGCAGCGCGCGCGCCAGACGATCAGCGCGAGGTTGCCCCAGCGACGGGAGCGGACCCTGCTCGAGATCGGCGCGTTCGACCCCGTGCTGGCGTTGGAGCGCACCACCTTCGACCCCGAGGACCAGCCGTTCGAGTACGTCCGCTCCGCCTACCGCGGCGATCGCTACCGCGTCGCGCTCGACCTGCGGGCGCCGGAACGTCCGTGAGCGGCGTCCGCATCGCCCCGCTCGGTCGCGGCGACGGCGAGGACGTCGCCGTCCTGTGGCGCGACGCCGGCATGGCCGGTCACCCCCTCGGTCCCGCCGCCTGGCGCGCCTGGTGGGCCTCGCCGGACGCCGATGCCGGGCTTGCCTGGGGAGCCCGCGACACCCGCGGGGCCCGCGATGCCCGCGGGGCCCGCGGCCGCCTGCTCGGCGCCCTGCTGGCGCGCGCGCCGGTTCGCCGGTGGGCGCCGGACGACATCGGGCACGTCGCCCTCTTCGCCGTCGCCGAGGGCGAGCGCGGCCACGGCGTCGGCGCGGCCCTGTGGGACGCCGCCACCGGGGCGCTGCGGGCGCGCGGCCGACGGCGCCTGCGCGTCGGCGCCGACCCGGAGCGCCTGCTGCCGGGGGTGCCGCTCAACGCGCCGGAGGCCACCTGGCGCTTCCTGCGCGCCCGCGGCGTCCGCCCGGGCGGCCTGGAGGCCGACCTGCGGCTCGACCTCATGGACGGCGCGATCGACGCCCACCCGCTGCCCAGCGGCGTCGAGTGCGTCGACGACGACCCCGAGGCCGCCCTCGCCTTCGTCGGCCGCGCCTTCCCGGGGCGCTGGGTCGACGAGGTCGCGCGCGCCGTGGCGGCCGGCACCACCGTGCTCGGCCTGCGGCGCGCGGGCGTCACGCTCGGCTTCTGCCTCGCCCAACGCCCGACGGACGCCGCCCCGGGTCAGGGGCTCACCTGGACGGCGCTCGGCCCCTGGGGCCCGCTCGACCCGCACACCGGCGGCCTCGGGCCGCTGGGGATCGACGCCGCCGCCCGCGGGGGCGGCCTCGGGCTGGCGCTGGTGGCGGCGTCGGCGTGCTGGCTGCGCGACCGCGGGCTGCGCGCCGCCGTGATCGACTGGACGACGCTGACGGCGTTCTACGGGCGCCTCGGCGCGAGCGCCTGGCGCGTGTACCAGCGCGCGGAGGGGGAACTGTGAGCGAACGCAGCGACCGCGGTTCGGTGGAGCGCGGCGATCCGATGGATCGCGGCGATCCGATGGATCGCTTGACGGCGATCACCGACCTCAGCACCGAGGGCGTCGACGCCGCCTTCGCCGACCTCGACACGCTGCCGACCGCCGGCGTGCTGGCCGCGCTCGTCGCCGGCCAGCGGCGGGCCATCGAGGCGGTCGCGGTGGCGCTGTCGGACCTCGAGTGGGCCGCCGACGGCATCGCGGAGCGCCTCGCCGACGGCGGACGCCTCGTGTACGCCGGCGCGGGCACCTCGGGCCGGCTCGGTTACCTCGACGCCGCCGAGCTGCCGCCCACCTTCGGCTTCGACCGTACGGTCGTCCTGCTGGCCGGTGGCGAGGAGGCGATGTCGCGCTCGCAGGAGGGCGCCGAGGACGACGCGGAAGCGGCCCGCGAGGCGGTCGTCGCCGCGGGCATCGGCCCCAGCGACGCGCTGATCGGCATCGCGGCCAGCGGCCGCACGCCGTACACGGTGGAGGCCGTGTTGGCCGCGCGCGAGGCGGGCGCCTTCACGGTCGGCATCGCCAGCGTCGCCGGATCGCCGCTGCTGCGGGCCGCCGAGATCGGCGTGTGGCTCGACACCGGCCCCGAGGTCCTCGCGGGTTCGACGCGCCTGGCGGCCGGTACGGCCCAGAAGGCCAGCCTGAACCTGCTCTCCACCACCGTGCTCGTCCGTCTGGGCGGCGCCTACGGCAACCTGATGGTGGGCATGCAGCCGACCAACGAGAAGCTGCGCCTGCGCGCCGAGGCCATGGTGGCCCGGGCGACCGGCGCCGACGCGGGGGCGGCCGCGGCCGCGCTGGACGCGGCCGACAACGACGTGCGGGCCGCCATCGTCATGCTGCTCGCCGGCGTGGACGCGGCTGAGGCCGCGCACGCGCTCGCCGAACACGGTCAGCGCGTGCGCGACGCCGTCGCCGCGTTGGGCGTCAGCCCCAAGCGCCCTTAGGCCCGCCGCGCCAGCGGGGGCGGGGCGCCGAAGGGTCCTCGGGATCCGGCGGTCGCGTGGCGAGGACCCGCGCGAGGTCGTCCAGGTCGAAGCGTGACGCGAAGCGGGTCTTGAGGGCCCACACCTCCAGCGCCCGGCGCAGGTCGGCCGGCTCGCTCGACGGCGGGCGCCGGGCCCGGCGCAGGTAGGCGTCGGCGCGGGCGACCGCGAGGTCGAACAGCTCGGCGCGTTCGCCCGGCACCGGTCAGCCGCCGTTGCCGCGCACCCGCGCCTCGTACCCCGCCGCCCGCAGCACGTCCGCGGCTCGGCGCTGCTCGTCGAGCGTCTCGAACGCCAACCGCAGTGCGCCGCCGGCCTCGCGGATGCCGAGCACCTCGATGTCCTTGACGTTGACCTCGGCGTCGCCGAGGGCGGCGGTGATGCGCGCGAGCTGGCCGGGCCGGTCGGGCACGGCGATGACGACTTCGAAGCGGCTCGGCATCAGGCTGCGGCGCACCACCGGCAGGGCGTCGCGCGTCCGCTTGGCGTCCTCGGCGGCGTCCAGCAGGGCCTCCGGGTCGTCGAGCCGCTCGGCCAGCGCCGTCAGCGCCCGCCCGAAGCGTGCGGCGGCGTCGCGCACGGCGGCGCGGTTCGCGACCACCATGTCGCGGCTCATGCGCGGGCTGCCCGAGGCCACGCGGGTCAGGTCGCGGAAGCCGCCCGCGGCCAACAGCATCAGCAGCTCGCGCTCCTCCGCCTCGGCGACCAGGTGCGTGAGCGCCACCGCCGCGAGGTAGGGCACGTGCGAGACGGTCGCCACCAGGCGGTCGTGCAGGCCGGGGTCGACCTCGATCGCGTGCGCCCCGAGCGCCACGACGATGCGCTTCACCAACGCCAGGGCCTGCGCGTCGGTCGCCGCGGTGGGCGTGAGCACCCACACGGCGTTCTCGAGCAGCGACGCGTCGGCGTGGAGCACCCCGACGCGCTCCGAGCCCGCCATCGGGTGGCCGCCGACGAAGCGCAGCTCTCCCGTGAGCGCCGCGACGACGTCGGCCTTGGCGCTGCCGACGTCGGTGACGACGCAGCCCGGGCGCAGGAAGGGGGCCATCTCGCGGGCCAGCCGCACCAGGCTGCGCGCGGGCGCCGCGAGCACCACCAGGTCGGCCTCGGCGAGCCACGGCCCCGCCCGCAGCCGCGCCTCGTCGATGATCCCGAGCCCGCGGGCGGCGTCGAGCACCTCCGGGTCGAGGTCGAAGCCGACGACCCGGCGGGCGAGGAAGCGCTGCTGCAGCCCCAAACCGACCGAGCCGCCGATCAGGCCCACCCCCGCCAGCACGGCGGTGCCGACGAGCGGGGCCGGTCGCGCGTTGGGATCGGGCGCGGTGGCGGGCAAGGCGCTGGCCACGGCCGCTAGAAGGGCTTGCCGACCGCCGCGGCGACCTGCCGCAGCGACGCCATCAGCGCGCCGAACTCGGCGTCGTCGAGCTGCTGCGCGGCGTCGGACTTCGCCTCCTCCGGGTGCGCGTGCACCTCGACGATGATGCCGTCCGCGCCCGCGGCGGCCGCGGCGAGGGCCAGCGACGGCACCAGCGGCCGGCGGCCCGCGGCGTGCGACGGGTCGACCCACACCGGCAGGTGCGTGAGCTCCTTGAGCACCGGCACCGCGGCGATGTCGAGGGTGAAGCGCGTGCTGGTCTCGAAGGTGCGGATGCCGCGTTCGCACAGCACGACGTTCGGGTTGCCCTGCGAGAGGACGTACTCGGCCGCCTGCAGGAACTCGGCGATCGAGGTCGACAGCCCGCGCTTGAACAGCACCGGCTTGCCGCTGCGGCCGGCCTCGGCCAGCAGCGCGTAGTTCTGGCTGTTGCGGGCCCCGATCTGCAGCATGTCGGCCGTGGTCGCCACCGTCTCCACCAGCTCGGGCGCCGTCACCTCGGTGACGATCGGCATGCCCGTCACGCGCCGGGCCTCGGCCAGCAGCTCCAGCCCCTCGACCCCCAGCCCCTGGAAGGCGTAGGGGCTGGTGCGCGGCTTGAAGGCGCCGCCGCGCAGCACCTGGGCGCCGTGCCGGCGGGCGATCTCGGCGGCGGCCTGCAGCTGCTCACGCGACTCGACGCCGCAGGGCCCGGCGGCCACGGTGAAGCGGCCCGCGCCGGTGACCACGTCGCGGATGCGCACGGCGGAGTCGTCGTGGCGGAACTCGCGCGAGGCGAGCTTGTACGGCTTGGTGATGCGCACGACGGTCTCGACCCCGGGGAGCGCGCGCAGCTGCTCGCGGATCTCCTCGGTGGGCGCCGGACCGATGGCGCCGATCAGCGTGCGCGACTCGCCCTCGCTGACGTGGGGCGTGAAACCGAGCGCACGGACCTCGGTGAGCACGCGCTCGCGTGCCTCGGGCGCGGCCCCCTTCTGCATGACGACGACCATGTCGGCTCCTCTGGACGGGTGCGACGGCGGGTTCGCGCCGACGCGCGCTAGCGCCGATGTGCGGTAGCGCAGGCGCGCGCCAGCGCCTGCCCGCGCCCGATGCCGCGGAGTCTATCAGCCGAGCGAGGCCCGAGCGGCGTCCAGGAAGGCCCGGAACGGCGCCCGCTGGTCGGGGTGCGTCGCGTAGCTCATCTCCGGGTGCCACTGCACGCCGAGCAACCACGCGCCGTCCTGCGCCTCGACCCCCTCGACGATGCCGTCTTCGGCGTGCGCGACGGCGCGCAGCCCGTCGGCCAGGCGGTCGAGCGCCTGGTGGTGGTAGCTGTTGACGAACACGGCGTCGGCGCCGAAGGCCGCCCGGATCCGCGCGCCCTCCGCGAGCGTGATGCGGTGGTGGGGGAGCCCGCCGCGGTCCGCCTGCGAGTGCTGGACGCCGCGGCCGAGCGCGGGCACGTGCTGGTGGAGCGAACCGCCCTCCGCGACGTTGATCACCTGGATGCCGCGGCAGACGCCGAACACCGGCTTGCCGGCGGCGCGGGCGGCGCGGTACAGGGCGATCTCGAACGCGTCGCGCTCCGGGTCGACGACGCCCAGGTCGGGCTGCGGCGCCTGATCGAAGCGCGCCGGGTCGATGTCGGCACCACCGGAGAGCAGCAGCGCGTCGGCGCGGGCCATCGCGTCCTCGGCCGCGGCGGGATCCAGCACGGGGGCGACGAGGGGGAGGCCGCCCTCGGCCTGCACCGCCATGGCGTAGTTGCGGCCGGTGAACACGCTCTCGCGGCGCAGGCCGAGGTCGACGTTGACGGTGCCGGAACTGATCAGGACGAGCGGACGGGGATCCATGATGGGCGCCAGTGTAACGGGCGTCCCGGGCCGCCGCGCGTCCTCCGCGAGCGTCAGTCGACCGGCCCGCCGCCCACGGCGGGCGCTAGCTGACCGCGCGGGGCGCGCGCTAGTCGAGCGCGCGCAGCAGCACGAACTTCAGGTAACGGCTCTCGGGGAAGCCGAGGCGTTCCGGGTGGTCGGGCGCCGCGCCGAAGCGGCCGAGCACGTGCAGATCGCGGCCGGCGTCGGCGGCGGCGTCCGCCAGCACGTTGAGGAACTCCGCCTCCTGCAGGTGCGCGCTGCACGACGAGCTGCCGAGCACCCCGCCGGGCGCGAGGAGCCGCATCGCCCTCAGGTTCAGCTCCTTGTAGGCCGCCATCGCCCGCTCGAGGTCGCGGGCGCGCTTCGCCAGCGCGGGTGGGTCGACGCTGACCGCAGCGAAGCGTCGGCCTTCGCGCTCGAGAGCACGCAGGCACTGGAACGCGTCGGAGCGCGCCAGCGCGGGCGCCGGCAGGCCATGGCGGGCCGCCGTCGCGACCGCCGCCTCGAGCGCGGCGGCCGAGCTGTCGACCAGCAGGGCGCTGCGGGCGCCGGCCCGCAGCAGGTGGAGGCCGAAGCCCCCGTGGTGCGCGAACGCGTCGAGCGCGTCGACCGCCCCCGGGTCGCTGGCGAACGCCATCGCCGAGCGCGCCAATCGCCGGTGGTTGAGACGCTGGTCGAGGAACGCGCCGGTCTTCTGGCCGCCGCGCGGGTCGACGCACCAGGTGAGCGCGCCATCGTGCACGTCGACGCGGTCGGGAACGCCGCCGTGCAGCGTGCGCACCTCGGTCGGCAGCCCCTCCAGCGTGCGGGCGTGGGCGTCGAAGCGGCCCAGCACGCCCTCCGGCGCGAGGCGTTCCACCAGGCGCGCGACCAGCGCCTCCAGGTGCGGCTCGAGCGCGGCGCAGCCGTTCTGCAGCACCAGCACCGGCCCCAGGCGGTCGACGATCAGACCCGGCAGGCCGTCTGCCTCGGCGTGCACGCAGCGGTAGCCGGTCACGCCCGTCATCTCGGCGTAGGGATCGGCGGCCAGGGCCGCCCTCAGGTCGAGCGCGGCGTCGAGCCGGGCGAGCAGCAGCGCCTCGTCGACGGTTGCGTCGTGGCGGTGCAGCAGCCGCACGGTGATCTGCGAGGTCGGGTGGACGGCCGCCCAGCCGAGTGGCCGACCGCGGCGGTCGACGACCGGCGCGAACCCGGGGCGCTGCGGTGGCGTCAGGACGTCGGAACGGTACACCCAGGGATGGCCGGCCGCGAGCCGCGCGGCGCCGCGGCCGTCGACGGCGACGGGCGGGAGGGCGCTCGCTGCGGCGGGGTTCATGCGGCATGCTAGCGCGGCCGTGCGATACTGCCCCTCGTCCGGCGCGGCGCAGCGGCGTCGCCGTCGGCAGGCGCGAGGCGAGCCCGCCCCAGGGCGCTCGCGCGCGGAGGAGGTCGGCATGCCCGGCATCGCCATCATCGGCGCCCAGTGGGGCGACGAGGGGAAAGGCAAGGTCGTCGACGCGTTGGCCACCGAGGCCGACGTCGTCGTGCGCTACTCCGGCGGCGCCAACGCCGGTCACACCGTCGTCGTCGGCAGCGAGGTGTTCAAGCTCCACCACCTCCCGTGCGGCACGCTGCACGACGGGCCCACCTCGGTGCTCGGCGGCGGCATGGTCATCGACCCCTGGAGCCTGCGCGACGAGCTCGAGGGCCTGCGCGCGCGACGCGACCCGGGCACCGTCCTGATCTCGCACGAGGCGCACTTGGTGCTACCGCACCACATGAAGAACGACGAGGGCGGCGGCTTCGTGGGCACCACGGGGCGTGGCATCGGCCCCTGCTACTCCGACAAGGCACGGCGCCTGGGGCTGCGCTTCGGCGACCTGCTCGACGACGCCGTCCTGCGCGATCGCATCGGCCGGCTGCTCGAGGGCAAGCCGAACTCCACGGCCCGCGTCGGCTGGACCGACGTCGAGGTGGCGATGGACGCGCTCGCCGACGTCCGCGCCTACGTCGTGCCGATGGTGACCGACACGGGCGAGGTCGTGCGGGCCGCGCTGCGCGCCGGCCAGCGGGTCCTGTTCGAGGGCGGCCAGGGGACGATGCTCGACCTCGGCTACGGCACCTACCCCTTCGTGACCAGCTCGCACCCGACGGTCGGCGGCATCCTGGTGGGCGCCGGGGTGAGCCACAAGGCGCTCCACGGCGTCATCGGGGTGGTCAAGGCCTTCACCACCCGCGTCGGGCACGGCCCCTTCCGCACGGAGGTGGCGGGCGAGACCGCGTCGCGCCTGCGGGGCACCGGCGGCAACCAGTGGGACGAGTTCGGCACCACCACCGGCCGCCCGCGCCGCGTGGGCTGGCTCGACCTCCCGCAGCTGCGTTACGCCGCCGAGATCAACGGCTTCGACGGCCTGGTGGTCACCAAGCTCGACGTGCTCTCGGGCTTCGACGAGATCCAGGTGTGCGTCGACGTGGACGCGCACGGCGCCCCGGTCTACCGCGCGCTGCCGGGCTGGGGCGACCTGCACGGCCTCGGATCGCGCGACGCCCTGCCGCAGCCGGTGCTCGACTACCTCGCGCTGATGGAGGACGTCGTCGGCGTGCCGGTCGTCATGTTCTCGACCAGCCCCGACCGCGAGGACACCTACGGCGAGGTCAGCTGGACGTGAAACGCTCCCGCCGCCGCCCGAGGGCGACGGCGGGGACGTTCGGCGGCTCGCCGGCCCGCGCTCGAGCGGGTCGCCGGATCAGATCGCGGCGATCGACGCGGCCGTCGACGACCGCGTCCGCACGTCAACGGGACGCGATGGGCGCGAACTTCTTGCCCTTGGGGCCCTCGTAGGCGAGCAGCGGCCGCACCAGGCGGTTGTCGGCGTACTGCTCGAACAGGTGCGCCATCCAGCCCGAGATGCGCGCGACGGCGAAGATCGGCGTGTACATGTCGATGGGGAAGCCGAGCATGCGGTAGACCGACGCGCTGTAGAAGTCGACGTTCGGCTTGACCTCGCGGCCGCGCTTCTCCATCTCGCGGTCCATCACCCGCACCATCTCGACGGACATCTCCCAGAAGTGCGACTCGCCCGACTCCTTCGCGAGCTTCTCCGCGACCTTGGCCAGGATGGCGGCCCGCGGGTCCAGCACCCGGTAGACGCGGTGGCCGAAGCCCATCACGCGCCCGTGCGGCTGCTCCAGCCGGTCCATGATGTACGGTTCGACGTTCTCGACGTCGCCGATCTCCTCCAGCGCCCGCATGACCGCCTCGTTGGCGCCGCCGTGCAGCGGCCCCTTCAGCGAGCCGACGCCGGCGGTGACCGCGCTGTACGCGTCGGTCAGGCTCGAGGCGGCCGTGCGCGCGGTGAAGGTGCTGGCGTTCGAGCCGTGCTCGGCGTGCAGCACCAGCGCCACGTCCATGACGTGGGTCGCGGCCTCGGTGGGGTACTCGCCCGTCAGGGTGTAGAGGAAGTTGCCCGCGATCGAGAGCTCCGGGTCGGGGTCGACGGGCAGCTTGCCGTGGCGCAGCCGCTCCATGGTCGCGACGATCGTCGGGAACTGCACCAGCAGGCGGTGACCGATGCGGCGCACGTTCTCGATGTCGACGTCGTCGGGGTTCGGATCGTGGCAGGCGAGGTTCGACACGGCGGTGCGCAGCAGGTGCATCGGTTCCGTGGTCGGCCGGGCGCAGCGCAGGCGATCGACGATCTCGAACGGCAGGGCCCCGAGCGGCGCGATCTCCTCGCGGAAGTCGATCAGCTGCCTGGCGGTCGGCAGCTCGCCGTTCCACAGCAGGTACACGACCTCCTCGTAGCTGGCCTCGGTCAGCTCGCTGATGTCGTACCCGCGGTAGCTGAGCTCGCCCTTCTCGCCGTCGATGAAGCTGATCTCGGTGACGTCGGCGACGACACCGACGAGACCGCGATGGATGGATTCCTGCATGGCGCCTCCGGGTTGGGGGCGGAGCGACGGTCGGACCGACCGTGCGACGCTCCGGGATGAACGAGGTGGAATGAGACCGGGTCCTGGGTCCTAGCGACCGCGGGCCGGGTTCGACGCGCGCAGTCTAGCGTGACTCCGACGGCGGAACCGTTGCGTCCGTCGCAGGCGCGTCGACCTCATGCGCCTCGCCGGGCGCGTTCTCGGTCGTCGGCGCCGGCGGCCGCGGCGCCTGCTCCCGTGGCGCCGGAACGTCGACCCGAGGCGGCGGGAACGCGCTCGCCTCGCGACCACGCCACAGCACGGCGGCGCCGATCGCGATCAGCAGCAGGGCGAACCAGGCCGACCCGAGGACGCCCGAGGTCGCCAGCGCCAGGATCAGGCCCAGCGCGGCGAGCCCCAGCCCGACGCTTCGCGGCCAGCGCGGCTCGCGGCGCTCGACCACGTCGATGGCGATCAACCCAGCCCCGAGCGAGATGAGGAACACGCCGTCGCAGCGCGGGAAGAGCTGCTGGAGCAGGATGCCGACCGAGGTCCCCGCCAGCACGCCGCCGACCACCAACAGGCCGTAGGTGCGCTGGCTGGCGTAGGTCGCGAGCAACGCCACCGCGACCAGCGCGATCCACAGCCAGCCCGCGCCGCCGGTCACGCGCGCCAACAGCGCCACCACACCGAACCCGATCAGAGCGTAGGCGAGCATTTCGCGGCGCATCATGCCAGCAGCTTAGCGCGCCGGGCGATCCGCGTGGCCGACGTGGTTCGCGCCGTGCCGTTCGAGCGTACCGGGAGCGCCGGAAGGGCTCTGCTAAGATGCCGAGGTCCTGAGCGAGAGGAGGAAGGCGTGATCGGCAACGTCCGCCGCTTCGAACCCTTCGGCGAAGCCCCCATCCGCGTCATCGACGACGACGGCCGTTGGGTCGCGCCCTTCGCCTGCGACATCGACGTGGCCCGCCAACGGGCGATCTACCGCGACATGCTGCGCGCGCGTCGCTTCGACGAGCGCCTCTCGACGCTGCAGCGCCAGGGGAAGGTCAGCTTCGTCGCCTCCGCCGCCGGTCACGAGGCGACGCAGATCGGCGCCGCCCACGCCCTCGACGCCACGCGCGACTGGACCTTCCCGTACTACCGCGACCTCGCCCTGGCGCTGGCGCTGGGCTGGCCCCTCGCCGAGGCGCTCGCGCAGCAGACGGCCAGCCGCCTCGACCCGGCCCGCGGCCGCCAGATGCCCGCCCACCCCGGCAGCGCCGCCCTACGCATCTTCACGACCGCGTCCGCGATCGCCAGCCACGTGCCCCCCGCCGTCGGCAGCGCCATGGCGCAGAAGCTCGCCGGCCGCGGCGACGTCACCCTCTGCAGCTTCGGCGACGGCGCCACCAGCGAGGGCGACTGGCACGCCGCGCTCAACCTCGCCGGCGCCCAGGGCGCGCCGGCCGTGTTCCTGTGCCAGAACAACGGCTACGCGATCAGCGTCGCCTTCCGGCACCAGTCCGGCTCCGCCGACGTCGCCACCAAGGCGCACGCCTACGGCATGCCCGGCTACCGCGTCGACGGCATGGACCCCCTCGCCGCGTACTACGTCACGCGGCAGGCGGTGGAG
Organism: Trueperaceae bacterium; assembly: GCA_011389865.1. Classification (GTDB taxonomy): domain Bacteria; phylum Deinococcota; class Deinococci; order Deinococcales; family Trueperaceae; genus JAABTL01. The sequence goes on from JAABTL010000029.1 coordinate 28,537, forward strand.
CGTGCCCGCGAGGGCCTGGGACCATCGCTGATCGAGGCCCTCGTGTACCGCTACGGCCCGCACTCCAACGCCGACGACGACGGCCGCTACCGCCCCGCCGACGAAGTCGCCGCCTGGCGTCGCCGCGACCCCATCGTGCGCTACCGCCGCTACCTCGAGGGCCGCGGCCTGTGGGACGACGACGCCGAGGCCGCCCTGGCGGCCGAGATCAAGGCCGAGATCGACGACGCCGTGCGGGCCAACGCGGGCGCCGGCCGGGCGCCGCTCGGCTGGATGTTCGACGACGTGTTCGCGGCCCTGCCGCCGCACCTGCGCCGCCAGCGCGACGAGCTCGCGCTCACGCACGACCTGGAGCGGGACGGGCACTGATGGCCCTGCAGACGATCGTCCAGACGGTGGCGCGCACGCTGGCCGAGGAGATGGTCCGCGACGACGCGGTCGTGCTGCTCGGCGAGGACGTCGGCAAGCGCGGCGGCGTCTTCCTCGCCACCGAGGGCCTCTTCGACCGCTTCGGGCCCGACCGCGTCATCGACACGCCGCTCTCCGAGGCCGCCATCATCGGCGCCGCGATCGGCATGGCCGTGCACGGGATGCGGCCCGTCGCCGAGATCCAGTTCGCCGACTACGTGTTCCCCGGCTTCGACCAGCTCGTGTCGCAGGCCGCCAAGCTGCGCTACCGCTCGGGCGGCGGATTCAGCGCCCCGATGGTCGTGCGCATGCCCGCCGGCGGCGGCGTCGCCGGCGGGCACCACCACTCCCAGAACCCCGAATCGCACTTCGTCCACACGCCCGGCCTGCAGGTCGTCTACCCCTCCACCCCGAGCGACACCCGCGGGCTGCTGCGCAGCGCCGTCCGCGGCCAGGACCCGGTCGTCTTCATGGAGCCGAAGCGGCTGTACCGCGCCGTCAAGGAGGAGCTCCCCGACGACGACGCCACCATCCCCATCGGCCAGGCGCGCCTGCGCCGCGAGGGCGACGACGTCGTGCTGATCAGCTACGGCGCCAGCATGGCCGAGACCCTCAAGGCGGCCGACGCGCTCGCCGCGCAGGGGGTGTCGGCCGACGTCATCGACCTCCGCTCGCTGCTGCCCTGGGACCAGGACCTCGTGCTGGAGCGGGTGGCGCGCGTGGGCCGCGTCGTGGTGATCAGCGAGGCGCCCCGCACGCTGTCGTTCGCCAGCGAGGTCGCCGCGACGATCGCCGAGGAGGCGCTCGATCTGCTCGAGGCGCCGCCCGTGCGGGTCACCGGCTTCGACGTCCCCTACCCGTACGCCCAGGACCGTGCCTACCTGCCCGGTCCCGACCGCATCCTGCACGCGGTGCAGCGCGTGCTCGACTACTGACTCGGGGCCCCGCCCCCGCTGGAGGACCCGTGCCCGAGGACGTCAAGCTCCCGGAACTCGCCGAATCGGTGGTGGAGGGCGAGGTGCTGAAGTGGCTGGTCGCCGTCGGCGATGCGATCGTCGTCGACCAGCCGCTCGTCGAGGTGATGACCGACAAGGTCACCGTGGAGCTGCCGTCGCCGCTGGCGGGCGTGGTGGCCGAGATCGTCGCACCCGAGGGCGCCGTGGTGGCGGTGGGGGCGGTGCTCGTCCGGATCGACGTGGGTGCCGGGGTGGCGGCGGCCTCGGCCGGGGCTGAGCCACCTGGGGGTGCCAACGCCCCGGCCGAG
>JAABTL010000002.1 GCA_011389865.1 Trueperaceae bacterium
CGGCGCTTTCGACCGTGGGGGTGGTGCTCACGGCGTCGACGATGGGTCTGTTCGCGACCTGGGTGCTCGGACTGCCCCTCCTCCAGGGTCTGCTGCTCGGAGCGATCGTCTCGAGCACGGATGCGGCGGCCGTCTTCTCGGTGATGCGGTCGCGCGGGACGGGTCTCAAGGAGCGTTTGAAGCGGGTGCTCGAGCTCGAGTCCGGCAGCAACGACCCCATGGCGATCTTCCTGACGGTCGGGCTCATCACGTTGATCGTGCAGCCCGACGCGAGCGGGTGGAGCTTGCTCCCGCTGTTCTTGCGCCAGATGGTGGTCGGAGCGGCCGTCGGTTGGGGCCTCGGGCGCCTGCTGGTGGTGGTGATCAACCGCATCCACCTGAACTACGACGGCCTGTACCCCGTCTTCACGCTCGCCGCCGTCGCGGTCGTCTACGGCGTCACCGACTGGCTCGGCGGCAACGGCTTCTTGGCCGTCTACCTCGTCGGCCTGGTCATGGGCAACCATCACTTCATCCACAAGCGAAGCATCACGCGTTTCCACGACGGCGTGGCCTGGCTGATGCAGATCACGATGTTCCTCGCGCTCGGGTTACTCGTGTTCCCTTCCGAGCTCGCGCCCGTCGCGTGGACCGGACTGCTGTTGGCGCTCGTGCTGATGTTCGTGGCGCGGCCGCTCGCCGTGTTCGCGACGCTCTGGTTCACCGGGTTACCCCGCCGGGAGGTCGGTCTCGTCGCGTGGGTCGGCCTCCGCGGCGCGGTGCCGATCATCCTGGCCACCTACCCGTTGGTGATGGGCGTGCCGGACGCGAGCCTGATCTTCAACGTCGTGTTCTTCATCGTCCTGACGTCGGTCTTGCTGCAGGGGCCCTCGATCCCGTTCGTTGCCCGCATGCTGGGGGTCGACGTCCCCCTTGCTCGGCCGCTGCGTTACCCGCTCGAGTTCGAGCAGACCGCAGACCTGGACAGCGATCTCGTCGAGGTCGTCGTGCCCGCGGGTTCGTCCGTCGTCGGTCGCCGGATCCTCGAGATCGGGCTGCCCGAAGGCGCCCTCGTCGTCCTCATCAGCCGCGGCGGCACGTTCGTGGTGCCACGCGGTTCGACGATCATGCTGGACGGCGATCGATTGCTGATGCTCGCCGACGACGCCAGCTTGGCTCAGGTGCGGGCGCTCGTCCGGGCTGCTGGCCCGCCGCCGGCCTAGAGCCCGTAGTGCTCGCGCGCCTGCCGGATCTGGGCCGCGTGGTGGTCGCCGTGCCAGGCGTAGAGCAGGGCGAGCCGCCAGGTCGCGCGTGGTTCCGGGTCGGCGCGGACGTGCCACGGCCGTTCGAGGTCGGCGGGCGACGCGCTGCGCAGCAGCTCCACCCAACGGAGGTGCAACGCCGCGATGAGGTCGAGGGAGGCCTCCACCGGCGCCCGGACGTCCGCCGTAGCTGCCCAGGCGTCGACGTCGACGCTCTCGACCAGCGGTGCCTCCTCCGTCAACGCCCGCTTGGTCCGCAGGAAGGCGTTCATGTGGCTGTCGGCCAGGTGGTGGACGACGGTGCGGATGGGCCAGGCGCCGTCGCGGATCGGGTGGTCCAGGTCGCCGCAGCCGTCGAGCGTCGCGCGCAGCGCATTCGGCAGCGTCTCGATGCGGTCGATGGCGACCATGACGGCGCCGAGGTCGAGGGCGGGGGGCAGGTCGGGGCGACCGATGGGGTAGACCTCGAGCACGGTGGAACCTCCCGGGGCGTGCGATGGCCGATGCTACCGCTCCGTCGGCCCGCACGCGTCGGCCATGGGACGTTGCTCAGGCGCGCCGGGGGCGTCGTGGCGCATATCCTGGGGGCACTGCACGCCATCGCGCCACCGCTCTTCTCTCGCCCGTCGGAGGACCGCTCATGCAACCCAAGCACACCCAGCCCGACCCGGTCGGCGCGCCGCACGGCCCGCTGCACGGCGTCCGCGTGATCGATCTCAGCCGCGTGCTCGCAGGCCCCTTCGCCACGATGCTCATGGGCGATCTCGGGGCCGACGTCATCAAGATCGAGGCGCCCGTCGGAGACGACACGCGGCGCTGGGGGCCGCCGTGGGTGGCGGGCGAGAGCGCGTACTACACCTGCACCAACCGCAACAAGCGGGGCATCGTCCTCGACTTCAGGTTGGACGCCGCCCGCGAGGCGCTCAAGCGGCTCGTCCGGGACGCGGACGTCGTCATCGAGAACTTCCGCGTCGGCACGATGGAGAAGTGGGGCCTCGGCTATGAGGAGGTCCTGCGGCCCCTCAACCCGCGGCTGGTGTACTGCAGCATCACCGGTTACGGGCGCACCGGGCCCGCCGCCCACCTCCCTGGGTACGACCCGATCATCGAGGCCGTGGGCGGGTTCATGGCGATCAACGGCGAGGAGGGCGGACGCCCGTTGAAGGTCGGGGTCGCGGTCATCGACGAGCTCACGGGTTGCCAGGCGGCCTTCGCCATCACGGCCGCCCTCCTGCACCGGGATCGCACCGGCGAGGGCCAGCGGGTCGACCTGTCGCTCTTCGAGTCCGGGTTGTCGGCGCTCGCCAACCAAGCCTCCGCCTTCCTGATGGGCGGCGAGGTCCACCCGCGGCTGGGCAACGCCCACCCCCACATCGTTCCCACCGACAGCTACGAGACGCGGACGGGACCGCTGATGGTGTGCGTGGGGAACGACCGGCAGTTCCAGCGTCTGTGCGATCTGCTCGGCGCCCCGGAGGTCGCCGTCGACGAGCGCTTCGCCAACAACCGGCAGCGCGTGGCGCACCGGCGCGAGCTCGGCGAGGTGCTCGGTGCGCTGTTCGCCCCCGTCGATGCCACCGCGTTCAGTGAGCGCTGCAACGAGGCGGGCGTGCCGGTGGCGCCGGTGCTCGAGATCGACCAGGTCTTCGAGCACCCGCAGGTCGAGGCGCGCGACATGCTCATCGAGTTCGAGCACCCGACGGTGGGGCCGATGAAGCAGGTGGGCTTCCCGATCAAGCTGGGCAGCACGCCCGCGGCCGTGCGCTACCCGCCGCCGCTGCACGGCCAGCACACGGCCGAGGTCCTCGCGGAGATCGGGCTGACCTTGGCGGACGTCGCGCCGGTCGACGCGGCGATCGACGCCGACGGCGAGCCCTCCTGCGTCGGCTGATGGGGGCGCTGTTGCGCGGCGCGTAGGGGCGCGGCAGGCCGGGCGCGCGGCAGGCCGGGTGCGCGGCCGACACGGGCCGTCGTGAGCCCGTACGATGGCGCATGCGCGCCATCCTGGTCGACGCCCCGCGCGGCGTTCCGACGCCGGCCACCGTCCCCGATCCCGTTCCCCCGCCGCACGGCGCGGTCGTGCGGGTGCGCGCCACCGGCGTGTGCCGCAGCGACTGGCATGCGTGGGTCGGTCACGACCCGACCGTCCGCTGGCCGCACGTGCCCGGCCACGAGTTCGCGGGCGAGGTCGTCGCCGTCGGCGGCGAGGTGCGCGGTGACTGGCTCGGCGCCCGCGTGACGGCGCCCTTCTGCTGCGGTTGTGGCGCCTGTGGGACCTGCCGCGAGGGCCACACCCACCTCTGCGAGCGCGAGTTCCAGCCGGGGTTCGACGGTTGGGGCAGCTTCGCCGAGTACGTGGCGGTGCCGTGGGCCGACGCCAACCTGGCGCGCCTCCCGGAGGCCCTCGGTTTCGACGAGGCGGCCTCGCTCGGCTGCCGCTTCATGACCTCCTTCCACGGCCTCGTCGACCGCGCCGCGCTGCGGCCGGGGGAGACGGTCGCCGTCTTCGGCTGCGGCGGCGTGGGGCTGGCGGCGGTCGCGATCGCGGCGGCTGCGGGCGCGCGTGTCGTCGCCGTCGACCTGGTGCCCGCGAAGCTGGCGCTCGCCCGCGAGTTGGGCGCGAGCCTCGTCATCGATGCCTCCGAGGAGGATCCGCTGCCCGCGATCGCGGCGGCGACCGGCGGCGGCGCCGACGTGACGGTCGACGCCCTCGGGAGCCGCGCCACCAGCGCGCAGGGGATCCTGTCGCTGCGGCCGCGTGGCCGCCACCTCCAGCTCGGCCTACTGCTGGGGCGCGACGCGGATCCGCCGCTGCCGCTGCAGCGGGTGGTGCGCCACGAGCTCACCGTCGTCGGGGGACACGGCATGCCCGCGAGCTCGTACCCACGGCTCTTCCGTTTCCTCGAGCGTGGCCGCGTCCCGCTCGGTCGCCTGATCGGCGAGCGGCGTCCGCTGGACGAGGCGGGCGCGGCGCTCGCCGCGATGGAGCGCTTCGCGCCGGTCGGCGTGACGTTGCTGCATCCGGTGGGGCCGGCCGATGCCCGTTCGAGCACGGGTCGTGCGTCTGACTAGCCGGACGAACGGGATGGGTGTAGGCTTCACCTCGGCCTCACTGGTTGGTGCGCGAAACAAATGACGTCCGGGTCGCCTTGTCTCGATCGTGACCCCGCCGCCCCCGCGCCGGCCGTGGACCGCGGTGCCGGCCCGTGCCGACCGGCGTGTCGCGCTCCCTGGCGGAGCGAGGATGGGGTACATCGTGCGTCGAACGTGGATCGTAGGGATGATGTCCGTGGTGTTGGGTTGGGTGGCGGTCGCGGCGGCCATGGGTCACGGCCAGGCGACCGACGAGCGCGTCGTGGTGCGCGTCGAGATGGGGGAGTACTACTTCCAGGTCGAGGGGCACGAGCGCAACGAGCCGATCGTGCTGCTGGCGGGTCAGCCGTACGAGATCGTCTTCGCCAACGTCGGCATGATGGAGCACGAGGTCCTGATCGGGCGTGACGTCGTCGTCGAGGAGGGCATCCCGGACGGTTACGAGGTCAACCTGCTCGACGCCATCGAGGTCGACGTCGTCGGCGAGGGCTGGGAGGTGGGCACCAGCGGCTTCGTGGAGGTCGAACTCGAGGCCGGTGAGACCGTGGTCCTGCACTTCACGTTGCCCGACGAGGCGATCGGCACCTGGGAGATCGGCTGCTTCATCCCGGGTCACTACCAGGCCGGGATGCTCGCGCCCTTCGTCGTCGAGTGACCGTGCGCCGTCGAGGCGGCGCCCACGCGCGTCGCTGAGGCGGCGCCCACGCGGGTCGCGCGCTCCGTCCTTCGCCGGTCGGGGTCCGCGGCCCGCCGTCGTTGGGTGCCGCGCCCGCGGCCGCAGGTCGGCGCTGCCCGGGCGTGGCTTGACCTGCGACCCCGGCGCCGGTAGGTTGCCGCATCGATCGACGTCCCCGTGGACGTGACGTTGGAGGTGGCGGCGAGGGTGGAAGACGTGCAGCGGCCGGCGGCGCAGCCGAGCTTCGGCGAGGTGGTCTGGACGCCCACGCCCGAGCGGGTCCGAGCGGCGAACCTGACGGCGTTCATCGCCGCGGTCAACGCCCGCCGCGGTCTCGCCCTGAGCGGCTACGACGACCTCTACCGCTGGAGCGTCGACGACGCCGCGGCCTTCTGGTCGAGCTGGTGGGACGCCGCCGGGGTGATCGCGGACACGAAGGGCGAGGTCGTCCTGGAGGACGGCGAACGCATGCCCGGCGCCCGCTGGTTCCCGGCTGCGCGTCTGAACTTCGCCGAGAACCTGCTGCGCTTCGCGGCCGCGCCCGATGCCGGCACGCGCCACGCGCTGGTCGGGCGCGACGAGGCGGGTCGGCGCACGGCGTTGACGTACGCGGAGCTGCGCTCGCGCGTCGCCGCGCTCGCCGCCGCGCTGCGACGCGACGGCGTGGTGGCGGGCGACCGCGTGGTCGGCATCACGCCCAACGCGCCGGAGACCGTGATCGCCATGCTCGCGGCGGCGTCGCTCGGCGCCGTGTGGAGCGCGTGCTCGCCGGACTTCGGGACCGAGGGCGTCCTCGACCGCTTCGAGCAGGTCGAGCCGAAGGTGCTCGTCGCCGCCGACGGCTACCGCTACGCCGGCAGACGCATCGACGTGCGCGAGCGGCTCGCCGCCATCGCCGCGCGGCTGCCGACCCTGAGGCGGCTGGTGGTGTTCCCCTTCCTCGAGGCCGCGCCCGACCTAACCCCCGTCCCGGGCGCGGTGGCCTGGGACGGCTACCTCGAACCCGACCCGGGTCCGCTCGGCTTCGTGCGGTTGCCCTTCGACCACCCGCTCTACGTCATGTTCTCCTCCGGCACCACCGGTGTCCCCAAGGCGATCGTGCACGGCGCAGGCGGGACGCTGCTGCAGCACCTCAAGGAACACGCGCTGCACACCGACCTGACGCCCCACGACGTCATCCTCTACGTCACGACCTGCGGCTGGATGATGTGGAACTGGCTGGTGAGCGCCCTCGCCGTCGGCGCTACCGTCGTCCTGTACGACGGCTCGCCGTTCGCGCCCGATGCGGCGGGGCTGTGGGACCTCGCCGAGCAGGAGCGCGTGAGCGTGTTCGGGACCAGTGCCAAGTACCTCGCCGCCCTCGCGAAGAGCGGCGCCAGGCCGCGCGAGACGCACGACCTCGGCGCGCTGCGGACCGTGCTCTCCACCGGCTCGCCGCTCCCGCCGGAGGGCTTCGCCTACGTCTACCGCGACGTCAAGGACGACCTGCTCCTCGCCTCGATCTCCGGCGGGACCGACATCGTGTCGTGCTTCGCGCTGGGCTGCCCCACCCGGCCCGTGCGCGCCGGCGAGCTGCAGTGCCGCGGCCTGGGGATGGCGGTCGACGTGTGGGACGACGACGGCCGGCCGGTCGCCGTCGGGGTCAAGGGCGAGCTCGTGTGCACCCGGCCGTTCCCGTCCATGCCGGTGGGGTTCTGGGACGACCCCGACGGCGCGCGCTACCGCGCCGCCTACTTCGAGCGCTTCCCTGGCGTGTGGGCGCACGGCGACTACGCCGAGCGCACGCCGAGCGACGGCCTGGTCATCCACGGCCGCTCGGACGCGGTGCTCAACCCGGGCGGGGTGCGCATCGGCACGGCCGAGATCACCCGCCAGGCGGAGAAGGTCCCCGAGGTCCTCGAGTCGCTGTGCATCGGGCAGCCGTGGGACGGCGACGTGCGGGTGGTGCTGTTCGTGCGCCTGCGCGACGGGTCGACCCTCGACCGCGCGCTCGCCGACCGCATCCGCGCCACGGTGCGCCGGCACGCGACGCCGCGGCACGTACCGGCGGTGGTGCTGCAGGTGCCGGACGTGCCGCGGACGAAGAGTGGGAAGATCGTCGAGCTGGCGGTGCGGGCGGTCGTGATGGGGGAGAGCGTGCGCAACCTCGAAGCGCTCGCCAACCCCGAGGCCCTCGAGCACTACCGCGATCGGCCGGAGTTGCGCCGCTGACGGCCGTGACCGAGCGCGTGCAGCGCCGCCGTGCGCGGTGGGGTCAGTTGACGACGGTGCCGATGAAGGCCTCGGTCTCGGCCGATGCCTTCTGCATGACCTCGTCGATCAGGCCGCCGAACATGCGGGCGACGAGCCCCGAGTTCATCCGCGCGACGTAGGTGGTGCCGTCGCTGGTCTCGTACACCGACACCCGACAGGGCATCATCGGCGTGACGATGCGCTCGTCGTCGCGTTCGAGGATCTCGATCGAGTACTTCGACGAGCACAGGTCGAACACGGTGACGCCGGGTACGTCGGCGCCGTGGCGGGCCACGACGGCCTGCATGTCGGTGTGGTTGAGGATCGACCAGCCCGCGTCGGCCGCGGCCTCGCGGAAGACGGCGACCGTCTCCTCGTAACCGTACGGGCTCTCGTCCTGCAGCATCATCAGCGAGGGCGCCTGGGTCCAGACCAGGGCGCCCATGACGAGTAGGCCGGCGAGGAAGCTGACGACGATGGCGGCGATCGCTTTGCTGTTCATGGGGGCTCCTTTGGGGGCGCGCGCCCCCAGTTCCCTTGGGGCGCGGCGGTCGGGGCGCTCGCGCCGAGGGGACGCCTGGTGCTTCCCCCCGGGGCTGCATAATACCCCCGTGGGGTATGTAGCACGCATCGGGACGAACGTCCCAGCCAGCCTCGTTCGATCGGGCGCGCGTGGCTACCGCGGCCGCCGTGCGGCGGCGTCCGGGTCCTCAGGCGGCTCGCGCGGTCGCGTCGACGACCAGTGGCGCCTCGCCTCGGCCGCTCACTTCGCCCACCACCGCCACCCGCGGGAAGCGCCCGCGCACGTGCCGCAGCAGCGCGTCGACCGCCTCGGGCGCGACCGCCAGCAGCAGCCCGCCGCTGGTCTGCGGGTCGACCAGCGACCACCAGGCGACCTCGTCGAGACCCTCGCGGCCCGCGACGTGGGGCGCCACGTAGCGGGTGTTGCTCGTGTGCGCCTTGGTGAGGATGCCGCGCCGCAGGGTGTCCGCCGCCCCCGGCAGCAACGGCACCGCGGCGGCGTGGATGCGCAGGCTCACGCCCGAGCCCTGCGCCACGTGCAGGCCGTGGCCCAGCACGCCGAAGCCGGTAACGTCGGTGGCGGCGTGCACCGCGGCGTGCAGCTCGGGCGGCAGGTCGAGCCGGTTGACCTGCCGCATCGAGGCGATGGCGGGCGCCATCGTGGCGGCGTCGATCTCGTCGTTCTTGCGCGCCCCTGCCAGCGTGCCGGTCCCGACCGGTTTGGTCAGCAGCAGCACGTCGCCCGGAAGGGCGCCGGCGTTGGTCCACAGCCGCCGCGGGTGGGCGAGGCCGGTGACGGCGAAGCCGAGCTTGAGCGTGTCGTCCTCGATCGAATGGCCGCCGACCAGGTGGGCGCCCGCCTCGTGGATGACCTCGAGCGCGCCGGTCATCAGCGCCTGCAGCACCTCGGGCGGCAGGGTGTCGAGCGGGTACGCCAGGATCGTCAGCGCGGTGACCGGCGTGGCGCCCATGGCGAAGACGTCGGAGACGGCGTTGGCGGCGGCGACGGCGCCGAAGTCGTGGGGGTCGTCGAGGATCGGCGTGAAGAAGTCGAGCGTCTGGACCATGGCCACGTCGTCCGAGACGCGCCACACGGCGGCGTCGTCGAAGAGGTCGCGGCCCACGAGCAGGTCGGGGTGGGACGAGAGCGGCAGCGTGCGGAGCAGGTCGGTGAGCGTGCCGGCGGCGATCTTGGCGGCGCAGCCGCCCTTCTTCACCATGTGCGTCAGGCGGACGGGCGAGGCTTCCATGGCCCCATCGTCGCATCCGATCGGCGGCGGCGTCGCGTCGGCGGCATCGCGGCCGTCGCGCAGGCGGCCGGGCTCGCTTGCCGTGTCAGGCCGGTCGCGCCAGGTAGCCGATCACGTCGTCGGCGTTGCCGGCGAACGCCCGGGCGCGGCCGCTCGCCTGGAACGCCCGCAGGTAAAGCTTGTCGTAGTAGTCCTCGAGCAGCGTCGCGATCCAGCCGGCGTGGGCGTCCGGGTCGAACCAGGCGTTGGCGGCCGCTTCCAACGCGCCGAGCACGGCGTCGCAACGCTGGCCACCCAACCGCTTCCGGACGCGGCGCACGTCGTTCTCGAGCCGCGCGCGCGCGGCCGCGACGCCGTGGCGCTCCGCCGGCGCGTGGACGTACCCGTCGTACACGCGCCGCACGCGCTCCTGGAGCGGCGCCTCGAGCCACACGACGGGCGCTGCCCGCATCGCCGTCCACAGGGTGTCCGGCACGGTCCGGCGGCCGACGAAGCGCGACTCGTCCTCGGCGACGATGCGCGGTGCCGGGTCGAGCACCACGGCGGCCGCCACGGCGTTCTCGAAGGTCGCCTGCGCCGGTTGCGGGTCGTCCTCCGCGCCGAACGCGCTGCCGCGGTGTCGCGCGAGGGCCTCCAGGTCGAGCGCCAGCAGGTCGGGCACGCCGCCCAGCGCCCGCAGCACCTCCGTCTTCCCGGAGCCGGTGAGGCCGCCGAGGACGACGACGCGCTTCGTGTCGACGGCGCGCCGCAGGCCGGCCATCAGGTGGCGCCGCAGGGCCTTGTAGCCGCCGGCGACCGTCTCGACGCCCGGCCGCTCGAGGTGACGCACGGCGAGCGCGCTGCGCAGCCCGCCGCGCCAGCAGGCGACCGCGGTCGGTCCGGCGTCCGCCACGGCCCGCCACGCCTCAGCCCGCGCGGCCAGGTGGGGCCCGGCGAGTTCGTAGCCGAGCGCGATGGCGGCCTCCTGGCCGGCCTCCGCGTAGCGCAGGCCCACCAGATGGCGCTCGTCGTCGGTCATCAGCGGCAGGGCGTGGGCGCCGGGCAGGGCGCCGCGCGCGACCTCGCCGGGCGAGCGCACGTCGATCAGCGCGACCGGCGGGGCGCCCGCGCCGGCGGGGTAGACGTCGTCGGGCGACAGCGGCATCGCCGCCAGCGTAACGCCGGCGGCGATGTGGAAACCACGGCCGGCGAGACGCCGGCACCGGCATGGCGCGCCTCCGCGGCCGACCGGTCAGTTGCCCTGCATCAGCCCCTGGACGGAGCCGTCGGGCCGCAGGCGGACGTTCTTCGCCGCGGGCTCGCGCGGCAGGCCGGGCATGGTGAAGATGCGGCCCATGCGGGCGACGACGAAGCCGGCACCGGCGGACAGGCGCAGCTCGTGGACGGTGACCGGGAAGCCGCGGGCCAGGCCGCCGCCCTTCGGGTCGTCGGTGAGCGACAGGTGGGTCTTGGCGATGCACACGGGCAGGCGGTCGAAGCCGGCCTGGCGCAGCCACGCGAGGTCGGCCTCGGCGGCCTCCGACAGGCGCACCTCGCCGGCGCCGTAGATCGTCGAGGCGACGGCGTGCAGCGCGTCGAGGACGGGCGCGCCCTCGGGGTAGAGGAAGGTCGGTCGCGGCGGGTCCGCGTCGGTGGCCTCGAGCAGCGCCATGAGCCGCTCGGCCAGCGCCGTCGCGCCCGCGCCGCCGTCGGTGAAGCCCGTGGAGCGTCCGGAAACGGCGCCGGCGGCCGCCACGAACGCCTCGATCGCGGCGAGCTCCTCCTCCGTGTCGTCGGGGAAGACGTTGAGCGCCACCAGCGGCGGCAGCCCGAAGGCGCGGACGTTGGCGAGCTGGCGGTCCAGGTGCTGCAGGCCCGGCGTCAGGTCGCCGTCGCCGTGGCTCTTGAGCGCGCGCACGGTGGCGACGAGCACGACGGCGCGCGGCCACATGCCGGCCTGGCGCATCTTGAGGTCGAGGAACTTCTCGCCGCCGAGGTCGAAGCCGAAGCCGGCCTCGGTGATGACGACGTCGGCGTGGCGCAGGGCGAGGTCGGTGGCGACCACGCTCGAGCAGCCGTGGGCGATGTTGGCGAAGGGACCGCAGTGCACGAAGGCGGGCGCCCCCTCGCGCGTCTGCACGAGGTTCGGCCGCAGGGCCTCGCGCAGCAGCACGACCATCGCGTCGGTGGCGCCGAGGTCGTCGGCGGTCACCGGGACGCCGTCCGCGGTGCGCCCGACGACGATGCGGGCGATGCGGGCGCGCAGGTCGTCCTCCGACGTCGCGAGCGCCATGATCGCCATGACCTCGCTGGCGGCGGTGATGTCGAAGCGCGTGCTGCGCTCGGCCTTGCCGCCTGCGCCGATCACGACCTTGCGCAGCGCGCGGTCGTTCATGTCGACGACGCGCGGCCAGGTGGTGGTCTCGGGTGTGAGGCCGCTCGGCCCGCCGAAGTACAGGTCGGTGTCGACCATCGCGGCGAGCAGGTTGTGGGCGCTGGAGATGGCGTGCAGGTCGCCGGTGAAGTGGAGGTTGATGTCGTCGGCGGGCTCGACCTGCGCCTCGCCGCCGCCGGTGCCGCCGCCCTTGACGCCGAACACGGGGCCCAGCGAGGGCTCGCGCAAGCACAGGGCCACGCGCGCGCCGATGCGCCGGAGGCCCTGGGTGAGGCCGACGCTGACGGTCGTCTTGCCCTCACCGGCGGGCGTGGGCGTGATGGCGGAGACGAGCACCAGGCGGCCACGGGCCGAACCGGCGTCGCCGTCGCCCGCGACGGCGTCGCGGGCGACCGGATCGATCTTGGCCTTGTGGCGGCCGAGGGGCGTGCAGTGGTCGGGGTCGAGGCCGAGGTCACGGGCGACGTCGAGGATGGGGCGCAGGTGGGTGGGCAAGGTGGATCCTCCGTTGGAACCAGGTTACTTCTCGGCGTCGACCAACCCCTTCACGAACCAGCGTTGCATGAAGATGATGATCGCCACGGGCGGCACGAGGGCCAGCATCGCGACCGCCATGATGAGTTGCCAGTCGGTCTGCGCCTCGCCCGTGCCGATCATGCGCACGATGCCGATGACGATCGTCTCGCGGCCGCGCCCGGTGGTCACGATGAGCGGCCACAGGTACTGGTTCCAGCCGTAGATGAACATGATGACGAAGAGCGCGGCGACGTTGTTGCGCGAGAGCGGCAGCAGTACGGACCAGAAGAAGCGCATCGCGCCGGCGCCGTCGATCTGCGCCGCGTCGACGAGCTCGTCGGCGATCGTCAGGAAGTGCTGCCGGAACAGCAGGGTCGCCGTCGCCGACGCGATCAGGGGGATGGTGAGGCCCGCGAAGGTGTCGACCATGCCGAGGTTGGAGACGACCGCGTAGGTCGGGATCATGCGGACCTCGACCGGCAGCATCAGGGTGATGAAGATCATCCAGAAGAAGAACATGCGGCCCGGGAACTCGAAGAACACCACGGCGAACGCCGACAGCAGCGAGATCGAGATCTTGCCGACGACGATCGCCAGGGCCATGTAGAGGCTGTTGCGCATCATCGTGAGCGCCGGGGTCGCGCGCACGCGCTCGCCCACGGGGCTGAAGAGTGCCTGCTGGTAGTTCTCGATGAGGTTCGGGCCGATCGTCAGGGGCATGTCCCCGCGGGCGATCGTCGACGCGTCGTGCGAGGAGCCGACGAACGCCAGGTAGATCGGGAAGGCGAAGATCGCGACGCCCAGGAGCAGCACGACGTGTGGCAGCCAGCGGTTGCGTCCGATGGCCATCAGTAATGCACCCGCCGTTCGATGTAGCGGAACTGGATCACGGTGAGCGCGATGACCGCGGTCATCAGCAGCACGGACTGGGCGGACGAGCCGCCGAGGTCGAGGTTGACCCAGCCGTCACGGTAGAGGCGGTACATCAACGTCGTGGTGGCGCGGCCGGGGCCGCCCTGGGTCTGCGCGTGGATGACGCCGAAGGTGTCGAAGAAGGCGTAGATGATGTTGACGACCAACAGGAAGAAGGTCGTGGGCGAGAGCAGCGGGAAGATGATCATCCAGAACCTGCGGGTCGGCGAGGCGCCGTCGATGGCGGCCGCCTCGACGATCGTCTTGGGGATCGACTGCAGTCCGGCGAGGAAGAACAGGAAGTTGTAGCTGACCTGCTTCCAGGCGGACACGAAGATCACCAGGAAGAGCGCCTGCCCGCCGTGGATCCGGTAGTCCCAGGGGACGCCCAGCGCGCGCAGGCCCTGGCCGAACTGGCCGATCGTCGGGTGGAAGATGAAGAGCATCAGGACGGCCGCGACGGCGGGCGCGATGGCGTACGGCCACACGATGAGCGTGCGGTAGCCGGTGGCGCCCCGGATCACCTGGTCGGCCATGACGGCGAGCAGCAGCGCGGGACCCATGGCGCCGAGGGTGACGGCGACGGAGAAGACCACGGTGACGCGAGCGGCCTCGAGATACAGGGGATTGGTGAGGACGGTCTGGAAGTTCTCGAACCAGATGAACTGACTGCGCAGCCCGAAGGGATCCTCGAACAGCATCGACTGGTAGAGGGCCTGCGCGGCAGGATAGAAGAAGAAGATGACGGTGACGGCGAGCTGGGGCGTCAGGAGCAGGTAGGGAAGCAGCTTGTTGCGGAAGATGGTGCGCCGGCGCATGGGGCCTCTCGCTTGGTGGGGCGGCGATGCGGGGGGTCGTGGCGTCGGGGGGCGCCGCGCGGCGCCCCCCGACGGATGGACTCATTCGTACGTGCGTTGGAAGCTGCGCAGCACGACGTTGCCGCGCTCGACGGCGCTGTCGAGCGCCTGCTGGGCCGTCTTCTGGCCCTGCAGCGCGAGTTCGAGCTCCTCGTAGATCATGTCGCGGATCTCGGGCATGTTGCCCAACCGCAGTCCCTGCGAGTTCTCGGTCGGTGGGTTGAGGATGAGTTGCTGGTACGGCACGGCGCGACCGGGGTTCTCGACGTAGTAGCCCTCGGCCTCGAGCTTCTCGTAGACGCCGAAGCGGATGGGCAGGTAGCCGGTGTCGAGGTGCCAGCGCTCGGCCATCTCGAGCGTGCTGATGAAGTTGAGGAACTCGGCGACCGCGCTGTACTCCTCGATCGTCCGGTCGGGGGCCTGCATGACCCACAGGCTCGCGCCGCCGATGATCGAGTTCTGCGGCGCGCCCTCGACGTCGGCGTGGTACGGCATGTAGCGGGCCGACCACTCGAAGGTCGACTCACGCAGGATCCGGGCCAGCAGGCCGGACGAGGCGACGAGCATGCTGCACTCGCCGGACGAGAACAGCGGGTCGGCGGCGCTGCCGCGCCCCCCATAGGTGAAGGAGCCCTCGGCCTGCATGTCGACGAGCATCTGCAGGTGCGCCACGTGCAGGGGGCTGTTGATCGTCAGTTCGGTGCCGAGCCCTTCCATGCCGTTCGCCATGGTGGCGAGGGGCACGTCGTGCCACGCGCTGAAGTTCTCGTACTGGGTCCAGCTGGGCCACGCGAACGAGACCCCGCAGGGGGCCGCGCCCGCGTCGACGACGGCCTTGGCGGCCGTGCGGACCTCGGCCCAGGTGTCGAGCGGCGTGGTGGCCGGGTCGAGGCCCGCGTCGCGCAGCGCGTCGAGGTTCACCCACATGATGGGGGTGGAGCTGTTGAACGGCATCGACAGCATGCGCCCGTCGGGCAGGCTGTAGTAGCCCTTGATCGCGGGGATGTAGATCTCCGGGTCGAAGGGGACGCCGGTCTCCTCGAACAGCTCGTAGACCGGCTTGATGGCGCCGCCGGCGTACATCATCGTGGCGGTGCCGACCTCGAACATCTGCACGAGGTGGGGCGCGGTCCCCGCGCGGAAGGCGGCGATGGCCGCGACCATCGTGTCGGCGTAGCTGCCCTTGTAGCTCGGGTTGACCTGGTAGTCCGTCTGGGAGGCGTTGAACTCCGCGACGTAGCCCTCGAGGACTTCGCCGAGCGCGCCGGTGAAGCCGTGCCAGAACTCGACCTCGACCGGCTGGGCGTTGGCGGTCGTGCCGAAGGCCAGGATGGCCGCGAGGATGGCGATGAGAGACCTGTGGAAGAGGCGCATACGCATGAGATCTCCTTCGTTCGTGCGGTGGTTCACGATCCTTGGGGCTGACGTCCGTCGCCGGGTCCGTTCCTGGCCGACAGTTGCCTCGACCTCCTTACTGGGGCGGCTACGGGTGATCCCGGGACCGTCCGCGGCCTGGTCCGTTCCGGTGCGATGGCCGTTCCTTGGTGGCCGATCACCGGCCGGTCGACGATGTATTCATGATACACGTCGCGCCATCCCGGGGGCCTGACGTGGCCATGACACGGCGGACAACGCGGGCCGGCGGGGGACCCTCCGGTGGGTCGCTCGGCGCGTCGGCGGGCGCCGGCGCTTGCGTCGCCGGCTGGTCGGCACGATGATGGCAGGAGCGACGGGCTACGCCACGGCCCGCCGGCACGGAGAAGGAGCCGAGATGACCCAGGCCGCCACCCCCCTCGCGTACCTCGACAAGGCGCTCGGCGCCCTGCGCGACCTGGGCCTGGTGCCCGAGCGCACGGGCGGCCACGAGGCGCCCATCGTCGCCCTGCTGCAGCAGATCAGCCACCTGGACGAGGACCGCATCGTGGCGATCACCCGCACGCTGTCGCAGGCGAGCCTGTTCCACGAGGTCGTGCGGGCACAGGTCGAGGCGATGGACATCGGCGATCGCTACGAGCGCCTGACCCGCGACTTCGACAGCATCCGCGACGACGCCCGGATGCTCGTCGAGCAGATGGAGGACGGCAAGATCACCACCCGCGAGCGCCTCGAGACGGTGTGGATGAAGGTCACGCGCGGCGACATCGCCCAGCGCTTCGAGCGCATCAAGGACACCTACCTCGACGTCGCGGCCTCGGCGCGCGACCAGCTCGAGCGCGAGAACGTCATCCTGGAGGCCTACCAGGACTTCCGCGGGGCGCTCAAGCAGGCGGAGGTGCTCGCGTTCGAGGTGCTGCAGACGGCCAAGGCCGAGCTCGACGCCGCCAAGGTCGCGGTCGACGCCGCGCTCTCCGAGGTCGACGCCCTGGGCGACGACGCCGACCCGGCGGAGCGGGCCCGCCTGGAGCTGCGGCGCGACGAGCGGGTCCGCGAGCTGCAGCGCTCCGACCGGCGCTACCAGGTCGCCAAGGACCTGGCCGACAACCTCACGATCGGCTACAACACCTCCGAGGTCGTCATGGCCCGGCTCATGCAGTCGCACACCGCCAAGGAGCGCGTCAACGCCCAGGCCGTCAGCTTCTTCGCCACCAACGAGACCGTGCTGACGGCGCTGTCGGCCTCCTTCACCGGCCTGACCGGCCTGCACGAGAGCACCCGCACGCTCGAGGCCATGAAGGAGGGCGTCAGCCGCTCGCTCGAGACGCTGGCCGACGTCGGCGGGCAGGTGCAGGAGGAGGCCGTGCGCGCCGGCTACGGACCGACGGTGCGGGCGGACGCGGTGCAGCGGCTGGTCGACTCGGTCGTCGACTTCCAGTTGCGCTCGCGCGAGATCATCGAGGAGATGCGCGCCGAGTCGACCCGCAACGCCGAGGAGATCCGCGAGGCGGTCGAGGACGGCAAGCGGCGGCTGGCGCGGCTCGCCCAGCCCGTGGCGCTGTGACGGAGCCGGCGTGTCCGGCAGCGACGCCACGCTGAAGCCGTCGGCCGCGGCCGCGGACGCGAACGCGACCACCGCCGAGCCCGCGCTCGACGAGGTCCTGCTGGCGATGGACGTCGTCGACACCCTGCGCCATCGCGAGGAACTGGTGGCGCAGGAGCTCGCGCGCGGCGACCACGATGCGGCGCTTCTCGAGCGCCTGCGGCGGACCTACGCGGCGCAGGGCATCGAGGTACCCGAACACGTGCTGCTCGACGGCGTGGCGGCGCTGCGCGAGGACCGCTTCGCCTACCGGCCGGCGCCGCCGAGCGTCGCCCGCTCGCTGGCGACCGTCTACGTCAGGCGCGGGCTGTGGCTGCGCCGGCTGCTCGTCGTGCTGGCGGTGGCCGCCGTCGCGGTGCTGGTGGTCCAGCAGGCGGTGGTGGCCCCGCGCCGCGCGTTGGTCGACGGTCTGACCGAGGCCCACGCCGCGATCGTCGCCCTCGCCAGCGAACCCACTGCGCAGACGCGCGCCGCCGCCCTGGTGGCCGACGGGCGGGCCGCCCTCGTCCAAGGCGACCGCGAGGCCGCGGGCAGGGCCCTCGAGGCGCTGGAGGGCCTGCGGGCCGACCTCGAGCGGGCGTACGAGCTCCGCATCGTCGTCGGCGAGGGCGTGGCCAGCGGCGTCTGGCGCGTGCCGGACGACAACGCCCGCGCTCGCAACTTCTACCTGATCGTCGAGGCGATCGACCCGAGCGGTCGACGCCTGACGCTGCCGATCCTCAGCGAGGAGACCGGCCGCGTCGAGCGGGTCACGAACTGGGGCCTGCGGGTCGACGAGGAGACCTGGAACCGGGTCGCCGCGGACAAGGCGGACGACGGCATCATCCAGCAGCGGACCGTCGGGCGCAAGGTCGCCGGCGAGCTCGAGCCCGCGTACCTGGTCGAGACCACGGGCGGGGCGATCACGCGATGGTGAGGGGGACGCCGTGAGTCGATCGGAGATGAGCGGACGCGACGCGCTCGGCGTCATCCAGCGGACGATCGAGGAGGAGCGGGCGCGCAGCCGGGCCGTCGAGGCGCAGCTCGAGACCGCCAGCATGGCGCTCGTCGGCACCGACCAGGAGCGGGCGCGCGCGCTCTCCGAGCTCGCCGCCATCCGGGTCGCCTGGTTGGCCGAGGGCGGCCTCGCCGACCGCCTGAACGAGGCCGACCGACGGGCGCTGGCCCTCCTGGAGCGGCGCGAGGCGCTCAGGACCGCGGTGGAGGGCGAGCTGGCCGAGGCCGGGGCCGACCGCGCGCGTCGCGCTGAGGCGCGGCGGGAGGCGGTCGAGGCGCTCGAACGCGCCGCCGAGCGGCTCGACGAGGCGGAGGCCGCCACCCAGGCGCGGCTGGCGAAGGATCCCGGCTACGTCGCGTTGCGCGAGGCGGCCGCGGCGGCCGAGCGCATCGCGGTCCATGCCGACGAGAAGGCGACGACGGCCGAGGAGGAGCTGGCGGCCAAGGGCGCGGCCTACGACGCCGACCCGCTGTTCGCCTACCTGTGGCGGCGGGGCTACGGGACGGCCGCCTACCGCGGCTGGCCGCTGACGCGTTGGCTCGACGGCCGGGTCGCGCGCCTCATCGGCTACGAGGGGTCCCGCCGCAACTACCACCGCCTCCAGGAGCTACCCCTGCGCCTGCGCGAGCACGCCGACCGGGTCGGCGCGGCAGCGGACGAGGCGCTCGCCGCCCTGGCCGAGCGCGACGCGGACGAGCGCGAGGCCGACGGCGTGCTGCCACTCGTGGACGCCGTCGAGAGCGCGCGTGAGGGCCTGCTGGAGATCGACGGCGAGATCGAGCGCGCCGACGCGGCGGCTCGCGGGGTCGAGGAGAGGCTGGCCGCCTTCGCTCGCGGCGAGGACCCGCTCTACCTCGAAGCGGTCGCCCTCCTGACCGAGGAGTTCGGGCGCGTGTCGCTGAAGGCGCTCGCGCGCGAGGCGATCGCCACCCCCCTCCCCGAGGACGACCGCGTCGTGGCGAGGCTGCTCGAGCTCGAGCGTCGCCGCGAGACGCAGACGGTGGCGCAGGCGGAACTGCGCGAGGCGGCCGCGCGCCACAAGGCGCGGACGACCGACCTCGAGCGCGTCCGCATCGACTTCACCCGCCGGCGATACGACCAGCCCGGCAGCGTCTTCGCCGAGGGGGCGATGATCGGGACGCTGCTGGCGCAGCTGCTCGACGGCGCGATGACGCGCGACGCGCTGTGGCGCGTCCTGGAACGGCAGCGGCGGGTGGCGCCGACGCGCAGCGACCCGACGTTCGGCTCGGGTGGGTTCGGTCGCGGTTCGCCGTGGGGCGGCGGCTCGAGCGGCGGATCGCGGGGCGGCCCGAGCGTGAGCTTCGGGGGGACGAGGCGCGCGGGCGGCATGAAGACCGGCGGCAGCATCGGTGGCGGAGGCTTCAAGACCGGCGGGCGCATGCGCGGGGGCGGGTTCAAGACCGGCGGCAAGTTCTAGGGGTAGCGACCGGCGGCCCGCCGCCTAGAGCAGCCAGCCGACGGCGCCGCCCGCGACGATCAGCAGCGCCGGGTGGATCCGTGTCCGTAGGGACAGCACGAGCGCGGCGGCCGCCAGCGGCCACAGCGGCCACGTGCCCCAACGCAGGTCTGGCGGGTTCATGGCGGTCGGGAGGAAGTCCCAGACCACCAGCGCGAGCAGCGCCACGACGACCGGGCGCACGCCGTAGAGGAAGCGCTGCACGACGTCGCGCTCCTTGTGGCGCCGGTAGAGCGCGAACAGCACGACCATCGCCACGATCGTCGGCGCCGTGACGCCCGCGAGGGCGGCCGCCGCGCCCGCCCAGCCGGCGACCTGGAAGCCCGTGTAGCCGGCCATCTTCGTCGCGATGGGGCCAGGCAGAGCGTTGCCGAAGGCGAACGCGTCGAGGAACTCGGCGGGCGTGAGCCACGACCGCAGGTCGACGACCTCGACCTGGATCAGCGGGATCATCGCCGGTCCGCCGCCGAAGCCGAGCAGGCCGACGCGGGCGAAGGCCCAGAAGAGCTCGAGGAGCTCGCTCACGCTCGCCGCCCCAGCGCGATGCCGGCGACGCCGCCGGCCAGGATGAGCAGGCCGGGGTGGATGCCGAACGCGATCGCGGCGACGAAGGCGGCGACCGCCAGACCCCAGCGCAGGAGGTTGCTCCGCCACGAGCCGAGGGGCCCCAGCGCGCGCGGCGCGAAGATCACGACCGTGTACACGAGCAGCCCGATGACGACCGGCCGCAGGCCCGTGAGGAAGCCCTCGACCCAGGGGTCGTCCTGGTACTGCACGTAGAGGGCCGCGAGGCCGACCATGGCGAGGATCGTGGGCACGGTCAGCGCCAGCAGCGCGACCAGCGCGCCGGCCCAGCCGGCCACCCGGTAGCCGACGTAGCCGGCGAGCTTGGTGGCGATGGGTCCGGGCAGGGCGTTGCCGAAGGCGAAGGCGTCGAGGAAGGCCTCGCGCGACAGCCAGCGCCGGGCCTCGACCTCGCGCTGGATCAGCGGGATGAAGGAGGGGCCGCCGCCGAAGCCGAACAGGCCGACCTTGCCGAACGCGCTCGCCAGGTCCGCGAGCCGGCCGACGAGAGGGCGGGCCTCGACCGGGTCCGGTGGAGCCGCGGTGGTGGGGGCGCCTGCGGGCATCGGCGCGATCCTACCGGTCCGGCTGCATTCGGGCGGCTTCCTCGGCGAGGACCAGCCCCGCGACGCGGGTCACGCTGGCGTCGATCTGCCGCAACAGCGCGAGGATCTCGAGGTGCTGCATGTGCGACATGCGGGTGGCGGGGAGTCTCGCCTCGAGGCGGGCCAGGTGCGCGAGGCGCAGCTCCGCGATCAGCCGCTCGAACCCCGGGCGTCCGTCCACCACCTGTCGCGCCAGTCCCTTGTGGCCCACCGCCATCGCGGTGAAGGCGTTGCGCATCCGCGCCAGGAGCGCGTCACAGGCGTCGGCGAGCTCGCGCCGCCCCGCGCGGCTGAACGCCACGCCCGCGTCCCGCAGCCGGTCCTCCCGCTCCTCGACGCGGCGGATGAGGCGCCCCACGGTCTCGAGTTCGGTCACCCACGTGAACAACCACTCCGACGTGGGATCCGCCCCGTGCCGCTCACGCACGTCCGCCAGGTAGCGGATCACCGCCCGAGCGAGGCGGTCGGTGCGCGTCTCGCGCGCGACGATGGCGCCGCCGTCCCACTGCCCGCGACGGATCTCGCGGGCCGTCAGCTCGGTCATCACCAGGACCTCGTCGCTGATCCTGACGACCTCCCGGCGGGCCAGGCCGAGCGCCCAGCGCGGCTCGTCCAAGACGGCGGTGTCGAGGTACCGCGGTCCGGTCTCCTCCTGCGGCGCGGGCATGACGCTCTCGGCGACGCGCCCCGTCAGTCCGGCGAGGAAGGTGCCCGGGATGGCGACCAGGATGTTGAACACGGTGTGGGCGTTGGCGACCTGGCGTGCCCCGTCGCCGCCCATCGACTGCACGAGGACCGCGAACGGCTGCGCGACGAAGGCGACGACGAACGCGGAGAGGAGCTTGACGGCGGTGTGCATGACCGCCACGCGGATGGCGCCCATGCCGAGCTCGCGCGCCGCGACGATCGAGATGACCGTGGCCCCCGCGTTGCCGCCCGCGACGAAGGCGATGGCCGCCGGCAGGTTGCTGCCGCCGGCGGCGACCAGGCCGAGCGCGAGGGCGGTGGTGGCGTTGCTGCTGGTCAGGAAGGTGCCGATGACGAACCCCACGGTGGTCATGGCCAGCGGCGAGGCGCCCAACGTCGTCAGGACGAGGACGAAGGTCTCGCTCTCGAGCATCGCCGCCATCGAGTCGGTGATCAGCGACAGGCCCAGGAACAGCAGGCCCGCCCCCAGGAGCAGCTCCCCGCCGGTGCGCGCGCGTGGCCAGCGCGCGAGGAAGAAGCCGACGCCGATCATCGGCAGCGCGTAGGCGGAGATGCGGAAGGCGGCGAGCTGGATCGCCAGCGTCGCGCCGATCTGCGCCCCGTAGGAGTAGGCGATGCCCTCACGCACGGCCATCACGCCGCCGGCGACGAAGCCGAGGGCGCTGATGGCGGTGGCCGTCCCGCTCTGGCTGAACGCGCCCATGGCGGTGCCCGTCGCCAGCGCCCGCCAGGGCGAGCGCGTGGCGCTCTCGAGCACGCGGCGCGTGCCGGCCACGGCGAGCTGGTCGAGGCTGGTCACGATGCGCCGTAGGCCCAGCAGGAAGAGCGCCAAGCCGCCGAGCGTCAAGAGCAGCATGGCCGCCCTCGTGGGGTCATGCCCCATGGTCGCACCCGGAACGCCTCGATGTGTCCCGCCTGCGCGGTGGGGTTCGGGACTCCAGTCGTCGGCGCGGTCCTGTAGCATGCTGAAGTCATGCGTACAGACCGCGCCCCCATCTCCTGCCGCAGCCGGCGACCGGGTCCCGTCTCTTGATCGCCGAGCGCTTGCTCACGCGCCGCCTGCGCGGGATGCGGTCGCAGCAACTGGTTCTCGAGCCGCATCGCCCCGGCGATCTGCCGAGCCCCCGGCGCGACGGCGGCTACATGCTGTACGCCCACGTGCCGTTCTGCGAGGTGCTCTGCCCGTACTGCTCGTTCAACCGCTTCCCGCACCGCGAGGACAAGGCCACGGCCTACTTCTCTTCGCTGCGCGAGGAGATGCGCATGGTCGCCGACCTCGGCTACCGCTTCTCCTCCATGTACATCGGCGGCGGTACGCCGACGGTGATGGTCGACGAACTCGTCAAGACGATCCGCCTGGCCCGCGAGCTGTTCGACATCGAGGAGGTCTCGACCGAGACCAACCCCAACCACCTCATCGACGCGGTGCTGGGGCCGCTCGAGGGCGAGGTGCAGCGCCTGTCGGTCGGCGTGCAGAGCCTCGACGACGACCTCCTGCGGCAGATGCGCCGCTACGACAAGTACGGCTCGGCGGCGCAGATCCTGCGCGGGCTGGAGGCGGCGCGCGGGCGACTGCCGACGTTCAACGTCGACATGATCTTCAACCTGCCGTCGCTGACCGAAGAGGTGCTGCGCCGCGACCTCGAGACGCTGATCGCCAGTGGAGCCGACCAGGTGACCTACTACCCGCTCATGGTCTCGCCGGCGGTGGAGCGCCCGCTGGAGAAGGCGCTCGGACGCGTCGACTACGCCCGCGAGGAGCGGCAGTACCGGCTGATCTCGCAGACGCTGGCCCCGACCTACCGGCCGACGTCGGCCTGGGCCTTCTCGCGCAGCGACGCCACCATGATCGACGAGTACATCGTCGACCATGACGAGTACGTGGGCATCGGCAGCGGCTCGTTCAGCTACCTCGGTGGCGAGATCTACGCCAACACGTTCTCCTTGCGCCACTACGCGGACGCCATCGAGCGGGGTCACCCGAGCGTCGACGCCCGCATGCGCCTGCACCGGCGTGACCAGCTGCGCTACCGGCTCATGATGGACCTCTTCGGTCTGCGGCTCGACAAGCGCGCCTTCGCGGAGAAGAACGGCGCCCCCCTCGAGCGGGCGCTGCCGGTCGAGTACTTGTTCCTCAAGGCGGCGGGCGCCTTCGCCCGCGACGATGCCGAGGCGATCGAGCTCACCGAGACCGGTCGCTACCTGCTCGTCGTGATGATGCGCGAGTTCTTCATCGGGGTCAACGGCATCCGCGACCTCGCGCGCGCCAGCCTGCCCGAAGCGGAGCGGGCGCTCTTCGCCGACGAGCCCGCGTGTGGGCGTCCGATGCGCATGCCGCAACCGGTGTTGGCCGGCGACTGAACGCCCCCCAGGCGAAGGCGTGAGCTGAGCCCGGCGCGTCCGGGGCCTCGGTGGGGGTCCGTCGCGAGGCGTTGGGCCCCGTGCCTGACGGTATGCCGATGGACGTTTGTTCCTGGTGGCGTCCGCGGCCGGGTGTTCGAATGGCGCGAAGTCGCACCGTTCGGTGGCCCACCGCCGACGGGCGTTCCCTTGCCGGGGGTCGCGGTCCGGAGTTCGCTCCGGCGTGCAAGAGGGGGGCAGAGAGGTTTCCCATGCCCGAGGATCTCCAGGCCCTGATCGACCGCCTGCAGCGCGACGCCGTCGAGGAAGGCCAACGCCGTGCGCAAGCCATCGTCGCGGAGGCCGAGACGAAGGCCGAAGCGCTGGTGCGCGAAGCCGAGGACAAGGGCGCGCGCCTGCTGGAACGCGCCGAGCGCGACGCCGAGGCCTACACCGAGCGCAGCGCGCACGCGCTGGAGCAGGCGGGCCGCGACCTGCTGATCGCGGTGAGCCATGCCGTCGAGAGACTGCTCTCCGGGCTCGTGAAGGAGTCGCTCGAGGAGGAGCTGAAGCCGGAGCTGCTCACGGAGATGCTCCTCAAGATGAGCGAGGCGTACGTCGCCCGCGGCGGGCGCGAGCGGCGGATGCACGTCCTGCTGAACGAGACCGACCTCGAGGCGCTGGTGAGCCTCTACGCCAAGCGCTACCGCGATCGGCTGGTCGACGGGGTGGAACTGAAGCTCGACAACGACATCGTCAAGGGGTTCCGCGTGGTGATGGTCGAGGACCACGTCGAGCACGACTTCACGATCGACTCGATCGCCGAGGCCCTGACCCACCACCTGCGACCCCACCTGGCGCGCATCCTGCCGCGTGTGGCGCCGAAGGCCCTGGAGCTCCTGGACAAGACGCCGGCGGAGCCCGGCTGATGATCGCGTACCTCCTGGCGAGCCTGCCGACGCCCCGCCTCGGCGACACCCCCGACGTCCCGCTCGCCGCCGTCCTGGAACGCTGCGCGGGGTTCGTGGGGGAGGAACGCGCCCGCGACCTCGCGTGGGTCCTCGGCGTCCGGCCCGCGAACGAGCGCGCCGGCGCGGAGGACGACGCTCAGGGCGAAACGAGCCCCGTCCAGGAGCCTCGGCCGCCACTGAGCGACCCGGCGACGCAGGCCTGGGCTCAGTTCTCGGACCTGGTCGACGACGCCGTCGTGCTCGAGCGGTGCACCAGGTCGAAGGTCGACCCCCAGCCCTACCTCCGCAAGCCCGCCGGGTTCCGCGTCGACGTCTCCGAGGGCGTGGCGGCCGCCTTCGACCAGCCACACCCCGGCGCCCGCGAGCGCCATCTCGACGAGCTGCGCTGGCGGCTGGCCGACGAACTGCGGGTCGGCGATCCCGACGGCTTCGGGGCGCTCGTCGCCCGCGCCATCCAACTGCGGCTCGCTTGGCGGCGGGCCGGCTGGAACGAGGACGACGGCTGGCGCGTCCTGGAGAGCGCGCAGCGCCGCATCGAGGAGCGCCATGCCTAACGTCGGACGCATCGTCGCGGTGAGTGGTCCGCTGGTGACCGCCGCCTTCGAACAGCCCGTGGTTCAGAACGAGGTCGGCTACGCCGAGGTCGACGGCCTGCGGCTGAAGGCCGAGCTCATCCGCGTCCGTGGCGACACCGCGGACCTTCAGGTCTTCGAGGACACCACCGGCCTGTTCGTCGGCGGCCGGCTCGAGTTCACCGGCGAGATGCTGTCCGCCGAGCTCGGCCCCGGGCTGCTCGGGCTGGTGGTCGATGGCCTGCAGAACCCACTGGTGGAACTCGCGGAGGCGAGCGGCTACTTCCTGGCGCGCGGGCAGTACCTCGCGCCGATCGACCGCGAGCGGTTCTGGGCCTTCACGCCGAGCGTCGAGGCCGGTGCCTCGGTGCGCGCCGGCGACGCGCTGGGGACCGTCCCCGAGGGCGTGGTCGAACACCGGATCATGGTGCCGTTCGGCTGGACCGGCTGGTGGACCGTGCGCGAGGTGGCAGAGGCCGGCGACCAGCGGGTCGACGACGTCGTCGCGACCCTCGAGGACGAGGCCGGCCGCACGCGACAGGTCACGATGGTGCAGCGCTGGCCGGTCAAGGTGCCCATCCAGGCGTACCGCGAACGCCTCCGGCCCGACCGACCGCTCGTCACCAAGATCCGCATCGTCGACACCCTGTTCCCGGTCGCGCGCGGCGGCACCTACTGCATCCCGGGTCCCTTCGGGGCGGGGAAGACGGTGCTGCAGCAGCTGACCAGCCGCCACGCCGAGGTCGACGTGGTGATCGTCGCGGCCTGCGGCGAGCGCGCCGGCGAGGTCGTCGAGACCCTGCGTGAGTTCCCCGAGATCGTCGACCCGCGCACCGGGCGGAGCCTGATGGAGCGCACGGTCATCGTCTGCAACACCAGTTCGATGCCGGTGGCGGCGCGCGAGGCGAGCGTGTACACGGCGGTCACCGTGGCCGAGTACTACCGCCAGATGGGCCTCCACGTGCTGCTCTTGGCCGATTCCACCAGCCGCTGGGCGCAGGCGCTCCGCGAGGTGTCGGGGCGGCTCGAGGAGATCCCCGGCGAGGAGGCCTTCCCGGCCTACCTCGAGTCCGTCGTCGCGGCGTTCTACGAGCGCGGCGGCCTGGTGTCGCTGCGCGATGGCTCGACGGGTTCGGTCACGATCGGCGGCACCGTCAGCCCGGCCGGCGGCAACTTCGAGGAGCCCGTCACGCAGGCGACGCTCAAGGTCGTCGGCGCCTTCCACGGGCTGTCGCGCGCCCGCTCGGACGCCCGGCGCTACCCGGCGATCGATCCGCTCGAGAGCTGGAGCCACTACGCGGGCGTCGTCGACGCCGACGACATCGCCCTCGCCCGGACCGTGCTGCAGGAGGGCAACGAGGTCGCCCAGATGATGAAGGTCGTGGGTGAGGAGGGCACGGGCCTCGACGACTTCGTCAGCTACCTCAAGGCCGAGTACCTCGATGGCGCCTACCTGCAGCAGGACGCCTTCGACGACGTCGACGGCGCCAGCAGCGCCGAGCGGCAGGCGGTCGTCTTCGGCGAGATCGCCCGGGTGCTGCGCGCCGCGCTGCGCCTCGACGGCAAGGACGCCGCACGGCGCTGGTTCCAGACGCTGACGCAGGCGACCAAGGAGTGGAACCGGGCGCCGTGGGGCGAGGAGGCCTTCGACGCGGGGCGCGATCGCGTGCGCGAGCTGCTCGAGGGGGTGCGGGGCGATGCATAAGGCGTACACACGACTCGAGCGCATCGCCGGCAGCGTGGTCGCCGTGAAGGCGCCCGACGCGACCTACCGCGAGCTGGCCCAGGTCAGCTGGCCGGGGGGGACGTCGCTCGCCCAGGTCATCCGCCTCGACGGCGAACGCGCCTTCCTGCAGGTCTTCGCCGGCGGGCGCGGCCTGCCGACCGACGCGCGTGTCCGCTTCCTCGGTCGACCCATGCGGGTCCCGGCGTCCGATGCCCTGCTCGGCCGCGTCTTCGACGGCGCCGGGCGGCCCCGCGACCGCGGCCCCGAGATCGAGGAGGAGGGCGTCGACATCGCCGGCCCGTCGGTCAACCCCGCCAAGCGCATCATCCCGCGGACGATGGTGCGGACGGGCATCCCGATGATCGACGTGTTCAACACGCTGGTCGAGAGCCAGAAGCTCCCGATCTTCTCGGTCCCGGGCGAGCCCTACCACGAGCTCCTGGCCCGCATCGCGCTGCAGGCGGAGGTCGACCGCATCGTCCTGGGGGGGATGGGCCTCAAGCACGACGACTACCTCTACTTCCGCGACACGCTCGAGGAGGCCGGCGCCCTGGCGCGCACGGTGGCGTTCATCCACACGGCCGCCGACCCGACGGTCGAGTGCCTGCTGGTGCCCGACATGGTCCTGGCGGTCGCGGAGCGCTTCGCGCTGCGGGGCGAACGCGTGCTGGTGTTGCTCTCCGACATGACCAACTTCGCCGACGCGCTCAAGGAGGTGGCCATCACGATGGAGCAGATCCCGTCGAACCGCGGCTACCCGGGCGACCTCTACAGCCAGCTGGCGGCCCGCTACGAGAAGGCGGTCGACTTCGACGACGCGGGCTCGATCACGATCCTGGCCGTGACGACGATGCCCGGCGACGACGTCACGCACCCGGTGCCGGACAACACGGGTTACATCACCGAGGGGCAGTTCTACCTGCGGGACGGCCGCATCGAGCCCTTCGGCAGCCTCAGCCGCCTCAAGCAGCTGGTCAACGGGACCACCCGCGACGACCACCGGGCGCTCATGAACACGATGATCCAGCTCTACGCCGCCTACCGCGAGACGCTCGAGAAGCGCGCCATGGGCTTCCGCATGAGCGAGTGGGACGAACAGCTGCTCCGCTACGGGGTCGGCTTCGAGGAGCGATTGATGGACCTCGAGGTCGATCTGCCCCTCGAGTCCGCGCTGGACGTCGGCTGGGCGCTGCTGGCCGAGTGCTTCGAGCCCGAGCAGACCGGCCTGGCCTCGGCGCTGATCGAGCGCCATTGGCCCGCGCGATGAGCCGCGTTCGCGCCAGCAAGTCCGAGCTCAAGCGCCAGCGCGACGCGCTCGCGCGCTTCGAGCGCTACCTGCCGACCCTGCGCCTGAAGCAGCAGCAGCTGCAGCTCGAGCTCCGCCGGGTCGAGGTCGCCATCCACGAGGTCGGTGAGGAGGAGACCGAGCTGCTCCGTGGGCTGGGCTCCTGGATCGACCTCTGGGCGGAGCCGCAACCCCTCCTCGCCTTCGTCACGCTGGCCGAGGTGCATGAGGGCGAGACCAGCGTCGCCGGCGTGACCCTGCCCACCGTCGAGGGCTTCCGCTGGCAGCGGCGGATGCCGCCGCCCGACCGGACGCCGCCGTGGGTCGACGAGGCCGTCGAACTGCTCGAGCGACTCACGGAACTGCGCTGGCGCCGGCAGGTTCTGGCCGAACAGCGGAGCCGGCTCGCCGACGAGCTGCGCCTGACGAGCCAACGCGTCAACCTCTTCGAGAAGGTGAAGATCCCCGAGGCGCAAGAGGCGCTGCGCATCATCCGCATCGCGCTCGGCGACCAGCAGGCGGCCGAGGTCGTGCGCGCCAAGATCGCGAAGGCGAAGAGCCTCGAGCGGGAGCGGACCGCGTGATCGTGCCCATGCGCGAGGTGGCGATCGTCACCGCCAGGTCCGACCAGGCCTCGGCGCTCGCCGCCTTGCAGGAGGCTGGCGTCCTGCACGTCGCCGAGGTAGCGTCCGGCGGCAGCGATGCGCTCTCGGTGGCGCGGGCCCGCCTCGACCGGGCGCACCACGCGGTGGACGTCCTGGCGCGCGTCGAAGGCGACGACGGGGAGGCGCGAACCGCGGGTTCGGATGACGCCGACGGCGGCTCGCCCGACGCGCAGCGCGCCAGGTCGAGGCATCGTCCCGAGGAACTCGTCGCCGAGGTCGAGCGGCTGGCCGAACGCCTCGCCGACCTCGAGCAGACACGGGATGAACTCGAGGCGGAGCGGCAGCGCCTGGCGCCGTTCGGCCCCTTCGATCCGGCGTCCCTGCGCCGCCTCAAGGCCGAGGGGCTCGCGGTCCGGCTCGCACGCGTGCCGCTGCGCCGGTGGCCCGAGCCGGTGGAGGGCGCGGTCTGGGTCGACCTCGGTCACGACCGACGGCGGCAGTCGCTGGCGCTCGTCGGGCCGACCGACGTCGTCGCCGCGGCTGAGGTGCCGGACGAGGTCGCCCCGCCGGACGAGCCGCCCGAGCGGTTGGCCCACGAGATCGCCGACGTCGAGGCCGAGGCGAGCCACGCACGCGAGCGGCTGGCGCGGCTGGCGCGGTCGCGGCCGCTCCTCGAGGCGTGGCGGCGACGGACCGAGGACGAGGTGCGCTTCGAGGAGGCACGCGCGTCCATGGAGACCGTCGGCACCGTCGCCGTCTTGCGCGGCTTCGTCCCGGCGGACGAGGTCGACCGGGTCGCGAAGCTCGCGGCCGACCGCAGCTGGGGCCTGTGGGTCTCGGAGGTGGAGGACCCGGCCGCGGCCCCGACCCTGATCCGCAACCCCCGCTGGGTGCAGCCGATCGAACCGCTCTTCTCCTTCCTGGGCGTCGTGCCCGGCTACGGGCAGGTCGACATCAGCGCCTCCTTCCTCGTGTTCTTCGGCCTCTTCTTCGCGATCATCGTCGGCGACGCCGGCTACGGCCTGCTGTTCCTCCTCCTGAGCGAGGTCGCGCGCCGGCGGTTGCCGGACGCCCCGGGCCGGGTGATCACGCTGCTGCGCGCGCTGTCGGTCGCGACGATCGCCTGGGGCCTGGCCTCGGGCAACTTCTTCGGCGTCGCCGCGCTCCCGTCCGCCCTCGCCGCCCTGCGTCTCGACTGGCTGACGGAGGAGCGGAACGTGATGACGCTGGCGTTCACGATCGGTGTCGTGCACCTGACGCTGGCCCACGCCTGGAACGTCGTGCGCTTCTTCAACTCGACCCGCGCGCTCGTCGAGGTGGGCTGGATCGCGACCACCTGGACGATGTACTTCCTGGCGCGCCAGCTGGTGCTCGGCGATCCGTTCCCGCCGCTGGCGTGGGTGTCGTTCGGCGTCGGTGTCGTGCTCATCGCCGCCTTCATCACGCCGTGGAACAAGCTGCGCAGCGAGTGGTTCACCCACGCCATGCTGCCGCTGAACCTCGTGAGCAACTTCGTCGACGTCGTCTCGTACGTCAGGTTGTTCGCGGTCGGGGCGGCCACCTACGCCGTCGCCGAATCGTTCAACGCGCTGGCCGCATCGATCGAACTGGGAGGCTTCCTGGGTGCCGCCGCCAGCGCGCTGGTGCTGCTCTTCGGACACACGCTGAACGTCCTGCTGGCGGCGATGGGCGTCCTGGTGCACGGTGTGCGCCTCAACACGCTCGAGTTCGCCAGCCATCTGAGCCTGTCCTGGACCGGGCATCCGTACCGGCCGCTCGCTCGTTCGGCCCCCCTGGACACGGAAGGAGAACCCGCATGGACCCCGAGATGATGCTGTCGCTAGGGCAGGCAGGTGCGGCTACGGTGCTCGGCATCGCCGCCGTGGGCTCGGCCCTCGGCACCGCCGCCGCAGGACTCGCCGCCGTCGGCGTGTGGAAGCGCTGCTACGCGCAGGAGAAGCCGGTTCCGTTCATCCTCGTCACCTTCATCGGCGCGCCGCTGTCGCAGACGATCTACGGCATGATCCTGATGAACACGATCGTGCGCGTCGCTAACGAGCGCTTCGTCACGGGCGACTTCGTCGGCTTCCCGGCCATGATGGCGGCGGGCCTGTTCGGCGGCCTCGGGATGGCGGCCTCCGCGTACGGCCAAGGGCGCGTGGGGGCGGCGGCGGCCGACGCGCTGGGCGACACCGGCAAGGGGCTGGGCAACTACCTCATGGCGATCGGCATCGTCGAGACCGTCGCCCTGTTCGTCCTGGTGTTCATCCAAGCGACGCTCTAGCACCCGAGCCGGCCGACTCGACCTTAACGCCCGAGCCGGCCGACTCGACCTTATCGGTCGAGTCGGGCGCGCATCGTGACGCCGAGGATCAGGTCCACGACCGCGACGAGCATGACCAGCCCGGCCATGAGGGTGTTGTCGAGGACGAAGAGGATGAGCAGCGAGGCGACACCCAGGAACGCGCCCGTGGCGATGATCAGGCTCGAGGTTCGGGGCATGGGGACCAACCTAGCACCGCGACGCCGACGGCGCTAGCGCGGCGCAGCCCCCAGGGGGGAGGACGCCGCAGGCCCCCTCTCGGCCGGCGCAGCGGCCGGCGGATCGGCCGCAGCGTGCGCGGCGGCGGTCGTGCAGCGCTTCAGGTGGGTGCGTGCCCAGTCCCCGATGGCGTCGATGACGGCCTGGAGCGCCACCCCGCCTTCGGTGAGCTCGTAGCGAGTCCGTGGCGGCATGGTCGATTCCACGGTCCTGCTGACGACGCCCTCGCGCTCGAGACGCTCGAGGCGCGCCGCGAGCGTCGTGGTGTTGACCCCGCCGACGGCGCGCGAGAGTTCGTTGAACCCACGCGGTCCGTCCAGCAAAGCCCGGACGATGTGCAGCACCCACTTCTCCTGGAGGAGTTCGATGCTGTCGTACACCGGGCAGAGGGCGTGCTTCGCGACGCTCATGCCGCATGCTACCACACGTGGTGCTTGGTATCCTCGACTACACCACAATCTCAAGTACAGCAGGATATGGTGCGCCAGGCGCGCATGACCGCGCCCACCCCGAGGAGATCACCATGACCACCTGGACCATCGACACCCTGCACACCCAGATCGAGTTCTCCGTCCGCCACATGGGCCTGTCCACCGTCCGCGGCCGCTTCAAGGACTTCGGCGGCACCGTCGAAACGGACGAGAACGGCGTGCCCACCGCGGTCAACGTCGACGTCGAGACCGTCTCGATCGACACGAACGGCGCGGACCGCGACGCCCACCTCCGCAGTCCGGACTTCTTCGATGCGATCGCTCACCCCACCATCACCTTCCGCAGCACCGGCGTGCGGGCCATCGGCGGCGAGCGGTTCGAGGTCGTCGGCGACCTGACGATGCACGGCGTCACCCGCCCGATCGCGCTCGAGGCCGAGATCGGCGAGCCGATCCGCGACCCCTGGGGTCAGCTGCGGCGGGCCGCGGTCGTGGCGGGGAAGCTGAACCGCAAGGACTTCGGGCTGACCTGGAACCAGGTCCTCGAGGCCGGCGCGCTGCTCGTCGGCGAGGAGGTCCGGCTCAGCTTCGACGTCCAGGTGACCTCGAGCGAAGCGGTGGCCGAGACGGTCGGCGCCTGAGCATCCGCCTTCGGTCGAGGCGCGCCGCAGACCCTCCGCTGGGTCTGCGGCGTACCATGGAGGCAACGAGCTCGCTCTGGCGGCCCCACGGGCAGCGCCTCACCGCCCCCGGCCGCCTCCGACGATCGACGGGAGGATTCCGTGGCTGGCACCGAACGACTCCGCTGGGGGGTGCTGAGCACCGCCCGCATCGGCCGCAAGGCCGTGGCTCCCGCCATCGTGCGGTCGTCGAACGGAACGCTGCTGGCGATCGCGTCGCGCGACGCCGAGCGGGCCGGCGAGATGGCGGCAGAACTCCGTCAGGAGCTCGAGCCCTCCGTCGGCACGGACCTCGGGTCGCTGCGGACCTGTGGCTCGTACCAGGCCCTGATCGACGACCCCGAGATCGACGCGCTCTACGTGCCGTTGCCCAACGCCCAGCACGCAGAGTGGACGATCCGCGCCGCCGAGGCCGGCAAGCACGTGCTCTGCGAGAAGCCGCTGGCGATGACGGCGTCCGAGTGCCGCGCCATGCACGATGCGGCCTCCGCGCACGGGGTCGTGCTGATGGAGGCCTTCATGTACCGCTTCCATCCCCGCATCGAGCGGCTGATCGCGGCGGTGCGCGAGGGCGATCTCGGCCAGCTTCGCTTCGTCCAGGCCAGCTTCACGTTCACGGTCGCCGATCCTGCCAACATCCGGCTCAACCTCGAGCTGGGCGGCGGCGCGCTCATGGACGTGGGTTGCTACGCCGTGAACGCCGCCCGCACGCTGATGGGCGTGGAGCCTGGCGAGGTTCAGGCGCGGGCGCGCTGGAGCAAGAGCGGGGTCGACGAGCAGTTGCTGGGAACGCTGCGCTTCGAGGGCGGCGGCGTCGCACAGATCGCCTGCTCGCTCGCCGCCGCGCGCAGCGAGGACCTCTTGGTGGTCGGCGAGAAGGGGGTCGCCCGTTTGCGGCACGCCTTCGTTCCGACCGGCCAGACCGTCGCGCTCGAGTTCCAGCGGCCCCCTTCGCCGCCGGAGGTCATCGCGTTCGAGCCGGTCGACTCCTACCAGCGGATGGTCGAGCATTTCGGCGCCTGCGCCCTGCAGGGCGTGGCGCCCCGGTACGACGCCTTGGAGGCCGCGGCGAACCTCGCTGCGATCGAGGCGCTTTACGCGTCGGCGCGCGGCGGCGGCGTGGCCGTGGACGTGCCACCCGCCTGATCCGTCGTCCTCACGGCGCTTCCAGCAGGCGGTCGCGCACGGCTTGGCGGAGCAGTTTGCCCATCGCGTTGCGCGGTAGCTCCTCGACGAACGCGATGGTGCGTGGCGCCTTGAAGCCGGCGAGCTGCAGCTGGCAGTGGGCGACGACGCCCTCCGCGTCGACCGCTGGTCCCTCGGGGGCGACGACGATCGCCGCCGCGACGCGTTCGCCCAAGTCGGGATCCGGGAGCCCCACCACGGCGACCTCGCGCACGCCCGGCAGGGAGGCGACCGCCTCTTCGACCTCGCGCGGGTACACGTTGAAACCGCCGCTGATGATCAGCTCCCTGGCCCGGCCGCTGAGCGTCAGGTAACCGTCCGCGTCCAACACGCCCAGGTCACCGGTCCGGAACCACCCGTCGGGCGTGAACGAGGCAGCCGTCGCGTCGGCATCCTTCCAGTAACCGCTCGTCACCGAGGGCCCGCGCACCTGGACCTCGGCGGCAGCGCCGCTGGTGTCGACCGCGCCGCCGTCGGGTCCCGCCGTCGCGGTCACGGCCACCAGGCGCAGCTCGACGCCGTCGAAGGGCAGCCCCACGGTCCCCGCCTTGCGTGGCCCGTCGTAGGGGTTGCCGGTCAGCATCACCGTCTCCGTCATGCCGTAGCGCTCTAGGATGCGCTGGCCGAACACGTGCTCGACGCGCTCGAGCGTGTCGGCCGCGAGCGGCGCCGATCCGGAGACGAGGAGGCGGACGCGGGCGAAACGGCGGCCGGCGCCCCGTCGGGCACGCTCACCCGCCTCGTTCAGCAGCCTGCCGTACATCGTGGGGACACCGAAGAAGAGCGTCGCCGGTCCGTTCTCGAGCGCTTCGAGCACGGCCGTCGCGTCGAAACGCCGGTGCAGCGTGAGGGCCGCACCGTGCGCGAGCGTGCCGTGGAAGCCGACGCCCAGGCCGTGGATGTGGAACAGGGGCAGGGTCAGGAGCAGGTGGTCCTCCGCCGCCCAGCGCCACGCGCGACCGACGGCGCGTGCGTTCGCGAGCAGGTTGCCGTGCGTCAGCATCGCGCCCTTGCTCTTGCCCGTGGTGCCGGAGGTGTAGGCGATCAGCGCCAGCGTGTCGTTCCCCGCGGCGACGGCGGGCGGGCGTGGGTCACCTTCCGACGGCGCCAGGCCCGCCCAGATGCGCCGGTCCTCGTCCGGCGCCCCGGTGAGCGTCACGACGGCGTCGATCGACGGCGTCGCGGTCCTCACCGTGGCCACCAGCGCGTCGCCCTCGCCGTCCGTCACCACCAGCCGTACCTCGGCGTCGTGCAGCAGGTGCTGCAACTCGGCTTCGCGGTAGCGGGTGTTGGCCGGGACGACGGCGGCGCCGCACCACAATGCGGCGAGGTAGGCGACGAGGTAGCTCGGGGTGTTGCCTAGGTAGAGCGCGACGCGGTCCCCCGGACACAGGCCCCAGTCGCGGAGGGCGGCCGCCGCGGCGCCGACGTGCTCCGCGAACGAGGCGTAGCTGTAGGCGTTGCCCTCGAACGACAGGAAGCGGCGCGCCGGGTGCCGCGCGGCGGCGTCGATCAGGAGGTGGGGGAGCGAGCTCGGGGTCACGCGGATGGCGGCGAGCTAGGGCGCTCAGCGGCGCTCGAGCAGGGCGTCCAATACGGCCTGGGTCCGGAGCGCGCTGACGCCCGTGCTCGGGCTGGGCCCGCCGCGGCCGAGCAGCTCGTCGACGACCGTGCGAATCAGCGGCTCCTGCACGTGCGTCGGATGTGCGATCGCGTGCTCGACGAAGGCGCCGTGCTCGTCGCAGACGCGGACGGGAGCGTCGGCGAAGAGCGGCACCGACACCGAACCGGCGGATCCGACGACGGTGATGCGATCGGCCCGCGTCGGCCCCGCGAAGCCCCATGCCGCGCTGCCCAGGACGCCGCCGTCGAAACGCAGCGCCGCGACGATCTCGTCGGTGACGTCCGCCCACGGGAGGCGGCGGGCGGTGAACGACCGCGCCTCGACGATCGGGCCCAGCCAGTGGTCGAGGAGGTCGAGGCCGTGGCTGCCGAGATCCATCAGCAGGCCATCGCCCCCGATGTCGGCCCTCCAGCGCCAGCCCGGCGCCGCCGGATCGTTCGGCGGTGGCTGGTGGAGCTCGCACTGCACCATCGTCGGCTCGCCGATGCTGCCGTCCTGCAGGCGCGCCCGAACGAACTCGAAACGGGGGAGCGCACGCCGGTAGTAGGCGACGAAGAGCGGGACGCCCGCGGCCTCGCACGCCGCGACCACCGCCTCGCCCTCGGTGCGGTCGAGCGCCAGCGGCTTCTCGACGTAGACGGGCTTGCCGGCGGCCGCCGCCTGCAGCGCGTAGGTCGCGTGGCTCGAAGGCGGCGTCGCCACGTACACGGCATCGACGTCGTCGGACTCGATGACCTCGGTCGCGTCGGTCGTCCAGCGCGGCACCTGGTGGCGGGCGGCGTAGTCGCGCGCCTTCTCGGCGTCGCGGCGCATGACGACGCTGACCGAGCTGCCCGGGATGCGGGCGAACGCCGGACCCGACTTCACCTCTGTGACGTCGCCGCAGCCGACGAAACCCCAACGGACGTGACCGCGCTGACGGATGCGCTCCAGGCTCGACATGCGTCGAGCCTAGCACCGGCGCGGGAGGCATGCCCGTTGGGCCACGGGCTCGGCGAGCGCTGGGAGCGAGCGGGGCCCGGTGACACGTCATCACGAGCGCCTCGTTCGTGATCTCGTGCACGATCTCGGTGCTGCGTGCCGCCCGCCGCCCTAGCGGTACCATCGCGCTCGAGCATGTCCAGCGACGAGACACCCACGCTCAACCGTGCCCAACGCGAGGCCAGCGAACGCCTCGACGGCCCGCTGCTCGTCGTGGCCGGCGCGGGCACGGGCAAGACGCGCGTCATCGAGGAGCGCACGGCACGGCTCCTGGAGCGCGGCGTGCCGCCCGAGCGCGTGCTGCTCATGACCTTCACCCGCAAGGCCGCGGCCGAGATGCTCGAGCGCGCGGCGCTCCGTCACCCGCTCGCCCGGCGCGTCGACGGCGGCACCTTCCACCACGTCGCGTACCGCATCGTCGCTCGCAACTTCCGCGCGCTCGGGCTCCCCAGGCCGCCGACGGTCATCGATCCCGACGACGCCGCCAACGCCGTGGCCGCGGTCGTCCAGCGGCTCGGTCTGCAGCGCGATCGCCGCCGCCGGCTGCCGCGCAAGGGCGCGCTGCAGGCGGCGTTCAGCCGGGCCACCAACCTGCGCGCCCCGCTGGCCGACGTCATCGCGCGCGACCTGCCGGACTTCGTCGAAGAGGTCGAGACGCTGCAACGGGTCCGGCGGGCGTGGGCCGCCTACAAGCTCGAGCGCGGGTACGTCGACTACGACGACGTCCTCGTCATGGCGGCCAAGCTGCTCGGGCTGCCCGACGTCCGCGACCGCGTCGCCGCCGCCTGGAGCTACGTCCTCGTGGACGAGTACCAGGACGTCAACGCCTGGCAGGCCGACATCGCCAGCGCACTCGCCGCCCCGCACGGCAACCTCATGGTCGTCGGTGACCCGAAGCAGAGCATCTACGGCTTCCGCGGCGCGCGGCACGAGAAGATCGCCGGCTTCGCAGACGACGTGCCCGGCGCCGGGGTGGTGCACCTGACCGACAACTACCGCAGCACGCAGGCGATCCTCGACGTCGCCAACGCGGTCATGGCCCAGATGGAGAGCCGCATCGACCGGCCGCTGCGGGCCGCCGCCCGTCCCGGCGGCGAGCGCCCGCGCCTCACCGTGGTCGAGGACGAGCGCGCGGTGGCGGACCTGGTGGCCGACGCCCTGCAGGAGCGCCTCGGCGAGCCGGGCGCGCTCGGCGGTCACGCCGTGCTCGTGCGCAACGCCTACCTCAGCGTGCCGCTGCAGGGCGAGCTGCTGCGCCGCAAGATCCCCTTCGCCGTCTTCGGCGGCCTGCGCTTCACCGAGGCGGCCCACGTCAAGGACCTTCTGGCCGGGCTGCGCGTCCTCCACAACGGTTTCGACGAGCTCGCCTGGTTGCGGCTGTTGCAGCTGCTCGACGGCGTGGGGGAGACCACGGCCGCCCGGCTGTTCGCCGACTTCTCCGATCCCGACGCGCTGGCGGCGACCGGCGATGCCAGCCCGCTCGCCCGCGCCCGCCGGCGCGGGGAGCAGGCCGCGACCGGCAAGGCGCGCGCGGCGCTGCAGGGCCTCCTCGCGGCGTTCGAGCGCGCGGAGCGGGCCGCGTCGGTCGCCGAAAGCTACGACCACCTCCTCGCCTGGTACCTGCCGGTGCTGGCACGCCGTCACCCCCACGAGCCCTACCGGCAGCAGGACCTCGCCTTCTTCCGTGTCGTGGTCGAGCGCTACGCCGACCTGGGCTCGCTGCTCGCCGACCTGGCCCTCGACCCGGAGACCACCCGCCAGGCGGTCAACGCCGGCGCGCCGGACGCCACCGAGGGGCTGCGCCCCGTCACGATCTCGACGGTGCACTCCGCGAAGGGGCTCGAGTGGGACCACGTCGTGCTCGTCGGGGTCGACGATCGCACCCTGCCGAGCCCGTGGGCGGTGCGCCGGGCCGCCCGCGACGGCGACGATGGCGAGCTCGAGGAGGAGAAACGACTGCTCTACGTCGCCGTGACGCGGGCGCGTGAGCGGCTCGACGTCGTCCACGCGTTGTTCGGCCGCCAGGGGCTGCAGCGGTTGTCGCGCTTCCTCGAGGACCCCGGCGTGCAGGCGACGCTGGAGGTCACGGTGACGCAGCGAGCCACCTTCGCGGACGAGGGAGGGCCCACGCTCGATCGCGGCGGCTTGCTCGCGGCGCTCGCGGGAGACGAGGACGCCTGAGCGGTGCGCGGGCCGCTTCGGGACCGGGGTCCCGGCCGCCTTACCTTCTCTTGACGCACGCTTCACCGACCGACGATCGGCTCCATCTATCCTGGCGCATGGCCACGCTTCCGATCGCCGCCCGCATGTCCCGCCTCATCGCCCTCGCCCTCGCCTTCGGGGCCCTGGCCCATGCGCAGGTGCCCGCCGCGACACCGTCCGCGCTCGACGGCGTCGACGCCTACGCAGCCATGGACCTCGCCAACGCCTGGAAGGGACAGGCCGTCACCAGCTACGTGACGCCGCAGGCGGTCCACTTCGCCTTCCCGGACGGTCGCCAGGTCGAGGTCGCCCTGCCCGACGACGTGATGCTGGTCTCGGTGGCGCCCTTCCTGGTGAACACCCATCCCTGCCTCACCCACTACATGTCGGGCTGCCAGGGCGAGCTCGTCGACGCGCCGTTCCACGTCCGCGCCGTGCTCGGCGACGGGACCGTCGTCATCGACGAGGTGCGGGCGACGATGGCCAACGGCTTCGTCGATCTGTGGCTGCCGCGCGGCCAGGCGATCGAGCTGACCTTCGAGCTCGACGGCTACCAGACCGTCGGTCTCGTGACGACCCACGGCGACAGCCCGACCTGCATCACGACGCTGCAGCTGTCTCGCGCGGGTGGCTGAGGGCCGGCCTGGACGTCGGCGGTCGTGCGGTACGCCAGCGGCAGCCGCGGCCTAGGCCCGAAAGCCCTCCAGCAGCCGAACCAGGGCGAAGGCATCGGCGAAGGTGCTCGCGTGCCCGAAGGACACCCGCACGGCGCCACTGCCCTTGTCGCTGAGGCAACTGCGGAAGGTGTCGATCGTCATGCGCTCGTGGGCGCCGAAGCAGCTGGCGAGCTCGTTGCCCGAGATGCCCAACGCCGCCTCGCCGGCGCCGGGGTTGCAGAAACAACCCGTGCGCAGCGAGATCCTCGCGCCGTTCGCCCGCTGCTCCACCTCGCGGTGGTCGATCAGCGCACCGTCGGCCTCCTGTAGGTTGAAGGCGATCGTGCCGCCACGCGCGACCGTGTCGAGTGGCCCGTACACCTGCACCAGCGGCCTACCGTTGCCGTGCCGGAGCGCCACGAGCCGTCCGAGCGTCCACCCCGTCAGCGCCATGGTGCGGGCGTCGATGGTCGCCTGCCTGCCTTGCGCCAGGCGCCGCCGCCCCGCCTCGACGGCCGGCAGCGCCAGGTAGTTGAGGGTGCCGTCCTCGAAGGCCTCCGCGCCCTCGTGCAGGTCGTGGCGCGGCTCGCTCACCGAGGCGTAGGCGATGGTGCCGCCGGCGAACCACGGGCGTCGCAGCCGGCCGAGGGCCTCGCGGCGCGCCAGCAGGGCGCCGACGCCGGTGGGGTAGCCGAACATCTTGTAGAAGGACAGCGAGACGAAGTCGGGGCGCACCGTGCCGAGGTCGAGCGCGTGCGTCGGCGCGAACGCCGCGGCGTCGAGCAGCACGTCCCAGCCCCGCTCCTTGGCGCGGTCGACCCAAGCCAGCGGGTGCAGGACGCCCGAGAAGTTCGACTGCGCAGGGAAGGCGAACAGTCGTCGGGCGCCGCCGTGAGGGGCGTCGAGCGCGCGCCACAGCGCGACGTCGTCGATGCGCATGTCGGGCGGGCGCACCGGCGCGTACGCCACCTCGGCCCCGCGCGCGTGGGCGAACTCGCGGATGCCGTTCACCGAGTTGTGGTTGTCGTACGTGAGCAGGAAGGCGCCGCCGGGCGCGAAGGGGTAGGACTCGGCCACCAGCTTGAGCGCGCCGCTGGCGTTCGGGGTGAAGATCGCGACGTACTCGCCGGGATCGGCCCCGAAGTGCGCGAGGACCGCGCGGCGCGCCGACTCGGTGCGCTCGGTCATCGCGAGCGAGGTGGGGTTGGTCGAATGCGGGTTGCCGAACACCCCGCCCGTGAGCAGCTCGGCGTGCTCGCGCACGTGCGACTCGGCATAGATGCCGCCGCCCGTGTAGTCGAGGTAGACGTCGCCGCTGCGGTCGAGGCGGGAGAAGTCGGCCGCGCGCTCGGCGTCGAGCTCCGCGGACGCGTAGCCCGGGTGGTCGCGCTCGAAGGCGGCGTACGCCTCGGCGTAGGTGGGATCCTCCCTCACGGGGATGGCGCTCGGCATCGGGTCCTCCCGCACGTCGCGGCATCCTACCGTCCCGTCGTGGCCGACTGCACCGCCGGCGGCGGTGGGCGTGACGGGCCGTCGCGAGCGACCATCAGCTCGCGGGCTCCACGCCGCGGGGCAGCCGGGACGATGCCGCGGCCGCCACGCCCGCGGCGATCACCAGTAGGGCGAACAGCAGTCGGAAGGCCCGCTCGTCGTCGGCCGCGCCGAGGATCGCGGCCATGCCCGCCGCCCCGAGGATGCTGCCCAGGTAGCGCATGGTCGAGAACATGCCCGCCGCCTGGCCCGCCTCGCCCGCCCGCGCGGCCTGCATCGCGGCGGCCTGAACGGGTGCACCCGCCAGGCCGATGCCGCTGCCGACGACCACCAGCGGGACGAGGTAGGCCGACCACGTCCAACCGGTCGACACGGCCACGAGCGGCGCCGTGCCGGCCATCGCGATCAGCGTCCCCGCGAGGGCGGGCGCGCGGCGGCCCACCCGGTCGGAGAGCCAGCCGCCGACCGGGCCGAAGACCAACATGAGCAGCGACATGCCCGCCAGCAGCAGCCCGACGTCGCGAGCGCCCCAGCCGACGAGTTGGGCGAGGAACACCGGCAGGGCGAGCAGGATCGTGTACATCGTCAGGTTCGAGGCGAGGATGGACACCCCTGCCGCCAGAAAGCCCGGCCGCGCCAGCAGGCGCAGGTCCACGACGGGCGACGGATGGCGCGCGACGTGGCGACGCAGCAGCCCGGCCGCAACGAGCGCGGTCAGCGCGAGCGCCGCGACCGCCGGCCACGGCACCCCGGGCACGCGCCAGACGGTGGCGGTGAGAGCCAGGCTCACGAGCGCGATCAGCAGGAGGCCCGCCCCCGCTAGGTCGAAGCGGCCGTCCGCCGAGCGCCGCCCCGGATCCGCGATACGCGAGGCCAGTGCGACCGCCGGGCCGAGCGCGAGCAGGTTGAGCGCGAAGATCCAGCGCCACCCGAACGCTTCGGTCACCAGCCCCCCGAGGGGCGGCCCGATCGCCGCCGCCACGCCGATGCCGGCGCCAATCAGGCCGAACGCGCGGCCCTGCGCGCGGATGGGGATGAGCGTCCGCACCAGCGCGGTTGCGTTGGGGATGGCGCTGGCGCCGGTGATCGCCTGGGCCGTACGGGCGGCGATCAGGATCTCCACGGTCGGCGCGAACGCTGCCGCGGCGCTGGCGATGGCAAAGCCGCCGAGCCCAAGCAGCATGAGCCGGCGGCGACCGAACCGGTCGCCGAGCGAGCCACCGAGCGGCTGCACGGCGGCCATCGCCACGAGGTACGAGACGACGATCCAACTCCCCCAGGTCAGCGAGGCGCCCAGGTCGGCGAGCACCTCGGGGAGCGCGACGACGATCATCGTCGAGTTGAGGGGCGCCAACACGCCGGCGAACAGTGCCGCGGCGATCACATCCCCAGCCTCCGGACGCCCCGCCACGGGTATCAGGCCTCGGACACGATGCGCACCGTGCCGCGGTCGCCGTCGACCTCGAGCAGCATGCCGTCGCGGATGCGGCGGGTGCCGACGCGGGTGTCGACGACGGCGGGAAGCCCGTACTCGCGTGCGATGACGGCGGTGTGGCTCAGGACGCCTCCGGTGTCGGTCACCAGGCCCGCGGCGATCCCGAAGAGTGGCGTCCAGGGCTGCGAGGTGGTGGTCGCGATGAGGATCTCGCCCGGGCGCAGTTGCCCCGCATCGCGCAGGTCGCGCAGGACCCTGGCGCGCCCGCGCGCGAGGCCGCGTGCGCCGGGTGTGCCGGTGACGACGTCGGGCTCGCGGGTCTCGGGCGGCGGGCGGCCGGCGTAGGTGTCGCCC
Organism: Trueperaceae bacterium; assembly: GCA_011389865.1. Lineage (GTDB taxonomy): Bacteria > Deinococcota > Deinococci > Deinococcales > Trueperaceae > JAABTL01. Next base: position 42,082 of record JAABTL010000002.1, read on the forward strand.
GCGGTGGCCGCCGAGCTGGGCGGCGTGCCCAGCGACTCGGGCGGGTCGACGTCTGCGAACTCGCGCAACTCGCGCTGCCGTTGGGCGATCAGAGCGCGCCTATCGAGCGTGGGGGAGGCCGCCCACGTCGCGCGCAACTCATCGAAGGTGAGGTGGGCCACGTCCTCGGGTGCGGCGATGGAGGTAGCGTCCGCGAGTCGTCGACCGACCTCGAGAAAGACGCGCCGGACGGCGGCGGTGGTCTTGTAGTCGATCAGGAAGTTGTGGTCTTCCGAGACCACGAACGCGGACCAGCCGGCGGCGAGGCGTTGCTCGAACGCCGCGCGCACCGGCTCGGGATAGCCGCTCAGCCGTTCGCGGGCCGCGGCGACCCGGCGCTCCCGGTCCACCGCCACCTCCGCGTGGCGGGCGCGGGCGTCATTGCCGGGGCGCCGCAGCGCGTCCTGGAGCATGGCGATCACGGGGGTCGGGTCCTCGACCAGGCTGGGGGCGCTCAGCGCCAGGTAGAGGGTGCGGCGCCCGAAGTCGGCCAGGTAGGCGTCGAGGGCCTCTCGCACGGCGGTGGCGTCGTCGCGCCGTGCCAACGCCCCTGGGACCTCGGCGGCCGGCAGGGCGACGAGCTCCTCGCCCAACCCCGGCACCGCCTCGACCGCGTCCCGCACGGCCCACAGCGCCGCCCCGGCGCGGGTCGTCAGGGTTTCCCGGCCCTGTAGGAGGCCGGCGGCGTCGAGTTCACTGACGTCCTCGAAGAGCTCGCGGTGGAGCGCCACGAAGGCGTCGCCGGCCCGACCTACGGGGATGACGATCTCGAAGTGCAACCGCCAGACGCGCACCAGGCGCTCGCACGTCTCGTCGAGGTGGGCGAGCAGCGCTGCGTCGTCGGCGCCACGCAGGTCGAAGCCGTCCCAGAAGGCGAGATGGGCCTCGATCTCCGGCCGCCAGCGCCAGGTCCAGACGTTCTCCAGCCCCGCATCGGTCTCGGCGTACGCGGCCTCGCCGCGCGCACTCCAGGCGGTGCGCTCCGCCTCGGACAGCTCCAGCCGGTGTCGCGACGAGTAGAAGCGCGTCCAGAAGCGTCGGGTGTGGAAGGTAGTCGGGATGCCGTAGATGTGGGCGCCGTGCGTGAAGCCCACCTCGTACACCAGGCGCGTGAGTTCGTCGTCGAGCACCGTGGTCTGACCGGGGAAGTGCACGCGGTCGCGCGTCCAGTACCGCGTCGCGTCGTCGTCCTCACGCCAGGGTGTCGGCAACCCGCCCAGCGGGTCGTCCGGCGTCGCCACCGAGCCCGGCGTGGGGTCCGGCAGCGCGGTCACGGGACGGCACTGCAGCAGCTGGAGTTCGCCGCCGGCAATCGCGAACTCGACGTCCACGGGCCATCCCTGAAGCGTCTCCAGGTCGCGCGTCAGCGTCGCCACGGCGGCCAGGTCACCGTCCGCGAGGGCCGGCCGTTCGCGCAGGAACTTCGGCACCCCCAGTTCGACGGTACGGTCGCCGGCGAGGACGGTCATCTTGGCCTTGTCGCTAGGCCGGGCCTCGACGACCCGGAGGCTTGCCTTGTCGAGCGTCCAGCCGTCGGGGGTGACGTGACCTGCGACCAGGCTCTCGCCCAGCCCCCAGGTGGCGTTGACCACCATCCGGTCACGCCGGCCCGAGACCGGGTCGGCGCTGAAGGCCACCCCCGACGCGTCCGCGACCACCAGGCGCTGGACGAGCACGGCGAGCGCGAGGCCGTCCTCCGGCAATCCGTGGTCGCGCCGGTAGGCGAGCGCGGTGTCGCTCCGCAGCGAGGCCCAGGTGCGCTCGATCGCCTCGAGCACGGCGTCGAGGCCGACAACCCCGAGGATCGTCTCGTGCTGGCCCGCGAAGGAGGAGGCCGGGCCGTCCTCGTCGAGCGCCGAGGAGCGCACCGCGACGGGTGCCGGCGCTGTGTCATCGCCGACGAGGTGCGTGTACGCGTCGACGATGGCGCGGCTCAGCTCCGGATCGATGCTGCCCTCGCGTTCGGCTCGTCGGTAGGCCTCGGCAGTGAGACAGAAGCCCGGCGGCACCGGGTGGGATGCCGCGAGGGCGCTCAGGTGGGCCGCCTTCGGGCCGACGAGCGCGGGGTCCGCGGCGCGGGGATCGCCGAGGAAGAGGACGAATGGGGTCACCTGTGCCGCACGACGTGGGTCATTGCCGCCTCCGGTTAGAGCCTGTGGGGTCGAAGGCGGAAGTATAGCGGATGTCGCCTGACAATGCCATGACGCAGGGACAGGGCGGATGGCGCGTCAGGGCGCCGCGATGGTGCCGGCGGCTCAGCGCCGCTGCACCGCCACGAAGTCGCGGTACCACAGCGCGCTGGACTTCGGCGTGCGCGCCTGCGTGGCGAAGTCGACGTGGATCAACCCGAAGCGCTTGCCGTAACCGTGCGCCCATTCGAAGATCGATACGCCCGCCGGGAGGAAGCCCGGCCGCTCGTGGAGCCGCAGGCCGACGACGGGCGACGGCGTGCGCGCGACGTGGCGACGCAGCAGCCCGACCGCAACGAACGAGGTCAGCGCGAGCGCGGCCACCGCCGGCCACGGTACCCCCGGCACGCGCCAGACGGTGGCGGCGAGGGCGAGGGTCACGAGCCCGGTCAGCAGCAGCGCGGTCGCGTTGGGGATGGCGCTCGCGCCGGTGATCGCCTGGGCGGTGCGGGCGGCGATCAGGACCTCGACCGTGGGCGCGAACGCGGCCACGGCGCTGGCGACGGCGAAGCCGCCGAGCCCGAGCAGCATGAGCCGGCGGCGGCCGAAGCGATCGCCGAGCGAGCCGCCGAGCGGCTGGACCGCGGCCATCGCCACCAGGTACCACACGACGATCCAGCTTCCCCACGTCAGCGAGGCGCCGAGGTCGGCCAGCACCTCGGGGAGGGCGACCACGATCATCGTCGAGTCGAGTGGCGCGAGGACGCCGGCGAACAGCGCCGCGGCGAGGCGATCACGTCGCCGGTCGGCGGGCGCGCCGGCCCGGGCATCAGGCCTCGGACACGATGCGCACCGTGCCGCGGTCGCCGTCGACCTCGAGCAGCATGCCGTCTCGGAAGCGGCGGGTGGCGATGCGGGTGCCGACGACGGCGGGGAGCCCGTACTCGCGCGCCACCACGGCCGTGTGGCTCAAGACGCCGCCGGCGTCGGTCACCAGGCCCGCGGCGATGCCGAACAGCGGCGTCCACGGTTGCGAGGTGGTGGTCGCGACGAGCACCTCGCCGGGCCGCAATGCGCCAGCGTCGTTCAGGTCCCTCAGGATCCGTGCGCGCCCGCGCGCGCGGCCCCGCGATCCGGCGTTGCCGGTCACGACGTCGGGTTCGCGTGTCTCGGCCGGCGGTCGTCCGGCGAGATCGTTGCCGGCGGATGCCGCGGCGTCCGGTGGGGCGCCCACGTGCTCGGGCGGGTCGGCGTCCGCGAAGCGCCGCATCTCGTCGCGTCGTGCTCCGATGAGCGATGTGAGATCGCCGCCGCCGGCGAGCGCGGCGCGCAGTTCGGCCCACGACAGCAGGAACACGTCGTCGGCCGCGGCGAGGGCCCCCGAGGCTACCAGGCGTCGGCCGACCTCGAGCACGACCCGCCGGACGGCGGCGCTGCCGCCGTAGTCGAGCAGGTAGGCGTGGTCCTCGTCGAGCTTCGCGGCGAACTGCGCCTTCGCCAGCTGAGCGTCGAACTCGCGTCGCACGGGTGCGGGGTACCCGGCGAGCCGCGCACGGGTCTCCGCGACCCGGCGCTCGCGGTCGGCCACCACCTGCGGATGCCGACGGCGCGGGTCGCCATCGGGGTGAGCCAGCGCGTCCTGCAGCATGGCCGCGACCGGGGTCGGGTCCTCGGCGAGGCTCGGCGCGGTCAGGGCGAGGTAGAGCGTGCGACGCCCATGTTCGTGAAGGTACGCGTCGAAGGCGGCGGCCGCGACCGCCGCCTCGGGCCAGGTGCGCAGCGCCGCGGCAACGCCCTCGGGTGGCAACGCGCGGAGGCGCTCGGGCAGCCCAGGGACGCTGGCCACCGTGTCGCGCACGTCCCACAGGGCGGCGCCGGCACGTGTGGTCAGGCTGTCCTGGCCCTGCAGGAGGTCGACGGCGTCGAGCTCGTCGGCGTCGGGGAACAGCTCGCGGTAGAACGGCAGGAACTGGCCGCGGGCGCGCAGGAGCGGGATCCCGAGCTCGAAGTGGAGGCGCCAGAGCCGCGCGAGGCGCGCGTGGGTCTCGTCGAGGTGCGCGAGGAGTCCGGCGTCCGAGGCGGCGGCGAGGTCGAAGGTGTCCCAGAACGCCAGGTGCCCCTCGAGCTCCGGCCGCCAGCGCGTGCGCCAGGTACCCTCGAAGTCGGCCATCACGGCCCGGTACGCGGCCTCGCCCGACGCCTTGACCTCCAGTGCCTCGGACGGCGGCAGGTCGGGCGTCAGGTTGCACTCGTAGTAGTAGGTCCAGAAGCGTCGGCTCAGGGAGGCGACCGGGATGCCGTAGTGTCGCGCTCCGTGGGTGATGCCCTCCTCGACCGCCAGGCGCATGAGCTCGAAGTCGAGGGGGGTGATCTGGCCGGGGACGTGCATCCGGTCGCGCCGCCACGCGCGCGTGGGATCCTCCGCTTCGACCCACGGGGCCGGCAGCTCGCCCAGCGCCTCGTCCGCGGTGGTGTCGTCGGGCAGCGCGGTCACGGGGCGGCACTGCAGGAGGTGGAGTTCGCCGTCCGCGACGGCGAACTCGACGTCCACCGGCCATCCCTGGAGCGTCTCGAGGTCGCAAGTCAGCTTGGCCACGGCGGCGAGCTCGGCGTCCGACAGCGCCGGCCGTTCGCGCAGGAACGTCGGCACCGCCAGTTCGACGGTGCGATCGCCGGCGAGGACGGTCATCTTGCCCTTCTCGCTGGGTCGCGTCTCGACGACGTGGAGGTCGGTCTTGGCGAGCGTCCAGCCGTCGGGCGTGACGTGCCCGGCGACCAGGCTCTCGCCCAGGCCCCAGGTGGCGTTGACGATCATCCGGTCGCGACGACCGGAGACCGGGTCGGCGCTGAACGCGACCCCCGAGGCGTCCGCGACGACGAGGCGCTGGACGAGCACGGCGAGCGCGAGGCCGTCCTCCGGGAGCCCGTGGTCGCGCCGGTAGGCGAGCGCGACCTCGCTGCGGAGCGAGGCCCAGGTGCGCTCGATCGCCTCGAGCACGGCGTCGAGCCCGACGACCCCGAGGATCGTCTCGTGCTGGCCGGCGAAGGACGCGGCCGGGCCGTCCTCGTCGAGCGCCGAGGAGCGGACGGCGACGGGCGGCGGCGGCGAGGCGTCGCCCACGAGTCGCGCGTAGGCGTCGACGATGTCGCGGCTCAGGTGCGGGTCGATGCCGCCCGCGCGTTCGGCGCGCCGGTACGCCTCCGCGGTCAGGCAGAAGCCGGGCGGCACCGGGTGGGATCGCGCGAGCGCGCTGAGGTGCGCGGCCTTGGGGCCGACGAGCGCGGGGTCCGTGGCACGGGGATCGCCGAGAAGGAGGACGTAGGGGGTCAACTGCGCCTCACGACATGGGTCATCGTCGCCTCCGGGTCGGGCCTGTGGGATCGAGGGCGGCAGTATAGCGGATGTCGCGATGACACGGCCATGACGTGATGGCGGAGCGAGCCGCGCCTCGAGCGCTGCCGGCGGGGTGGAGCTGTGGCTCAGCGATCGTCTGCGTCGTCGAGGTAGGCGGCGTACAGCCGCCGGGCATGGCCGGTGGGGTCCGCGTAGTAGTCGTCGGGCGAGACGTCGAGGTCGACGCGACGCGTTGCCGCCCGGACCCGTGGTCGCGTGCGGGCGAAGGCGCGAACGGCCGCCGCGTGCGGCTTGAGCGAGCCGTCGGGCCGGACGAACCCGAAGAAGCGCTCGTGTTGCGCCTCGTCGCACGGCGGCCGGTCCCACAGGGCCTCCGCGTAGTCGGCGAAGCACCACAGCATCGCGCCGGTGGCGCCGACCTCGACCAGCCGCGGGAGGACCGCCGCGACGTAGTCCGCGAGGTCGTCTTCGGAGGCCATGAACTGCGTGCGCTCGATGCCGCCGAAGCGCCAGCGCATGACGTGCGAGGGCTCGCCGGGCGCCGCCGTGCAGCCGCCCCACTCCTCCATGAGCGTCGGCTTGCCGCTCAGCGCGGTCGTGAGGGCGCAGGTGAACGGGACGTAGTCGGGATCGAGCGGTCCCTCGGCCCAGTCCGCGTACATCGGGTAGCCGTGCATGACGGCGACGTCCGTCTCGGCGAAGACGTCGCTCACGCGCAGTCCGTTGTCCTGCAGCAGGCTCTCGACGTGCAGGCCGCAGGTGACCGGGTGGTGAGGGTCGAGCTCGCGGATGATGGCGGTCATGCGCCGGACCCACGCCCGTCCGTCGGCGGGCGACGCGGGCCAGGCGAAGAGGTCGGGCTCGTTGCCCAGGTTCCACAGCCACACGCCGGGGTGGTCGCGGTAACGCCCCACCACCGCGCGCAGCAGCGCCTCGGCCGCGCGCAACGCCTCGGGGTCGTGGAACGGGTTGCGGTAGGCGAGGTCCACGCGCCGGCCGCCGCTGACCACCGTCCGGGGGGCGGGCCCGGGGTCGCGCGGTCCGTCGCGCAGCAGCCAGCCGGGTGCCCAGTTCGGGCCGCTCATGTGCCCGGTGAAGAAGGTGACGTCGAGGCCCAGGCCGAGCTCGGCGGCGATATCCAGGACGCTGCCGAGGTTCGTCAGGCACGCCTCGGAGACGGTGTCGGGCGAGGGCTGCCAGTCGTCCCACAGCAGGAACACGCGCACGACGTCGAGGCCGAGGTCGGCGATCACGCCGAACTCGGCGCGGACCTCGTCGGCATCGAAGTCGGACCACCAGCCCATCGCCTTGCGTCGTGGCCAGTAGTTGACCCCGAGGACGAACGCGTCGTCGCGCATGCGCCACCTCCAACGTCGCGTCCGGCGGCGGCCCGCGTCCACCGACACGCCGCACGCCTGCGCGCCGCGGGCCGTGGTACGCGGTGCCGGACGGTGCCTCGATCGTACGTCGCCAGCCGCGGGAGCCGTGCCCCGCGGGTGCGGGTAGCATGGAGGTGGCCCGCGTCGGGCCCAAGGAGGCAGCATGAGCAAGCCGGCACCCTACCTGCGTCTGCACCGCGAGCACCCCGAGCTGGCCGAGGCTTACGAGCGGTTCGCGTCCGTCGCTCACGAGGCCGGCCCGCTCTCCGAGCGCGAGCGCCGGCTCGTGAAGCTGGCCCTGGCGCTCGCCGCCGGGTCGGAGGGCGCGACCCACAGCCACACGCGCCAGGCGCTCGAGGCCGGCGTCGGCGTCGAGGACGTGCGCCACGTGGCCTTCCTGGCCGCCACCACGCTTGGCTTCCCGGCGATGATGAAGGGCCTGTCGTGGATCGAGGACGTGACGGACGAGGACTGAGGGCGCGCCCGCCGGCACGAGATCACGAGCGGATCGCTCGTGAATTCGTGAGCTAAGTCGCTGACCGGGTCGACGACGTCGCGACACCGCGCCGGCGCGAACGCCGTCGGCGCCGGGGGCGGGCCGCCAGCGCCAGCAGGGCCAGGACGCCCGACGCCAGCAGCACCCACGGCCAGGTCAGCCAGCGCAGCAGCCAGGTCGCCCACCTCGCGAGCAGCCTCGCCAGCTCGTCGGGGTGCTTCACCACGGCCTTGCCGAGCGTGATCAGCAGCGGTTGTCGGGCGAGCAGTGCGCGCCCGCCGCGCTCGGCGGCGAGTCGCAGGCCGTCCGGGCCGCGGCTCAAGGCCGTGCGGTAGAGCGCGTCGTCGTCGGCCAGCCGCAGCGTCTGCTTGCCGCCCCAACGCAGCGCGACCAGCGGTGCCGGCGCCCGTTCGACGAAGCGGGCGAGGTCGGCGAGTTCGGTCGCGTCGTCCGCGTACGCCAGCGCCCGCGTACCGCGCGCCACACCGAGCTTCGTCGAGACGCGAGCCGCGTCCGTCGAGAGTCCGGCCACCGCGCCCCATGCGCCCCGGCGCAGCAGCGTGAGCAGCTGATCGGCCAGGCCGCGCGTCAGGCTGCCGGCGCGGCGCGCGGCCTTGAGGAGCGCGTTGCCGACGCCCACGTGGGGCGCGAAGGTCAGCACGATGCCGGCGGTCGACAGTCCGATCAGCAGGGGATCGGTCGCCTCGCCGCGACCCCAGGCGACGCCCTGGCGGGTCAGGTCGCGGACGTCGCCGAAGACCAGCAGGTCGCTCGCCACCGCGCAGGCGACGCCGGCGGCGTCCTCGCCGAAGCCGGTCCATACCCCCGCCGCGCAGCGCTCGAAGGTGGCCAGCGGTGCGTTCCAGCGCGCCTCCGCCGCCGCCAGCACCGCCGGGCATGCGCCCGCCTCGGCGAGCTCCAGCGCTTCGAGCAGGCGGTCGTCGGCCAGAGCAGCCTCGGCCTCGGCGCAGTAGGGGTAGGGAGGGAGGGCCTCGAGGTAAGGGCCGCTCACGGAGAGCCAGGCCCTGCCCGCGACGAGCGCGATCGCCGCGGCGAGCAGGAGCCCGGCGAGCAGGTGGCGGAGCGGACGCCGCAGCATCGCCACATCATCGCAGCCCATCGCGGTGGCGCCCGGCAACGCGCGCGACCCACGGCCGACCGGCCCGGCGACACGCGCCCGCGTCGCGGTAACCTGGCGCCCGTGTCGTGCCCAGCACGGCGCAGGGAGGTGGCGGGCCATGCGCGGAACGCCCGAGGTCGGTGCGGTCCTCTTCGACATGGACGGCGTGCTGCTCGACAGCGAGCGTCCCAGCCTGGCGCTGTTGCAGGCTCGACTGCGCGCGCACGGTGTCGAGGTCGACGACCACGTGCTGCGGTCCGTGTGCGGTCGCCCCCGGGCCTACCTGCGGGGCCTGCTGTCGCCGCGTCTGCAGGGCGTCGGAGTGGAGACGGACGACTTCGTGGCCGACTACGACGCGCGCAAGGAGATCGCTTTGCAGGCCGGCGAGATCCGCCCGTTTCCCGCGGCGGTGCCGCTCCTGCGGGGCCTCCGGGCGCGGGGTTGGCGTCTGGCGCTGGCGACGTCGACCGAGCGCCCGCGGATGGCCGCTAGATTGGCGAACACGGGCATCCTCGAGCTGTTCGACGCCGCCGTGACCGGCGAGGAGGTCGTGAACGGGAAGCCTGCGCCGGACATCTTCCTGCTCGCCGCGGAACGGGTCGGCGTGAGGCCCGACCGCTGCTGGGTCGTGGAGGACTCGCTCGCCGGCGTCGAGGCCGGGCGAGCCGGCGGGATGCGGGTGGCCGCGGTCGCCGGGACCTTCGACGCCGAGGCGCTCATGGCCGCCGACCGCGTCTTCGGCGACCTCGCGGAACTCGCCGCGGCGGTCGACGTGTGGGGCGAGCCCGCGGTCCCCTAGGGGACCGCGAGACGTGATCGCCGCGACGCAGCCGGCGGTGCACGGCTGCCGCGGGACCGGAGCCAGGGACGCAGACGATCGGGTGCCCGTCGAGTACCGTCGCTGCATGACGACCCCGGCGGCAGCCTCGATGCCCGCGCTCACGTATGCCCGCGCGCGTTTGTTCCTGGGGACCTCGGCCGTCGGCACGGTCACCGTCCTCTCCGCGGCCGCCCTGCTGCTGGACGTGCCCGGCCGGCTGTGGCCGACGGCGCCAGGGCCGTGGGCGGCGGATGCGGCCTGGATCGCGCTGGCGGTGGCGCTGCAGGCCGCCGTCCTGGCGCCCTTCGACCTGTTCGCCGGGTTCCTCATCCCGCGCGAGTACGGGCGCACGACCGAGCGTCTCGCCGGTTTCCTGCGGCGCTGGTGGCGCGGCGCGCTGATGCACGGCCTCGCCCTCACGCTCGCCGCCACCGGCCTCATGCTCGCCGCGCGCGGAGGCGGCGCCTGGGGAACCTGGGCCGCCTATCTGGCCCTGGTGCTGGCGCTCCTCACCTGGCAGCCGCGGATCGCGGCCGCGGTAGGGAAGACCCGTCTCCGCCGAGCCGACGGACGCGAGCCATGGGGCGACCTCGGTCCTCGGACGTGGGTGATCGAGACGCCGCATGCCCACGTCACCGGCGGCGCGTACGGCGCGCCGCTCGCGACCGCGTGGGTGTGGGCCGACCGCTGGTCGTCGGCGCCGGAGCGATCGGCCCTCGACGCCCAGGCCGTGCGCCGGTCGTGGATCGCGCGCTCGGGCGCGCGGGATCGCGGGCTGTGGCTCGCACTCTTCTGGAACGCGTTGCCCGTGGCGGTGGCCGTGGCGGCCTGGGGACCGCCGGTCGCGGCCGCCGACGTCCTGCGGCTGGCGCTCCTCGCGACGCTGGGCTCCTTCGTCGGCGTGTTGCTGCTGCCGACCCCATCGCGTTGGGCGGTTCACCACGCCGACCTCGCGGCGGTCGCGGCGGGCGCCGACCCGCTGCGGCTGGCGACCGCGCTCGAGGCCCTCGATCGCGACCAGGACGATGAACCGGCCCGGTCCGAGGCGGTTGAGGCGATCTTCCATCCCATTCCCTCCCTGGCCCATCGACTGGCCGTGCTGAACGGCACTCGGGCGCCCGGACCGGCGGTCGGGGCGGCGTGGCACGCGGCCCGCGTGGCGCTCTACCTGTCGTGGGCGTCCGGCGGACTCCTCGGTCGCGCGGTGCACTGCAACCTGGGTCGCCCGGAGGCCTGGGTCTTCTTGCCGTCCGATTGAGCGGATGACCGGCCCTGGCCCAGCGGCGCCGGCGGCGCTAAGCTAGGGCCATGCTTCAGTTCTATGGTAATCAGCCGCCCGCGCCGCTGAACGCGTTGCGCGTCGGCGGCACCTGCCCGCACTGCGGGCAGCGGTCGAGTTTCACCCGCATGCAGGACCTCATCGAGAACGTCGCCCGCTCGGCGAAGCTGCGCGAGATCATGGTCGTGTACCACTGCGACGCCTGCCTCGCCCCCGTGCCGGTTGCCTACGACGTCGTCGACTGGGACCCGGTGCGGGTCGACCGGCCCCGCATGGCGCTTCCCGTGGTCGAGGCCTACGACTTCGAGCACGTGCCAGAGCCGGTGGCCCAGGCGATCAAGGAGGCGCTCGACTGCCTCTCGGTGCAGGCGTACCGCGGCTTCGGCGCCATGGTGAGGCGCGCGGTGCGGGCCATGGTGGAGGACCTCGCGCCGGACGGCGAGGCGCGCGTCGAACGACACGTCGAGGAGATCCTGGACCTCACCGGCCTCGACGACGACTGGAAGGACAGGGCACGGCAGGCGTTGCGACCGGCGCCAGGGGTGGCGGATCCCGACGTCGACGCCCGTGAGGCCAAGGTGCTGCTGTCGCTGCTGCGCGACCTGACCTACCAGATCTACACACGGCCTGGACGGGTGCGCTGGGCGGCGGAGTGATCGAACGGGCGCGGCGCCTGGCGGCGCGCCTCTCCCCGCTGGTCCTGGCGTGCGCGCTGTCGCTGGCGTCGCTGGCCCGGGCGGCCGAGCCATCGACGGTGTACCTCCCGCCCTCACCCGTTCACCCGGCGACGGCGGCGGGCGCGGGGGTGGGGGAGGGTGCCGATCTCCTGCTCATCGCGTTCTCCGGGCGGTGCGCGCTACGATCCTGCACGCCGCCCGACGAGAACGTCGATGCCCTCGCGCGGCGGTTGGTGCCGGCGGCGCTGGCGGTCTGGCGGGCGTCCGGCCTCGACGTCGAGGCGTGGACGTACCGCAGCCACGTCGACGACCATCCGGAGCGCGGCCGCGGCTACCTGTCCGCCGCCGAGGACCTTAGAAACGCCGTCCAGGACAATGTTCTTGGGCCGGATAGCGACACCCGTGTCGTCCTGCTCGGGTACTCGCACGGGACCCAGTTCGCCCACCTGCTCGCCTTCGAGCATCCCGAGGTGCCCTTCGCCGCGGCGTTCGCTGCGTGGACGGCTTGGGTGCTCGAGGTGATGGGCGAGCGGTGATGGTCGTGGGTAAACGAAGTGTGATAAGACAACTTATCAAACCCAGCGGCACTTGGGCATCGGCGTGCACCGTCCGGCCCGTGCACTCTCAGCCCGACGTGCCGTGACCCCCGAGGATGTCACTGCTGTAGACGTTGATCCGGTCGATGACGTCGTGGATGTCGCGGTCGTCCAGGCCCTGCCCCTCGAGGGTGGCGAGCAGGTGGTCGGTGAACCGCTGCAGGTGGCGGCGCTCGATGTTGCGGCCGCGGTGGGCGTACGCGAGCGGTTGCCCGAAGTAGGTGACGGGCCCGCCGAGCGCGACCGAGAAGAACTCGCGCTGCATCGCCCGCAGCTTGTCGACGTCCGATTTGGCGAAGAACGGGGCGAGCTCGGGATCGGCCAGGACGCGTTCGTAGAACGCGTCGACCAGGTGGGCGACGACCTCGGCGCCGCCGATGCGCGCGTACAGCGAGGGCTGCGGGTAGGTCATGGCGAGCTCCTGTTCCGCGCCGCTGCCGGCGCTGGCGCAGCTTCCGGCGCGCGCGCCGGAAGCTGCGGACGGGTTCGTGGACAGCATCGCCGCTGAGCCGCCGCCGGCGCAAGGTACGAGAGGCCGAGGTCGTGCGAGCCGCCGATCCGGGCCGTTGGCGAGCGGCGTCCTGGCCAAGCATGCCGACGTGGTGACGCCGTTATATAGGTCTCACGCTGTTGCACGGGTGTCGCGGTCACGCCGTCGTGGCGCCGACGCCTGCGAGCCCGTTCGGCTCCTCGCGCCGGATCGAGAAGACCCTGCTCACGCCATCGTCGGAGGTCACCCCCCACAGCGTGTCCGCCACCTCGAAGGTGGCCTTCTGGTGGGTGATCAGCACGAACTGGGTGCCGAGCGACGACAGCGTCTCGATGAAGCCGCAGAAGCGGCGGATGTTGGCCTCGTCCAACGGGGCATCGACCTCGTCCAGGACGGCGATGGGCAGGTTGCCGATGTCGCCGGCCATCAGGGCGAAGAGGAAGGCCATCGCCCCCATCGTTCGCTCCCCCACCGACAGCAGGTTGAGTGATTCGGTGCGCTTGCCCGGCGGCTGCAGGCGGATGCGCACGCCGACCGGGCGCTCCCCCTCGCGCTCGACGTCGATCGAACCGAGGGCCGTCGGACCGAAGAGCTGCCTGACGTGCTCGGCGAAGCCCTCCTGGAGCCCCTTCAGGGCGGTGTTCAGCCTCCCGGTGGTCTCGGCGTCGATGGTCGCCAGGGTACCCGCCAGCTCGGCCACGGCCTCCGCGGCCTGCGCCCCCTCGTCCTCGAGCTCGCTCAGGCGCTCCGACTGCGTCGCGTGGTCGATCGCCGCCCGCTGGTTGACCGGGCCGAGGGCCTCTAGCGCCGCCTCCACCTCGCGCCACTTCGCGCGCGCCACGCGCTCGCTCAGGGGGAGGGGCTCGACGCCCGCCGGCAGGGCCGCGCGCTCGTCCAGGGCCAGCTCGAGGGCAGCCTCGCGGCGGGCGAGGGCCAGCCGCGCGGTCTCCAGGTCGTCGCCAGCGCGCGCCTGCCCCTCGGTGTGCTCGCGCAGCCTCGCCTCCGCGCGCTCCAGCGCCTCGTCCGCTTGCTCGAACGCCTGCCGACGGGCGTCGAGGTCCCGCGGTAGCGCCGCCTCGGCCGCCTGCCGGCGCGCCTGGGCGGCGGTCTCCTCCGCGCTCCAGCGCGCCACCTCCTCCCCGTGGGACGCCGACTCGGCGCGCAGGCGCTCGGCACGTTCGAGCGCCCGGCGATGGGCGATGCGGGCCGCCTCGAAGGCGAGCAGCCGCTCGCCGCCGACCTCGGCCTCGCGGCGTGCCTCCGCCGCCGCAGCCAGGGTCGCCTCCGTCACCGACCGGGCCTCCGCGACGGTGGCGCGCGCCTCGTTCTCGGCCGCGACCCAGACCGTCACGTCGGCGTCGCCCTCCGCCCTCTCCGGCGGCGCCAGCTCGTCGCGGGCGGAACGCCAGCGGGCCTCGCGGGCGTCGATCGCCGCGAAGCGCTCGACCCGCCGCTCGCGCAGCGCCTCGGCCGCGCGCCAGGCGGCGTCGGTCTCCTCCGCCCGGCGCCGCAGGTCGCCGGCCCGGGCCTGGATCTCGCGGACGCGTTCCTGGGCGGCCGTCCGCTGGGCCAACGCGGTCGCCACCCGCTCCTGTGCGACCGCGGCGTCGCGTTCGGCGTGCTCCAGGTCGCGACCGAGCCCCAGGACGGTGGCGCCCCCGGTGCGCCGGCCACCGGAGATCGCGCCACCGGCTTCGAGGACGTCGCCGTCCAGCGTCACCAGCCGCGGGCGGTCGGCGTGCCGTCGCGCGATCGCGGTCGCGCCCGCGAGGTCCTCGACGAGCCACGTGTTCGCCAGCAGCTGGCCGACGACGGCCCGGAACTCCGGGGCCACGTCGACGACGTCGGCCGCCCGGCCGAGCAGCCCCTGGATGCCCCGGTCGCCGTCGGCGTCGACGCGCGGCGGGCGCAGGAGGTCGAGGGGCAGCAGCGTCACCCAGCCCCCGGCCGCGCGAACGGTCGCCAGGACCTGCGCCGCCGTCTCGGCCGTGTCGACGACCACGTACTCGGCGCGGCGTCCCAGGGCGCCCGCGATCGCGGCACGATGGTCGGGCGCCACCCGCAGGAGGTCCGCGACGCTGCCGTGGACGCCGGCGATCCCGGACGTCAGGGCGACCCTCGGCCCCTGGGCGTACCCGCGCCTGGCCTCGTATGCCGCGCGCGCCTGCTGCGCGCTGCGCGTGGCGGCCACCGACTCGCCATGCGCCGTCGCGTGGAGCTCGTGGGCCGACTGCAGGTCGCGGCGCGCCCCATCGAGCTCTGCCTCGGCCTCCACCACCGCGTTCCGCGCGACCTCGCGCGCGGCGGCCAAGGCGGCGGTGTCGGGGCCGGGCTCCTCGGCCCCGAGAAGCGCTCGCTCTCGCGAGAGCGAGGCGTGCTCCTCGTCGAGCGCGGCCGCTCGCGCCCGATAGGCCGACCAGGCGGCCCGCAACGTCGCCTCGCGGGCCCTCGCCGCCTCGAGGTCGGCGCGCACCCTCTCGAGCTCGGCCTCCGCGGCCGTTCGCAGTTCGAGCGACTCGGCCACGCCTGCCTCGGCGTCGTCGACCCGCCGCTGGAGGGCAGGCAGGTCGACGGCGGGATCCTTCGGTTCCGGCGTCGCCGCCAGGGACGCGGCCTCACGCTCCGCGCTCGCCTGCGCCCGCAGCGCCGCTGCGCGCCCCTCGGCCGCCCGCTGGACGCCGGCCCGCGCCAGCGCCAGCACGCCCTGCGCCCGCTCGGCGGCCGCCAGCGACTCGCGGTACGCGCGCTCCGCCTCGGTCCGCCGGCCGCGGGTCTCCTCGACCGCGGCGCGCGCCTCGGCGAGCCGTTCGCGGCCCTCGAGGATGCGCTGCTCGGCGCTGCCGACCTCCTGACGGAGTCCGCCGACCTCGGCCTCGAGGGACGCCACCCGCGCGTGTCCGGCGGTCACGCGCAGCGCCAGCGCCTCGCGGGTCAGTTCGGTGTGACGGGTCGCGACCTGGGCCTCGTGCCGCAGGTGTTCGATCCGCTCGCGAAGCTCGACGAGCACGTCCTCGAGCCGCGTCAGGTGCGCCTGTGCGGCGTCGAGCCGGGATTGGGTCTGCTCCCGACGGCTCGCCAGCCGGGCGACGCCGGCGGCCTCCGCGACGTAGCGCAGCAGCGTCGCCGGATCGGCCATCAGGACGCCGGCGACCTCGCCCTGCCCGATCATCGCGACCCCCGCGGTGCCCAGGCCCGAGCCCGCCAGCGCCTCGTCGACGTCGAGGAAGCGCGCCGCCCGGCCGTCGAGGCGCAGGCGGCTGGCACCGGACCGGTCGAGATCACGGCGCACCTTGACGCTGCGACGGCCGTCGCTCAGTTCGACCTCGACCTCCGCGAAGCCGACGCCGCGCTTGCCCGCGGCCCCATGGAAGATGAGGTCGGTCCTCGTCTCGGCCCGGAACTCCCGCGCGCGGCCGCCGCCGGTCACCCACTTCAGCGCGTCGAGCAGGTTCGACTTGCCCGATCCGTTGGGGCCGACGACGGCCGTCACCCCGGGCGAGAACTCGATGGCGGTCCGGTTCCCGAACGACTTGAAGCCCTGCAGCGTCAGGCTGGTCAGCCGCACGTGGCCCCCCGCGATCGGGAAGCGATCAACGCGTGCCCAGGGCGGCGGCGAGCGTTCGCAGGGTCACGGCAGACGCCCGGATGCCCTGGAGGTAGTTGCGCACCTCGAACTTCTCGTTGGGGGCGTGCAGGCGATCGTCCTCGAGGCCCATGTCGAGCAGGACCGGTACGGCGCCCAACACGCGCTGGAGCTCGACGACGACCGGGATCGACCCGCCGCTACGGGCGAACACCGCCGGCCGGCCCCAGACGGCCTCCAGCGCGCGGGCGGTCGCCGCGACCGCCGGATGGTCGAGCGGCGTGAGCGCTGGTTCTCCCCCGCCCTCCACGGCGACGTCGACCGCGACCCCCTCGGGTGCCGATCGCCGCAGGTGCGCCTCGAGGAGCTGCGCGATTCGCTCCGGATCCTGCTTCGCGACCAGTCGGCAGCTGAGCTTGGCGACGCCCTCGGCCGGGATGACCGTCTTCGTCCCCTCGCCGACGAAGCCGCCGCCGAGGCCGTGGACGTCGAGCGTGGGCCGAGCCCACAATCGCTCCAGGAGCCCGTAGCCCGCCTCGCCGGGCGTCGCCGCGATGCCGGCGTCCGCCATGAAGGCGTCGCGATCGAAAGGGACCGCGGCCAGGCGCTCCCGCTCGGCGTCGTCCAGCTCGACGACGTCGTCGTAGAAGCCCGCGACCGCGATGCGGCCATCGGCACCCTTCAGGCCCGCCAGCATCGACGCCAGGGCGCCCAGTGGGTTCGCGACGCCCCCGCCGTAGGCACCGGAGTGCAGGTCGCGGCCCGCCGTCCGGACGCGGACGGTCAGGTAGGTGAGCCCACGGAGGCCGTAGGTGATCGTCGGCGTCTCCGGGGCCACCATGGCGCCGTCCGACACCAGGGCCACGTCGGCCGCCAGCTCCGCCCGGTGCTCCCGGAGGAACGACGCGAGGTTCGGGCTCCCGATCTCCTCCTCACCCTCGATGACGAAGCGGACGTTGAGCGGCAGGCCGCCGTCGAGGTCGCGCAGCGCCTCGACCGCCTTGACGTGTGCGAAGAACTGACCCTTGTCGTCGGACGCGCCGCGGCCGACGATCCGCCCGTCGACATCGAGCGGCTCGAACGGGGGCGTCGCCCACGCTTCCAGCGGTTCGGCGGGCTGGACGTCGTAGTGCCCGTAGATGACGACCGTCGGCGCGCCCGCGACCGGCGGGGACGCCGCCGTGACCACCGGGTGCCCCGCCGTCGGATGCACCTCCGCCTCGAGGCCCGCCCGGCGAAGCGCCTCCGCGACGAAGTCGGCGGCGCGCGCCACGTCGCCGGCCCGCTGCGGATCGGTCGAGACCGAGGGGATGCGCAACAGGTCGAGGAGCTCCGCGAGCACGCGCTCGCGGTTCGCGTCGAGGTACGCGTCGACGTCGGCCGTCCGGCCGACGGGGGACGCCGAATCGGTCTCCGAGCGCTGGAGGGCGGGCGACATGGGCGCGAGCGTACCACGCGCAGCGCGCGTCCCCGACGCGAACTAGGCCGCGATCAGAGGTCGTCCTCCAGGTGCTCGAGGCCGCGTCGCAGCGCCGCGTCGTCCTCTCCGGCGCCGGGCGCCTCACCCGCGGGCGGGACGTCGTCGGCGCCCGCCGGCGGCGCCGGCAGCGCGCGGGCGCCCTTGAGCTCGAGCTGCAGGCGCTCCTGCAGGGTGCCGATGCGGTCCTCGATGCGCTGCTGCAGGACGTCGAGCTTCTGCCGCAGGCGGATGATCTCCTCCACGCCGGCGAGGTTGACCCCGAGTTCCTGGGTGAGGCGGCGGATCTCGCGCAGCTGTTCGATGTTGCGCTGCGAGTACAGGCGGGTCTTCCCCGCGCTCCGCGATGGCTCGATGAGGCCCTTGCGCTCGTACAGCCGCAGCGTCTGCGGGTGCATGTCGACGAGCTCGGCGGCGACACTGATCACGTACAGCGGCTTGTCCTTGTCCAGCGTCGGATCGGCGGACTCCGCCTCGCCGCGCCGGCGCTCGTCGTTGTCGCTCATGCCTTCCTCCCGGCCGTGGCGAGCCGGCGCCAAGCCGCCGCCGTCTCGCTCCACAGCCCCGCGACGCCCTCGGCGAGCGTCCGCGCCACCCCGCGCCACACGTCCTCACGCAACGTCAGATGCAGATCGCCGCCGCCCAGGCCGCCGCCCGCCACCCGCAGGCGCTGGCCGTCACGGGCACCGGCCGCGACGCGCACGGGCATCCCGGCCACGTGCAAGACCGTGCCCCGGGCCGCCTCCAGCGGCGTGACGAAGGCCTCGGCGACGAGGTCGCGACCCTGCCGGCGCACCCCGGCGGGGAGCGCCACGTCGATGTCGACGAGGGCGTCGCCGGGCGGCCGACCCGGGCCACCCATGCGCTGGAGGCGGAGCCGCTGCCCGGGGCGCACGCCGGCCGGCACGCGCACGTCGACGTCGAGACCGCGGCGCAGGACGCCGGTGCCGCCGCAGGTGGCGCACGGCGCGCCCTGGACGCGGCAGTCGGGGCACACGACCGGGCCCGGAACGTGCACGCGGCGTACGCCCCCGCGCCGGGCCGCCGCGAGGTCGAGCCGGAGCGGCACCTGGCGGTCCTCTCCGGGAAGCAGGCCAGCTTGCCGGAACGCCCGGGTGACGCCCCGGAACAGCACGTCGAAGACGACGTGCCCCGTCGTCGGGACGGCGCCCGTCGATCCGTAGCGGCTCCAGTCGAGCGGCACGTCGGCCTCCTGGAACACGCTGCGCCAGTCGACCGTGGAGAAGTCCGGGCGCGGCGCCGCCCCGCGCGACGCCTGGCCCGCCACGCCACCCGCGGCCACGAACGCGTCGTAGCGCCGACGCGCGTCGGGGTCGCGCAGGGTCGCATACGCCTCGGACGCGTCCTTGAAGCGCTCCTCGGCGGCGGCGTCGCCCGGGTTGCGGTCCGGGTGGTCGCGCAGCGCCCGCTCGCGGTAGGCGCGTTTGATCGCGTTGGCGTCGGCGTCGCGGGCCACGCCCAGCACCTGGTAGGGGTCACGACGCGGCGGGGTCACGCGCGGAGTCTAGCAGATGTGAGTGCCCCAGACTCAAGTCGGCCCGACGCCGTGGCGTCGGGCTCCCGGTCGCGGGTGGCCGGATCGCCGCCACCGATGACGGTCGTGTGACGGCGACGCTCATCCGCCCGCGTCGCACCGTCGTACCCTGGATGGTGGGCCGAGGAACCGGCGTGTCGACGACCCGGCGGGCCGACGGCCCGATGTAGAGGAGTCACCATGCAACCGCGTCGAATCGCGATCCTCCTGGCCGCCGCCGCCGCGGTGGGCCTCAGCGCCTGCACCATCACCTTCTTCCCCGACGTGGCGGTCGATCGGCCGCGTCCGGTCCGGAGCGCGGTGATCGAGAGCTTCGAGTCGTTCGCGTCGAGCTACTGGGTGGGCAGCCAGGTGTCGTTCCGCATCCGCACCAACCAGCCGGGCTACGTGACGCTGACGGCGTTCGATCCCGACGGCAGCGTCTACGTCATCGCGCGCAACGTCGCCGTCCGTGGCAACCGATGGGAGTCGATCCCGGGCCCGTCCGGGCGTACGGTGTTCGTCGCCGTGCCGCCGACCGGCGTGCACCTGGTGCGGGCGCACTTCACCCCCGAACCCACGCCCGAGCGCGTCCGCTTCGTCGGCATCGGTTCACTCGACCGTTGGTTGGCCCAGATCGTCCTGGAGATCCGCCCCTACGGCTACGGCGCCGACGACGTGGCCCAGACGCGGTTCGAGATCCGCCGCTGAAGCGCCGGCAGCCACTGGCTGGCGCAGCGTCCCCCGGAGGTTCGCCCATGCTCACCCGTCGACCGCTGACCATCGCGCTCGCCGTCGCCTTCGTCCTCCTCGCCTCCGGCTGCAGCGTGACCTTCCTGCCGCCGATCGACGGGGGTGGCGGTGTCACCGTCGATCGGCCGCGACCCCCGACCGACGAGAGCTCGTCGACCGTCGACCGACCGCGGCCGCCGAAGCCTAGCCCGCTGCTCCCCGACGACGAGGGCTTCAGGATCTTCGAGATCGCCCCGCTCAGCATCTACCCGGGTTCGCAGATGTACTTCCGGGTGTCGGTGCGGCGCAGCGGCTACCTGACGATCAGCGCGCTGGACCCCGAGGGTCGCGTGTCGGTCCTGGTCCGCGACTACGCGATCGAGGCCGGCGGCAGCCCCGTCCGCGTGCCTCCGGTCGGCACCTCGGAGCCCGTCCAGGGCCGCACGCCCGAGGGCGAATGGCGGCTCCGCGCCTCGTGGTCGCCACGGCCGATCGGCGCCCGCTACGACGGCCTGCGGGGCCTGGACGCGTGGACGGACGCGATCCGCGACGACCTGGCCCGGTTCGACGACGCCAGCGTGTTCGAGGACGTGTACGAAGTGAAGCGTCGCTGACGCGGCGTCTGCCCGCCACGTCCCTGGGGTACAATCGCCTCATGAGTACGCCCCCTTGGTGGTGCCGATCGCGCGGCGTTCGGCCCGACCCGGGGGGCGTGATGGAAGGCAGGCAACGTGGCGGGCCATAACAAGTGGTCGCAGATCAAACGCAAGAAGGCTGCGAACGACAACCAGCGTGGCAAGGCGATCAGCAAGCACATCCGCGCCATCCAGAGCGCGGTGCGCGAGGGGGGTGGCGGGGACCCCGGCGCGAACCTGCCGCTGAAGAACGCGCTTGCCGCCGCCAAGAGCGACAACGTCCCGGTCGACAACATCGATCGCGCGATCGAGCGGGCGCTCGGCGGCGCCGAGGGTGGCGCCGCCTTCGAGACGGTCATGTACGAGGGCTACGGCCCCGGTGGGGTCGCCGTCCTGGTCGAGGCCCTGACCGACAACCGCAACCGCACGGTCGGCGAGGTGCGCCACGTGTTCTCCAAGCGCGGCGGGAACCTCTCCGGCAGCGTGGCCTGGCAGTTCGAGACGAAGGGCCTCATCGTCGTCGAGCGTGACGACGAGGACGTCGCGGAGGCCGCCATCGAGGCCGGCGCGGAGGACATCGAGGTCGAGGAGGGCGCCACCACCATCTACACGGCGCCGACGGCCCTGTACGACGTCGTCGACGCCATGCAGAGCGCCGGCTTCGAGCCACAGGTGAGCCAGCTCACCAAGGTCCCCCAGACGACCACCGCGTTGGCCGCGGACGCCGCCGCCCGCGTGGTGAGCTTCCTCGAGGCGCTCGAGGAGCTCGACGACGTCCAGAACGTGTACAGCACCGCCGACCTCTCGGCCTTCGCCGAGTCGGTCGCCGGCTGAGGAGGGACCGATGAGCTTCCCGACCGTCTCGTGGGACGCCGTACCCCGGATCACCGGCAGCCAGATGCAGCAGCTGATCATGCTCGCGACCGGCAAGTACGGTCTGGACAGCCGCCTGCTGGTGGAACACACGGCGCGCAACGTCGTGGCGTTGGTCGACGCCCATGCCCCCGAGGGCACCATCCTGGTGGTGGCGGGCCGCGGCAACAACGGCTCCGGCGGGCTCGCCGCCGCGCGGCTGCTGGCGGCGCGCGGCAGGCGCGTCTGGGTCGTGCCCACCCACGAGGCAGAGAACTACTCCGGGACGCCCAAGGAGCAGCTCGAGCACCTGCGGCACTACGAGACGGTCAAGGTGCGCACCAGCCTCCCCAAGATGAAGTTCTCGGTGGTGATCGACAGCGCCATCGGTACCAACCTCGAGGGGCCGCCGCGCGGCCGCACCCTCGACGTCATCACGGTCGTCAACCAGCTCGTGGCCCAGGGCAGTTGCGTCATCTCGCTCGACGTCCCGACGGGGCTGAAGGCCGATGACGGCACGCTGCCGGGCGACGTCGTGAACGCGACCATGACCCTCGCGATCGGTCTCGCCAAGCGTGGCGCCGCCCCGGGGGAGCACGTCGGCCGCCTGTTCGTCGGCGATCTGGCGCTCCCCGACGGCCTCTACGAGGGCATGGGACTCGACGCACCCCGGATGCCGAACTTCGTCACGGAGGTCGTGGCGGGCTGAAGGCCCAACGATCGGCCGCGAGGAGGCCGCGATGCCGCGCACTGACCGGAGCGGGACCGCGAACGCGAACGCCACGGTGGCATCGCGCCTCGACGAGGTCGGGCTGCTCCTCGAGGAGCAGCGGGCGAACCCGTTCCGCGTCAACGCGTACCGCCGTGCCGCGGCGACGATCCGTGAGCTGGAGCGCCCGCTCGCGGCGATCCTGGACGAAGGGGGCCTGGAGGGCCTCGAGAAGCTCCCCACGATCGGCGAGCGGTTGGCCCGCAGCATCCGCACGCTGGTGACGACGGGCCGACTGCCGCTGCTCGAGCATCTCCGCGGCGACGCCGACCCGGAGGTGGCGTTGATGACCGTGCCGGGCATCGGCCCCAAGCTGGCCGACCGGCTGGTCCACGAGCTGGGGATCGGCTCGCTGGAGGACCTGGAGGCGGCAGCGCACGACGGGCGGCTCGAAGGGATCGACGGTCTCGGTCCGAAGCGGATCGCGGGCATCCGCGACGTGCTCCGGGCCCGTTTGGGGCGGGTCCGCCCTCTCCCGGTCGACACCGGCGACGAGCCCTCCGTGGCGGAGATCCTCGACGTCGACCGCGAGTACCGCGAGGCGGCCGCCCGTGGGCGACTCCCCACGATCGCTCCCCGACGGTTCAACCCGACCGGCGAGGCGTGGCTTCCCATCCTCCACACCCGGCGCGGCGACCACGAGTTCACGGCGATGTTCTCGAACACCGCTCGGGCGCATCGCCTGGGGCGCACCGACGACTGGGTCGTCATCTACCACGATGGCCGGGGTGGAGAGCGGCAGGCCACGGTGGTCACGGCCGGGCGCGGCGCCCTGCAGGGGCGCCGCGTGGTGCGGGGCCGCGAGGAGGCGTGCGCGGCGACCTACGGGATCGGGGCCGAGCGAACGCGGTAGGCGGGCGCGCGGCACGGACCGCGTCGGCGTGGCCCGCACGAAGCGGGGAGGCCCCGTTGCGGGGCCTCCCTCTGGCCGTCCAAGACGGCGGTTCTGGTAGGCGCGGCCAGGATTGAACTGGCGACCTCTACAGTGTCAATGTAGCGCTCTCCCACTGAGCTACGCGCCTGCGCGGTGTTTCGTTGACGCCGTCCGGGTGGGTCCGGAGCGGAGGTGGTGGAGGCGCCGACCGGATTCGAACCGGTGAATGGAGGTTTTGCAGACCTCTGCCTTACCACTTGGCTACGGCGCCAAGCCCACAGAAGGTACCACGCGCCCCAGGGGCTGTCAACGCGTGGGGCACGGGGCCCGTGCCCATCGTCGGGGGCGTCTGGCGGACCGCGGTAAGGTGCCCGCATGACCGATGGCACGCCTCAGCGTTTCGCCCACCTGCACCAGCACACCGCCTACAGCCTGCTCGACGGCGCGGCCCGCATCAAGGACCTGGTCGAGTGGGTCAAGCAGGTCAGCCCGTCCGACGCGGCGCTGGCGATGACCGACCACGGCAACATGCACGGGGCGGTCGAGTTCAGCAAGGCGGCAGCCGCGGCCGGCGTCAAGCCGATCATCGGCTTCGAGGCGTACATGACGCCCGGTTCGCGCTTCGACAAACGGCGCCTCGAGGGGCGCCTCGACGGCGGTTACTACCACTTGACGCTGCTCGCCAAGGACATGCAGGGCTACCGGAACCTGTGCAAGCTCTCGAGCCGCGCCTTCCTCGAGGGCTTCTACATGAAGCCACGCATCGACTTCGAGCTCCTCGAGGAGCACCACGAGGGCGTGATCGCGCTGTCGGGATGCCTCGGGGCGCAGCTCCCGCGCACGATCCTCGACGTCGGACCGGAGGCCGGCGAGGAGGTGCTGCGGCGCTTCCTCGGCGTCTTCGGCGACGACTTCTTCGTCGAGCTGCAGGACCACGGCCTAGAGGAGCAGCGGCGGCTGAACCCCGTGCTCAAGGAACTGGCGCAGCGGCACGGCGTGGCGATGGTCGCCACCAACGACGGGCACTACGTCCGCAAGGCGGATGCCCGGGCCCACGAGGCGCTCCTCGCGATCCAGACGAAGACGGTGCTGTCGGATCCGGACCGCTTCCGCTTCCCCTGCGACGAGTTCTACGTGAAGACGCCGGACGAGATGGCGGCGGTGATCCCCGAATCCGAGTACCCGAGCGCGCTGGCCAACACGATGGCCGTCGCCGACCGCTGCACCCTCGAGCTGCCGATCGGCAGCAGGCGGGTGTACCAGATGCCCGAGCTGCCGCTGCCGGCGGGCCGAACGCTGGCGGAGCAGCTGCGGATCCAGACCTACGCGGGCCTCGGCCGGCGCTACCCGGACCGCGTGACGGAGGGTCTCTGGCGCGCCTACCTCGCCCACGCCGACGGGGCCAAGGCCGGCGACGCCCCACTCGAGGACGTCTGGCTGAGCCTGGCGCGGCACGCCGAGCGCGGTCGCAGGACCAAGCGCGGGAACGAGCCGTACGACCGCTACGAGGCGCCGCACCTCGAGGCGTTCGCGGCCTCGTGGCCGGATGCCACGGCGATCGAGCTGCTGCGGCGGGCGGAGTTCGAGCTCGGCGTGATCGTCGCGATGGGCTTCCCGGACTACTTCCTCATCGTCGCCGACTTCATCGGCTGGGCGAAGGATCAGGGCATCGCGGTCGGGCCCGGTCGCGGCTCGGGCGCCGGCTCGATCGTCGCGTACGCGCTGCGCATCACCAACATCGATCCCATCGCGTACGGCCTCCTCTTCGAGCGTTTCTTGAACCCCGACCGCGTCTCGCTGCCCGACTTCGACATCGACTTCTCCGACGCGCGGCGCGGCGAGGTCATCGACTACGTGCGCCGCACCTACGGCGACGACAAGGTCGCGCACATCGCCACCTTCGGGACGATGGCCTCGCGGGCCGCGATCAAGGACGCCGCGCGCGTGATGGAGGCGCCGTTCGCGGACGCCGACAAGGTCTCGAAGCTGATCCCGCTGGTGTTCGGCCGTTCGGTGCCCATCCGGACCGCGCTCGAGGAGATCCCGGAGCTGCGTGAGCTGTATGCCGCCGGCGCCCAGCCGTACGTCGACGTCGCGATGTCGCTCGAGGGGCTGACGCGCCACGCCTCGGTGCACGCGGCCGGCGTGATCATCGCCCGCGACCCGATCACCGAGCTCGCCCCGCTGTTCCGCAGCGGCGACGGCCCGGTCGTTTGCCAGTACGACATGGGCTCGGTCGAGGACCTGGGCTTCATCAAGATGGACTTCCTGGGGCTGCGCACGCTGTCGCTCATCGAGGCGGCCGTGCGCATCGTGCGCGACACCTATGGCGTCGAGCTGGACCCGGACGCCTTCCCCGCCGACGACGAGCTCACCTACGAGCTGCTGGCGCGCGGCGACGCCGCCGGCGTGTTCCAGTTCGAGTCGCCGGGGATGGTCGACACGCTGCGCAAGCTGAAGCCCCGGCGCATCCAGGACCTCATCGCCGTCTCCGCCCTGTACCGGCCCGGGCCGATGGAGAACATCCCGACCTACATCCGGCGGCACCACGGCCAGGAGGAGGTCAGCTTCGTCGACTTCCCGGTCGCCGCGCCGATCCTGGGGCCCATCCTGGAGGAGACCTACGGCATTCCCGTCTACCAGGAACAGATCATGCAGATCGCGCAGGCGGTGGCGGGCTACACCCTGGGCGAGGCGGACCTCCTGCGACGCGCGATGGGCAAGAAGAAGGTCGCGGAGATGGAGCAGCAGCGGGCGATCTTCGAGCGCGGCGCGGGAGAGCGCGGCATCCCGCGACCCGAGGCGAACCACATCTTCGACCTGCTGGAGAAGTTCGCGAACTACGGCTTCAACAAGTCGCACAGCGCCGCCTACGGCGTGCTGTCGTACCAGACGGCCTACCTCAAGGCCCACTTCCCCGTCGCGTTCGCCGCCGCCCTGCTGACGGTCGAGCGCGGCGACAGCGACAAGGTGGCGCAGTACGTCGCCGACGCTCGCCACCTCGGCGTCGAGGTGCTGCCGCCCGACATCAACACCTCGGGCGGCGACTTCACCCCCGACGGCGGCGTCGTTCGCTTCGGGCTGTACGGCGTCAAGAACGTCGGCGACGCGGCCGTCGATCACCTGGTGCGCGAACGCCAGCAGGGCGGGCGCTTCCGCGACCTGTTCGACTTCTGCCGCCGGGTGGATACCCAGCTCGTGAACAAGCGCGCGTTGGAGTCGCTCGTGAAGGCGGGCGCGTTCGATGCCCTCGGCGACCGGGCCTCCCTCCTCGAGCACCTCGAGCCGGCGCTGCGCTGGGGCGCGGCCCAGCGCGAGCAGGCGAGCCTCGGACAGCTCGGCCTCTTCGGCGTCGACGAGGTGCGGCCGCCGGCGCTCGCTGCCGCGGAGCCGCTCAGCGCTCTCGACCTCCTGCGCATGGAGAAGGAGGCGCTGGGGCTCTACCTGTCGAGCCATCCCATGCTGCAGTACCCGGGCCTCACCGAGTCGGCCAGCTGCAGCGTCGCCGAGCTCGACGACTGGTGGCGCGAACGGGCCGCCGACGGCGGCCGGCCCCGGGTCGCCCTGGCCGGTCTGCTACAGAACGTGGTCAAGCGACCGACGCGCAAGGGCGGCATGATGGCCCGCTTCGAGATCGCCGACGTGAGCGGTGCCCGCGAGGTCGTCGCCTTCGGACGCACGTACGACGACATCGCGGCGGCGCTCACCGAGGACGCGCCGGCCGTGGTGGTGTGCGAGGTCAGCCAGGACGGGGACGCGCTCCGCCTGGTGGCCGAGCGGCTCGTGCGCTGGGACCGACGCGAGCAGCTGCCCGAGCTGGCGATCCTCACCTTCGACCTCGACGAGCTGGGCTCGCACCAGCTGCTGGAGCTGCGCTCGTGCCTCGACGACCGCTCCGGACGGGTGCCCGTCGAGCTCAGGCTGCGCACGGGCTCGGGGACGATCCACTTCGCCGCGGAGGGGCTCCGGGTCGATCCCGAGGGCCTGCCGGCCGTGGTGGAGGCCTGCCCGTGGCTCACGGCCACGGTGGCCCTCGACGCGCGTCCGTGGCTCGAGGAGCGCGGCCGCCAGGGCTACGGCGGGCGCGGCAGGCCGTCGGCCGCCCGCTCGCCGGCTCCGGCGAGCGACGTCCCGTTCTGACGACCGCGTGCCATGGCCGGTGGCCTCATCCCCACTGGGTCGCCGTCTGACGTCCCCGTTCCAGGTCGACCTGCGTGGCCGACATCTTGAACTGCTGAGAAGACGTCGCGGCGTGCATCGCCGTCTCGTAGCTGATGATGTCCTGGCCGTACAGCTCGGCCAGGTGGTCGTCGAAGAGCTGCATGCCGTCGAAGCGCGAGTCGCGGATGGCGTCGTAGATCTCGCCGGTCCGCTGCTCGTCCTTGATCAGGTCGCGGATGCGCAACGTGCCGCGCAGGATCTCCATCGCCGCCACCCGGCCCTTGCCGCCCACGCGCGGCAGCAGCCGCTGCGACACGATGCCGACGAGGGCCTCCGCGAACAGGATCCTGGCGACGTCGCGCTCGTGCGGTGGGAACAGCTCCATCATGCGGTTGATCGTGCGAACCGAGTCCTGCGTGTGCAGCGTCGCGAACACCAGGTGGCCCGTCTGGGCGGCCGACAGCGCCGCGGCCGCGGTCGCGTGGTCGCGGATCTCGCCGATCATGATGATGTCCGGGTCCTGCCGCATCGCGGAGACCAGCGCGTCGGCGAAGGTGGTCGCGTCCATGCCGATCTCGCGCTGGACGATCGCCGAGCGCTTGGAGCGATGCAGGTACTCGATCGGGTCCTCGATGGTGACGATCATCTTGCCGTGGACGGCGTTGATCTCGTCGATGATGCGGGCCAGCGTGGTCGACTTGCCTGAGCCCGTCGGACCCGTGACGAGCACGATGCCCTTCTCCTGGTCGCGGAAGTGGTTGATCGTCTCCTCCGGGAGGTTGACGATCGCGAGCATCGATTCGTCCGAGCCGATGATGCGCAGGACGGCGCTCACGCTGCCACGCTGGCGGAAGAGGTTGACGCGGAAACGGCCGAGGCCGGAGACGGAGTACGCCAGGTCGACCTGATGCCGGTCCGCGAACACCGTCCGCTGGCGCTCGTCGCACATCGCGGCCACGAGCTTCTCGGTGAAGGCGGGCGTGATCCGCGTGTCGGCGACGGGGATGAGCTTGCCGTGCAGGCGCGCGAGCGGCGGCAGCCCGACGTGCAGGTGGAGGTCGGAGGCGCCGCGGTCGACCAGCGTCTTGAGGAGATCGTGGAAGTTCACCCGGACACGATAACGGCCGACGCCTCGCGGCGCAGCGAACGCTTACACTGCGCGGCATGGAACTCCCCCCGGATCCCACCCTCGGAGGCCGGTCGTGACCCGCCTCCTCATCCCGTTGGTCGCCGCCATCACGCTCGTGCTGCTGGTCGTGTGGCTGCAGCAGGGCGGCTCGCCGGCGACCCAGGCACCGGCCGCGACGCAGTCCGCCGGGACGGCGGACGACGCGCCCGCTGCGCCCGAGGACGCCGTCGCGGCGAGCGAGACGCCGCCCGCGGGGACCGCGGACGCGGGCGCGGAGACCGAGATCGGTGACGAGGCGTCGACGGCCGACGAGGGCGCGAGCGAGCCGGTCACGCCGTCAGAGGCCGGGCCAGCGGACCCGGACGACCCCGGCCCGGCCGATCCGGCAGATGCGGGACCGGGCGCGCCGGCCGACGGCGACCTGGCGTACGACCTCCCCGAGGGCTTCACCGCCATCTCACCGATCGTCGCGGAGCGGCGGCTGGCGTTCGAGGAGCCCGCGGAGGTGCTCGAGGCGGGTCTCGACTACGCCGCCGTGATCGAGACCAACCGCGGCACCGTCTTCGTCGAGCTCTTCGAAGGCGAGACGCCGGTCACCGTCAACAACTTCGTCTTCCTGGCGCTCCACCGGTACTTCGACGGCATCGTCTTCCACCGCGTGATCGACGGCTTCATGGCCCAGACCGGCGACCCGACGGGCACCGGCACCGGCGGCCCCGGCTACCGCTTCCCCGACGAGATCGTCGACGACCTGCGGCACGACGGCCCGGGCGTCCTCTCGATGGCCAACTCGGGCCCCGGCACCAACGGTTCGCAGTTCTTCCTGACCTTCGACGCCACGCCCTGGCTCGACGGGGCGCACACCGTGTTCGGGCGCGTGACCGAGGGCCTCGAGGTGCTCGACGCGATCACCCGCGTCGACCCGCAGCAGCCGTCGGTCGTCGCGCTCCTGGCCGACCCGGCGGCGTCCGTGCGCGACCAGGGCCTCGAGCTCGATGGCGACGGCACCGTGGAGGAGGCACTCAGCCAGGCGCTGGGCGTCACCCCCGTGCCCGGACCCGGCTACGAGGTCGCCGGCACGCGCGTGGTCATCGGCAGCGTGAACGGCGAGGCCGCGGCAGGCTTCTTCCCCAGCCCCGATCGCATGGAGCGCGTGACGATCGTGACGAGACCGCGCGACTGACGCCATCCCCATCTCCCCCATCCCAGGAGGCCCCATGAACGCACGACTCGACGGATACGAGCAGGTCCCCCACTTCGGCGCCGAGCGCGTCACGCAGTTCGACCGCGCCGGCGAGGCGCTGGAGAGCGGCCACGATTACCTCGCGCTGATCGACACCGACCGCGGCGAGATGCTCGTCGACCTGGAGCAGGACCGCACCCCGGTGACGGTCAACAACTTCGTCTTCCTCGCGCTGCACCGCTACTTCGACGGCATCGTCTTCCACCGCGTGCTCGAGGACTTCATGGCCCAGACCGGCGACCCGACCGGCACGGGCCGCGGCGGTCCCGGCTACCGCTTCGCCGACGAGTTCCATCCTGATCTGCACCACGACGCGCCCGGCGTGCTGTCGATGGCGAACGCCGGCCCCGGCACCAACGGCTCGCAGTTCTTCATCACCTTCGGGGCCACGCCCTGGCTCGACGGCAAGCACGCGGTGTTCGGCCGCGTCGTCGACGGCGTCGAGGTCCTCGACGCCCTCACCCGCGTCGACCCGCAGCGCCCCGGCGGCGCGAAGCCGGACGCGATGCGACAGGTCACCATCTGGCGGCGCCCGGTCGGCTGACGTCGCACACCCACGATGCGGGGGCGATCGCCATCTGCGGTCGCCCCCGTCGTCGCTCAGCCCCCGAGGGGCGGCATCGAGAGGGTCCGCAGCCTGGCGTGTTCCACCAGGTGGGCCTCGAAGACCGCCACGGGCACCCCGCGCCGCTCGGGCTCCTGGCGGCTGCGGAAGGCGACCTCCTCGGCCTCGATCTCCTTGTCGCCCAGGATGACCGTGTAGGGCACCTTGTAGAGCTCGGCGTCGCGGATCTTCGCCTGCATGCGCTCGTTGCTGGCGTCGACCTCGGACCGCAGGCCGGCGGCCCTGAAGCGCGCCTGCAGCCCGCGGGCGGGCTCCACGTGGCGATCGGCGATCGGCACGATCCGCACCTGCTCGGGTGCGAGCCACAGCGGGAAGTCGCCGGCGAAGTGCTCGATGAGGAAGCCGATGAGGCGCTCGTGCGTCGACAGCGGCGCGCGGTGCAGGCACAGCGGCGTGCGCCGCTGGTTGTGCTCGTCGATGTAGTTCAGGTCGAAGCGCGCGGGCACGGCGAAGTCGACCTGATTGGTCGCCAGCGTGAACTCGCGGCCGATCGCGCTCCTGATCTGCACGTCGATCTTGGGCCCGTAGAAGGCGGCCTCGTCGTCGACCTCGACGAAGTTGATGCCGCCGTGCTGGAGGGCGCGGCGGGTCATCTCCTCGGTGCGCAGCCACAGCTCGGGCTCGTCGACGTACTTCTTGCCGAGGCCGTCGGGCGCGTGCTTCGAGAAGCGCATGACGTAGTCCTCGATGCCGAACAGCTCGAAGTAGCGCAGGTACAGGTCGACCACCGCGAGGAACTCGGCCTCGAACTGCTCCTCGGTGCAGTAGATGTGAGCGTCGTTCATGTTCATGCTGCGGACCCGCATCAGGCCCATCAGGGCGCCCGAGTCCTCGTAGCGGTAGCACGTCCCGTACTCCGAGAGCCGCAGCGGGAGATCGCGGTAGGAGCGCGGCCGCGCCGCGAAGATCTTGTGGTGGAACGGGCAGTTCATCGGCTTCATGTAGTAGCGCACGTGCTCGAGCTCCATCGGCGGGTACATCGAGTCGGCGTAGTACGGCAGGTGCCCGCTCTTGAGGAAGAGCTGCTCCTTCGACACGTGCGGCGTGCGCACCTGCTGGTAGCCGGCGGCCTCCTCCATCTCCTTCGCCAGGCGCTCGATCTGCTCGACGAGGACCGCCCCGCGCGGCAGCCACAGCGGCAGGCCCGGACCGACGTCCTCGTCGAGGACGTACAGGTCGAGTTCGGCGCCGAGCTTGCGGTGGTCGCGCCGGCGCGCCTCTTCGAGCTGCCACAGGTGGTGCTCGAGCTCCTCGGCGGTGGCGAACGCGACGCCGTAGACGCGCTGCATCATCGGACGCGTCTCGTCGCCACGCCAGTAGGCGCCCGCGACGCTCATCAGCTTGAAGTGGGGCGTCACGTCGCCGGTGGAGGGCACGTGCGGTCCACGGCACAGGTCGGTGAAGCCGTCGCCGCCGCCCTGCTCGTAGAAGCTGATCGTGACCCCCTCGGGGAGGTCCTCGATCAGCTCGACCTTGTACGGGTCGCCCTGAGCGCGCCAGTGCGCCAGCGCCTCGTCGCGGGGGACCTCGTACCTGCGCAGCGGGAGCCGCGCCTCGATGATCGCGCGCATGCGCGCTTCGAGGTCCTCGAGGTCCTCCGGCGTGAGCGTGCGCGGCAGGTCGAAGTCGTAGTAGAAGCCATGCTCGATGACCGGGCCGATGCCCATCCGCACGCTGTCGGGCGCGTGCCCCTCGGCGACCAACGCCTCGCGCACGGCCTGCGCGAGCACGTGCGCCAGCGTGTGGCGCTGCAGCGTCAGCACGTCGTCGGCGTCGCGCTTGGTCACGATCGCCAGGCGGACCCCCTCGGGAAGCGGCGTGAGCAGGTCGGCGAGCGCTCCGTCGACGCGCGCGCCGACCGCCGCCCGGGCGAGGCCCGGACCGATCGCCGCGGCGGCGTCGGCGGCCGTCGCGCCGTGCGCGAGGTCCAAGCGTTGACCGTCGGGCAGGAAGACGTGCATGGGGAACTCCTCGATGCGGCGCGAGGCGCCGGCGTGGGGCGGGCGACGTGCGTGCCGGACGCGCCCGCGAGCGCCGGTCATGCTAGCACGTGACATACTGACCGCCATGCACCTCGTGGCGGTCGTCGGCGACGACCAGGACCTCGCCCACCGCTTGCGCGGCTTCCAGGACGCCGGGCAACGCTTCCTCCTCCACCCCATCGCACCCCGGCCGTTGCCGGCGCTGACCGACGCCCTGCGCACCCTCGACTTCGCCGGCGCCGTCGTGCTCGACGCCCGCAGCCAACGCGCTGCGGGCGCAGCCGCCGAGCGCGGCTCGCTCGACGTCCGCGAGCTGCAGGCCGCGGACGCCCTGGTGATCACCCCCGCCGGCGTCGTGACCGATCTCCACCTCGGCCGCGCCATCGGGGCGGCGCTGCGGCAGCGCCTGTGGGACCCGCGTGGGGCGCGCGCGGTCGTCCAGGGGGCCGACCTCGCCGCTCGGGCCGCGGCGCGTGAGCTCGCCAGCCTGGGCGTGGCGCACCTGTGCGTGATCGCCCCCGACCGGCCGGAGGCTGAGCGCGTCACCGGTCTGCTGGCGGCCGCGACGTCGACGGCGGCCGTGGCCGAGGCGGAGCCCGCGGCGCAAGCGATGCTGGAGCGGGCCGACCTCGTCGTTCGCTCGAGCGAGGCCGCGACGCTGCCCGCTCACGTGCTCGGTCCCCACCTGGCGCTCGTCGACCTGGTGCCGGGGGCACTGTCGGCCTGGCGGCGGCGCGGCCTCGAGGTCGGCGCGTTGACGATCGGCGCCCTCGACGTCGAGGCCCACCGGCTGCAGCTGGCCCTGACCTCGATCCTCGGTCCCGGTGTCGCGCTCGAACCGCTGATGGCCCTCGTGCACGACGCTTGACTCATCCCTCTCAAGCCGCGGGGGGTCAGGCTGTGCGTGTGTTCCGTCGCGTCTCACCACGCACCCTCCGCGTGCTCCCGCTCGTTCTCGCCGCCGTCCTCTACGGTTCGGCCTGGTCGCACGGTCACGTCGGGTCCGCCGACCCAGCCGGGTCGGGTGGCACGGGCGCGGAGATCGCGCTGTGGGACGCCAGGATCGAGGTCACCGAGGGCGCCGTGACCGTCACGTTCGGCGCGACGACGCTGGTGTACGTGGACGGTCTCGGCTGGCTCGCCGACTTCGTCGCGCCGCCGCCGCGCGTCGTCGACGGCGTCGCGTGGGTGGTTCCCGAGGTCGCTGCGGCCCTCGGTCTCGTGCCCGAGCAGAGCGGCACCCCGCCGCCGCCCGAGGAGGCCCCACCGTCGGTCGACGGTGGGCGGGCCCGGCTCGTCGGCGTGCGCATCTCGGGCGAGGTGGACATGCGCGTGGTGCTCGACCTCGAGGGCATCGACGTCGACGCGCTGCGAGGCGTCGGGACCGTGGGGCGCGTCGAACCCGGCGGCGCTCTCCGGCTCGAGCTGCCGCGGGTCACGCTCCCCGCTGCGCTTCCCGCGACCGCCGGCATCATCGACCTCGCCTGGCACGACGGTGGCCCCGGGCCCTCGCTGGCGCTGACCGGCGCCGGTTTCGCTTACGACGTGTTCGCGTTGGCCGAACCGACACGCCTCGTCATCGACGTGCGTCCCGACCGCGGCGGGGTGCCCGCCACGGGTGAACGCGTCGAGGCCCTCGCCCCGGGCGTGGTCTACCGGACGTTCCGGGCCCAGGGCAGCGGTGGCCCGAGCCGCGTCCACGTGCTGGAGGTGGCCCCGGGCGCGGGCCAGTGGCGCGTGGTCGGTGCGCCCGGCGAGGCCCAACCGACACTCCGTTGGGCCGACGGCGGCTTCGTCGCGATCAACGGCGGCTACTTCGAGCCGGCGACGCGCTCCGCGATCGGGCTGCTCGTGGTCGACGGCGTGTGGCTCTCGCCGCCGTCGCGCGGGAGGGCCGTCATCGGCTTCGGTCCCGACGGCGTGGTCATCGATCGTGCCCAGGTGAGGACGGGCCTGTGGTTCGACGATCGGCTGGCGCTGTCGCTCGATCACGAGCTCGCGGAACGGGTCTCGGTGCATGCGATCTCCGGCGCGTGGGCGGGATCAGGGCGCATGGGAACGCTGACGGTCGACGCCGACGGTCGGGTCACCGGCAACCGCGTGGGTCCGGTGCGCGTCCCCGACGACGGCCGCGTGATCGTCTACCCGCCCGAGCTGCGCAGCGCCGCCCTCGCCGAGCCGGGCACCCGGGTCCGGACGGCGCTCCGGTTGCAGCCGGCGGCGCTGGAACGGGTCTCCCACGCCGTCGAGGCCGGTCCGCTGCTGGTGCAGGGCGGGCGCGACGCCTTCGCGCCCGAGCTCGAGGCGTTCGCCCGCGGCGTGCGCATCCTCGACGACGTCACGCAGCAGGCCGCGATCGGCGTCACCGCGGATGGCACCGTGCTGCTGGTGGCGGCGGAGGCCATGATCGCCGCCGACCTCGTCCCGCTGATGCTCGATCTCGGCGCCATCGACGCGATGCGCCTCGATTCCGGCGGCAGCACGACGCTGGTCGCCGACGGTCGGGTGCTGAACCGGCTCACCGAGCGCGCCGTGGCCAACGCCATCGTCTGGCTGCCCGAGGCGCCGCGGTGAACGGGCGCGCCTGGCTGGTCGTGGTGCTGGTGGCGTCGTTGCACGTCGTTCACGGCCAGAACGCCGGACGCCTGGCGGAGGTCGAGGTCGGCTTCCGCGGCGCGCCGGTGGCCGACGCGTGGAACCCACTGCGCGTCACCGTGCGCGACGTCGGCAGCGGGCGCCTCACGCTCGTCGCCGATCAGGGCAACCTGCGCGACGGCGAGATCCCCTGGACGATGGTCGTGCCGGTCAGCGGTGGTGCCGGCGTGCGGGTGCTGGAGGTCGACGTCTTCCTGCCGGCGTGGCGGTCGCTGGTGTGGTCGCTCGAGGCGGGTGGCAGCATCGTCGCCAGCGGGGCGCTGCCCCGGGAGGCGGCCGACCGGCGCCGGCTGGACCTGGTGGTGAGCGCCGGGCCCGGGGTGGTCGCCGAGCGCCTCGCGGGCCGCGTCGTCGACGTCCCGGCGGCGCTGCTGCCGGCGCGCGCGGCCGCCTACGACGGGGTCCGCTCGTTGTGGATCGACGGTAGCGGCGGGATGCCGGCGACGGCGGCGATCACGGCCGCCGCCGCGGCAGGCGCCGTGGTGGTGCTGTCCGACGAGGCGCTGCGCGACCCGGTCGTCGTCGAGCTCGTCGGCGAAGGGGCGGCGTGGGTCCCGATCGCGGCCGGCGGGTGGTGGCTCGGTGCGCCGCCCGACGGCGCCCAGCTCGAGTCGGCCCGCGTCGACCTCGGCGCCTACCTGGCCGCGTTCGCCGCGGCCGGCGGGGTGGTGGCCCCGCGCACCGTCTCCGTCGCCGCCGTGATGGTCACCGCGTCCGCCTACGTCCTGCTGGTCATGCTCGCATGGCGCGTCGGCGGCGCCCCCGGCCTGCTGACGTGGTCGGTGCTGGTGCTCGGCGCCTCGCTGCTCGCTTGGGGCGCGCCGCGCCCCTCGTCGCCGACGCTGATCGAGAGCCGGGCGCTGCACGTGGGCGTCGGCGACCTCGCGTGGCGCACCGAGGTCCACGACCTGCTGACGCTGCCGGCGGGCGTGGTCGAGGTGGCCCGGGTCGCGCGGCCGGCGACGACGACGGCCGGCGAGCAGCGGCTCGGCACGCCGCCGGGCACCACGCTGACGCTGCCGCGTTGGCGCGGGGCGTCCCTCGTCGAGTCGCCGCGCGCCGCGCCAGCGCTGCTCGCGCTCGGCGCGGACGGCCAGCCGGTCGCCGTGGGTGGTCGGGTCCTGAGCGACGTGCGGGTCGTCGGCGGCCCGGCCTGGCGCGAGGTGGCACCCGGCCGGGAGCTGGGACCGGCGAGCGAGGCGGCGGCGCTGGGCGGCGACGCGGCCGCCTTCGAGGCGTTGCTGCCCCCCGGTAGCGCGTGGGCGAGGGACGGTGCCGACTGGCACGTCGCCCTGGCGCCGGAGGTTCGCTGGTGACGATGCGGCTTCCGAACGTCCTCGAGGAGGGCCTGGAGCGCCTGCGCTCCGGCGATCTCCCCCAGTTCGGGCTGCTGGTGCTCGCGCTGCTGGCGGCGACCCTGGTGGTGACCTGGCCCGCCCGCCCGGGGCTCCCGAACGAGTCGTGGTACACGGTCTCGCAGACCCGGTCGGTGCTGGTCGCACTGCTCGCGCTCGGCTACGGGATGGGGCTGCCGCTGGCCTCGCCGCTCCAGGCGGCGGGCACCGTGGTGGCGGTGTCGCTGCTCACGATCACGATGCTGCCGCTGGAGTTGGTCGCTCATGCGGGCAGCGCGCCCGCGACGCCCGCGTGGTGGGCCTGGCTGGCGACGCCGGTCGCGACCGCGGGGTACCTCGCGCTGGGCGGCCTGTTGGGCATCGTCGTCCGGCGGCTGCGCCTCACCGCGCTGGCGCCCCTGCTGGCGCCCGCCGTCCTCGTCGGCGCCGTCGCGATCGACGTCCGGCTCGGCGTGACGCTGTTGAACCCGCTGACCGCGGCCCTCCAGGTCGCGCCCGGTCATCTCGCCTTCCACGGCGCGGCAGCGTTCCTCGGGGCCGCGGCGCTCGCCTGGGCGGCGCGGCGCCGCGGGGAGGGCGACGCATGACGCGCCCGGTGCACCTCGACGTCCTGCGCCGCTGGCGCCTCGAGGGGATGGGGCTGCGCGCGGGCATCGGCGCTCTCCTCGCCTCGCTGATCGCCTTCGCGCTGGGCGCTCCGAACGCATGGCATCTGGGCGCGATCGTGCTCGGCGCCGCGGCCGCGGCCGCGTGGCCGCTGCGGAGTGACGAGCGCCGCGCCCTGGGGTGGGTCGGCGAGCGCGTCGGCTTGGCGTACGAGACGGCGTGGGAGCTGTCGCGCGCCCAGCCGGCGGCCGACGAGCGCGCCACCGCGCTGCGATCGTCGGTCGAGGTGCAGGGCCGGCTGTCGGTGCGCGACCTGCGACCGCCGCCGGCCGCCGCGTGGTGGCTCCCGCTGGCGACGGTCGCCTTCGGCCTGTGGCTGTGGGCGGCCTGGGCTGGGGTCGGCGGCGCGGCGCTGCCGACGGGACCGACGCCCGGGCAGCCCCCCACGACGACGAGCTCCCCGGCGCCCGCCGACGACGCACGTGTGGACGACGCGACGCTCGACGAACCGCCCGCGCCCGACGTGCCCGACGACGCGACCCCGGCCCGCAGCGACGACGGCTCCGGCGAGGCCACGAGCGCCGGGAGCGGGTCCCCGACCGAGGGCGGCGCCCCGGCGGAGCGCGACGTGCTGGACCGCTTCCTGGATCGCTTGCGCGAGCGGCCGCCGGAGGAGGAGGCCGCCCGGGCGCGCCAGGCGGCCGCCGCCGGGGCGGAAGACGAGGACGAGGGAGAGGACGAGCCGGCCACGCCGGGCGGCGACGCGATGCGCAGCGGCGAGGAGCCCGAGGAGGGCGACCCGGAGAGCGACCGCCGGGCCGGCGGCGAGGGCGACGAGGAGCGGGCCGGCGAGACCGAAGAGGGTGAGGGCGATGGGGCGACGGACGACGAGAGCGACGGTGAGCCTGGTGACGGGGGCAGCCCCGAGGGCGAGGGGCCGGAGGCGCCGGGCGACCCGGGGAGCGGGCAGGACGAGCAGGCCGGCGGCGCCGGCGAACAGGTCGGGGTCGACGAGGGCGGCGAAGACGGGGACGCAGGCATCGGGGTGAGCGCACCCGGTGACGCGGGTCCCGCGGCCGATCCGGCGGCCGGCGACCCCGAACCGCTGCCGTCCCTGCTCGGACCGGGCGAGGAGCTGCCGATCGGCGGCGTGCAGCTGCCCGGCGTCGGGCCCGACGGGGACTTCCCGTCGGGGCCGGCCGGTACGGCCTTCAGGCGCGGGGTCGAGGAGGCGCTCAACGAGGGCGACCTCCCCGTCGCCTACCAGGAGGTCATCCGCAACTACTTCCGCTAGGCGCCCGCGTTCCCGCTCACCTGGGGTCTTCGCCGGGCCAGTCCCAGCTGCCGCGCCCGCGGGTGACGGTCGTGACGTGTGCCGCGATCCGCTCGGCCGCCGAGGCGAGGACCGTACCCCGCACGACCACGCCGCCGGCGTCGAACGCGGGCGGCTCGTGCTCGACGTCCGCGTCCGCCAGCGCCCGCAGCACGCTGTCGACCTCGGCGAACGGCGCCCGCAGCGTGAAGCCGCGGCGATCGGGGACGTCGAGGACCGGCGCAGCGTCGAGCGCGCGCGCCAGCGAACCGCCGTACGCCCGCGCCAGGCCGCCCGCGCCGAGCTTGACCCCGCCGAAGACGCGGGCGACGCCGGCGATCACGCGGTCGAGGTCGCGCTTGAGGAGCACCTCGAGCATCGGTCGCCCGGCCGTGCCGCCCGGCTCGCCGTCGTCGGACCAGCGCTGAACGGCGCCCCAGCGCCACGCCCACGCGACGTGCCCCGCGTCGGGCTCGGCCGCTCGCAGGCGCGCGATCCACGCGTCCGCCTCGTCGACGTCCTCGAGGGGCGCCACGACCGCGTGGAAGCGCGACCCCTTGACGACCTCGAGGTGCTCGCTGGGGCCGGCGATCGTGCGGTGTGCCATGCCGTCAGGCTAACCGTCGCCGGCGCCCGCGGGGACGCCACCGGGCACGTGCTACCTTGCGAAGGCCCCGGGCGTCTGCGCGTCGCGCCCTGCGCGGGACGCAGAGCCCAGGCCCACGACGAGGTGGAAGATGCCGCTTGTGCTGTACGACACGCTGAGCCGTCGGAAGGTCCCGTTCGATCCGGTCGTCCCCGGCCGCGCCGGGGTCTACTTCTGTGGACCGACCGTGTACTCGGAGCCGCACCTCGGCCACGCGCGCGGGCCCGTGGTCTTCGACGTCCTGCGCCGCTGGCTCGAGCACGAAGGGCTTGCGGTCCGTCTGGTGATGAACGTCACCGACGTCGGCCACCTCACCGACGACGCGGACGACGGCGAGGACAAGCTCGAGAAGCGCGCCGCGCTCGAGCGCCTCGAGCCGATGGAGATCGCCGAGAAGTACTTCTGGGCCTACTTCGACGCCATGGCCCGGCTCGGGGTCCGGCGGCCATCCGTGGTGCCGCGGGCGACCGGCCACATCGTCGAGCAGATCGAGCTGACCAAGGAGCTGCTGGCGCGTGGCCTGGCGTACGAGGCCGGCGGCAGCGTCTACTTCGACGTCTCCGCGTGGGGCGACTACGGGCAGCTCTCCGGGCGCGACCCGGGCGAGCAGGTCGAGGGTACGCGCGTGGAGGTGCGCGGCGACAAGCGCGACCCGCGCGACTTCGCGCTGTGGAAGGCGGCGGAGGGCGGTCACCTCATGCGCTGGCCCAGCCCCTGGGGCGAGGGCTTCCCAGGCTGGCACCTCGAGTGCTCGGTCATGAGCACCAAGTACCTGGGCGACGAGTTCGACATCCACGGCGGCGGGCTCGACCTGGTGTTCCCGCACCACGAGTGCGAGCTGGCGCAGGCGCGGGCGGCCGGCAAGCCCTTCGCGCGCATCTGGCTGCACTGGAACATGCTGACGTTGAACGGCGAGAAGATGTCCAAGTCCAAGGGTCACGTGGTGGAGCTGGCGCCGCTCTTCGAGGCGCACGAGCCGCTGGCCGTGCGCTTCCACCTGCTGCGTTCCCACTACCGCAGCGTCAGCGACTTCGCGGACGACGCGCTGACCGCCTCGGCGCACGGCCTGCAGCGACTCCGTCAGGGCTACGCGGCGTGGCGGGCGGCGCCTCCTGCGGCGGCGAACCCCGCTGCCTGGCGCGAGGCGCGCGACCAGTTCACCGCGGCGATGGACGACGACCTGCATACCCCGGAGGCCATCGCCGTGCTCTTCGACGTCGCCCGCGAGGCCAACCGGGCGCTCGAACGCGGCGAACACGGCGCCGTCCACGCGGCCGCCGACCTGTTCGACGAGCTGCTCGACGGCGTCCTCGGGGTGCCGATGGGTTCGCTGGCCGACGACGGCTCGCTCATGGCCGGCGTCACCGAACTGCTGCTCGAGCAGCGCCAGGCGGCCCGCAAACGCCGCGACTTCGGCAGCGCCGACGCGATCCGCGACCGCCTCGCCGAGCTCGGACTCACCGTGGAGGACACCCCGGACGGGCCTCGCTGGCGGCGGTCGGGCTGAACCGGACGGCAGCCTAGGCCCTCTTGGCCGGGGCCCGGTTGGATGCGTCGATCACCCTCGCTTGGCGGCATCCTCACCGGGTGGAGGGAGCACGCGCCGCCGACGCCACTTCCGCCGGGGAGGCGCTCGCCATGCTGGCCCTGGCACGCGCACCGGGCGTCGGGCCGCTGCGGGCCGGCGCGCTGCTGCACGCCTTCGGCTCCGCGGTGGAAGCCGTCGACAACGGTGTTCGCGGCGGTTGGCCGGGCCTGACGAGGTGGCCACTGCCGCGCGCACGGGCGGCGGGCCGCGCCGTGGACCTCGCGGCCGCCGAGCGCGAGCTATGGCGCGGCCGGCGCGTCGGGGCCAGGTTGGTGACGCTCGCCGACCCCGACTACCCCGCCCCCTGGCGCCCCGAGGACGGCTGGCCACTGGCCCTGTGGGTCCGCGGTGCGTGGCCGGCGGCGGTGACCGGCCACGCACCGCTGGCGGTCGCGATCGTGGGCCCGCGGCGCGCCTCGCCCGAGGCCCAGCGCTTCGCGCGGGAGCTGGCGTTCGCCGCCTGCCGGGCGGGCGCGTGGGTGGTCTCGGGCCTGGCCTACGGTGTGGACGCCGCCGCCCACCAGGGCGCGATCGATGCCGCACGCGGTGGCGCGGCCGCCTCGACGCTGGCGGTCCTGGCGGGCGGCGTCGACCGCGTGCATCCCGCCGCCCACCGCGACCTCGCCCGCGCGCTGCTCGACGCGGGCGGCGGCATCGTCGCCGCGGCGCCGGTCGGCGCCGTCCCGGCGACCGGGGCCTTCCCCGTGCGCAACCGCTGGATCGCCGGGCTTTCGTCGGTCGTCGCGGTGGTCGAGGCCGGCCCGCGCTCCGGCGCCCTGCACACCGCCACCGCCGCGCTAGAGCTGGGCCGTGAGGTACGGACGACGCCGGCTCGCCCGTGGGACGGCCACGCAGCGGGCTCGCTGGCGCTCCTGCGCGACGGCGCCGCGCCGCTGCTCGAGCCGGAGGACGCCTGGCTCGGGCTGCCGGCCGGCGTCCGGCCCGCTCCGCCGCTGCCGGGCGGTCCGCCACGACCGGCGCCACCGTCTCCGTGGGACAGGCTCCTGGGCGCCGCCCCGCTCGACGTCGATGGCGCGATCACCGCGACCGGTTGGGGCGTGGGCGCCGTGGTCGCCGCGCTCGAGGGCGGCGTGGTCGACGGGTGGGCGACCCGCCTTGCGGACGGCCGCTACCGGCGGGCGTGAGTCTCGGCGCCGCACGCTCCCATGCGTCGGCCGCGGTAGACACTCCGAGGCCGCGCCGGGTAGGCTGGAGGCGCATCCGACCCGCGTGCGACGGGGTTCTCGGGTACGACACCGGTCGTTTCCCGCGGGCCCCACGAGCGACGGCAGATGGTGCAGGGATGGAAGGAGACGATGACCTTGAGGAAGATGATGATCGCTCTGCTGACGGTGGCTTCGTTCGGGCTGGCGTTCGGCCAGGGCCTGACCGTGTGGACCACCTTCGGCGACCAGACGCTCGAGTGGCTCGAGGGCGAGGCCGCCTCGTTCACCAGCGCCTTCGGCGTACCCGTGAGCGTCGTGAAGCTCGACCTCAACGAGCTGCCCGCCACCGTGCTCAGGGCCGCCCCGCAGGGCGAGGCCGCCGACCTGTTCATCGGCGTGCCGCACGATCAGATCGGCAACATGGCCGACGGCGGCGTGCTGGCGGACATGTCGGTCTACGCCACCCCCGGCTACCTCGCCGACCTCGGCGAGCAGGCGCGTCTGGCCTACACCTTCGCCGGCAAGCTCTTCGGACTGCCGATGTTCGTCGAGGGCCCTGCGCTGATCGTCAACACCGACCTGGTGCCGGAACTCCCCGCCACCTACGAAGAGATGATCGAGCTGGCGCAAGAGCTCACGACGGCCGACACCTTCGGCTTCATGTTCGACGCGCCCAACTTCTACTTCGCTTACCTGTACTTCCGCACCTTCGGCGGCTACGTGTTCGGCCGCGACGCGAGCGGCAGCCTCGTCCCGACCGACGTCGGCCTGGCCAGCGAGGGCGCCGTCCGCGGCGTTCAGGCGCTCAAGGACCTGCGCTTCGAGTACGACCTCATCCCCGCGGGCGTGAACACCGAGGTGGCCAACGGCATCTTCGTCGACGGCTCGCTCGCGATGATCTACAACGGCCCCTGGGCGATCAGCCAGTACCGCGACGCCGGCGTGAACGTCGTCGTGGGACCCGTGCCACCGATGGCGGACGGCACCGAGTTCGGTGGCTTCATGGGCGTGCAGGGCGTGCTGATGAACCAG
Source organism: Trueperaceae bacterium (assembly GCA_011389865.1). Classification (GTDB taxonomy): domain Bacteria; phylum Deinococcota; class Deinococci; order Deinococcales; family Trueperaceae; genus JAABTL01. The sequence goes on from JAABTL010000002.1 coordinate 84,418, forward strand.
TTCAGCGACAACAAGGTCGACGCGGCGAACTTCGCCAAGTGGATCACCCGCGCCGACGCCCAGATCTCCATGGCGCAGCTCTCGGGCCGCATCCCCGTGTCCGAGGTGGCGGTCGCCGCCGTCGGCGACGACCCGATCATCCAGGGCTTCGGTCTGGCGTTGGCGAACGCGGAGCCGATGCCGAACATCCCCGAGATGGGCCAGGTCTGGGGACCGGCCGGCAGCGCGCTGTCCGTGATCCTCGAGACGGAGGACTCGGACGTCGAGGCCGCCCTCGAGCGCGCGGTCGCCGAGATCCTCGGGAACTGAGCGAGGGCTCGACCCGAATCTAGGGCGTGCGGCCAGGGGACTCCGTCTCCTGGCCGCACGTTCACCGACCCCGTGCCATCGGGTCCCACGCGAAGCAGGAGGTACCGGCCATCGACCTCTCGGATCCTCGTGTCGCCCTACCGCGCGCCCGTACCACCGCGGGCGGTCTCGTCAAGTCGCTGCTGCTGATCGGCGCCGCGCTCACCGTCGCCCTGATCGCGGGCTTCGGCGGCGTCGTGGTCCTCCGCCTCGCCATCCCGGATCTACCCGCCTGGTCGGGGCTCCTGATCGGTCTGTTGGCCCTCGTATTTGTGTTGTGGGGCATCTCCCGGCGCTTCGCCTGGATCATGCCCTGGTATTACGTCCTGCCCGCCATCGTCTTCCTGCTCACCTTCACGTTCTTCCCCGTCCTGCTCACGATCTGGCTGGCGTTCACGGACTACGCCGGCGCGCGCAACGGCCAGCTCAGCGTGGCGACGACCACGCCGATCGTGGCGGTCGACGGGAATCGCATCACGGTCAGCGACCCCGCCGGCCTCAACTGCGAGGTCCTGCGCAACGGCTGCGTCGACGTCCGCGCCGAGGTGTACAGCTTCGACCTGCTGGCCGTGACCGCGGTCGACTACGCGGACGGCGTGCTGACGCTCGCCGAACCGCTGCCGCGGGGGCGCGAGGCGCGCCAGGTGGAGATGTTCCTGCCCGACCTCGGCTTCGAGTTCTCGACGGAGATCGAGAGCGTCGACGGCGCCCTGGTCCGGCTCGTGAGCGCGCCGCCCTTCGCGCCCGACCTCGAGCGCATCGGCATCCAGATGGCCGACGAGGTCGACCGCCGCATCGTCACGCTCGACGGCGCGGTGCTGACGCTCGACGCGTCGCTGCCGGCCGACTTCGAGGCGACCGCGATCGCGCGCTACAACGAGTACGGCTTCATCGGCCTGAGCAACTTCGTCAGCATCCTTTCGCGCGCCCAGCGCTCGCTCATCCCCGTCTTCGCCTGGAACGTCAGCTTCGCGGTCCTGACCATCCTGATCAACACCGCCTTCGGCGTGCTGCTGGCCGTCCTCCTCAACAACCCCGACCTGCGCTTCCGCAACCTCTACCGCACGCTGCTGATCGTGCCTTGGGCGCTGCCGAACATCATCACGATCCAGGTGTGGAGAGGCTTCCTCAACGAGAACTTCGGCGTCATCAACCGCGTCCTCATGCTCTTCGACATCACGCCGGACCCCATCAACTGGCTGGGGGTGGCGATGGCCGCCAAGGGCGCCGTCCTGCTCGTCAACCTGTGGCTCGGCCTGCCGTTCATGATGACCGCGGTGCTGGGTGCGCTGTCCGCCATCCCACGGGAGCTCTACGAGGCCGCCAAGATCGACGGCGCCAGCGCCTGGCAGGGCTTCTGGGGCGTCACCGCGCCGCTGCTGCGCACCGCGCTCGTCCCGATCACGCTCACGGGCTTCGCCTTCAACTTCAACAACTTCAACCTGATCTTCCTGCTCACCGACGGCGGACCGCCGGTCGACTGGGGGACGGCCACGGCCCGCGGCACGGACATCCTGATCAGCTGGGCCTACAACGAGGCCTTCCGCTCGCAGGGCGGCTACGCCTACGGCCTCGGTTCCGCGATCTCGATCCTCATCTTCGTCATCACGGTGGCCGTCAGCCTCGTCAACTTCCGCGTCACGGGCGCGCTCAAGGAGGAGAGCAACACATGAGGCACCCCGACCGCCGCGCCTTCGCGTGGATGGCGCTCGTCGCCCTCGGCACCCTCCTCGGCGTGTGGGCCCTGCTCGGCAACCTGCCCGAGCCGGTCGTCCGCGACCGCTTCGTCGTCGTCCCCAACGGCTGGGCGTTCGTCCTGGGCGCCTTCGCGCTGCTCATCCTCGGCACCGCGGCCAGCGCCTACACCTTCGGCCTGGCGACGCGGCCCGGCCGGGCGGGCAGGTACGCGCTCACCTCCGGCACCCACATGTTCATCTGGGGGGTCATCCTCACGACCTTCTACCCGGTGCTCTACCTGCTGGCCGTGTCGTTCAACCGCAACGACACGCTCGCCGGCGCCCTGCCGCGCGAGGGCAACCTGTTCGTGCGCGCCGGCGTGATCCCCAACCCGACCGACATCTCGACCGTGCAGTACGAGAAGGTGCTCAGCCAGACCCACATGCTGCCCTTCCAATGGGTCCTGATCGCCCTGCTCGTCCTCGCCGCGGTGGGCATCTTCGGGGTGAAGCTCGCCGCGCGCGTGGCCAACCTCCCCGCCTACCGCACGGACGGCTGGACCCGCGTCCTCGGCCTCGGCATCTTCGCGTTGGCCGCCGTCATCGTCGTCAGCATCACGCCGGCACAGTTCTACGGCGTCACGGAGGCCGGCGCCCGGGTGCCCGCTTCGTCGGAGCGGACGATCCTGCTGTACATCCGCAACACCCTACTCGTGTCGGGCCTCACCGGGATGTTCGCCGTCCTCATCGCCACGACGGCCGGCTACGCCTTCGCCCGCATGCGCTTCGAGGGCCGCTACGCGACGCTGCTCAGCTTCGTGTTCGTGCAGATGTTCCCCGGCTTCATGGCGCTGGTCGCGATCTTCTGGCTGATGGTCCAGCTCGACCTGCTCAACACCTTCACCGGCCTGATCCTGGCGTACTCGGGCGGCGCGATCGCCTTCTCGGCATGGATCTTCAAGGGCTACCTCGAGTCGGTCAGCCCCGCGCTCGAGGAGTCGGCGATGGTCGACGGCGCCACCCGCTGGGGCGCCTTCTGGCGCATCATCCTGCCGGTATCCACACCGATGCTGCTGTTCATCTTCCTGCTGCAGTTCATCGGCACCTACAGTGAGTTCATCCTGGCGAACACGCTGCTGCAGGGCCAGGAGAACTGGACGGTCGGCATGGGACTGCGCAACTTCACGACCGGTCGCTTCGACACCCAGTGGGGCGCCCTGACCGCCAGCGCGGTGCTCGGCTCGATCCCCATCCTGTTGATCTTCTACGCCTTCCAGGACGCGCTCACCAGCCAGCAGACGGCGGGCGGGGTGAAGGGATGAGCGGCCCGGTGGTCCTCGCGCTCGACCAGGGCACGACCAGCTCGCGCGCCATCCTGTTCGACGGCGAGGGGAACGCGCTCGGGACGGCCCAGAAGGAGTTCACCCAGGGCTACCCGCGCCCCGGCTGGGTCGAGCACGATGCCAACGAGATCTGGTCGTCGCAGTCGGGCGTGATGTCCGAGGCCCTGGCCGCCGCCAACGTGTCGTCGCGCGACGTCACGGCCATCGGCATCACCAACCAGCGCGAGACGACGGTGCTCTGGGACCGCCGGACGCTGCAACCCGTCGCACCGGCGATCGTGTGGCAGGACCGGCGCACGGCCGAGGCGGTCGACGCCGTCCGCGCCCGCGCCGGCGCCGAGGAGCTCGTCGTCGGCCGCAGCGGGCTGGTCCTGGACGCCTACTTCAGTGCCAGCAAGCTCGCCTGGCTGCTCGAGCACGTGCCCGGGGCACGGGAGCGCGCCGAGCGCGGCGAGCTGGCCTTCGGCACGGTCGACAGCTGGCTCGTCGCCCGCCTGACGCGCGGCGAGGTGCACGTCACCGACGTCTCGAACGCGTCCCGCACGATGCTCATGGGCGTGCGCTCGCTCGACTGGGACGACGAGCTACTGGCGCTGTGGGACATCCCGCGGGCCGTGCTGCCGCGCATCGTCGGCTCGAGCGAGGTCGTCGGCCACGTCGCCGACGGTCTCCCCTTGGCCGGCGTGCCGATCGCCGGCATCGCCGGCGACCAGCAGGCGGCCACCTTCGGACAGGCCTGCTTCGCGCCGGGCCAGGCGAAGTCGACCTACGGCACGGGCGCCTTCCTGGTGCTCAACACCGGCGACGCGCCGGTGCCGTCACACCACCGGCTGCTGACCACCGTCGCCTGGCGGCTCGGCGACGAGGTGCGCTACGCGCTCGAGGGCTCGATCTTCATGGCGGGCGCGATCGTCCAGTGGCTGCGCGACGGCCTGGGCGTGATCCGCCGCTCGGAGGACGTCGAGGCGCTCGCCACCAGCGTGCCCGACACGGGCGACGTCGTCCTGGTACCGGCCTTCGCGGGCCTCGGGGCCCCGCACTGGGACCCCTACGCCCGCGGCACGATCGTCGGCATGACCCGCGGCACCACCGCGGCGCACATCGCGCGCGCGGCGCTCGAGTCGATCGCCTTCCAGGTCGCCGACGTCATCGACGCCATGGCCGCCGATGCCCCGGCGCCGGTCACGGAGCTGCGCGTCGATGGTGGCGCCTCCCGCAACGACCTCCTCATGCAGGATCAGGCCGACGTGCTCGGCGTGCCCGTCGTCCGGCCGGCGGTCACCGAGACCACGGCGCTGGGCGCCGCCTACCTCGCCGGCCTGGCGACGGGGGTGTGGGCCGGACCCGACGACGTCGCCGCCCACTGGCGCGAGGAGCGCCGTTTCGAGCCGGCGGCCGATGCCGACAGCGTCGCCCACCGCCGCGGCCGCTGGCGGGCGGCCGTGGAGCGGGCGAAGGATTGGAGCGAACGAGGGTGAACACGGTACCCCCGACCCGGGCCGCGCACTGGGCGGCGCTGACCGCCCGTGAGGCGCCCTTCGACCTGTTGGTCGTCGGTGGGGGCGCGACCGGCGCCGGCGCCGCGCTCGACGCGGCGGCCCGCGGCCTGTCGGTCGCGCTCGTCGAGCGCGACGACCTGTCGGCCGCCACCAGCAGCCGCAGCACGAAGCTGATCCACGGCGGCGTGCGCTACCTGGAGAAGGCGGTCAAGGAGTTCGACCGCAGCCAGTTCCACCTGGTGCGCGATGCCCTGCGCGAGCGGGCGGTGCTGATCCACAACGCGCCGCACCTGTGCCACCCGCTTCCGCTGGTGACGCCGCTGTACGAGTGGTGGCAGGTCCCCTACTACCTGACGGGGCTGAAGATCTACGACGCCCTCGCAGGCCGCGCCAACCTCGCGCCCTCGCGCTTCGTCGACGCCAAGGAGGCCCTGCAACGCTTCCCGATGCTGCGCGAGGAGGGCCTGCGCGGCGGCGTCGTGTACCACGACGGGCAGTTCGACGACGCGCGCATGAACGTGGCGATCGCGCTCTCGGCCGCCGAGCGCGGTGCGGTCGTCGCGACCCACGCGGAGCTCGTCGCCTTGCACCACGAGGCCGGCCGCGTGCGCGGCGCCACCGTGCGCGACGTGGCGTCCGGCGAGGAGGCGACGGTCACCGCGCGGGCGATCCTCAACGCCACCGGCCCCTTCGTGGACGAGATCCGGCGCCTCGAAGACCCCGCGGCCGAGCCGATGCTCGACGCGAGTTCCGGCGTCCACATCGTCCTCGACGCGCGCTTCGCGCCCCCGGGGACCGGCCTGCTCATCCCCCAGACCGAGGACGGCCGCGTGCTCTTCCTGCTGCCGTGGCAGGGGGCGACCCTGGTCGGCACCACCGACCAGCCGGCCGCCATCGAGCGGCACCCGCGGGCCACCGAGGACGAGATCGAGTACATCCTGCGCCACGTGCGCCAGTACTTCTCCCTGCCGGTCGAGCGCGACGACGTCCTCGCCGCCTGGTCGGGCCTGCGGCCGCTGGTCTCCGACCCGCAGGCGGCGGACACGGCACGCCTGTCGCGCGATCACGTGGTCCACGTCGCCGACTCCGGCCTGGTGACGATCGCCGGCGGCAAGTGGACGACCTACCGACGCATGGCGGCGGACGCCGTCGATGCGGCCCTCGCGCTCGCCGGCATCGACGCCGCCCCGTCGGCGACCGAGGACCTGCGGCTGGCGGGGGCCGAGCGCCTGCTCCCCACGGGCGCCGGCGAACTGCAGGAGCGGGGCTTCCCCGTCGACGTCGCGCGCCATCTGCACCTCGCGTACGGCGATCGCGCCGACGCGGTCGCCGAGATCGCCGGCGACGGTGACGCCCCGCGGCTCGCGCCCGGCCACCCGTACCTCGAGGCCGAGGTGCGCCACGCGGCGCGCGCCGAGTTCGCGGCGACCGCCGTCGACGTGCTGGCGAGGCGCACGCGCCTGGCGATGCTCGACGCGACGGCCGCCCGAGCGGCGGCTCCCCGCGTCAGCCAGATCCTGGCCGAGGAGCTCGGCTGGGACGCGGCCCGGGCGGAGGCCGAGGCCGAGGCGGCGGTGGGCTGGATATCCTAGGGTGCCGGCCGGGATGGCGGAACGGTAGACGCACGAGACTTAAAATCTCCTGCCCCCAGGGGCGTGCGGGTTCGAATCCCGCTCCCGGCACCAGCATGGTCGACGAACGGAATGCGCCCCGGTTGGCGACCGGGGCGCACCACGTGGTAGCGATGGACGGGCTCGAACCGTCGACCTCACGATTATGAGTCGTGCGCTCTAACCAGCTGAGCTACATCGCCGCGGCGCGGCGGGCGGCCGCCGCGCGGGTCCGAACATACTACCCCCGGCACGTGATGGGCAAGCGGTGCGCCGACGCCGGGCGTGGCCGGTGGCGCCGGGGGACGCCGATCCGCAACCGTACCGGGCCGGCGTCAGGACGGGTGCTAGCCTTGACGCCTGAGCGGCTCGCCGCGTTGCAGGCCCAGCATCCGACACTCTCGAATCCCCGCCCTCGCTTGCCTCCGCCGGCGCCACCGCCAGAACCGGAGGTCCGGCCATGGCCGTCACCGAACTCGACAAGCAGATGAAGGCACTGAAGAAGGACCTGGATAGGCTCCAGGCCGACTTCGGCAGGCTCACGAACGACGGCGGCAAGGCCGCCAGGCAGGCGTCCAGTACGGCCCACGAAGCCAGCGCGAGCGCGCTCGCCAAGCTCGAGGAGGAGGCGACGCGGCTCGTGGACGGCCTGAAGGGGGCGGGCCAGAGCGTCGTGGAAGGTGGCGAGGACGTCGTCGCCGGCGTCCACGAGAAGATGCAGGAGCGCCCGCTGATCGTCGCCGCCGCCGCGTTGGGCGTCGGCCTGGTCGTCGGGATGGTCATCGCCCGGAAGCGCTAGCCCCGTGGTGCAGCGCGTCGTCGCCCTGCTGATCGCCGTCGTCGAGCTGCTCGAGGCGGAGGCCGACCGGCTCACGACCGGCATCCGCCGGCTACTCGTGACCGGTGCGCTCGTCGCGATCGGGGCGACCCTGGTGGCGGCCGGGCTCGTCGGGGGCGGCGGCTTCCTGCTGTGGTCCCTGTACCTGACCCTGCTCGCGCGCATGCCCGACGCCCTGGCGGCCCTGATCGTCGGGCTCGGCGTGTGGCTGCTGCTAGGGGTTGCGACGTGGCTGGCCGTTCTGCGCCTGCGTCGACGGTGAACGAGCGCGCGGCGCCCCTGCGGCCGAGCGCTACAGCGCCGGGTCGGCCCGGTACGGCGCCCACTCGGGCTCGTGGGCGTAAGCGAAGCGGTAGTACTCCCCGCCCTCGAGGGCGCCCGCCGCCGCCTCGTCGACGACGACCTTGCAGTTCGGATGGAGCTGCAACGCGGTGGCGCTGATGCGCGCCGTGATCGGCCCCTCGGTCGCGCGCGCCAGGATGGCCGCCTTGGCGGCGCCCGTGGCGACGAGCAGCACCTCGCGGGCCTCCAGGATCGTCCCGACGCCCATCGTCAGTGCGCGCGAGGGCACGGCCCCCGCGTCGCCGCCGAACATCTCCGCGTTCTGCGCCCGCGTCGTCGGCGTCAGCGCCTTCTCGCGCGTCCGCGACATCAGCGCGGACAGCGGCTCGTTGAAGCCGATGTGGCCGGTCTCCCCCAGCCCGAGCAGCTGCAGGTCGATCCCGCCGGCCTCGGCGATCGCCCGCTCGTACGCCTGCGCCTCGGCCGCGAGGTCGGGTGCGACGCCGTTGGGCAGGCGGGTGCGCTCGGGAGGGAGGCCGACCCGGTCGAAGAGGCGCTCGCGCATGTAGTGGTGGTAGGAGCGGGGGTCGTCGGGCGAGAGCCCCACGTACTCGTCGAGGTTGAAGGTGCGCAGGCGACCGAGGTCGATCCGGCCGGCGTCGTGCTGGGTGACGAGTTCGTCGTAGATGGCTTCCATGGTCCGGCCGGTGGCGCAGCCGAGGACGAGGTCCGGCTTCGCGCTCACGCGGTCGGCGACGATGCGCGCCACGAGGCGCGCCACGTGCGCCGCGGACGGGCGGATGAGGATCTCCACGGTGATGGTCTACCACGGCGCGCGAGCGCACGTCGGCACGCCGCCCAGTGGGGGGAGCTTCACGCCGGCGTCCCCGGGCGAGCGTTAGCATGACGCATGTTGGAGCCTTCGCTCGATCTCTACGGTGAGGCGGCCGAGCGGGTCGAGGGCTTGCTGGTCGACCTGCTCACGCAGAGCCGCGCGCGGTACGCGCTGCTGATCGACCGCCAGGGCTTCGTCATCCTGCACTGCCGCGCCGCCTGGGCGCCGAAACCGCCCTCGCTCGATTCGCTGGCGACCCTGATCGCGTCGAACCACTCGGCGAACGAGGCGATCGCCCAGCTCTTCGGCGAGGCGAGTTTCCGCGAGACGGTGCAGCAGAGCGACGGGGTCGGCACCTACGTGGAGTCCGTCGGCGACAAGGCACTGCTGGTGACGGTGTTCGACGCCTCCGCGCCGCTCGGCAAGGTCAAGCTCTTCACCAAGCGCGCGCTGGAACGCATCCAGGCCGTGCTGGACGAGACCCGCGAGGCGGCCCCGATGGCCGACATCGGCGGGAGCTTCAGCGTCCACGCCGGCGCGCTGCTGGACGAACTGTTCGGGGACGGGAAGACGCCATGAGCACCATCAACTTCGCCGCCCGCGAGATCAACTTCAAGCTCGTCTACTACGGGCCGGGGCTCTCGGGCAAGACGACGAACCTGAAGCAGATTCATGCCCACGTCCCCGTGGAGTCGAAGGGCGAGATGGTCTCGCTGCAGACGGAGGACGAGCGCACGCTCTTCTTCGACTTCCTGCCCCTCGATCTAGGCAAGGTCAACGGCTTCAAGACGCGCTTCCACCTCTACACCGTGCCCGGTCAGGTGTTCTACAACGCCAGCCGGCGGCTCATCCTGCGCGGTGTGGACGGCGTCGTGTTCGTGGCTGACTCGGCCCCGAACCGCCTGCGCGCCAACGCGGAGTCGCTGCGCAACCTGCGGGAGAACCTCGCGGAACACGGCCTGTCGCTGGGCGACCTGCCCTACGTGATCCAGGTGAACAAGCGTGACCTGCCCGACGCCCTGCCGGTCGACATGATCCGCGCCGTGCTCGACCCGGACGGCGGCGCGCCGCTGTTCGAGGCGGTCGCCCAGCAGCACGTCGGCGTGATCGAGCCGCTCAAGGCCGTATCCAAGCTGGTGCTGGAGAAGCTGGCCCAACGCGCCTGATCGCGCGGATCGTCAGCGAACGCGCTCGCTCGCGAGCCTGCTCGTGCGCGAGCGGACCTGCTCGTGCGCGAGCTAACCCGCTCGCTCGCGAGCGGGCCTGCTCGGGGCGTACGTCGCCCGCAGGGCGCGGTAGCCTGGGCGCATGAAGCAGACCCCGCTGCACGACGAGCACGTCGCCCTGAACGGGCGCATGGTCGACTTCGCCGGTTGGCACCTGCCGATCCAGTACCCGACCGGAATCCCGCAGGAACACCTCGCCGTGCGCCAGGACGCGGGCGTCTTCGACGTCAGCCACATGGGGCAGCTCCGTATCCTGGGCCCCGACGCGACGCCGTTCCTCTCGTGGGCCACGCTCAACGATCCGGCTAAGCTGCGCCCGGGCCGGGGGCAGTACAGCATGCTGCAGAACGACCGTGGCGGCCTGATCGACGACCTCTACGTCTACCGCGACGTCGATGAGAGCTTCCTGGTGGTCGCCAACGCCGCCAACGTCGACGCGGTCCTCGGCCACCTGCAGGCGCTCGCGACGGCGCCCACGCCGGGCCCGTTCCGGGTCGTCGTCCGTGACGAGTCGGACGCGTGGGCCCTGCTCGCGGTTCAGGGTCCGAGCGCGGCCGCGAAGCTCGACCGTCTGGCGGACGCCGACCTGACGGCCGTCCGCAAGAACCGGCTGGTCGACACGACGCTTTCGGGGATGCCGGTGCGCCTCGCGCGCACGGGGTACACCGGCGAGGACGGCTTCGAGGTCTTCTGCCGGCCGGTCGACGCCGCCGCCGTGTGGCGGCTGCTGCTCGAGGCCGGCGTCGCGCCGTGCGGACTGGGGGCGCGCGACACGCTGCGCCTCGAGGCCGGCTTCCCCCTCTTCGGACACGAGCTCGACGACCGCAGCAACCCGCTGTGCACGCCCTTCGCCTGGGTGGTCAAGGACAAGCCGGCCTTCGGACTGGAGGCGCTGCGCGCCGGCGCGTGCCCGCGCCGCCTGGTCGGCCTCGTGCTCGAGGGGCGCGGCATCGCGCGCGACGGCTACCGCGTCCTGGACGAGGCGGGCGGCGAGATCGGCCGCGTGACGTCGGGCACGGTCTCGCCGTTGACGCGCACGAGCATCGCGCTGGCCTGGGTCGACGCGGCGCACGCCGACGAGGGCGCCCGCATCGCCGTGGAGATCCGCGGGCAGCCCGTGGTCGCGACCGTCACGCCGCCCCCCTTCTACCGTCCGTGAGTCCCTGTACGCTGAGTAGTCGAGGAGAACCCACATGAAGATCCCGCAAGAGCTTCGCTTCGCCGCCTCCCACGAATGGGCCACCGAGCCGGCCGACGGCATCGTCACCGTCGGCATCAGCGACTTCGCGCAGGACCAGCTCGGCGACGTCGTGTTCGTCGAGCTGCCCGACGTCGGGCGCACGCTGGCCGCCGGCGAGGCCGCGGCGGTCGTCGAGTCGGTGAAGACGGCGTCCGACATCTACGCGCCGCTCGCGGGCGAGGTCGTCGAGGTCAACGGCGCGCTCCTCGACGCGCCGGAGGCGATCAACACCGATGCCTACGGCGAGGGCTGGCTGTTCCGGCTGCGGGTGACCGACCCCGAGGCCTGGGGCGGGATGCTCGACGCCGACGCCTACGCAGCGGTGGCCGAGGAAGGCTGAGCGTGCCCTACGTCCCGCACACCGACGACGACGTCCGGCGGGCGCTGGCGGCGATCGGCGTCGACGACGTCGACGACCTGTTCGCGGACGTGCCGGCGGAGATCCTCGACCCCCAACTCGACCTCGCGGCGCCGATGGACGAGGTGGCGCTGCTCGCGCACCTCGATGCCCTGGCCGCCCTCGACCAGCAGGCGGTCCCGACGTTCCTCGGCGGCGGCGTTCGGCGCCACTTCATCCCCTCCGTCACGCCGCGGCTGGCGATGCAAGGCGAGTTCGTCACGGCCTACACGCCCTACCAGGCCGAGGTCGCGCAGGGCGTCCTGCAATCGACGTTCGAGTTCCAGACGATGATGTCGGAGCTCACCGGGCTGCCGATCGCCAACGCCTCGATGTACGACGGCGCCTCGGCGGTCGCCGAGGCCGCCCTCCTCGCGGTCAGGCAGACGCACCGCGAGACCGTCATGGTGTCGCGGGCGGTCCACCCCGAGACCCGCGAGGTGCTCCAGACCTACCTGTGGCCGCTCGACATCGACATCGAGGTCGTCGACCTGGAGCCGTCGCTCACCACCCCGGTGCCCGCGGTCGGCGACCACGTCGCGGCCCTGATCGTCCAGGACCCGAACCACCTCGGTTACCTCGAGGACATGCCGGCGATGGCGGCCGCCGCGCACGCGGGGGGCGCGCTGCTGATCGCCGTGGTCGACCCGCTGGCGCTGGCCGTGCTGCGCGAGCCCGGTAGCTACGGGGCGGACGTCGCCGTCGGCGACGGGCAGGTGCTCGGCGTGCCGATGCAGTTCGGTGGCCCCGCGTTCGGCTTCATGGTCGTCACCGACGCCCTGCTGCGGCAGCTGCCCGGGCGGATCGTGGGTCAGACGAGCGACGTCGACGGGCGCCGCGCCTTCGTGTTGACGCTGCAGGCACGCGAACAGCACATCCGGCGCTCCAAGGCGAAGTCCAACATCTGCTCGAACCACCAGCTGGCGGCCCTCCTCGCCACGGTCAACATGGCGGCGCTCGGCCCGTCCGGCCTGCGTGAGATGGCCGAGGGGACCGTTCGGCGTGCGCATCAGCTCGCCGCCGCCCTGCGCGGCGCCGGCGCCGACGTCGCCCCCAACGAGCGCTTCTTCGCGGAGTTCGTCCTGCGCACGCGGGCCGAGGGCGCGACGGTGCGCCGCCGGCTGGCGAAGCGCGGCGTCCGGGCCGGCGTCCCCCTGCCCGCCGAGTACGGCATCGGCAACGGCGTCACGCTGGCGGCGACCGAGCTGACGACCGACGCCGACGTCGAGGCGCTGCTCGCCGCCCTGCACGACGTCGGCGAGCTGGGTGTCGTCGGCACGGAGGTGGTCGCATGAGCGACTTCCCGCTCGTGTTCGAACGCAGCGCGCCCGGCCGCCGGGCCGCCCGTCCGCCCGTGACCGAGGGTCCGGGCATGGCCGAGCTCCTGGGTGAGGACGCGCTGCGCGCCGACCCGCCGCGCCTCCCCGAGGTCTCCGAGCTCGACCTCGTGCGCCACTACACCCAGCTCGCGCACCGCCAGTTCTCGATCGACGGCAACTTCTACCCGCTCGGCAGCTGCACGATGAAGTACAACCCCAAGCTGCACGAGGACGCGGCCGACCGCTTCCTCGACCTCCACCCCTACCAGGACCCCGACCATGCGCAGGGCGTTCTGGCGCTGCTGCACGGCCTGCAGGGCGACCTCGCGACGATCACCGGGATGGACGCGATCAGCCTGCAGCCGGCGGCCGGCGCCCACGGGGAGCTGACCGGGATCCTCATGATCCGCGCGTACCACGAGGCCAACGGCGAGGGCGAGCAGCGGCGGGTCGTCATCTGCCCCGACGGCGCCCACGGCACCAACCCCGCCACCGCGTCGATGGCCGGCTACGACGTCGTCGAGGTCCCCACGGGGCCCGACGGCGAGGTGGACATCGACGCCTTCGAAGCGGCGCTCGGTCCGGACACCGCCGCCGTCATGCTGACGAACCCCAACACCCTCGGCATCTTCGAGCGGCGCATCCTGCGCATGGCCGAGGCCGCCCACGCGGTCGGCGCCCAGCTGTACTACGACGGCGCGAACCTCAACGCGGTGGTCGGACGGGCACGCCCTGGCGACATGGGCTTCGACGTCGTGCATCTCAACCTGCACAAGACCTTCACCACGCCGCACGGCGGCGGCGGCCCCGGGACCGGCCCCGTGGGCGTCAAGGCGCACCTGGCGCCCTACCTGCCCGTGCCGCTGGTCAAGCGTGAGGGCGATCGCTTCGTCCTCGACGCGGAGCGGCCGAGGTCGATCGGCCGCATGCGCAGCTTCTATGGCAACGTCGGCAACCTCGTCCGCGCCTACGCGTACATCCGCACCCTCGGCGCCGAGGGCCTGCGGCGCGTGAGTAGCATGGCCGTCCTCAACGCCAACTACCTGCGCATGAAGATGAAGGAGGCGGGGTTCACGATCGCCTTCGACCGCATCAACATGCACGAGTTCGTCGCGCAACCGCCGGCCGGCCTGCGCACGCTCGACATCGCCAAGGCGCTGCTCGACCACGGCGTCCATCCGATGACGGTCTACTTCCCGCTGATCGTCAAGGAGGCGATGATGGTCGAGCCGACGGAGACCGAGTCGCTCGAGACGCTCGACGCCTACGCGGCCATCCTCGCCGAGGTTCTCCAGCGCGCCCAGGACGACCCGGAGTACTTGGCGGGCGCACCCCGGCACACCCCGGTGCGCCGTCTCGACGAGACGACCGCCGCCCGCAAGCCGGTGCTGCGCCACGGGTTCGCACCCGGCTGAGCGCGCCCGCGGCATGTCCCACGCGAGCGGCCCGCACCGGATCACCGGTGCGGGCCGCTCGCGTCGATCGCGTGCCTGGCCTAACCGCAGCCGCCGCTGCCCTCGCCGTCGGGCGCCGCCCGGCCGTCGGTCCGGAAGCTGCTGCCGCAACCGCAGGCGCTGGTCGCGTTCGGGTTCGTCACGTGGAAGCCGCCGCCCATCATGTTCTCGACGTAGTCGATCTCACTGCCGCGCAAGAGCGGCCAACTGCGGGCGTCGACGACCACGCGGGCGCCCCCGTCGGCGAACTCGCGGTCACCGTCGAGCCGTTGCTCGTCGATCGACATGCCGTAGCTGTAGCCGGAGCAGCCGCCGGACTTGATGAACACGCGGATCGCCGCTGCGGCGGGCTGATCGGCCAGCAGGGCCGACGCCTTGGCCGCGCCGGCGACCGAGAACGTGACGCGCTCGAGCGGATCGGATGGCGGTCGCGCGTCGGGGCTCGACGCGTGGTTGGTCTGTGGCACGGGCACCTCCGGACGTCCTTGACGGTTCGCTAGGGTTGGTATAGCACGCGCCCGGCACCGCGTCGCCCACGCGCGCGACGGGGACGTTCGCGGCGCCCGACCCAAAGAGGGCGGCCCCCGACGGGGGGCCGCACGCGATCGGCTGGCGGGCGCAGAAGGACTCGAACCCTCGACCTACGGTTTTGGAGACCGCCGCTCTACCGACTGAGCTATACGCCCCCGCTCCGACCGCGGCGAGGATGCTACCACGCCCGCACGCGCGTGCCAAGGCGCCCATGAGGCGCGCCGCGCGCCGCCTCGGCGGCGGGGGCCCGCCGTCCTCCGTTGGTGGCCAGGCGCCCGGAGACCCGCGTCCGGCCGTGGTAGCCTTCTCGCGTGAGAGCCGCTGCCCGCGCCTGGCTTCGAACCGCACCCGCACTGCGCTGGGGCCTCATCGCCCTGCTCCTGGCCGCTGGCGTGCTGGGCACGCTACAGCCGCGCGCCGCCGCCCAGGCGAGCGACGCCGTGTGGCTCGTCCCCATCGATACCGAGATCACCGCCGCCACCGCCCAGTTCGTTCGTGCGCGCGTCGATCGTGCGAACCGCGAGCAGCCCCTCGCGCTGCTGTTCTACATCGACACGCCGGGCGGCTCGGTGCCGGCCATGCAGCGCATCGTCGAGGACGTCCTCAACCGAGCCCAGGTGCCGACGATGGCGGTCGTGCGCAACGCCTTCTCCGCCGGCGCACTGATCGCGATGGCGGCGGAGCAGGTCGCCATGCTCCCGGGTTCGGCCATCGGCGCCGCGACGCCGATCGTCGCCACCCCCGTGGGGATCGCGCCGGTCGAGGAGAAGTTCAGCTCGGCCATCCGCGGCGAGTTCCGCGCCGTCGCGGAGGCCCGTGGTCGCGACCCGCGCATCGCGGAGGGCATGGTCGACGCCCGCATCGAGGTGCCCGGCATCGCGAGCAGCGAGGAGTTGGTGACCCTGACCGGCTCTCAGGCCGTCCAGTACGGGATCGCCGACCTCGAGGCGCGCACGCTGCAGGAGGCGCTGGAGAGCTTCGGCTACGCCGGGGCCCGCCTGGAGCGGCTGGAACCGAACATCACCGAGCGGGTGGGCACCTGGCTGGCCAACCCGATCATCGTCGCCGTCCTGTTGGTGCTCGGCATCGGCGGCCTGCTGCTGGAGTTCTTCAGCCCGGGGTTCGGTATCCCCGGCGCCATCGGGCTGCTGGCCCTCGCCTTGCTCGCGCTCACGGCCGTGGTCGCGACGCCGGCGGGCCCGTTCGACCTGGCACTGATCCTCGTGGGGGTGGTGCTTCTCGCGGTGGAGGCCCTGGTCATCCCTGGCTTCGGGGTCGCCGGCGTGCTGGGCATCGGCGTGCTGGCCTACGCCATCTTCCGCGTCTTCCAGGAGAGCTGGTTGACCGTGCTCGGCACCAGCACCGTGCTGGCCGGCCTCATGCTCGCCGGCCTCCTCTGGTTCCTGCCGTACTCCCGCATCGCCAGCCGCCTGCGGCTCGCGACGCGCATCGGGCGCTCGCCCGAGGAAGCCGTCGTGACCCCCGGTCGCGCCGGCGAGCGCATCGACCTCGCGGGCGCCATCGGCACGGCGCTCACCGACCTCCGCCCGTCGGGGCTCGCGCGCTTCGGCGACGAGCGCGTCGACGTGGTGACGCTGGGCGACTTCATCGCTGCCGGGAGCCCGGTCCGCGTCGTGCGGGTCGAGGGCAACCGCGTGACCGTCCGCACCCACCGCCAACCCACCGAGGCGCCCGCGGACGCGGCCGCCAGCGCGAACTGAAGGAGCTCAACCATGGACATCGGAATCCTCGTCCTCGCCGGCGCGATCATCCTCTTCTTCCTCATCCTGTTCACGGTGATCCCCGTCGGCCTGTGGGTCTCCGCGGTCGCCGCCGGCGTCAAGGTCAGCCTCCTCAGCCTCGTCGCCATGCGGCTCCGGCGCGTGCCGCCGCACCGCATCATCCTGCCGCTGATCAAGGCCGACAAGGCCGGCATCGACGTGGGCCAGGACCAACTCGAGGCGCACTTCCTGGCCGGCGGCAACGTCGACCGCGTGGTCGACGCCCTCATCGCCGCCGACAAGGCGCGCATCGCCCTCCCCTTCGACCGCGCGGCGGCCATCGACCTCGCCGGCCGCGACGTGCTCGACGCGGTGAAGGTGTCGGTCAACCCGCGCGTCATCCAGACGCCGAACGTCTCGGCGGTCGCCAAGGACGGCATCGAGTTGATCAGCACGGCCCGCGTCACGGTCCGCGCGAACCTCGAGCGGCTCGTCGGCGGCGCCGGCGAGGAGACGATCATCGCGCGCGTCGGCGAGGGCATCGTGTCGTCGATCGGCTCGACGGACACCCACAAGAAGGTGCTCGAGAACCCCGACGTCATCTCGAAGACGGTGCTCTCGAAGGGCCTCGACGCCGGCACGGCGTTCGAGATCCTGTCGATCGACATCGCCGACGTCAACGTCGGGCGCAACATCGGCGCCGAGCTGCAGACCGACCAGGCCGAGGCCGACAAGCGCGTCGCGCAGGCGAAGGCCGAGGAGCGGCGGGCCATGGCGGTCGCGGCGGAGCAGGAGAACCGCGCCCACGTCGAGGCGATGCGCGCCAAGGTCGTCGAGGCGGAGGCCCAGGTGCCGCTGGCGATCGCGGAGGCCTTCAAGGCCGGCAACCTCGGCGTGATGGATTACTACAACCTTCGCAACATCGAGTCGGACACCGACATGCGCGCGAACATCGCCCGCTCGACCGAGGGCGACGAGCGGCAGAAGTGAGGGAAGCTTGAGCTTCGGCGACCTGCTGGTCCTGCTGCTGTTCGTGGTCTTCGTGATCCTCCCGTCGATCACGAGGTCGCAGCAACAGCGGCGCGGCGGCGCTCCCGGCACGCCCGGCAGACCGCCGGCGCGTCCGCGGACCGGGGCCCCGTCCGGGGCACCCGAAGGGGCCCCGGCGGCCGGCGGCGCACCGCCCTCGGCCCGGCGCTCGGCCGAGCCCACCGCCCGGGGGGGCGACACGGCGACCTTCCCGCCGATCGACGACGACGACCTCGCCCGCCGCCTCGCCGAGGCCCGCGCACGCGTGCAGCGAGCGATGCAGCAGCGCGGCGCCCCGGCCACGCCCGTCGCGCCTGCGGACGACCCACGGGCTCGCGCCGGAGCGCCACTCGTCAGCGGCGCGCCGAAGACGATCGGCGGCACCCCGGTCGGCGCCGGCTTCGACCCGCGGACCCGCGCACGAGGCCAGCTGGTCAGCGGCGGCGCGCGCACCCTGAGCGGCGCGCCGGTCGGTTCGGGGCACGATCCCCGCGGCCGCGCGCGGGCGCCCCTGTTCGGCGGTGAGCGCGGCGCGACCTTGGCCGAACGCGCCCAGAGAGCGGCCGAGGCGGCCGGCGGCGTGCCGCCCCGCGACCTGCGTGCGAACGCCCCGCAGCTTGAGGTCGAGCGGCTCACCGGCGGCGTGGAGCGGCGCGCCGGCCGTCACGGCAGGTGGCGCTTCGACGCCGACGCCGTGCTCTCCGGCATCGTGTGGCATCAGGTGCTCGGCGCGCCGCGCGCGCGCCGCCGTGTCGGAGGCGGCCCATTCCCGGAACGGTGACCCTCAAGCTGCGCAACCCGGCGGAGGCGCTGGCGCTCTTCGGTCAGAACGACGCCCACCTGCGTGTGCTGCGGCGTCGGCTCGGCGCCCGCGTCGTCGCCCGCGGCGACGAGTTGCGCCTGTCGGGTGACGACGCGCAGGTGGCGGAGGCCGAGCGGACCTTCCGTTCCTTGCTCGCCACGATCCGCGCGGGGGGCCAGATCAGCCTCACCGAGCTCGAGCACGGCGAACTGGAGCGCTGGACGCCCGAGCCCGTGCCGGCGACGCCGGTGGCGCCCGATGCGGCCGGGGCGCCCTCGCTCCCCGGCCGCGCGCGGCCCAAGACGGCCGGCCAGCGGCGCTACGTCGAGGCGATCCACCGTCACCCGATCACGTTCGGGATCGGGCCGGCGGGCACCGGCAAGACCTACCTGGCGGTCGCCATGGCGGTGCAGGCGCTGGCGACCAAGCGCGTGAAGCGCCTGGTCCTCACCCGCCCCGCGGTCGAGGCCGGCGAGCGCCTCGGCTTCCTGCCGGGCGACCTGCAGGCCAAGATCGATCCCTACCTCCGGCCTCTCTACGATGCGCTGTACGACATGCTGGCGCCGGATCGCGTCGACCAGTTGCTGGAGCAGGGGGCGATCGAGGTCGCGCCGCTGGCCTTCATGCGCGGGCGTACCCTCAACGACGCGTTCATCATCCTCGACGAGGCGCAGAACACCACCGGCGAACAGATGAAGATGTTCCTCACGCGCATGGGGTTCAACAGCAGCGTCGTCGTGACGGGCGACCGCACGCAGGTCGACCTGCCCGGCAACGTCCCGTCCGGCCTGCGGGTGGCCGAGCGGATCCTCCGAGGGATCGAGGGCATCGCCTTCGTGCACTTCGACGAGGGTGACGTCGTTCGGCACCCGCTGGTGGCGAGCATCATCCGAGCGTATGAGCAGCAGAACTGAGCGCCGGCGCAAGCGGCCGCCGTGGCGGCTGGCCGGGATCGGCTTCGTCGTGACCCTGGCCCTCGTGCTGTTCTCGGTCTACGACGCGCCCACGCGTCGGACGCTGGTCGTCGGCGAGCCGAGCCCCCAGACGTTCGTCGCCCCGGTGGAGCTGCAGGTGATCGATCGGCTCGCGACCGAGGCGCGCCGGCAGGCCGCCCGGCTCCAGGTACCCGAGCTCACGAGCCCGGACCCCGAGCTGCGCGCCGTCGTCCTGGATGCACTCGACGCGATCGAACTGCCGGAGGCGGTCGTCGCCCTGGTAAAGGCGCGTTACGCCGAGCCCAGCGGCGTCCGGGGGGACGAGATCGAGGACCTGATCGAACGCGCGGCGGCAGTGGCCGGACCCGAGGAGAGCGAGGCCGTCGTCGCCGCGTTGCGCGAGCGCCTGATCGCCACCGCCGTGCCCGACCTCGCGCTGACCGAGGCCGCCCGCGCCGCGACCGCCAGCGCCGTGCCGATCGTGTGGCGTTCGTTGGCGGCGGGGCAGATCGTCCTTCGCGAGGGTGAGACCGTCACCACCGATGCGCTGACGACCCTCGAGGCGGCCGGCCTCTACAACCCCGGCAGCGAGGCGCGTGGCCGGTCGGCTCTCATCGCCCTCGGGGCGTTGCTGCTCGCCCTCATCGCGTCGGCGCCGCTGCCCTTCGTCGCGGCGCGGCTGTCGCCCAAGTACCGTCCGGAGCAGATCGCCGCCCTCGTCGCCTTGACGCTGGCGGTCGTCCTCCTGCAGCGCTTCGCGCTCGAGCTCTCGCCCAGCTTCGTCCTGGTGATGCTCGTGCCGCTGCTCGTCGCCGTCCTCGTGTCGCACGAGGTGGCCCTGTTGTGGGCGGGTTGGATGGCGGTGGTCACCGCCGTCCTCGTCCCGTCGACGCCGATGGTCACGCTCCTGGCGACGCTCGTCGGCGCGGTGGTGGCCGTCCGCAGCGTGCGCGACGTTCAGGCGCGGCCGGCGGTCGTCGCGGCCGGCGCCATGGGCGGCGTCGCCGGCGGTGTCGCCCTGGTCGCCTGGGTCTTGGTCGGCGGGGGTCTGTCCCCCTGGGCCACCGCCGTCGCCTTCGCGGCCTTCGTGGCGGGCGGTGTCCTCGCGGGCGTGTTGGCCCTGGGCCTGCTGCCGCTCTTCGAGGTCGGCGCCGGCTTCCTGACGGGGTTCCGGCTGCTCGAGCTCTCGTCACCGAGCCACCCGCTGCTGCAGCGTCTCCTCGTCGAGGCACCCGGCAGCTACCAGCACTCGCTGATCATCTCCAACCTCGTGGAGCCCGCGGTCGCCGCCGTGGGCGGCGACGCGTTGCTCGCGCGGGTGGGCGCGCTGTACCACGACGTCGGCAAGATGCGCCGCCCGCAGTTCTTCGTCGAGAACCAGTTCGGGGGCGACAATCCGCACGACCGCATCAGTCCCCACCTGTCCTTCCTGATCATCACGAGCCACGTGCGCGATGGCCTGGAGCTGCTCCGGTCGTACCGCATGCCGCGCGAACTCGAGCCCTTCGTCCTGGAGCACCACGGCACGACGGTCCTGGCCTACTTCTACAAGCGCGCCCTGGAGGACACCTCGTCCGTCAGCGAGCTCAACTTCCGCTACCCGGGGCCGCGGCCGCGGAGCAAGGAGACCGCGGTGCTGATGCTCGCCGATGCGGTCGAGTCCGCCGCCCGGACGCTCGGCGACCCGACGCAGGGCAGCATCCGCGCGCTGATCGACCGGCTGTTCGAGCAGCGGCTGCAGGACGACCAGCTCTCCCAGAGCCAGCTCAACCTGCATGACATGGAGGTCATCGCTGCCACCTTCGAGCGGATGCTCACCGCCATCCTCCACCGGCGCATCTCCTACCCCGACGCCGATGAGATCCGAGGTCTGAAACGTGCTGATCACCGTTCTGGACGAGACAGGCGGCTTCCGGCGGCGTGACCGGCTCGTGCGGGCGTTGCTGCGCGTGGCGGCCGTCGTGCCCGTGTCGCCCCCGCATGGCGGGGCTGAGCCCGAGATGACCGTCGTCTTGGTCGACGACGCGGTGATCGCCGCGCGCAACCGCGCGGACCGCGGCGTCGAAGGCCCGACGGACGTGCTGGCGTACCCGCTGCACGAGCCCGACGACGCCGGCTTCCCGCGCGTCCCCCACCTGGGCGACGTCTTGATCAGCCTCGACACCGCTAGGCGACAGGCCCGCGCGCGCGGCAGGCCCGCCTGGCACGAGGTCGCCGTGCTCGCCAGCCACGGCCTGCTGCACCTGGTCGGCTTCGACCACCGCAACGCCGCCGAGTGGGCGCCGTTCGAGGCCGTACAGGCCCTCGCCGAGGCCGAGGCCGTGGCCGTCGACCGCTCGCGGTCGGCGTACCGCAGCCTGAGGGCGCCGTCGTGAGCGGGCTGCGGGGCTTCGTGGCGTCCGTCGCCGCGGCCTCCGCCGGGGTACGGCTCGCCTGGCGCGGCCAGCCGCACTTCCGCTTCGAGGCGCTGGTCGGCGTCGGCGCGGTCGCCCTCGCCCTGTGGCTGGAGACCGGGCTGCTGGCCGTGCTCGTGGCCAGCGTGGTCGTGTTGGTCGCCGAGATGGTCAACACCGCGGTGGAGGCCACCGTCGACCTGGCCTCGCCCGAGCGACGCCCGCTGGCGGCCGCCGCCAAGGACGCCGCCGCTGGCGCGGTGCTGATCGCCGCCGGGTTCGCCGTACTGATCGGCCTCGTCGCCCTGGGTCCGGCGCTGTGGGCACGCGTCACGGGAGCCGCGCTCCCGTGAGCGCGAGCGTGCTCGAGGCCACCCCCATGGCCGCGGTCCCCGCGGACCTGCTCGCGGCCGCGCGCGCCGCGTGGGCGCACGCCTACGCGCCCTACTCCGGCTTCTCCGTCGGCGCCGCCCTGCGCGACGGCGAGGGCCGTGTCCACGCCGGCGCCAACGTCGAGAACGCGTCCTACGGTCTGGGTCGCTGCGCCGAGCAGTCCGCCGTCCAGGCGATGGCGACCGCCGGCGGTCGCCGCCTGCTGGAGATCGTGGTCGTGACGGCGGCCGACCCGCCCGCCAGCCCCTGCGGCGCCTGCCGGCAGGTCCTGAGTGAGTTCGGTCCCGACGCGACGGTCTACCTGGTCAACGACCGTGGGGCATGGCGAACGAGCGTCGCCAAGCTGCTGCCCGACGGCTTCCGCCTGCGCGGTTGAGCCTCCCGGACGGGGGGAGAAGGCCCGGGCTTCTCACGCGGTCGCGGTAGACTCCCCCGATGCAACCCCACCTTCGACGCACCCTCGCCTCTACGCTCGCCGGGCTCCTGCTGACGCTCGCCGGCGCCGCCAGCGCACAAGCCACCGCGCAACGGATCGTCCTCCTCCCCTTCGACACCGAGGCTTCGATCGACGCCTTCGCGTTGGCGTTCCCCAGCGCCCTGCAGCGGGCGGTGAACGAGATCGACGGCGTCTACGTGCCGGGCGTGGGCGACGCCGCGGTCGTCGCGCAGCGCGTCGCCGACGCCGGCGGCGACGTCCTGTCCGAGGTCCGTCGCGTCTTCGACGCCGACGCCGTCGTGCTCGGCCGCATCCGCGGCAGCGATGCGCTGACGATCGAGCTGGTCGTCGCCACGCAGGCCGGCGACGACCGCAACGCCACGGTGAGCGGGCGCCTCGGCGACCTGGCCGCGCTGTGGCGCGCCGCCGCCGACGGCCTCCTCGATCTCCTCGACATCTCCCCCAGCCTGGGCGACCTGGCGGACCTGCGGCGGGTCCTGGCGGACGTGCCGTCGCTGCCGAGTCTCGGGCCGGTCGGCAGCTCCAGCGCCCGCGTCCCGGGCGTCCGTCTCGATCAACTCGAGGCGGCCGCGGCCCTCGACCCCGACTCCGCCTGGGTGGTCGGCGAGCTCGCCCGCGTCGCGGCGATCGCCGGCGATGGCGAGCGCGCGCTGCGCGAGGCGGAGCGCGCCGTCGAGCTCGGGGGCCACGCCGAGGCGTACGCCCTGCTCGGCATGGTGCGCCTGGCTCGCAACGACCCCGCGGCCGGCGAGGCGTTCGAGGCGGCGTTGAGCGCGAACCCCGCCCACGGCGTGGCGCTGGCCGGCCTGGCGCGCTCCGGGGTCGGGCCCGAGCGGGCGGCAGAACTGCTCGAGGCGGCGATCGCCGCGGCACCGCGCCAGGTCGACGCCCACTTGGCGCTCGCGGAACTGCAGACCTCGCCCGCCCGCGTCATCCAGGTGCTGCGGCGGGCGAGCGCGTGGCTGCCGGACTCCGCGTCGGTGCAGCTGGCGCTCGTCGACGCGGCGCTGGACGCCGGCGACGCGCGCGGGGCGATCGAGCTGCTGCGTTCGGCGGTGAGCGACCCGGTCGGGCGCCGGCCGGCGATCTACCTCTTGGCCGCGCGCCTGCCGACCCAACTGGCTCGCGAGGCCCTCGCCTTCGCCCGCGAGGGCCGCGACGTCTTCCCCGACGACCCCGACCTGCGCCGCCTGGAGATCGACCTGCTGCGGGCCACCGGCGACGCCGCCGGCGCCACCGCCGCGCTCGCTGCCTGGGTCGAGACGGGCTCGGCGCCGCTGCGCGAGGTGGCCGCGTTCGCCGAAGCGCTCGCCTCGCAGGGCCGCTTCGACGAGGCCCAGGAGTGGCTGGCGACCGTTGCCGATGCCGACGACGACGCGGACCTGCGCAGCGCCCGGATCGAACTGGCCGCCGGGCGCGCCAGGGCCGCGCTGACGACGCTGGAGCCGCGCGTGGCCGCCGGCGACGCCGACGCGCTTCGCCGGACCCTCTACGCGATCGCCCTCGGCCGGATCGGACGCACCGACGAGGGGACCGCCATGCTCGAGGACGTGGTGCGAAGCGCGGGCGAACCCGACGCGGACGCCCGCACGCGGGAGGCCGGCGCGCTCGCCGAGCGCGCGCTGGCGGTGCTCGCCGACCAGCGCCAGGTCTCGGGCGCGGACGCGGTTGCCCTGTCGCCCGATGCCTCGACCGCCTTCGAGCAGGGCCTCTTCGCCCTCGAGAACGGCGACATGGTGACGGCGCGCGACGCGTTCGTCCGCGCCCGCGGCTTCGACGACGCGGGGTTGCTGGCCTTCTACGAGGGTTACGCCCGCCAGGTGCTGGGCGACCCCCGTGGCGCCATCGACGCGTACGAGGCTGCGCGCGACGAGCTCGGTGACAACGACGTGTTGCTCAACAACCTCGGCTACGCACAACTCCAGGTCGGGCGCCTCGACCTCGCGCTCGACACGCTCCGCCTGGCGCTCGAGGCGAACCCCGACAACGCTCGCGCACACCTCAACCTCGGCCTGGCCTTCTACGGTCTCTCGCGCTTCGGCGACGCGGCCGACGCCTTCGACGACGCGCTCGCGCTCGACCCGTCCCTGGCCGGCGTCGCGGGGTCCGTGATCGACGACGCCCGACGTCGGGCCGGTCGCTGAGGGGGACGCCGGCATGGATGCGATGAACGTGAGGCCGGAAGTCCGGGACGTGCCCGCGTACCGCTTCGAGGCGCGACCCGCGCTCGTCAAGCTCGACCAGAACGAGAGCCCCGACGATCTCCCGGCGCCGCTGCGCGAGGCCGCGCTGGCACGGATGGCGGCGGCCGAGTGGCACCGTTACCCGGCCCTCCACCCGGACGGTCTCGCAGCTCGGCTGGCCGCGCGCCACGACTGGCCGGCGGACGGCGTCGCCGTCGCCGGCGGCTCGAACGTCCTCATCCAGGCGCTGGTGGTCCTCTCGGGCCTCGGTCGCCGCGCCGTGGCCCTGAGCCCCTCGTTCCCGCTGTACGCGCAGCAGGCGCGGCTTCTGGGCTCCGAGCTGACCGAGGTTCCGCTCGGCGCCGACCACGCGTTCCCGACGGAGGCGGTGGTCGCCGCGGTCGCCAGCGGCGCGGGCGTCGCCTTCCTGCCCGCGCCGCTCGCCCCGACCGGCAACCCCGTCGACTCGCGTGACCTGTTGCGTGTCGCCGAGGCGGCGGGGCCGGGTTGGACGATCGTGATCGACGAGGCGTACGCGGAGTTCGCCGGTTCCGACCACACCGACCTCGCGCGTGACTTCCCGCGCGTGGTGCTGCTGCGCACCCTCTCGAAGGCCTTCGGCCTGGCCGGCGCCCGCCTCGGCTACGCGATCGCGAATCCGGCGCTGGCCGTGGAGCTGCGCAAGGTGCTGCTCCCGTTCTCGGTCTCGGCGCTGCAGCTCGCGGTCGGCGAGGCGGTGCTCGACGCGCCGGCATGGATCGACGAGCGCGTGCGGTCGACGGTGGCGGAGCGCGAGCGCCTGGCCGCCGCGCTGCGCGAGCGCGGCGTGCGCTTCGTCCCGAGCGTGACGAACTTCCTGCTGCTGAGCGTGGCCGACGCCGCCGAGACGCACCGCGGGCTGCTGGAACGTGGCGTACTCGTGCGCCGCCAGGACCACCTTCCGGCTCTGGCCGGCGCGCTCCGCGTGACCGTCGGCCGGCGCGAGGAGAACGACACCTTCCTGCGGGCGTGGGACGCGCTGACGCGGGTGAACGGGGAGCCGCATGCCTGAACGTCGATCCGAGATCCACCGCGTGACGCGCGAGACCGACGTGCGCGTGACCCTCGACCTGGACGGCGGCGGGCGCGGCGCCCCGGCGACCGGCCACGGGTTCCTCGACCATCTCCTCGAGCAGCTGGTCCGCCACGGGCGGCTCGGCCTGGAGATCGCCGCTGAGGGCGACCTGCACATCGACGTCCACCATCTCGCCGAGGACGTGGGCATCACCCTGGGCCAGGCCTTCCGCGGTGCGTTGGGTGACGCGCTGGGGATCGAGCGGTACGCCGACGCCTGCGTCCCGCTGGACGAGACGCTGGCCCACGTGGTCGTCGACCTCTCCGGCCGCCCCTTCCTGGCGTTCGACCCCGCGGCGGTCGCCGGCGACGTCGGCGGCTTCACGGCCTACCACCTGCGCGAGTTCCTGCGCGGTTTCGCCAACCACGCCCGCGCCACCATCCACGTTCGCTGGCTCGCGACCGGCGACCCCCACCACGGTTGCGAGGCCGTGATGAAGGCCTTCGCCAGGGCGCTGCACGCTGCGACCCGCATCACCGGCGACACGCTGCCGTCGACCAAAGGGACGCTGTGAGGCGATGCGCGTCGCCCTGATCGATTACGGCGCCGGCAACCTGCACAGCGTGGCGAAGGCCCTGGCCGCCGCCGGCGTCCCCGCCTTCCGGACCCGCGACCCCGCCGCTGCGGGCGAGGCCGACGCCTTGGTGCTGCCTGGGCAGGGGCACTTCGGCCAGGTGATGGCCGCGTTCGAGGCCAGCGGCTTCGAGGGCGTCGTGCGGCGCCACCTGGCCGAGCGCAGGCCCTTCCTCGGCATCTGCGTCGGGCTGCAGCTGCTGATGGAGGGTTCCGACGAGGCGCCGGGGATCGCGGGGCTCGGCATCCTGCGCGGTCGCGTGGTCCGCTTCCCGGCCGCGGACGTCAGCGTGCCGCACATGGGCTGGAACGCGCTGCGGCCATGGGGCGACTCGCCCCTGCTGGCGGGCGTCGCGGACGGCGATCATGCCTACTTCGCGCACTCGTACCTGGTGGCCTTCGACGAGGCGGACCCGACGATCTCCGGCGTGCGCGGCGGTGCCTGGACCGATCACGGACCGACGCGCTTCCTCAGCGCCCTCTCGAGCGGCGCGGTCCACGCGACCCAGTTCCACCCCGAGAAGAGCCAACGGGTCGGACTGCGGCTGTTGGCGAACTTCGCCGCCATCGTGCGCCGTGATGCGGGCGGCGAGGCGACGGCGACGTGACCCGCGGGTGGACGGCGCTCGCGTTGGCGTGCTGGCTAGGCTGGGGCGGCGTGGCCTCGGCACAGGCCGCCTGGACCGTCCAGACGGTGGCGCTGCGGGACCTCCGCGAGGCGAACGCCGAGGTGGCCCGGCTGAGCGATCTGGGGCTCGCCGCGTACACCGAGTTCGCCATGCTCGACGGTCTGCAGTACGTGCGCGTCCGGGTCGGCTGCTTCGACCGCGAGAACGCCGAGCGGTGGGCGGCCCTGATGCGGGTGGGCGTCACCTCGGAGGCGATCGCGCTGCCGCTGGACACGCTGCCGCCCGGGAACGTTCCCTGCGTTGCGGTCGACGTCGGCTTCCGCAAGCCCGCGGCGTGGTCGCTGATCTCGCAGCCGGACGAGCAGCCGACCTTCCTCGTCGAGGTCGCTGGCCACGTCGCCTACCTCCGCTACGACGGCCTGGGATGGCGCCTGTGGCAGGCCGTCGCACCGCCACCGGAACCCCTCTCGCCGGTGACCGCCAGCTCGCCGGGCGCAGCCGACCCCGGCACCGGGGTCGTCCAGCCGGCCACCCTCGCGGGCCAGGACATCGTTCGCCATGCCCTGTGGGGCGCGCTCTGCCCCGGCGAACTGGTGGCGGCGATGGGCGACGTCGGCATCGTGGATCAGGGCGATGCGATCGTCGCCTGTGAGCCCGTGACGGCGCCGTGAAGCGCGTCCCGCCCATGCCCTCGGGAGCGCGTGCCAGGGGCGCCTGGCACGCCTGGCGCTACTGGCTCGTCCCGGGCATGGGCGTCAAGCGGCACGTCACGTGGGCCGTCCTCGGCGCGGCCGTCGCCATCGTCGGCACGATCGGCTTCACGCTGTGGCTGCTCGGCGACCAACGCGACGCGCTGGCCGCCCCGATCGAGGACCTGCTCGTCGGCGAGCCCTGGGTGCGCGCCGGCGGGTGGGTGACGGGCGCCTTGATCGCGATTGGGGTCGCCTTCACCGTGGTCGCGATCGGCCGCCTCAACCGCTCGCTGCTCTCGAACTGGCTCGACCGACCGCAGGAGGCGGCGCAGCTCCTCCACCGCCGCCTGATGCTCGCCCGCGGGCCCAGGATCGTGGCGATCGGTGGGGGCACCGGCCTGAGTCTCCTCCTTCGCGGTCTGCGCGAACACACGTCGAACCTGACGGCCGTCGTGGCCGTCAGCGACGATGGGGGCTCGTCGGGCAGGCTCCGGACCGCCTTCGGGATGCCCGCCCCGGGCGACCTGAGCGACTGCCTCGCCGCACTCTCGGTGGACGAGGCCTCGCTCGGGCGCCTGCTGGAGTACCGCTTCACCCGTGGCAAGGAGCTCCGGGGCCACACCTTCGGCAACCTCCTGATCACGACCCTCAGCGAGGTGGAGGGTGACTTCGGCGACGCCCTGCGGGTGATGCAGCGTCTGCTCGACCTCAACGGGGCGGTCTGGCCGGCGACCGCGCAGGCGGTGACGCTGCGGGTCGAGAAGGCCGATGGCAGCGTGGTCGAGGGTGAGAGCGTCCTGGCGGCGCACCCGGGCCCCGCGTTCCGCGTCACGTTGAGCCCGAGCGCGCCCGAGGCCCTGCCCGAGGTGGTCGCGGCGCTGGCGAACGCCGACATGGTCGTCCTGGGACCGGGGAGCCTGTTCACCAGCACCCTGCCGCCGATCATGGTGCCCGCGGTGGCCGCCGCGCTCCGCGATTCGCCCGCCACGCTCGTCCAGGTGCTCAACATCATGACGGAGGCCAGCGAGACCGACGGGTTCGACGCGTGGGACCACGTCGAGGCCATCGAGCGCCACGTCGGCCGGCGCCCCGAACTCGTGATCGGCAACGCGACGCCGCTCGACGCCGAACGCGTCGTCGCGTACCGGGCCGAGGGTGCCGAGGTCGTGGTGGTCGATCCGGACCGCTTCCGGGGGGCGGGCGTCGAGCTCGTCGCCTGGCCGCTGCTCGGGCCTGCCCCGCACGCCCAGCACGACGCGCCGGCCCTGGCACGGGGCCTGGTCACCTGGTGGGCGGAACGGGGGCGCAGGTGACGCGGCCGGCGTCCAGCCACGGGTCGCGCGCGCGGAGGGCCTGGGTCACGCTATCGGCGTGCGTGCTGCTCGGCCTCGCCTCGGCCCAGGTGACCGACGAGCCGCCCGAGCTCGGGGCGCCGCCCGGCCTGCTGGCGCCGACGTCCCCCGCTTACGCCGACGTCGCCTGGTACGACCTGGTGGCGATCCGCTGGGTGGAGCCCGACGCCGGCAGGCTGTGGCTGGAGGTCGAGTTGGCCGCCGTCGACCCCGCCGGGACGGGTCCGCTCGGCCTCCGCCAGCCGATCGTCGAGGTGTACGTCGACGTCGGGGGCGGCGGCGCGGCGACGCTGCTCCCCGGTTCCGGCCTGCGGATGCCCGAAGGGGACGGCTGGCGCCACGCGGTGCGGATCACCGGCGACGGCGTCTGGTGGTGGGAAGCCGCGGTCGATGGTCGCGGACTCCTGCCACCGCAGCCGCTGCCCGCGGTTCTCGACGGTCGCGTGGTCCGCATCGCATGGCCGACGGATCGGCCCGACGACGCCCGGGTCTACGCCGTCAGCGGCGTCTACGACCCCTTCTCCCCCGACGGCTGGCGCCCGCTGGCGACTGCGCCCTCGCCGTGGGCGTTCGCGAGCGAGGCGGGCGGGCCGCCGGTGATCGACGTCCTACCGGGCGGCGTCGACGTCTGGGAGCGCGTGCACGACGGCGGCGCGCTCGTGCGGGACGTGTCCGCGGCCGGGGCTGGCCGAGGACCCACGCACTGGTACTGGTGGGCGCTGATGGCCGCCGGCCTCGGGCTCGCCTCGGTCGGCCTGTGGTGGCGGAGCCGACCGTCGTCCGAGGCGGAGCCGTCGGCCACCGAGGACGAACGGCCGCCGCCCGACGCGCCGCCAGGCGACGGCGATGACGCCCTGATCACGGACGCCGACCTGAGCGCGTCCGACGACGGCGACCACGAGCCGACGATGCCGGTCGCGCCGGAGGCCCCCGACGCCGCGGACGATCGGCCGGAAGATCAGCCGGCGGCGACGCCGCCCGCGATCGGCTGGGACGCGGGCGACGACGGGGCGGCCGAGGACGCCGGCGACGCCGAGGCCAGCTCGACACGCGAGACGGACGCCCCTAGCGACGACAACCGCTCCGCGAAGCGCTCGTAACCGCGATCGATCGACTCGACCCCGAGGACGCGGGTGGTTCCCTCCGCCGCCAGGCCCGCCACGGCCAACGCCCCGCCGGCGCGCAGGTCGGCGGCGTGGACCTCGGCCCCCACGAGTGGCCCGCCGCGAACGACCAGCGTCCGCTCGGCGAGCTCCATGCGCGCGCCCATGCGCTGCAGCTCGGCGACGTGCGTGAAGCGGTCCGGGTAGACGCGGTCGCGGACGACGGAGACGCCGGGAACCGTCGCCAGGAACGCGCCGAAGGGCGCCTGCAGGTCGGTGGGGATGCCGGGGTACTCGACCGCGGAGACGTCCACGGCGCCCAGCTCGCCGGTCGCGTCGACGCGCCAGGCATCGCGGGCCACGTCGACGATCCGGACGCCGGCCTCGGTCAGCTTCTCGCGCACGGCGACGAGGTGGTCGGGTCGGATGCCCCGCAGGGTGACGTCGCCCCGGGTGGCCGCGGCGGCCAGCATGAAGGTGCCGGCCTCGATCCGGTCGGGGATCGGGCGGAAGCGCGTGCCGCTCAGGCGGTCGACCCCGTGAACCCGGATGAACGGGGTCCCGGCCCCCTCGATGCGCGCACCCATGCGGTTGAGCAGTTCGGCGAGGTCCGCGATCTCCGGCTCGAGCGCGGCGTTCTCGATCTCGGCCACGCCGTCGCCCAGGGCCGTCGCCAGGAGGACGTTCTGGGTGCCGCCGACGGTGGGCGCCTCGAACACGACGCGCCCGCTCAGGGGCCCGCGGCGCCGGGCGACGAAGTCGCCGTTGTCGTCGGAGACCTCGACACCGAGCGCCGCGAAGGCCTTGATGTGGCGGTCGACGGGCCGCGGTCCGAAGGCGCAGCCGCCGGGCATCGAGATGCGCGCCTCACCGGCGCGCGCGAGCAGGGCGCCCATGACGACGAAGCTCGCCCGCATCTTGCTGACCAGCCGGTACGGCGCGCTGGTGTCGCGGACGTCCTCCGCGTGGAGGTGAACGTCCGGTCCGTCCCAGGCGATCCGCACGCCGGTGTGTTCGAGGATCTCGAGGCCTACGAGCACGTCGGAGAGTTTCGGTACCCCCTCGATGACGACCGGCTCGTCGCTGAGCAGGCTGGCGAGGATCAGATAGAGCGCGGAGTTCTTGGCCGCATGGACCTGGACGTCGCCGGCCAGGGGCCCGTCGCCCACGATCTCCAACGCGCTGCGCATCGTCATGGGTGCGCCTCCTCCCGGCGCCGTGGCCCCGTCGGGACACTCCTGGGCACCATGTGTAACTTGAGTGTATCCCGCATCATCAGTTAGGTCAACCGGATACGCCTGCTACCGACGATGCTATGATGCGCATGGAACCCGGTCCCCGGCGGACCGCGAACGACCTGGAGGTCGACGTGCCGAAGCGGGAGAAGAGCAAGCGTCTGCAGGTGGTGATCAGCGAGGAACAGGACTCGCTGCTGACCAAGACCGCCTACCACCTCTCGAACCCCGAGCGCCTGGTGTCCAAGTCCGAGGTCGTGCGGCTGGGCATCGCGATGCTCAACCGTGCGGTGGAGGACGGCCAGCTCGACCCGGAGTTGCTCCAGGCCCTCGACGACCACTGACCCGTGTTCCGCCCGGGTGACGTCATCGACGGCCGCTACGACGTGCTCGGCCCCCTCGGGCAGGGCGGCATGGGTCACGTGTTCCGTGCGCAGGATCGCCGCCTGGAGCGCATCGTCGCCCTCAAGGTGCTCCGCCCCCACCTGACCGAGACCGACGCCGACCGCTTCCGACGCGAGATCCGCGCCCTGAGCCGGCTCAACCACCCCGCGATCGTGTCGATCTACGACCTGGGCGAGGGCGAGCACGTCTACTTCGCCATGGAACTGGTCGAGGGTGGTCCCTTCACCGAGCTCGGTCCCGTCACCGACGACGTCGAGCCCTTCCAGGCCCTGCTCGACGGGGCGGTCCTGGTCGCGGAGGCGCTCGCCTACGTGCACCGGCTCGGGATGGTGCACCGCGACCTCACGCCGCGCAACATCCTCCTCGGCGAGGGCGGGCGCCCGAAGGTCATGGACTTCGGCCTGGTGCAGCTCACCGAGACCTCGCGGCAGCTGACGCGCACGGGGTCCACCCTGGGGACCCCGCAGTACATGGCGCCCGAGCAGGCGACCGGCGACGCCACCGGCGCGGCGACCGACCTCTACGCCTTCGGCGCCGTCCTCTACCGGACCGTGACCGGCGAGGCGCCCTTCGACGCCGAGAACGATCAGGCGATCATGTACCAGCACGTCTACCACACCCCGAGGCCCGCCTCGGAGGTACATCCGGGGGTGCCCAGCGGCCTCTCCGCCCTGCTCGAGCGCATGCTGGCCAAGCGCCCCGAGGACCGCCCTGCCTCCGCGGCAGCGGTGGCCGACGCGCTGCGAGCGCTGCGAGAGGACGGACTGGCCCGCGCGACCCACCGCCCACACGGCGGCGCCGGGCGCCGGGGGAGCTACCCGACGGCCGTGGCCAACCCGGGACGGCTGACGCCGAGGTGGCAGGTCCGCCTGACCGAGGGCCCGCAGTGGCCCGCCGGCCTGGCGGCGGCCGACGGCTTCCTGCTCGTCGGCCAGCGGAGCGACGCGCTCGCCGTCATCCGGCCGGCGGACGGCGAGATCCAGGCGACCCTGGAGCTCGACGACGAGGTGACGTCCCCCCCGCTCGTGCACGGCGACCGGGTCTGGGTCACCACGCGGGACGGGTCGCTCGCGGCGATCGCGTGGCCTAGCGGGGCGCGCGCGTGGACGGCCCGCGACGTCGAGGCCGTCGGGCTCACCGCGCTCGCCCAGGACGTCCTGGTCGCCCGGCGCGACGGCTCGCTGGAGCGCTGGGGGCCGTCGCCCGGCGCCGTCCGCTGGCGGGCCGAGCTGACGGCGCCAGCGACGACGCCGCCGACGGTCCTGGGCACGCTCGCGTTCGTCGGCAGCGAGGACGGCTGGCTGCACGCGCTCGATCTCGCGGACGGGCGAGGGCGGTTCAAGGTCGACGTCGGCGCGATGGTCGCCCCCACCGTGGCGGTCGACCGCCTGCTGCTGGTGCCCACGCGCGCCGGCGAGCTCCACGCGTTCGACGTCCTGCGCCATGAGGTGGTCTGGACCTACGACCTCGAGGGCGAGTGCTGGGGCGCACCCGCGGTCGCCGGACGCCACGTGTTCGTCGCGTCCTGGGGCGACCAGCTGCATGCGCTGGCGCTGCGCTCGGGCGACGACGTCTGGTCGCGCCCGCTCGCGCATCCGGTGACCGCGTCGCCCGTGCTCGCGGGCGGCACCCTGTACGTCGTCACCGAGGGCGGCGAGCTGCTGGCCTTCGAGGCGCGCAGCGGGCGCGAGCTCGGGCGCCATCGCGTGGCGCCCTCGGCGGTTCAGGCCAGCGCGCTGCCGTTCGGCGACGCCGTGATCGTCGCCGCCCTCGACGGCACCGTCACCTGCCTGGGCTGAGCCGCGGGGCCACCGCCCCGGGCTGCCCCGTGGCCCCACGCAGCGCCGCGTCGGCCTGCAGCAGCGCCGCCTGGCGCACGTCCACCGGCACCGCCGGGTCCGGCTCCGGACCCACCCGCACGAACCCAGCCCGCGCCGGCCCGCCGGCGGCCAGCAGCTCGGCCGCGTGGCGCGAGCCCGTGACGGCGACGTGGCGCCGCAGCAGCCGCTCGACCCAATCGGCGTCGTCCGCGTCGAGGTCGCCGACGACCACGCTCCCCCGGTTGACGCGCCGCGCCACCGCGCCCTCGGGGTCGAGCAAGAACGCGACGCCGCCGGACATGCCAGCGCCGAAGTTGCGCCCGACCCGCCCGATGACGACGATCACGCCCCCGGTCATGTACTCCGCGCCATGGTCGCCACAGCCCTCGACCACGGCGACCGCCCCCGAGTTGCGCACGGCGAAGCGTTCGCCGGCCTGACCGGCGGCGAACAGCGCGCCGCCGGTCGCCCCGTACAGCGCCGTGTTCCCGAGGATGACGCCACGCTCGCTGGGGAGCCGGTCGCCGGCCGGCGGCCGCAGCACCAGCTCGCCGCCACTCATGCCCTTGCCGACGTAGTCCTGTGCCTCGCCGACGAGCGTCAGCTCCATCCCGGCAACGGTGAAGGCGCCGAAGCTCTGGCCGGCCGCCCCGCGCAGCCGCAAGCGGATCGACCCCGAAGGGAGTCCCGCGTCGCCGAAGCGGCGGGCGATCTCGCCCGCGATGCGCGCCCCGAGCGAGCGGTCGCGGTTCGAGACCGCGTAGCCGCGAGACACCGCCGCGGCTCGCGCCAGCGCCGGCGCGACGTCGCGCAGCAGCTGCTCATCGAGCGGCTCGTCGCCAGGCCGATCGTTGCGCACGCGGATGTCGCTCGCCCGCAGCACGGGTTCGGTGCCGGCGGCGGCCCCCGGTGACCGACGGAGCAGCTCGCCCAGGTCGAGCCGCGCCACCTTCGGGGTCGCGACCTCGCGGGCGCGCAGCAGGTCGACCCGGCCGACGATCTCGTCGAGCGACCGGGCGCCGAGGTCCGCCAGCAGCATGCGGACCTGCTGGGCGACGTACAGCATGAAGCGCACGACGTGCTCGGGTTCGCCCGGGTACTTCGCGCGCAGGTCCGGCCGCTGGGTCGCGACGCCCACCGGGCAGGTGTTGAGATGGCACTGCCGGATCATGGCGCAGCCCGCCGCCACCAGGGCCGCCGTGCCGAAGCCGTAGGCGTCCGCCCCCAACAGCGCGGCGATGACGACGTCCCTGCCGGTCTTCAGCCCACCGTCGACCCGGAGCGTGACACGACCGCGCAGGCCGTTGGCCATCAGCACCTGCTGCGTCTCCGCCAGGCCGAGCTCCCATGGCAGACCCACGTGCTTGATCGACGCGAGTGGCGACGCGCCCGTGCCACCGTCGTTGCCGGAGATCTGGACGCTGTCGGCGTAGCCCTTCGCCACCCCCGCCGCGATCGTACCGACGCCGGTCGTCGACACCAGCTTGACGCCGACGCGGGCCCGGGGGTTGACGCGCTTGAGGTCGTAGATCAGCTGCGAGAGGTCCTCGATCGAGTAGATGTCGTGGTGCGGCGGCGGGGAGATCAGCGTGACGCCCGGGACGCTGCGGCGGATGCGGGCGATCTCCTCGTCGACCTTGTGCCCCGGGATCTGGCCGCCCTCGCCCGGCTTGGAGCCCTGCGCCATCTTGATCTCGATCTCGCTGGCTGACGCCAGGTAGCCGGCCGTCACACCGAAGCGGCCGGAGGCGACCTGCTTGATCGAGCTGTTCGCGAGGTCGCCGGCACGGGGGTGCCAGCCGCCGTGCCCCAGCTCGGGCATGTCCCGCCCGTACGGCGCGTAGCGCACCTCGTCCTCACCCCCCTCGCCCGAGTTGCTCTTGGCCCCCAGTCGGTTCATGGCCACCGCGAGGGTCTCGTGCACCTCGCGCGACACGGCGCCGTGACTCATCGCCTGCGTCGAGAAGCGCCGGACGATGGCCTCGACGGGCTCGACCTCGTCCAGGGGCACGGCCTGGCCCAGCGCGACCGGCTCGAGCAGGTCACGCAACGTCGTGGGCGGGCGCCCGTCGACCTGCCGCGCGTACTCGGCGTAGGCGTCGGCGTCGGCGGTGCGGACGGCCTTGTGCAGCGACTTGAAGACCAACGGATGCAGCGCGTGGTACTCGCCGGCCTTGCGGAAGCGGTAGATGCCGCGGTCGCGCAGGACCGGATCCTCGCCGAAGGCCTCGGCGTGGCAGCGCAGCGCATCCGTGGCGAACGCCTCGAGACGGGCGCCCCCGACGCGCCACGGGGTCCCGCTGAAGTAGCGATCGACGACGTCGCCGGCGACCCCGATCATCTCGAAGATCTGCGCCCCGCGGTAGCTCGAGACCGCCGAGATGCCCATCTTCGACATCGTCTTGAGCAGTCCCTTCTCGACGGCGATCAAGTAGCGGTCGGCGGCCACCGCGCCGCCGTCCGCCGACGCGAGCTCGCGCGCCGTCGCCAGCGCCAGGTAGGGGTGCACCAGGGCGGCGCCGAAGCCGATGAGGCAGGCCACGTGGTGGTCCTCGCGCGCCTCGCCCGTGTCCGCGACGAGCGCGGTCCGCGTGCGCCGGCCCACGCGCAACAGGCGCTGGTGGACCGCCGAGACGGCGAGCAGCATCGGGATGGGGGCGTGCTCCTCGTCGGCGCCCCGGTCGGACACCACCAGGATCCCGTGCCCCTCCTCGACGGCGGTCACGGCGTCGTCACACAGCGCCTCGAGCGCCCTCTCCATCCCCTCGGGCCCGTCCTCCACCCGCCACCTCGCCGACAACACCGCCGGCCGGAACGACGCCTGCCCGAGCAGCCAGGCGTACTGGGCCTCGTCGATCACGGGGCCGTCGAAGCGGAGCACCGCCGACGACGTCGGCGCCTCGTCGAGCAACGGTCCGCGGGGTCCGAGGACGGTGTGCAGCGACATCACGCTGCGCTCGCGCAGCGGGTCGATCGGCGGGTTGGTCACCTGGGCGAAGCGCTGCTTCACGTAGCGGTACAGCGGTTGCGGCTGCGCCGAGAGGACGGCCAGCGGGGTGTCGTCGCCCATCGAGCCGACCGGGACGTCGGCTCCGGTCGCCATGGGGCCGATGATGCGGTCGACGTCCTCGCTGCCGTAGCCGAAGAGCTTCTGCGCGCGGACGAGCGCCTCCCCGCGCCACGGTCGGCCCTCCGCCGCGGCCGGCGGGGGCGAGCCCCCGACGGCCGCGCGTTCGCGCGCGACCACCAGGTGCCCGTCGACCCACGCGCGGTAGGGCGCCTGGCGCGCGAGCCGACGCTTGACGTCGGCGTTGCGCAGCAGCTCGCCGCGCTCCACGTCGACCGCCAGGACGGAGCCCGGCCCGAGCCGGCCGCGCTCGACCACCATGCGGTCGGCGAGCGGCACCATGCCGGCCTCGGAGCCGACGACCACCAGGCCGTCGTCGGTGATGAGGTAGCGCTGGGGGCGCAGCCCGTTGCGATCGAGCGAGGCGATCGCGAAGCGCCCGTCGGAGACGGCGAGTGCGGCCGGCCCGTCCCAGGGCTCCATCAGGGTGGCGTGGTACTCGTAGAAGCCCCGCAGGTCGGCGTCCATCGCATCGTCGTGTTCGAACGCCTCCGGCACGAGCATGGCCAGCGCGTGCAGCGGGTCGCGGCCGGCGAGCGTGAGCAGTTCGAACGCGTTGTCGAGCGCGGCCGAGTCCGAGCCGCCGGGCTCGATGACCGGCAGCAGGTCGCCGATCGCGTCGCCGAACGCCCGGCTCTCCAGCACGGGCTCCCGCGAGCGCATGAAGTTGACGTTCCCCTGGAGGGTGTTGATCTCGCCGTTGTGTCCCAGGAAGCGGAACGGCTGTGCCAGCGACCAGCGCGGCATCGTGTTCGTCGAGTAGCGCTCGTGGAAGATGGCGATCGCCGTCGCGTAATCCGGATCCGCCAGGTCGCGGTAGAACGTCGCGAGGGCGTCGCCGACCATCAGCCCCTTGTAGACGATCGTGCGGCTCGAGAACGACGGCACGTAGGCGCGACCGAGCCCGCTGGCCCGCAGGCGGCGTTCGATGCGCTTGCGGGTCAGGTAGAGAAGGCGCTCGTAGCCCAGGTCGTCGAGCCCCGCCGGCCGGTTGACGAGGACCTGGCGCATGATCGGTCGCCTGGCCCGCGCCTCCTCGCCGAGGGCGCCGTCGTCGATCGGCGGATCGCGCCACGCGAGCTCGGTGAGCGCGCTGGCCGCGATCTCGTCGTCGATCACCCCGTAGATCTCGTCGACGGGCGCGTCGTTGGCGACGAAGAAGGAGCCGACCCCGAGGTCGCGATCCTCGCCGAAGGAGACGCCCTGGGCCGCGAGCTCGCGCCGGAAGAGCGCGTGCGGGATCTGCGTGAGGATGCCGGCACCGTCGCCGGTGCGTCCGTCGGCCGACACGGCCCCCCGGTGGGCGAGGTTGCGCAGGGCCGCGAGGGCGTGGTCGAGCACCCCTCTGCGCGGACCGCCCTCGAGGGCGGCGATGAACCCGACGCCGCAGGCGTCCCGCTCAGCGGGCCAGGCCGATCGACGGATGTCGGAGAACTCTGGCATGCGGTCCTTTCGCGGGCGGGACCGCACGTTCGGTCCCCCACGGCAGCGTGGTGGGATGGCTCGGGATGCGGGCACACCCGCGACGGTAACCTCATGCGCCGGGAAGCGGGAGGCCCCGGCCGTGGCGCGAAGTGTAGCAACCGCCGCGCGGGGGTGTCAACGCGTGGAGTCGACCGTAGTTCCCTCCAGGACGCAACCGCACCGTGAATGGTCGCACCGGGCGTACGTTCCTGAAGCGCCGGCCGGCCCACGACGAGGATCCGAAGGCGAGGAAGCATGCATCGATTTCGAACGCGATGCAGCCGGCCGGCGGTCTCGTCGCGGGCCTACGCGCCCGCCAGCACGCCCCCCGCCGGAGACGCCGACACCCCGTCGGCCAGCAGCTTCGACTCGATGGCATCGAGCAGCGCCTCGTACGACGCGTCGATGATGTTGCTGTGCGCGCCGACCGTCCCCCACGAGGTGCGCCCGTCGGTCGTCTCGACGTGCACCCGCACGACGCTCGCCGTGCCGGTCGACGGCCCATGCAGCACGCGCACCTTGTAGTCGACCAGGCGCAGCTCGGAGAGCGTCGGGTAGAAGGGCAGCAGGGCCTTGCGCAGCGCCCGATCGAGGGCGTTGACCGGACCGTCCCCGCCGGCCGCCGTGTGCGCGGCTTCCCCGCCGACGGAGAGGCGAACGGACGCCTCGCAGCGCGGCGCCTCGTCGCCGACTCGCTTGTCGATGAACACCGAGTAACCGTGGAGATCGAAGAACGGCCGGTGCTGGCCACCCATGCGCCGCGCCAGCAGCCGGAACGACGCCTCGGCGCCCTCGAACGCGTAGCCGAGGTGCTCGAGCTCCTTCATGCGGGCGACGAGCTCCCCGGTCGCGTCGCCGCCAACCGTCTCGCTGCCGGCGCCCATGCCGACGGCGACGACGTTGGCGCGGCCGGAGAGGTCGGAGAGGAGCACCCGCCGCTGGTTGCCGACCGCCTCGGGGGCGACGTGCTCGTAGGTGTCGGGCCGCCGGTTGACCGCCGAGACGTGGATGCCACCCTTGTGGGCGAAGGCGGCGTCGCCGACGTACGCTCGCCGGACGTTCGGTTCCAGGTTCGCGCGATCGTCGACGTAGCGCGACAACGCGAGCAGGTCGCCGAGCGGCTGCGGCTGGTCCGCCCCGAGCTTGAGGACGAGGTTCGCCAGCACGGTGACGAGGTCGACGTTCCCGCAGCGCTCGCCGTAGCCGTTGACCGTTCCCTGCACCTGCCGGGCCCCCGCCTGC
Organism: Trueperaceae bacterium; assembly: GCA_011389865.1. Classification (GTDB taxonomy): domain Bacteria; phylum Deinococcota; class Deinococci; order Deinococcales; family Trueperaceae; genus JAABTL01. Next base: position 123,685 of record JAABTL010000002.1, read on the forward strand.
ACGCTCGCCAGCGCGTTGGCGACGGCGAGGCCCGCATCGTCGTGCGGGTGGATCCCCAGCCGCACGCCGCTGCCGGCCGCGGTGGCCAGCGCGCGGGCCGCCGCGCGCGTCCCCTCCGCAACGACGTCGGGGAGCGATCCGCCGTTCGTGTCGCACAGGACCACGGTGGTCGCGCCCTCGGCGACGGCGGCCTCCAGCGTCGCCAGCGCGTACGCCGGATCGGCGCGCCAGCCGTCGAAGTAGTGCTCGGCGTCGTAGACGACCTCGCGACCCGCTGCACGAACGAAGGCCACCGAGTCGGCGATCATCGCGAGGTTCTCGTCGAGGCTGGCGCCGAGCGCCTCGCGCACGTGGAGGGGCCACGACTTGCCGAACAGGGTGACGATGGGCGTGGCGGCGGCCAGCAGCGCCGCGAGGTTGGCGTCGTCCTCCGGCGCGACGCCCTTCCGCCGCGTCGACCCGAAGGCCGTCAGCCGCGCGCGCGCGAGCGGCACGTCACGCATGCGCGCGAAGAAGTCGACGTCCTTCGGGTTCGAGCCGGGCCAGCCGCCCTCGATGAGGTCCATCCCGAAGGCGTCGAGGCGCAACGCGACCGCGACCTTGTCGTCGCTGGTGAAGCTCACACCCTCGCCCTGCGTCCCGTCCCGCAGGGTGGTGTCGTAGATCTCCACCCTTTCGCCCGCGACGCCGCCCTCGGCCGTGGTCACGGCGTGGCGACGGGCTTCCGCTCGCGGCCCACGCCGGCCGCGAGCTTGTTGAGGACGTCGACGTAGGCGCGGGCCGAGGCCTCGACCACGTCCGTCGACAGCCCGCGGCCGTGCACGGTGCGGCCGTCGCTGACCATGCGCACCGTCACCTCGCCTAGCGCGTCCTTGCCGCTGCCGACGCTGCGGATCTCGTAGCTCTCCAGCACCAGCGGCACCTGCGCGATGCGCTCGAGGGCGTGGTAGACGGCGTCGACGGGCCCGTCGCCGGTCGCGGCCTCCTCCATCGTGCCCGCGTCGCTGACGAGCCTGACGGTAGCGACCGGCGTCATGCGGGTGCCGGACTGGAACTGGACGGCCTCCAGCACGTAGGTCTCGGCGACCCGGGCGGTCTCGCTGTCGACGAGCGCGCGGATGTCGTCGCTGGTGACGTTCCGCTTGCGGTCGCACAGGTCCTTGAACTGCCGGAAGAGGGCGTTGACGGTCTCGTCGTCCAGGTCCTCGTAACCGAGTTCGCCGAGCGTCTTGCGGAACGCCCGCCGGCCGGAGTGCTTGCCCATCACCAGCACGCCGGCGTCGCGCCCGACCGTCTCCGCCGACATGATCTCGTAGGTCTCGAGCGCCTTGATCACGCCGTCCTGATGGATGCCGGACTCGTGCGCGAAGGCATTGTCGCCGATGACGGCCTTGTTCGGCGAGACCGACACGCCGGTGAACATGCTGACCATGCGCGACGCGCGGTAGAGCTCGCGGGTGTCGATCCGCGTCTGGTGACCCCAGAAGTCCTTGCGCGTCTCGAGCGCCATGACGACCTCCTCGAGCGACGCGTTGCCGGCGCGCTCTCCGATGCCGTTCAGGGTGCACTCGATCTGCGTGGCGCCGGCACCGACGGCCGCGAGCGAGTTGGCGACCGCCAGGCCGAGGTCGTCGTGGCAGTGCGTGGAGAAGTGCAGACCCTCGGCGCTCGGCAGGGCGTCGATCAGCGCTCGGAGCAGGCCGCCGTACTCGTCCGGCATGCCGTAGCCCACGGTGTCGGGCACGTTGAGCGTGGTCGCGCCGGCCTCGATGGCGGCCCCGTAGAGACGGACGAGGAAGTCGAACTCGCTGCGGGTGCAGTCCTGCGCGGAGAACTGCACGTCGTCGGTGAACTCGCGCGCGTAGCGCACGCTGTCGATCGTGGCGGCGACGACCTCGTCCTCGGTCTTGCGCAGCATGTGCTCGAGGTGGATCTTCGAGCCCGAGGTGAAGACGTGGATGCGCCCCGCCTCGGCGGGCTCGATCGCCTGCCCGGCCCGTTCGATGTCGGGCTTGGCCGTGCGCGCGAGCGCGCACACGATCGGGCCACGCACCTCACGGGAGATGCGCTGGACCGCCTCGAAGTCGCCGGCGCTGGTGATCGGGAAGCCGGCCTCGATGACGTCGACGTTCAGCCGCGCAAGCTGCCGGGCGATCTCGATCTTCTGCGCCGTGTTGAGGGCGACGCCGGGCGTCTGCTCGCCGTCGCGCAGGGTCGTGTCGAAGATGCGGATGTGGGCCATGCGAGGTGCCTCCGGGGAGGGCCGGTCGTGACCGGCGCGGGGTCGGGTGGTCGAAAGCGTCTGCCGGGCCGACGGCGTCAGCCCGGCCGGCCTAGCCGACGCCCCGCCCCGACGCCGACGGCGCTCACTTGCCCTTGCCCGCGATGAACGGCATCATCTTGCGCAGGCGGGCGCCGACCTCGGCGACCTCGGAGGCGGCGGTCGCCGCACGCTGCGCCTTGAGTCGCGGCTGGCCGACCTGGTTCTCGAGCAGGAAGTCGCGGGCGAAAGCGCCCTGCTGGATGTCGCGCAGGACGCCCCGCATCGCGGCCCGGGTCTCGTCGGTGACCATCTTCGGCCCGGTGACGTAGTCGCCGTACTCCGCCGTGTTCGAGACGGAGTAGCGCATGCGCTCGAAGCCGCCCTCGTAGATCAGGTCGACGATCAGCTTCATCTCGTGCACGCACTCGAAGTAGGCGATCTCGGGCTGGTAGCCGGCCTCGACCAGCGTCTCGAAGCCCGCTTGCATCAGCGCGGTCACCCCGCCGCACAGCACGGCCTGCTCGCCGAAGAGGTCGGTCTCGGTCTCCTCCTGGAAGCTCGTGAGGAGCACGCCGCCGCGGGTGCCGCCGATCGCCTTCGCGTACGCCAGCCCGCGCTGCATCGCCGTCCCGCTGGCGTCCTGGTGGACGGCGAGCAGGCAGGGCACGCCGCCGCCCTCGGCGAACGTGCGCCGCACCAGGTGCCCGGGTCCCTTGGGCGCGACCATGAACACGTCGACCCCCTCGGGCGCGACCACCTGATGGAAGTGGACGTTGAAGCCGTGGGCGAAGAGCAGCGCGTTGCCGGGCTCGAGGTGCGGGGCGATGCGCTCGCGGTAGACGGCGCCCTGCACCTCGTCCGGCAGCAGGACCATCACCAGGTCGCCGGCCGCGGCGGCCTCGTCGACCTCGAGCACGCGCAGGCCGGCGGCCTCGGCCTCGGCCCACGAGGCGGAGCCGCGCCGCAGGCCCACGACCACGTCCATGCCGCTGTCCTTCGCGTTCAGGGCGTGGGCGTGGCCCTGTGAGCCGTAGCCGATCACGGCGATCGTCTGGCCGTCCAGGTGGGCGAGGTTGGCGTCGTCGTCGTAGTAGATGGTGGCCATCGGGGGTTCTCCTAGGTGCGCGTCAAGCGGCGCGCGAGCGGGAAGCGGTGCGGTCGTCGGCGCCGGCGGCACCGTTGCTGCCGTGGGCGCCGTTGCGGGGGGCGGTCCGGGGGAGCGCCACACGGCCGGTTCGGATCAGGTCGAGCACGCCGAAGGTGCGCATCTGCTCGATGAAGGCGTCGGTCTTGGCCTCGTCGCCGGTGACCTCGAAGACGAGCGCGTCGCGGGCGACGTCGATGATGCGGGCGCGGAAGTCCTGGGCGATCTGGCGCATCTCGACCCGGTCGTCCGGGTTGCGCACCGCGACCTTGATGAGCATGAGCTCGCGGTCGACGTACGGGCCCTCGGAGTGGTCGATCACCTTGATGACGTCGACCAGCTTCTGCAGCTGTTTCTGCATCTGCTCGACGTGGGCGTCCTCGCCGGTGACCACGAAGGTCGTCCGGCTCAGGCCCGGCTCGTGCGTCTGGGCGACGGACAGCGACTCGATGTTGTAGCCGCGGCGGGCGAACAGGGCGGCGATGCGCACCAGCGCGCCGGGCTGGTCCCGCACGGTGACGGACATGACGTGTCGCCGGACGCTCATGCCGACACCCCCTCGGCCTCGTCGGCCTCCTGGTCGCCGATGATCATCTCGTCGACGCCGGCGCCCGCGGGCACCATCGGGAACACCTTCTCGGAGTCGTACACCACGAAGTTGATCAGCGCCGGCTTCTTGCGCGCGAGCACCTCGGGCACCAGCTTCGCCGCCGTCTCGCGGTCGAAGACGTTGTAACCGTCGATGCCGTAGGCCTCCGCGAGCTTGGCGAAGTCCGGGTTCGAGTCCGCCAGGTACACCTCGGAGTAGCGCTGGGCATGGAACATCTCTTGCCACTGCCGCACCATCCCGAGCATGCCGTTGTTGGTGATGGCGATGACGATCGGCAGCTGGTGCTTGTAGATGGTGGCCAGCTCCTGGATGTTCATCTGGACGCTGCCGTCGCCGGCGACGCACACGATCGTCTCCCCCGGCCGCGCGAAGGCCGCGCCGATCGCCGCGGGGAGCCCGAAGCCCATCGTGCCAAGCCCACCCGAGCTGATCCACGTGCGCGGGCGGTTCGTCGGGAAGAGCCTGGCCGCGAACATCTGGTGCTGGCCGACCTCGGTCGTCACGACGCAGTCGCCGCCGGTCTCGCGCGCGAGCAGCGCGATGACCTCCTGCGACACCAGCGGCTTGTCGGTCTTGTAGCGCTCCGGGTAGCTCGCCTTCCAGACGTCGAGCTGGGCCCACCAGTCGCCGAGCTCCAGCGGCCCGAGCAGCTCGGTGAGGCGCGGCAGGACGTCACGCAGGTCGCCCACGACGGGGACGTGCGCCTTGACCAGCTTCGAGATCTCGGCCGGGTCGATGTCGATGTGCACGATGGTGGCGTTCGGCGCGAAGCGGCTGAGCTTGCCGGTGACGCGGTCGTCGAAGCGCAGGCCGGCGCCGACGATCAGGTCGCAGTGGCTGATCGCGCGGTTGGCCGTCACGGTGCCGTGCATGCCCGGCATGCCGAGCGACTGGGGCGCACCGCCCGGGTAGGCGCCGATGCCCATGAGCGTGGTGATGACGGGGATCCCGGTGAGGCGGGTGAACGCCTCGACCTCTTCGGCGGCCACCTGGGCGCCGCCCCCCACCATGAGTACCGGCCGCTCGGCGGCCTCGATCGCTTCGGCCGCGCGCCGGATCTGCCGGGCGTTGCCGACGACGGTCGGCCGGTAACCGGGCAGGTCGATCTCGACGTCGAAGTCACCCTCGAAGGCCGCCTGCTGGATGTCCTTCGGCACGTCGACCAGGACGGGTCCCGGGCGGCCGCTGCGGGCGATGTGGAAGGCCTCGGCGAGGACACGCGGCAGGTCGCGGACGTCCTTGACGAGGTAGTTGTGCTTGGTGACCGGCAGCGTGACACCGGTGACGTCGGCCTCCTGGAACGCGTCGGTACCGATCAGCGAGAGCGGCACGTTGCCGGTCACGGCGACGACGGCCGACGAGTCCATGTACGCGGTCGCCAAGCCGGTCACCAGGTTGGTGGCTCCTGGACCCGAGGTCGCGAAGCACACGCCGACGCGGCCGCTCGCCCGGTAGTAGGCGTCGGCGGCGTGGGCGCCGGCCTGCTCGTGGCGCACCAGGACGTGCTGGATCGGCGAGTCGTAGAGCGCGTCGTAGATCGGCATGATCGCGCCGCCGGGGTGACCGAACACCGTGGTCACGCCCTGTCGCTCGAGCGCCTTGAGCACGGCCGCGGCCCCGTTCACCCGATACCTCGTTGCATGATCTCCTCCAGAGCGCCTCGTGCGTGAGCTCGTCGGACGCTTCGTCGTACCGTGTCCACCCTACGAGAAGACCCCGCCAGGTCCATGACCGTGACGGGGTCCAGGTGGTCTACCGCGAGCGGTGATCCCGTTACCCCTCCGCAGATAGCCGCAGGGCGGCGACGTGGGCGGTAAGCAACGCGATCATCGCCGCGGAGTATACGGGGTGCTATCCTGGGTGTCAACCGACCGCCGAAGCATCCTGCTCCGTCCAGGCCGACGACTTCGCCGCCTCCTTCACCCTAGCTCGGAGGTCCGCATGCCCACCCTGCGTGTTTCCGCGCAGTCCCGACCCAACGCCGTGGCCGGTGCGATCGCGGCGCTCCTGCGCCTCGACGGTGCGGTCGAGATGCAGGCGATCGGCCCGCACGCCGTGAACCAGGCCGTCAAGTCCCTGGCGATCGCGCGCTCCTACCTCGAGCAGGACGCGCTCGACCTGGTGGTGGCGCCCGGCTTCGTCAAGCTCGAGCTGCACGAGGAGGAACGCACGGCCATGCGCTTCGAGGTCCGCGCCGTCGCCCGGGAGACCGTCGACCCCGAGCCGAGCGCGGGCGAGGCCGGCGACCCGGAGCCCGCGGTCGAGGCCCACCTCGACGAGGCGTGACCCGCACCAAGTCTGCGTCGAGCCGAGCCGCGCCGGGGTCGAGCCGTGCCGCGGCGGGTTCGAGCCGCGCCGCGGCGGTCTCGAGCCGCGCAAGGGTCCTGCACGTGCTGGATGCGGTCCAGCGCCGCGACGCGGCGGCCAGCGCCGCCCTGACGAGGGCGCTGAGCGACGTCGACCCGGGACCGGACCGCGCGATGATCACGGACGTCGCCTACGGCACGCTGCGCTGGCTGCCGGCGCTCGACGCCGCGCTCGGTGCCCGCCTCGCGGACGCGGCGGCACTGCCCGACGCGGTGCTCGACGCGCTGCGGGCTGGCGCCTTCGAGCGCCTCGTCCGCGGCACGCCGGCTCACGCCGCGGTGCACGCCTGGGTCGAGGAGGTCAAGCGGCTCCCGGGGGCCCCCGCGCGGCTGGCCGGGCTGGTGAACGCCGTGCTCCGCCGGGTCGATCTCGCCGACGCCGGCGGTCCGCCCGCCGGTGTCGGTCTCCCCGGGCCGCTGTGGGAGCACATCGTCGCCAGCCTCGGCCCGCACGCGGCCGACGCCGCGCGCGCCATGCTGCAGCCCGAGCCGCTGTGGGTGACCGTCTACCGAGACGACGCGCTCGAGCTGCTGCGCGGCGAGGGTGCCGAGGCGCGCCCGGGGCCGCTGCCCGGCTCCTGGGCCGTGCGGCCCGGCCGGCCCCTGGGCGCGCTCGCCGCGTTTCGACGGGGGGCGATCCAACCGCAGAACCCGAGTTCGGCCGCCGTGGTGAGCGCGCTGGGCGACGTCGCCGGCCGGCGCGTGCTCGACGTCGGCTCTGGCCACGGCGTCAAGGCGGCGCAGCTGGCGGCCGCCGGCGCCGCGGTCGAGGCCGTCGAGATCGACGCGCGGCGCAGCGACGTGGGGCGACGCAACCTCGCGCGCCTCGGGCTGAGGGCGCGCCACCACGTCGTCGACGCGGCGGCTCCCATGACTGGGATCCCGTTCGTCGACGCCGCGCTGCTCGATGCCCCGTGCACCGGCACCGGCACCCTGCGCGGCCACCCGGAGATCAAGCTGCGCTGGACGCCGGACGACGCCCGGCGGGCGGCGGCGCGGCAACTCGCGATGCTCGCCTCGGTCGCGGAACGCGTCAGGCCGGGCGGCGCGTTGGTGTACGCGGTCTGCGCTCTCGGCCTCGAGGAGGGCCCGGAGGTGGTGGCGTCCTTCCTCGCCGCTCACCCCGCGTGGCGCGCCGTCGCGCCGAGCGTGCCGCTGCCGACCGTGTCCGCGCCCGTCGGCGCGTGGCTGCTGCCGAGCGACGAGGGCCTCGACGGCTTCTACCTGGCCCGCCTGGAGCGCGCCGAGAACGGCCCTGCGGGCGCGCCGCCGAAGTAGCCTGGCGCATGGCGATCGCTCCGCCCGTCCAGCCGTCCGAGCGGGTCCACCTGCCGCCGGGGTCGGTGAACGTCGTCCTCGTGCGCGAGCAGCGGGCGCGGCTCGTGTGGGGCCCGGCGTGACGACGCGCGACGCGGACCGGGCCGTCAGCGGCTGGACCCTGTGCAGCGCCGGCGGCTGCGAGGGCGTCACCGGCAGCGCGCACCTGCTCATGACCGAAGACGCCCGCGTCCTGGTGGACGTGGGGCTCTTCCAGGGTCCCGACGACGAGGAGGCGAACCGGGCGCCGTGGCCCTTCGACCCACGGTCGATCGACGCGGTCGTGCTGACCCACGGGCACCTCGACCACGTCGGTCGTCTTCCGCGCCTGTGGGCCGACGGCTATCGCGGCCCCGTGTTCGCCACCGCCGCGACGCTCGCGGTCGCCGAGGTCGTCCTGCGGGACGCCGCACGCATCCAGAAGGAGGACCGCGCTCGCGCCCGGCGCCGGGCGCGGCGCGCCGGCGTCGCGGGCGACGCGCCACGACCGCCGTACTCGGACAACGACCTCGAGGCCGTCCTCGCCCGCGGGCGCCCGGTCCCCTTCCACCGACGCTTCACCGTGTGCCGCGGGGTGCATGGGACGCTGGGGCGGGCCGGTCACGTGCTCGGTGCCGCGTGGCTCGCGCTCGACGGCCCCGCCGGGCGGGTCCTGGCATCGGGCGACCTCGGTGACGCGGACGGTCCGCTGCACCCACCGCCGGAGCCGCCACCGCCCACCGACGCCCTGCTGATCGAGACGACCTACGGCGACCGCCGCCACCGGAGTTGGGACGCGACGGCGCGCGCGTTCGCCGAGGTGGTCCGCCGCACGCTGGAGCGCGGCGGCAACGTGCTGGTTCCCACCTTCGCCCTGGAGCGCACGCAGGCCGTGCTGAACACCCTGCAGGTCCTCGAGGCCAGGCGCGAGATCCCATCGGCGCGGGTCGTACTCGACGCGCCGATGGGCGAGCGCATGACGGATCTCTACCGCCGCTTCCCGCAGACCCTGCGGTCGGCGATCGCCGACCGCCTCGCGCACGGTGACGACCCCTTCCATCCCGCCGGCCTCGAGATCTCGCGCGGCGGCGGGACCGCGCGCGAACTGCGCGATGCCCGGGGCGTCGTGATCGTCGCCGGCGCCGGGATGCTGACGGGCGGCCGCATGCTGCAGCACCTCGCCTTCCATCTCGGGGACCCGCGCAACGCCCTGCTGTTCGTCGGCTACCAGGCGGAGGGCACGCTGGGCCGGCAGATCGTCGACGGCGCACGCGGCGTCCGCGTCCTCGGCGACTCCGTGGAGGTCGCGGCGGAGATCGCCATCGTCGACGGGTTCTCGGCCCACGCGGACGCGGACGCGCTCGACGCCTGGTGGCGCGCGAGCGGCGCGCGCGTCGTCGTGCCGGTCCACGGCGAGGCCGCGGCACGCGAGGCGCTGGCCGACCGCGTCGCGGCCACGGGCGCCAGCGTCCGCCAGGCGCACCTCGGCGAGGCGCTCCCGCTGTGACCGGGGACCCACCGCACGCGCGCGTCGCGTTCCCGTAAGCCGGCTTACCAAATCCGTCCAGGACGGATCTCACGAGGTCAGCCGGGTTACCGACGGCGCCGTCCCGACGGTGTTGGATGGGGCATGGATCGCGAACTGCCCGTCATCGCCCTACGCACCCAGGTGGTGTTGCCACGCACCCTGGAGAACGTCGACGTCGGTCGCCCGAAATCGAAGCGCGCCCTCGAGGAGGCGCAGGCGGCCGACAACCGCGTGCTCCTCGTCGTGCAGCGCGAGCCGCGCATCGACGACCCCGGCGGCGACGACCTGTACCAGGTCGGCACCCTGTGCGTGATCAAGCAGGTGATCCGGCTGCCAGACGACACGCTCCAGGTGCTGGTCGAGGGCCGCGAGCGCGCGCGCGTCGACGCCTACCTGCCCGGGCCGACGCTCCGCGCCCAGGTCACCACCATCGCCGAGGTCGCCCCGGACAAGGGGGACGCGCGCGTCGGCGCGTTGGCCGACCAGGTGAAGAGCGCTTTCAGCGACTACGCCCAGCAGAACAAGCACCTGCGCCTCGACTCGTTCCACCTGGAGAACCTCAAGGGGCTCAAGGAGGCCGGCCCGCTGGCCGACGTCGTGGCGAAGTACGCCACCTGGGAGGTCGCCGACAAGCAGGCCGTCCTCGAGGAGCGCGACGCCCTCTCGCGGCTCGAGAAGGTGCTCGCGCTCCTCAGCCGCGACCTCGAACGTTTCGACACCGAGAAGCAGATCAGCGCCCGCGTCAAGCAGCAGATGGACGCCAACCAGCGGGAGTACTACCTGCGCGAGCAGATGAAGGCGATCCAGAAGGAGCTGGGCGGCGACGAGGCCTCCGAGGCCGCGGAGCTGCGCGAGCGTCTCGAGGCCAAGGCCCTGCCCGAGCAGGCGAAGGAGCGGGTCCTCAAGGAGATCGACCGGCTCGAGAAGATGGCGGCGGGATCGCCGGAGGCGACCGTCGTTCGTACCTACCTCGACGTCCTGCTCGAGCTCCCGTGGTCGGAGGCCGACGACGAGGTGCTCGACATCGCCCACACGTCGGAGATCCTCGAGGAGGACCACCATGCCCTCGAGGAGCCGAAGGCGCGCATCCTGGAGTTCCTCGCGGTCCGACAACTGACGAGGCAGCGCGAGGTGAAGGGCACCAAGGCGCCGATCCTCTGCCTCGTCGGGCCGCCCGGGGTCGGCAAGACCTCGCTCGGCAAGTCCATCGCGCGCAGCATGAACCGCTCCTTCGTGCGCATGAGCCTCGGCGGCGTGCGTGACGAGGCCGAGATCCGCGGCCACCGGCGCACCTACATCGGCTCGCTGCCGGGGCGGATCCTGCAGGGCATGAAGACCGCCGGCAAGATCAACCCGGTGTTCCTGCTCGACGAGGTCGACAAGATGACCTCCGACTTCCGCGGCGACCCGTCGTCGGCCCTGCTCGAGGTGCTCGACCCGGAGCAGAACGACACCTTCACGGACCACTACCTCGAGATCCCCTACGACCTCTCCAAGGTGATGTTCGTCACCACGGCCAACAGCCTGTCGAACATCCCGCGGCCGCTGCTCGACCGCATGGAGGTCATCCAGATCGCCGGCTACACGCTCGACGAGAAGCTGGCGATCGCGCGCCGCTACCGAATCCCGCGGCAGATCGAGGAGCACGGCCTCGAGGGCTCGCTGGCGATCGCCGAAGACGCCGTGCGCCTGATCGTCACGGACTACACCCGCGAGGCCGGGGTGCGACAGCTCGACCGGTTGCTGGCCAAGGTCGCCCGCAAGGAGGCCAAGGCGTTCATCGAGGCACCGTGGGAGGGCGAGAAGGTCGTCGGCGCCGAGGCGGCGCGCGTGCTGCTCGGGGTTCCCCCCTTCCATGAGGAGGGCGCCGAGAAGCAGCCGCAGGTCGGCCTCGCCCACGGGCTCGCCTGGACCTCCGTCGGCGGCGTCACCCTCGACATCGAGGCCGTCGCGCTGCCGGGCAAGGGCAAGGTGGCGTTGACGGGCCAGCTGGGCGACGTGATGAAGGAGAGCGCCCAGGCCGCGATCGCCTACCTGCGCCACCACGCCGGCGAGTTCGGTCTGCCCGCCGACTTCCACGAGAGCCGCGACCTGCACGTCCACGTGCTCGAGGGGGGCACCCCCAAGGACGGTCCGTCTGCCGGCATCGCGATGGCGACCGCCGTGGTCTCGGCGCTCACCGGGCGCCCGGTGCGCGGCGACGTCGCGATGACCGGCGAGATCACCCTGCGAGGGCGCGTGCTGGCGATCGGCGGCGTCAAGGAGAAGCTCCTGGCGGCGCACCAGGCCGGCATCACCCGGGTGATCCTGCCGCACGCCAACGAGGCGAACCTCGAGGACGTGCCGGAAGCGATCCTCGCGGACCTGACGATCCACACCGTGCGGGACTTCGACGAGGTCGTGCGCCACATGCTCGACGTCGAGACGCTCGAGGAACTCCCGCCGCCGCCGGCGGCCACCGGCGAGGGCGCCCGGGCACCGACGCAGGCCTGACGGTCAGGCGGGCCTCAAGGCGCCGCCTCCGGATCCGGTACCCAACAGCGGGCGCAGCGCGAGGCGCCGTGCAGCTCGACCGGCCCCAGCCCGGCTGGCAGCAGCCACGACGAGCCGGGCGTGATCGTCGCCTCGCCACCGTCCCAGCGCAGCATTCCCGCTTCGGCCGTACGCTCCTCGCCGAGGTCGGTCAGCAACTCGAACGAGTCCGGCCCGACGACCCACCCCACCCCGTCCGGGCCGACGCCATCGGCGCGCGGGTCGACGGACTCGAGCACGAAGGCGTCCGTGCGGGCGAGCTCGAGGCGCCCCGCCGCCGTCGCGCCCGGTGCCGGTGCCGGCGCGCCGCCGGGCGTCAGGCGCGCGACCGCCAGGGCCTGGGGGAGGTGCAGTTCGCGCGGCCGACCGTCGGCCCCCAGGCGGCCGTGGTCGTACAGGCGGTAGGTCAGGTCCGACGCCTGCTGCACCTCGTAGACGAGCAAGCCCGCCCCCAGGGCGTGCACCGTCCCGGCGGGGTTGACGACGACGTCGCCGGCGGTGACCGGCAGCTCGCGCAACAGGGACCCCCAACGGCCGCTCGTGGCCGCCCGCTCGACCTCGCCCCTCGTCACCTCGCGCGCGAAACCCCAGGTGACCCGGGCGCCCGGCTCGGCGGCCACGACCCACCAAGCCTCCGTCTTGCCGAGGTGGCCACTGGCGGCTTCGAAGCGCAGGGCGTAGGCGTCGTCGGGGTGGACCTGCAGCGAGAGCGGTTCGGCGGCGTCCAACAGCTTGACGAGCAGCGGGAAGCGCGCCCCGTACCGGCTCCACGGCACGGCGCCGAGGAGCGTCGCCCCGTGCGCCGCCGCCAGCGCGGCGAGGTCGCGCCCCGCGTCGGGACCCGCCGCGACACGGGTCCACGGGCCCGCCAGCCAGGCCTCGCCGACGGGCTCGCGCCCGGCTTCGAGATCGGCCTCGCCGGGCGCCCAGCGGGTCGCGAGGCGGTCGCCGCCCCAGGGCCGGCGGCGGAGTTCGGGGCGCAACGCCCACGGCGTCAGCACGGCGCGCCCCCGAGGCGCAACGGTGAACGACGGGTGATGGGCGGGTGTCGGGCGTCCCACGAGAGGGTCATGGGGGAAGCGTAGTATGCCGACGGACAGATGACCGAGGCGATGACCAACTTCATCAACGACGCGGGGTGGTTCGCACCGCTGTACTACATCCTGTCGTTCGTGCTCACGGCCCTGGTGCCGGTCATCCCCACGCCGCTGGTCGGCGCGTTGGGGGGCGCGGCGTTCGGCACGGTTCCCGCCGTGCTGTACGGCATCGTCGGGCTGGCGCTCGGCGCCTTCGTCGCGCTGACCCTGTCGCGACGGATCGGCCGGCCGCTGCTCCTGCGCATCGTCAGCCCCACGGCGTGGAACGAGTGGGAGGCGATCGTCGGCATCAAGAGCGTCGTGCTGTGGGGCGTGATCTTCTTCGTGCTGAACATCGACGTGGCGGTGATCGCCGCGGGCCTCTCGCAGGTGCGGCTGCGCAGCCTGTGGCTGACGGCCATGATCGCGCGCTTCCCGTGGCTTCTCGCCAGTGCCTGGTTCGGCGAAGTGGTGTTCGTCTCGGACACGGTGATGTACCTCGCCCTCCTGGGGCTCATCGCCGGCGTCGTGGTGTTCCAGAAGCTGCGCCCGCGCTTCCAGCACTGGCTCGTCGAGCGCGTGAAGCGTGAGCAGGGGGCGGACGGCGACGCCGTCGCGGGCTCCGGGGCGGGCGGGGCGCGCCCGACCGTCACCCGCCCCGCTTGGTGGCGGCGCTGGTTCGGTGGTCGCCCGTGAGGCGCCCCTCGTCGAGCCAGGCACGCCGGTCGGCCCGCGCCGCGACGCGCTCGTCGTGGGTGACGAGGACGACGGCCGCGCCATCGGCGCCGGCCGCACGCAGCAGCGCCTCGACCACCGTGTCCGCGCTCGCGCGGTCCAGGCTGCCGGTCGGTTCGTCGGCCAGGACCACGCGCGGCGAGCCGTAGAGCGCGCGGGCGACCGCCACCCGCAGGCGTTCGCCGCCGGAAAGCGTGCGCGGCAAGGCGTCCGCGCGCGCCGCCATGTCGACGCTATCGAGCAGTGCCCGGCCGCGCGCACGATCCGGCCGGCCGCGGACGCGCCCGGGAAGGGTGACGTTCTCGAGGGCGGTGAGGTCGGCGAGCAGGTGGTGCTGCTGGAACACCAGGCCGACACGCCCGGCGCGAGCCCGCGCCGCCGCCTCCGGGGCGAGCTCGTGGACGGCCGTGCTCCCCCACCAGACGCCGCCGGAAGTGGGTCGGTCGAGGCCGGCCAGCAGGTGCAGCAGGGTGCTCTTCCCGGAGCCCGAGGGCCCCTGGATCGCCCAACTCTCGCCGGAGCGCACCTGCAGGTCGACGCCGTCGAGCACCGTCAGCGGTCCCGCCGGGGTCGGGAAACGACGCACGAGCCCTCTCGCGGCGAGGACGACCTCCACCCGGTTAGTATAGGACCGCTTCACGTGGTCGGCCCCCGTGGTCCCGGCCCCGTGGCGGCGGGAGGCTCGATGAACGATCCGGCAACTTCCGGCGACGTCCGTGCGTTCCTCGAGAGCGTGCCGCTGTTCGATGGCGCGCCGCCGCGGGCGCTCGACGTCGTGGCCAGCGTCGTCCGCCGCCGGCGGTTCGAGGCCGACACGCTGCTCTTCCAGGAGGGCGAGGTTGGCGACGCCCTCTACCTGCTGGCCGACGGGCTGGTGAAGCTGTCCAAGGTCGACCTCGGCGGTCACGAGAAGACGCTGGCGCTCCTGCGGCCTCCGGATTTCTTCGGCGAGATGGCCCTCTTGGGGCACTCGAACCGCAGCGCGGCCGCGGTCACCGTGGTCCCGACGACGTGCTACCTGCTCTTCCGCGACGACTTCCAGCGCCTGCTCTCGGCGTACCCGACCGTGAGCCTCAACCTGACCAGCACGCTGGCCGAGCGGCTGCGGGGGATGGACGACGAGGCCCAGGTGCTGTCGTACCAGGACGCGCAGGGCCGGGTCGCCTACGTCCTCCTGCGGCTGTACCGCGACGGCGTCGTCGAGCTCCTCGAGGATCGGGCTCGGGCGCGCCTGACGCATCAGGACCTCGCCAACCTGGCCGGCACGTCACGGGAGACCGTCACCCGCGCGCTCAAGGCCCTCGAAGCCGAGGGCCTGATCGAGACCCGACCCAGGGAGGTCGACCTGCTCGACGTTCAGGGTCTGGAGGAGGTCCTCCACGGCGTCCGCTGAGCGCAGGCCGGCGGCCCGCGGCGCCGACGAGCGCTTCCCCGGGCCACGCGGGTGGGCGCACGCACGCGTGATGAACCTCGCCGGCGGCGACGTCCGCGCGGCGCTCGACGCCTGCCAGGCCGTCCACGGCGACGCCTTCGTCTTCGGCTTCGGACCGATTCGTTACCACTGGTTCCTGGGGCTCGAGGGGATGCGCTTCGTGCTGCTCGACGAGGCCGACGCCTTCGGCAACGCGGGCGCCTACGGCTTCCTGCAGCCGATCGGCGGCCCGACGGCACTGATCGCCACGGACGATCCCGAGCACCTGCGGCGGCGGCGGTCGGTCCAGCCCGCGTTCCACCCACGCCAGGTCGACGGCTGGGCGGACGCCGCGGCAGCGCGCTTCGAGCGCTTCGTCGCCGAGCGGATCGCCGCGGGCGGCGGGCCCCTGCTGCCGGCGCTGCGCCCGGTGGTGCTCGAGATCGTGCTCGACGTGCTCCTCGGTCCGTCGGCGAGGCGCCGCCACCCGCGCCTCGCCGACGACGTGGCCACGATGATGGCGTTCGCGAACCAGCCACTGCTCGCCCAGACGATCAAGCTACCGGTACCGCCGGCGCCGTGGGCGGGCTTCGTCGCCGCGCGGCGACGGGCGGACGCCGCGATCCGCGCCGACATCCGGGCGCGGCGCGCGGGCGCCGCCCTCGAAGGGGGCGCCGCCCTCGGAGAGGGCGGCGTCTTGGAACTGCTGTTGGCGCTCGACGGCGATCCCGACGCCCGCCTCACCGAGGACGAACTGCGCGACCAGTCGCTGAGCCTGGTCTCCGCGGGGTTCGACACGACGACCGCGGCGATCGCCTGGCTCAGCCTGTTGCTCACGCGCGGTGAACTGCGGGACCCCGTCGCGCACGAGCTGGCCGACGCGGAGCCGGCGGCCGCCGTGCGCGCGCCACTGGCCAACGCGCTGCTGCACGAGTCGCTCCGCCTCTACCCGCCGGCCCCGGCCATCCTGCGCAGGGTGCGGCGCCGCGTGACCTGGCGTGGACACGCGCTGGCGGCCGGCGCGGGCGTCGGGCTGTCGCTGTGGCACCTGCATCGCGATCCCCGACTCTGGCGTGAGCCGGAGCGCGTCGTCCCGCAGCGCTGGCTCGACCGCAGCGGACCATGGGGGGCGCCGCGCGATCCCCTCGCCTACCTCCCCTTCGGCCACGGCGGCCGCTACTGCATCGGGGCCGGCCTCGCCCGCACGCTGACGCTCGCGTACGCCTGGGCCGCGCTGCGCTCCGCTCGCTGGACGACACCGGACCCCGACGTCCCACCCGTGGGCATGACCCTCGTCCCCGCCGGAGGGTTGCCCCTGGCGTGGCGCCGCGGCTGAGGGCACGCGTGTGCGCGCGTGCGGGCTCCGCACCCAGCTGGCGAGTGCGCTAGCGTTCGACGGGCGTCGGCAGAGACGCCACGCGGGCGTCTTCGCGCGCGGCCACCCCGTCCCACTCGAACTCGACGATCTCGGCGTGCTCGATCGGCCGGCGGGTGCCGACGACGGACTGGATGACGACCGCGTGCGTGACGACGACGACCCGGTGGTGGTCGCGGTAGCGCTCCAGGACCCGCAGCACCCGGTCGCGCACCTCCTCCAGCCGCTCCCAGGGGGCGTCGTCGCCTGGACGCGCGAGGTCACTGCGCGCACGCCGCAGCAGGGCGGCGTCGATCTCGCCCAGCGAGTCCTTCTGGGGGAGCCACTCGTGGAGGTCGTACTCGACGAACAGCGGCTTGTTGAGCGCCCGCGACAGCAGCGCACCGGACTCCAAGGCGCGCGCGTAGGATGAGCAGAGGATGGCTTCGGCTTCCCGCAGGCGGAAGTCGCGGGCGATGACGTCGATCTGCAGCCGCCCGAGATGCGACAGCGGGGCGAACGAGGTCGCCCAGCCGCGCACACCGCGCGAAGCGACCACGTCGTAGTCCGTCTCCCCGTGCCGCACGAACAGTACCTGCAAGCGCCCGACCTCCGCGCGTCGAGGCGACCCTCGCAAACGATCGCCCGCGTGAGGCACGCTACCAACGAAGGCGCCCCCCGGGCGGTGCGAAGTCTTACTCGGGGCTCGGAGCCGGTACACTGAGGTGTGCAGCCAACCACGGACCCTCGCAGCCGGGTCGAACCCCGCGCGGTGCGCGCGTGCTGAACCTCTATCGCCGGGCCGTCCTCGGCGTGGCCGGCATCGGCCCCGTCGAGCGTTGGTCGCGCCGTCACGGCTGGCGCCTGGGGGCCCGGCGTTTCGTCGCCGGCGAGAGCGTCGACGACGCGCTGCCCACCCTGCGGGCGCTCGTCGACCGGGGGCGGTCACTCATCGTCGACGTCCTCGGCGAGTACGTCTCGCAGCGCGCATCGGCGGAGGCGATGGCGGGTGGCGTCAGGGACACGATGGAGACGCTGGCGCGCGCTGGACTGTCGCCGGTCGTGAGCATCAAGCCTACCCAGCTCGGGCTCGCCTTCGACCCCGAACTGGCCGCGGAGCTGGCGACCGACCTCGCATCGCGCGCGGAGGCGGCCGGCGGACGCGTGTGCTTCGACATGGAGAACCACCGCTTCGTCGACGGCACCCTCGAGTTGCTGGGGCGCGTGCGCCGCAGCGGCGCCAGCCGCAGCTCGACCGTCCTGCAGGCCTACCTGCACCGGACCCCGGCCGACCTCGAGACCCTGCTCGCCGACGCCCCGGCGGGGAGCGAGCTGCGCATCGTCAAGGGCGCCTACCACGAGCCGGCCGGTGTCGCGTTGCGGGACGGCGCCACGATCCGGCGCACCTACCTGGCGCTGTGCGAGCGCGCCTGGCAGCTCGGGGCCAAGGTGAACGTCGCCACCCACGACGACGGGATCATCCGCGAGGCCACCGCCTTCGTGCGCGGCGCCAGACTCGAGCCCGACCGCTACGAGCTGCAGCTGCTCTTCGGCGTGCGGCCGAGGCTCCAGCAGCGCCTGGTGGACGACGGCCACCCGGTAAGGCTGTACGTCCCCGTCGGCGCCGACTGGTACGGCTACTTCAGCCGCCGGCTGGCCGAGCGCCCCGCCAACGCGGCCGTCGTGCTGCGTGGCATCCTCGGCTGAGCACGACGAAGGAGGCCCCATGTCCACCGTCATCCCCTTCTCCCCCGAGCCATTCACCGACCTCCGCGATCCGCATGCGCGCGATGCCTACCGCATCGCCCTCGATGGGGTGGCCGAGCAACTCGGCAAGACGTGGCCGCTGATCATCGGCGGCGAGCGCGTCGAGACCGGCCGGACCTTCGACTCCGTCGACCCGTGCGCCCCCTCGCGGGTGATCGGCCGGGTGTCGATGGCTGGTGCCGCCGAGGTCGACCGCGCGTTCGCCGCTGCCGAGGCCGGCTTCGCGGTGTGGTCCTCGTGGCCCGCCGCTGCCCGTGCCCGGGCGCTGGGGCGCCTGGCGGCGATCATGCGCCGCCGAAAGCTCGAGTTCTGCGCCTGGGAGACCTACGAGGCCGGCAAGAACTACCGCGAGGCGGACGCCGACGTCGCCGAGGCCATCGACTTCGTGGAGTACTACGCACGCCAGGCCCTCGAGCTGGAGCCGCCGCGCGTGACGACGCCGGTCCCCGGCGAGGACAACGTCACGACGCTCGAACCGATCGGCGTGGGCCTCGTCATCCCGCCGTGGAACTTCCCGCTGGCCATCCTGGTGGGCACGTCGATGGGTCCGGTCGCCGCCGGCAACACGATCGTCCTCAAGCCCTCGCGGGTCACGCCCGTGATCGCCGGCGTCTTCCTCGAGTGCATCGAGGAGGCGGGCTGGCCCGCCGGCGTCGTCAACCTGCTCACCGGCACCGAGGAGGGGATGGGCGACTCGCTCGTCGACGACGTGCGAACGCACTTCATCAACTTCACCGGTTCGGTCGGCGTCGGCCTGCGCATCCTCGAGCGCGCGGCCAAGGTGCATCCGGGTCAGCGCCACATCAAGAAGGCCTTCATGGAGCTCGGCGGCAAGGACGCGATGATCGTCGACGAGACCGCCGACCTCGACGTCGCCGTCACGGCCGCGATCCAGGGGGCCTTCGGCTACAACGGGCAGAAGTGCTCGGCGATGTCGCGCCTCATCCTCGTCGACGAGATCCACGACGAGATGCTGGCGGCGTTCGTCGCAGCGACCGAGCGACTCACCGTCGGACCGGCGGTCGACGACTTCGACGTCACCGCCGTGTCGAGCGAGAAGCAGTACCGCAGCGTGCTCGAGTACTGCGCCCTGGCCCACGAGGAGGGGCGCGTGGTCCTCGGCGGCGGCAAGGCGGAGGGGTTCGCCGAGGGCTACTACGTGGCGCCGACGATCGTCGCGGACGTCGACCCCAAGGCGCGCCTGGCGCAGGAGGAGGTCTTCGGTCCAGTGGTGGCCGTCTTGCGCGCGCGCGACTTCGACCACGCGCTGGAGATCGCCAACGACACCGACTTCGGCCTGACCGGCGGCCTGATCAGCCGCTCGCGCGAGCGGCTCGAGCGGGCCAGGCGCGAGTTCAAGGTCGGCAACCTCTACCTCAACCGCAAGATCACGGGTGCCCTCGTCGGCGTGCAGCCGTTCGGTGGCTTCAAGCTCTCGGGCTCCAACAGCAAGGCCGGCGGACCCGACTACCTGCGCCTGTTCGTCGAGGCCCGGACGGTCACCGAGCGGTTCTAGGTGCTCGTGTGCGTCGTGCCCGCAGCACGTGCGGGCACGACCCCCGAAACGAGGAGGGTCGACATGAGCAAGCGGAAGGTCCTGCTCCCGCTCGACGGGTCCGACTTCGGCCGCATGGCGTTCCGCACCGTGGGCCGGCTGTTCGACCCCGAGACGACGCACGTCACGATCGCCCACGTCGCCCCGGTCCCCGAAGGCGTCACGGGCCCGCTCCCGCCCCCGTCCGTCATCGCCGGCTGGAGCGACTCGGTGCTCATGCCGTGGCGCGAGCGCGGCGAGTTCGAGCACCCCGTCTACCAGAGCCAGGCCTGGGTCTCGACGCGCGAGGAGGTCATCGACGCGATGGACGACGACGTGCGCAGGCTCGGCGAGGCCGGTTACGAGGTGTCGCTGGCCGTGCGCTTCGGCGACCCCGCGCAGGAGCTGGCCGACCTCGTCGACGAGGAGGACGTCGACGCCGTGGTGATCGCCACGCACGGCCGCAGCGGCCTCTCCCGCGCCCTGCTCGGCAGCGTCGCCGAGCGCCTGCTCCGGATGGTGGTCGTGCCGGTGATCATGGTGCGCCCGCACGACGTGGGGACGGACCCCGCGCCGCTGGCGCCGTTCGGCTGACCGCGGCCGCCCCACACCGCGAAGCCCCGCCAGAGGCGGGGCTTCGACGTGGAGCCAATGGTCAGATTCGAACTGACGACCTGCCGATTACGAATCGGCTGCTCTACCACTGAGCTACATTGGCGCGGCCGTGGAGGCGCCCGGAGGCGCCTCGCTGGCGGCTTGGTGGCCAAGGGCAGATTTGAACTGCCGACACCACGATTTTCAGTCGTGTGCTCTACCAACTGAGCTACTTGGCCATCTGGCGGAGCGGACGGGATTTGAACCCGCGACCTTCTGCGTGACAGGCAGATATGCTAACCGCTACACTACCGCTCCGCGAGCACACCGAGCACCGTCCAGCACGAGCATCGCCTTACCGGTGCGCAGGCGCGACCGCCAGGATACCCGTGCCGCGCGCGGGGTGTCAACGGAGCGCCGGCGACGTCGCGACGGCGTCGAGCGCCGCATCGTCGGTCTCTGCGCGACCCACGGGCGCCGGCGGCCGCTCCCAGCGTCGGCCGCGCAGGGCCGCAACCGCGTCGGCGATGCCCCGCACCCCGTAGCCGAGCTCCTCGTGCTGCCGTGCCGGATCGCCGTGCGGCACGTGGACGTCATCGATGCCGAGTCGCCGGATCGGCACCTCGAGTCCGGCGTCCGCGAGGTGCTCGGCGACGGCGGCGCCCATGCCGCCGGCCAACACGTGGTCCTCGACGGTCACGATGGGAACCCCGGCGCCGGCCCAGCGCGCCAGTAGATCTCCGTCGAGCGGCTTGAGGAAGCGGGCGTTGACCACCGCCACGTCGGTCGTCGTGCCGACGGCCTCGAGCGCGTACCCCAGGGTCACGCCGTACGCGAGGACCACCACCGCGGCGTGTTCCGGGTCGGTGGGCCCCGCCACGACATCCCAACTGCCCCAGGGGACGGCCGGCCAGTCGTCGACGGCGGCCTCGGGGGCTGCGGCGACCGACCCGCGCGGCCAGCGGACCGCCACCGGGCCACCCCGCTCGATCGCCCCCCTGAGCAGCGAGCGCAGCTCCACGGCGTCCTTGGGCATCGCGATGGACAGGTTCGGGATCGGGCGCAGGTAGGCCATGTCGAACACGCCCTGGTGGGTCATCCCGTCGGCCCCCACCAGGCCGGCTCGGTCGATGGCGAACACGACGTCGAGCGATTCCAAGGCGACGTCGTGGATCAGCTGATCGTAGCCCCGCTGCAGGAAGGTGCTGTAGATCGCCACGATCGGCTTCTCGCCACGCAGCGCGAGCCCGGCGGCGGTCGTCACCGCGACGTCCTCGGCGATGCCGACGTCGAGGTAGCGCTCGGGGTGCGCCTTGCTGTAGCGCACCAGGCCGGAGCCCTCGCGCATCGCCGGCGTGATGACCCAGACGCGGTCGTCGTGCCGGCTCAGGTCGATCGCGGCATCGCCGAAGGCGTCCGACCACTGGTAGCCCTTGCCCGCCGCGACGGGGTTGAGGGCGTCGTAGCGCGACGCGCCGTGCCAGGTGATCGGATCGGCCTCGGCGACGTCGTACCCCTTCCCCTTGCGGGTGAGGACGTGCAGCATCGTCGGGCCCTCGAGCTCGCGGATGTGCGCGAGGTAGAAGGCGATCTGCTCGACGTCGTGCCCGTCGATCGGCCCCACGTAACGAAGGCCCATCGCGTGGAACGGGTTGTTCGAAGCGGGGTCGAAGAACCGGCGCGTGGCCTTCTTGGCCCGGCTACCGAACTCGGCGAGCGGCGCCCAGAAGTCGCGCAGCGCGGCCTTGCCGCGCGACTCCGCCTGCTGCAGCCAGGGCTGCACCTGCAGCCGTCGCATGAACTCGTTGAGCGCGCCGACGTTCTCGCTGATCGACATCTCGTTGTCGTTCAGGACGATCGTCATCCGCGGCTTCCGGTGCCCGATCGTGTTGAGCGCCGCCAGCGCCATCCCGCCGGTGAGGGCACCGTCCCCGATGACGGCGACGACGTCGTAGGGCGCCGCCCGCGCGTCGCGCGCCAGCGCCATCCCGAGCGCGGCCGCCAAGCTGGTGCTGGCGTGGCCCACCGTCAGCGCGTCGTGCGGCGACTCGCTCGAAGTCGTGAAGCCCGCGGGGCCGCCGTGCTGGCGGATCCGGCGCATGTGGTGACGCCGCCCGGTGAGGATCTTGTGGCCGTAGGTCTGGTGACCGACGTCCCACACGATGCGGTCACGCAGGCTGTCGTGGACGTGGTGCAGTGCGACCGTCAGCTCGACGGCGCCGAGACTGGACGCCAGGTGGCCGCCGGTCTCCGAGCACACGTCGATGATCTCGGCGCGCAACTCCGCGGCCAACTGCGGCAACTGCTCTCTGCGCAGCCGCGCGACGTCAGCCGACGTGCTGATGTGGTCGAGCAGGCTCATCGCTCCTCCCCTGACCCCCGGACCCGCACAGGCTACCCGCCGAGCACCCGCACGACGGTGACCGAGCACCCAACGCCGAACGCGGCGCGTCGCACGGCGGGCTGGCCCGCGCTGAGAAGACCCTCGTGGCCGATCACGGCGCCGGTTGCCCGGCCTCGAAGTTCGTCGCCACCAGGAACCAGCCGTTCTCGTGGCGGACCTTGCCGACGCCGGGGGCGAACCACACCTGCTGCGATACCTCTTCGACGACGTCGCCGTCCTCGCCGAAGGTACGCGCCGTGCGGTCGATGACGAAGACGTCGTACACGCGGTCGGAGACCGTGACCGGCCGGCGGTCGACGACCGTGTACACGTAGTCGATCGACTGGGTGAAGCGCCGCTGTCCGGCCGGCGCGTCGGGAAAGACGCCCGCGGCGACGGTCGAACCCGTCCACTGCGCGCCCACGCGGAGCTCGGCCTCTGCAGGCAGCTCGCGAATCGGGGGCTCGAAGGTGAAGCTGCCGCCAGGCCGCGTCTGCCGCCTGAGGTACACGCCGTCGTCGCGGAACTGACGGAAGTGCGTGACGTCCTGGCCGCCGCCGACCAGCCTGAAGGCGATCCACACGTCGCCGTCGAGTACGGCCGGTCCCTCGATCGTCTCGACGTACCTCGGGTCGTCCAGCAGGGCGCCATCACGCAGGTAGGCCCACTGGATCCCCGTCTCCTGCGGGTAGGTCGAGGGCGTCGCCGCGAGCTGCTGCACGGCGACGCGGCCCTGCTCCCGCACCGGGGCGCAGGCCACGAGCGCGACCAGCAAGGCGGCGCCGATGGCGATGACGAGGTGAGGTCGCGGTCGTCGGCCCATGCTCGTCATGCTACCGCGCGGACCCGCCCGTAGACGCCGTCGTCGGTGGGATCGATCCCGCCGAGGATCGCGCCGTAGGCGGCGACCCAGGTCGCCGCGTACCACAGCACGACCGCGTCGACGACCGGGTCGGCATCGGCGGGTGGCAACCAGCCGTCGCCGAACGCCAGCCGTTCGACCTGCGCCACCCGGGTCTCGAGCACCTCCTCGATCAGTTCCGTCTCCGGCCCCAGGCGCCCCAGCACCAGCGCCACGAGGTCGTCGGCCAACGCGTGCCGGGCCTCGAAGGCCGCCGAAGCCACCAGCGTGCCATGGGCACCCGCGGGGACCGCCAGGGTCTTCCCTACCCGGGCGAACACCTGCTGGACCAACCCCTGGGCGGCTGCACCGGTGCGGTCGGAGACCAACAACGGCACCCGCTGCCACAGCGCCCAGGCGAGTGCCTTCGCCGGGTTCTCCGCCGTCGGAAGCGCCGGGTCGGCGCCGGACGCGACCTGGCGCAGTGCGACGGCCAACCGTTCGCCCGCCTCGCCGCGCCCACTGGCGAACGCGAGGTAGCGCACCCAATGGAACGGGGCCAACGCGTCGTCCGGCAACCGCACGTCGCGGGTCGCTGCCTCGACGCCCTCGTCCTCGCCGCCGATGACGACGACCTCGGCGCCGGCGACCTCGACCGCGCTTCTGCGCACGGCGAGCTCGGCGGGATCCTCGAACCCGCCCTCGATGAAGAACTGCGTGCCCTGCGGGGTCAGCCGACCATCGAACCAGTCCGCGACGACGGGCTCGAGCACGGCAGCCGCGCCGGCCGCATCGAAGCCGTGGGGGCCGGGCCGCACGCCGTCGGGTCCAGCGTAGGCGTCCGGCAGGGCGGCCAAGCGGTCGAGGAACCTCTCGGGGTCACGCGCGTGAAGGGTGGAGCGTTCATCCAACATGGGCGCGAGCCTACCAGCGGCGCGCGCGTCGACCGATGTCGCGCCGGACGTGGGCCCCCGGGAAGACGATGCGGTCGACGGCCTCGTAGGCGCGCTCGACGGCCGCCACGGCGTCACGACCCACCGCCGTCACCCCCAGGACGCGACCACCGGCGGATACCAGCCGACCGTCCGCGTCCCGCGCGGTACCGGCATGGAACACCACGACGTCGCGCCCGAGGTCGCTGGGTAGGTCGATGACGACGCCGGTCTTGGGCGGCCCCGGGTAACCCTCGGCCGCCATGACGACGCAGGCGCACGCACCCGGCCGCCACACGGGACGGACGTCGCCCAGGCGCCCGCGCGCGGCGCCGTCGAGCAGCTCGAAGGCGTCGCTCGCGAGCAGCGGCAGCAGCGCCTGCAGCTCGGGGTCGCCGAAGCGCACGTTGTACTCGAGCAGGCGTGGACCGCCCGACGTCAGCATCAGCCCGAGGAACAGCGTGCCGACGAACGGGCGTCCTTCCGCGCGGAGGCCCTCGAGGGTCGGCGTGACCACGCTGCGGATCGCCTCCTGCAGCCCCGTCGGCCCCCATGGATCGACGGGGGCGAGCGTCCCCATGCCCCCGGTCATCGGCCCCACATCGCCGTCGTAGGCGGCCTTGTGGTCCTCCACCAGCGGCAGCGGCAGGGCGTGACGGCCGTCGCAGACGACCAGCAGGCTGACCTCGTCGCCCTCGAGGAACTCCTCCACGACGACCTGGCGCTCGCCGGCCGCGAACGCCGCGGCGGCCGCCGCGCGCCCCTCCGCCGGGTCGAAGGCGACCGTGACACCCTTGCCGGCCGCCAGGCCGCTCGCCTTGACGACCACCCGCCCGCCCGAGCGGGCCGCGAACGCATCGATCGCCTCGCCCGCGACCTCGGGACGATCGGTCGTCACGGCCCCCGCGGTCGGGATCGCGTAGCGCTGCATGAACGACTTGGCGTGGGCCTTGGACGCCTCGAGCTCGGCCGCCGCCCGCGTGGGCCCGTAGGCGGCCACGCCGCGAGCGGCGAGGGCGTCCACCAGCCCGGCGACGAGGGGCGCCTCCGGGCCGACGACCACGAGGTCGACGGCGCGCCGTTCGGCCTCGGCCGCCAGCCAGCCGACCGCCTCGGGCGTGGCCAGGCCCAGCGGCGTCGGCAGGCGCGGTCCAAGGTCGGCCGTCCCCGCGTTGCCCGGCGCGAGGATGACCTCGCCGACGCGCGGGGAGCGCGCCAACGCCCAGGCGAGCGCGTGCTCGCGCCCGCCGCCGCCGACGACCATCACCCGGGCGCCGCTCATGCGGGGCGCTCCCGCTGCCCCGTCGGCGTCGCGTCACCCCGCAGCACGGCGCGCAAGGCGGACGGGAAGGCCTCGTGCTCCGCGGCCTGGATGCGCGCCTGCAGGGAGGCCTCGTCGTCCCCGGGCAGCACGGCGACCTCGCGCCGCTCGATCACCGGCCCGGTATCGACGCCCGCGTCGACGAAGTGGACCGTGCAGCCGCTGCGGTCCACGCCCGCCGCCAGGGCCTGCCGCGCGGCGTGGAGGCCAGGGAAGGCCGGTAGCAGGCTCGGGTGGACGTTGACCAGCCGACCGCGCCACGCCCCCACGAAGGCCGGTGAGAGGACCCGCATGAACCCGGCCAGGGCGATCAGGTCGACGCCGTCACGCTCGAGCTCTCGCTGCGCCGCCGCCTCGAAGGCCTCTCGGTCACGGCCGAAGGGGACATGGACGGCGCGCACGCCGGCGTCCCGCGCCAGCGTCAGCGCGCCCGCATCCCGGCGATCACTCATGACGAGGACGACGCTGGCGTCCGCCGCGGCCGCCCCGTTGGCCGAGGATCCCGGCCCCTGCTCGGGTGGGAACGCGGCCATCAGCGCCGCCAGGTTGCTCCCGCGACCCGAGGCGAAGACGGCCAGCCGCGCGGTCCGGTCCAGCGGGAAGGCCGGCTGGCCGTCAGCCACGGTCGCCGGAGGCGACCTGGTTGCGCAGCGTCCCGATCGCGTCGATCGTGACCTCGACCTCGTCGCCCGGGTGCAGTGGGCCGACCCCGTCGGGGGTGCCGGTGAGGACCAGGTCGCCCGGCTGCAGGGTGATGAAGCTGCTGACGTACGCGAGCACCTCGGGCACCGAGAAGATCAGGTCGCTCGTGTGGCCGTCCTGCCGCAGCTCGCCGTTCACGAAGGTTCGGACGCTCAGGTCGGCCGGGTCGAGGTCCGTCTCCAGCCACGGCCCGACCGGGCAGAAGCCGTCGGCGGACTTCGCACGCGCCCACTGCAGGTCGCCGCGCTGGGCATCGCGGGCGGTGACGTCGAGCGCCATCGTGTACCCGAGGACGTACGAGAGCGCCTCCTCCGCGGCCACGTCGCGCATCGTCCGGGCGATCACCACGGCGAGCTCGCCCTCGTAGTGCAGCTCACGCGTCCATGCCGGGTAGGGCACGTCGTCGCCCGGTCCTGCGAGGGCGTTGAGCCCCTTGAGGAAGATGCCGGGTTCCTTGGGCAACTGGTCGACGCTCCCGCCCATCTCCGCCACGTGCTTGGCGTAGTTCTTGCCGACGCAGGCGATGACGCGCGGCTCGCAGGGGGCGAGCAGCGTCACCTCCGTCAGGTCGACGAGGTGCCCGCTCGGGCGGCCGAGCATGCCGGTCAGCTGCCGCACGCGCCCCCCCTCCACCTCGCCCCAGTGAACGCCGTCGAAACTGCGGTAGCGAACGCGCTGCATGGATGCCTCCCGTGACGCCGGCCGGCGAGCCGCCGGGGCGCCGCTCTCGGGCAGTCTACCCGCCGGTCTTGGCCGCCAAGGCGGACGCGGCGGCCTCCCACGAGGCCATCGCCGCGAGCAGCTCGCTCTCCAGTGCGTCGTGACGGCGCCCGAGTTCCGCCCAGCGCGCCCCGCCCTCGCGCTGCCGCTCGTCGGCGGGTGCGGCCGCCGCCCGCTCCAGATCCGCCTGGGCGGCGGCCAGTTCGCTCTCCAGGCGCGCCACCTCGCCCTCCCAGTGCTCCAGGTCGCGACGCAGGCGCCAGGGCGAGCGCTCGTCGCCGGCCTCCGCGGCAGCGGAGGCCGCATCGTCGACACGCTCGCCATCCGTGCCGCCGCCGCGGTCGTCAGACCCGCCCTCGGCCTCGGCGCGCGGGTCGCGCGCTGCAGCCCGCGCCTCTCGACGCGCGTCACGCTTGCGGCGGTAGAAGGCCCAGTCGCCCTCGAAGTCGGTCAAGCGGCCGCGGTCGACCTCCCACACCCGGGTCGCCATCGTCTCCAGGAAGCGCCGGTCGTGCGAGACGAGCAAGAGCGTCCCCTCGTACGCGGCGAGGGCGGCCTCGAGGGCCTCGATCATCTCGACGTCGAGGTGGTTGGTCGGCTCGTCGAGCACGAGCACGTTCGCCTCGGTCAGCGTCAGCTTGAGCAACGCCAGCCGCGCGCGCTCGCCGCCGGAGAGATCCGCGACGCGCTTGAACTGCGCCTCGTAGGGGAACAGGAAACGCCCGAGCAGGTCGTGGGCCTCGGTGTCGCCGACGAGCCGGATCAACTCCTCGATCAGCCGCGCGTCGGGGTCCAAGCCGCCCAGGTCCTGGTCGTAGTACGCGACCCGCACGCGGGTGCCCCAGCGCACGCTCGCGCGCGGGTCGTCCGAGGGTCGCTCGCCGAGCAGGGTGCGCAGCAGGGTCGTCTTCCCCGCCCCGTTCGGGCCAGTGATCACGACGCGCTCGCCGCGGCGGACGACCAGCTCGACGCCCTCGAACAGCGTCCGGTCGTAGCGCGCCGTGAGGTGCTGGGCGTGGAGGACCAGATCGACGGACGCCGGACAGGGGAAGAGGAAGCGGGTGGTGGCCGCGTCGGGCCGTTCCTCGGCCAGCATGCCGGCCTCATAGCGCTCGAGCCGGCGCTCCATGGCGCGCGCGCGGCGGTGGAGCTTCTCGTTCTGGCCCGCCCAGCGCTTCATGCGCGTCGCGGCCTCGGACAGCCGTTCGCGCTCGCGCACCTCGTTGGCCCGCGTGCGCGCCTCGATCCGCGCCTGCTCGGCGCGGGCGGCGCGGTAGGCGCTGGGGTTGCCGCGCGCGACCCGCAGCTCGCCACGGTCGACCTCCGCCGTCCGGTCGCAGGCGCCGTCGAGGAAGGCGCGATCGTGGGACACCATGACGGCGGCCCCCGGGTAGCGCCCGACGAAGCTCTCGAGCCACGCCCGCATCTCGAGGTCGAGGTGGTTGGTCGGCTCGTCCAGCAGAAGGATGTCGGGCTGGGCCATCAGCAGCCGCGCGAGACCGAGCCGGGTGCGTTCGCCACCCGACAGGCGTCCCACCAGGTCGCCCTCGCGCCCGGCGAAGCCGAGCGCGTGCAACACCGCGTCCCGACGCGCCCGGCGCGCGTAGCCGCCGCGCCGCTCGAAGCGCTCGTGGAGCTCGTCCCACTGCGCGTACACCCCTGGGTCGTCGAGGCCCTCCCGCTCCAGCCGGGTCAACTCGCGCTCCATCGCATCGAGGTCGCGGAACGCGCCGTCGGCGACCTCGGCGACGTCGAGGTCGACCGCCTCGTCGCCGTCGAAACGCGCGTCCTGGTCGAGCAGGCCGAAGGTGATCCCCGGCCTGCGGTAGGTCTCGCCGCCGTCGGGTGCCTCCCGTCCCGCCAGCAGCCGCAGGATCGTCGTCTTGCCCGCGCCGTTGCGGCCGATCAGCGCGAGCCGCTCGCCCGGCCGCAGCTCGAGGCTCGCGCCGGCGAGGACGGTCTGCTCGCCATGGTGGCGGTCGACGCGCTGGAGCGAGGCGAGGATCACGCCCCCGAGGTTAACGTGCGCCCACGCGGAGCGTGGGCGCCAGGCGTCCGCGCCCCCGGGCCCGGGCGCCATGCGAAGCCCCGGCCCATGGGCCGGGGCTTCGCGAACGTGGATGAACCGCTGCGCTCAGGTGTAGCGCAGGTTGGCCTCGCTCTCCATGTCGAAGACGTGCAGGAAGCCGAGGTCGGCCAGCAGGTCGATCTGATCGCCGGCGGCGACTTGGGCGTGGGAGTCGACCCGGGCGACGAGCGTCTGGTCGCCACCGACGCTCGCGAGGATGTGGGTCTCGGCGCCGAGCGGCTCGACGACCTCGACCTGCGCCTTGATGATGTTGTCGCCCTCCTCGATCGCGCTCATGCCGCGCAGACCGAGGTTCTCGGGGCGGATGCCGACGTAGACCTTCTTGCCCTCCAACGCCTTGAGCTTCGGCGCGAGGTCGCCCGACGGCGCCAGATCGAACTGCGGGCTCTTGAGGTGGCCGTTCTGGACGTTGCCGAGGAGGAAGTTCATCGCGGGCGAGCCCATGAAGCCGGCGACGAACTTGTTGACCGGCTTGTCGTAGAGGTTGATCGGGCTGTCGACCTGCTGGATGAGGCCGTCCTTCATGACCACGATCCGCGTGCCCATCGTCATGGCCTCGACCTGGTCGTGGGTGACGTAGACGGTGGTGACGCCGAGGCGGCGGTGGAGCTTGCTGATCGACGCGCGCATCTCGACGCGCAGCTTGGCGTCGAGGTTCGACAGCGGCTCGTCCATCAGGAAGACCTTCGGCTCGCGCACGATCGCGCGCCCGAGGGCCACGCGCTGGCGCTGGCCGCCCGACAGTTCCCGCGGCCGGCGCTCGAGCAGGTGGTCGATCTGCAGCAGCTTGGCCGCCTCGCCTACGCGGCGCTCGATGTCCGCCTTGGGCGTCTTGCGCAAGCGCAGGCCGAACGACATGTTCTGGTGCACGTTCATGTGCGGGTAGAGGGCGTAGTTCTGGAACACCATGGCGATGTCGCGGTCCTTGGGCGGCACGTCGTTGACCACGCGGTCGCCGATCTTCAGCACGCCGTCGGAGATCTCCTCGAGGCCCGCGATCATGCGCAAGGTGGTGGTCTTGCCGCACCCCGAGGGGCCAACGAAGACCATGAACTCCTCGTCCGCGATGTTCAGCGAGAAGTCCTTGACGGCCGTCACGTTACCGAACCGCTTGTAGATGCTCTCCAACACGACCTCAGCCACTGGGTTCCTCCGTTCGAATGGGTGCTACGTCGCCGAGGGTACCACGCGCCACCGGCTCTGCGCTTGCGTAAGGTTCCGTATTCGGTCTATATTTGATACCATCATGCGCCTCGAGGACCGCGTCCGATCGATCAGCTACCTGAAGGCCCACGCCGCGGAGGTCCTGCGCGACCTCGCCGAGCGCCAGGAGCCGCTCGTCATCACCCAGAACGGCGAGGCGCGGGCGGTGATGCTCACGGTCGCGGCCTTCGATGCACTGCAGGAGACCGCCGCCCTGGTCAAGCTCCTCGCCCTGGCCGACCGCCAGGAGCGGGACGGCATGGTCCAGACCGCCGAGGAGGCGATCGCCGCGCTCCGGAACGTCGACGGATGAGCCACGCCGTCCTCCTCACCGACGGCGCCGCCCGCGATCTCGACGAGCTCTATGCCGACGCCTACGACCGCGGTGGCGTCGCGATGGCGGACCGTTTTCTGGACCGAATTCAGAGCTGTCTCGAGCGCATCGCCGAGGGGGCGCCGTCCGGTCGGACCCTGCCGGAGCTGCATCGGCTCGGCCTCGACGACGGCCGGGTCCTGCGCGACGGCGACCTCCGCATCGTCTACCGCCTGCGCGTGGCCGACGTTCTCGTGGTGCTGATCGCCTGTGAGCGTCGCTCGATGCAGTCGTTGCTGCAGCGGCGGACGCTCGACTCCTGACCGCGGCGGGAGGGTCGCGGACCCGCCCATGAGGACTCGGCGCACCGCTGGTGGCGGCGCGCCGATCGCGTTGGTGGAGGCGGCGGGAGTCGAACCCGCGTCCGGAACCCCCTACGGCGGGCGTCTACGCGTGTAGCCGTCGATCGGTCGTCGGCGCGTGGCAGGCTCGACGGCCGGCGCACCACGCGATTAGGCGCCTAGTGTTTCGCTCCCCGGCGGACGCTCCACATCGGGTCGCTAGCTTGTTTCGGGTCGTCGGATCCGGCGGACCACAAGCGGGGTCTCCGGGCGACGTCGCTTAGCCCTTAGGCAGCGAGAGCGTAGTTCTGGTTGCCAGTTATTGGCGTTTGCAGCTTGGTGACGCGGCCAGCTGCGTCCGCGACGCGCAGCCTCGCCTTCGGCGGACCCCGTCGAAACCGTGTCGCCCCCATGGCGAACCACGGCCCGGCGTTCCCGGGCTTGGCGTCCGACCGGGGCGACGCTCACCCCCCAGCCGGAAGGTCATGATACCACACCAGGGCCCACGAAACGCGTCCTGGCGCGTGCTAGCATGCCGCATGCCAGCCGCGGTCCGCATGCAGGGCATCAGCAAGCGCTTCCCGTTGGTCGTCGCCAACGAGCGCGTCGACTACGAGCTCGAATGGGGCGAGGTCCACGCCCTGATCGGCGAGAACGGCGCCGGCAAGAGCACGCTGATGAAGATCCTCTACGGGCTGCAACCGCCCGACGAGGGCACGATCGAGGTCGACGGCCGCGAGGTGGTGATGAACTCGGCCCGCGATGCGATCGCCCAAGGCATCGGGATGGTGCACCAGCACTTCATGCTGGTGGAGACCCTGACCGTCGCCGAGAACCTGGTCCTGGGCGCCGAGCCCCGGCGCGGACCGACGCTCGACATCGCCACCGCGCGGCGCAAGGCGCGGGAGATCATCGAACGCTTCGGCTTCGATCTCGACCCTGACGCGCGCATCGACGAGCTCCCCGTCGGGCTGCAGCAGCAGGTCGAGATCCTCAAGGCCCTGTTCCGCGACGCCCGCATCCTGATCATGGACGAGCCGACCGCCGTCCTGACGCCCCAGGAGACGCGGCGATTGTTCGAGTTCCTGCGCGGCTACGCGGCCGATGGCCACGCCGTCGTGTTCATCTCGCACAAGCTCGACGAGGTGATGGAGATCTGCGACCGCATGAGCGTCATGCGCGACGGCCGCATGGTCGGCACCGTCGAGCGAGCGGACACCGACACCCGGCGCCTGGCCTCGATGATGGTCGGGCGCGAGGTGCTGCTGCGCGTCACCAAGGGGACGGCCCAGCCGGGCGACGTTCTCCTGGAAGCGCGTGACCTCCGGCTGCGTCACCCCGTGAAGCACCGGCCGATCCTCGACGGCGTCAGCCTTACGGTGCGGGCGGGAGAGATCGTCGGCGTCGCCGGCATCGAGGGGAACGGCCAGACGGAGCTGGTCGAGGTGCTGACCGGGCTGCGCGCCGCGGACGGCGGCTCCGTGTGGCTCGCCGGCGAGGACGTCTCGGGCGCGTCTGCCCGCGTCCTGCGCGAATCCGGCGTGTCGCACGTGCCCGAGGACCGCAACGAGCGCGGCCTCGTGCGCCCCTACACGGCCGCCTGGAACGCGATCCTCGGTGACCACCACCGGCCGCCGTACGCCAACCGCGCCGGGCTGCTCGACCTCACGGCGATCGACGGGCACGCGCGCGCGATCATCGAGGACTACGACGTACGCCCGCGCGCCACCGACGTCTTGGCGAGCGCCTACTCGGGCGGCAACGCGCAGAAGCTGATCATCGCCCGCGAGCTGGAGCGCTCGCCCCGGGTCCTCGTCGCCGCGCAACCCACGCGCGGGGTCGACATCGGGGCGATCGAGTTCATCCACCGGCAGATCGTCAGGGCACGCGACGAGGGCCTCGGGGTGCTGCTCGTCTCCGCCGACCTCAACGAGGTCATGAGCCTGGCCGATCGCATCCTGGTCATGTTCGAGGGGCGCATCATGGGCGAGCTGGTGCAGGCGGAGGCGACGGCCGAGACCCTCGGCATGTTGATGGCGGGCTCGCCGCTGGAGAGCATCCGCGCGGATGCCGGGGCGGCCGCGACGGCCTGATCCCCACGCCTTAGCGTGGGGCCCACGCTTCAGCGTGGGGCCCGCTCCTCGAGGAAGCGCCGGAGGTGGGCGGCCACCTGGGGGAACTCGATGAGGAAGGCGTCGTGGCCGTGGGGCGAGACGATGCGAGCGTAGCGAGCGTCGGGCAGCCCCTCCACCAGCTGACGCTGCTCGACCTCGGGGTACAGGACGTCGGTAGGGATACCCATCACCAGCGCCGGCATGCGCATGCCCGCCAGCACCTCGCGCAGCGGCCCGCGCCCGGCGGCGAGGTCGTGGTCGTCCATCGCTCGCGTCAGGCCCAGGTAGGTGTTGGCGTCGAAGCGCTGGGCCAGCTTGACGCCCTGGTAGCGCAGGTACGAGGCGATCTCGAAGCTCGCCTCCAACCCCTCCTCCTCCGCCGGGCGGCGCTCGCGACCGAACTTCGCCTCCAGGGAGTCGAACGAACGGTAGGTGAGCATCGCGATCGCGCGCGCGAGGCCCAGCCCCGTCTCCGGCTGGCGGTCGGGCCGGTAGGTGCCGCCGTGGAAGTCCGGGTCGGCGGCGATCGCGCGGCGCGCGACCTCGTTGAGCCCGATCGCCCAGGCGGAGTGACGCGCCCCGATCCCGATCGCGACCAGCGAGCCGACCCGCTCCGGGTGCGTGGCGGCCCACTCGAGCGCCTGCATGCCGCCCATGCTGCCGCCGATCACCGCGCGCAGGCGGCCCACACCCAGTCGTTCGAGCAGGCGCCGCTGCACCTCGACCATGTCGCGCACCGTGAACCGCGGGAAGTCCGGCCCGAAGCGCCGCCCGCTCGCAGGATCGATCGACGTGGGCCCGGTGGTCCCGTAGCAGCCGCCCAGGACGTTGCTGCTGACGACGAAGTGTTCGCGGACGTCCAGCGCCTTGCCGGGACCGATCAGCGGGTCCCACCACCCGGGGACCTCGCCCTCCCCGTGCCGGCCCGCGGCATGCGCCGAACCCGTCAGCGCGTGGCACACGAGCACCGCGTTCGCGCCGCGGGCATCGAGCTCCCCGTAGGTCTCGTAGGTCACCGCGACGTGGTCCAAGCGCCCGCCCGACGCCAGCGGCAGCGGATCGTCGGGACTCGCGACGTCGACGACCTGCGGCCGTACCAGCCCGACGCTGCCGTCCTGCGCGTGCACGCTGCGAGCCAACAGCGCAGCGTGGTCGCCCCAGGTCTCGTGCACCAGCCGGCGCGGGCCGGGGCCGCCACCCCCGCTCATGCCGTCGCCGCGCGCAGGGCGGCCTCCACATCGACCCGCAGGTCGTCGAGCGTCTCCAACCCGACCGACAGCCGCACGGTGCCGGGGTGCACGCCGGCGGCGCGGCGGTCCTCCTCCCCCAGCGTCGCGTGCGTGGTGGTCCACGGGTGGATGGCCACGCTCTTCGCGTCGCCGATGTTGGCGAGCTGCGACACGAGCGTCAGCGCGTCGAGGAAGCGATGCGCCGCCGCCTGATCCGGCAGGTCGAGCGCCAACACCGCACCGAAGCCGCCGTGGAGGACCCGGCGGGCCGTCTCGTGGCTCGGGTGGCCCGGCAGGCCGGCGTAGCGGACCGCCTCCACCCCCGGCCGCCCCTCGAGCCAGCGAGCCAGCGCCAGCGTGCTCTCGCAGCTGCGCGCGCAACGCAGCTCGAGCGTTTCGAGCCCCTGCAGCGCGAGGAAGGCGGCGAACGGCGAGAGCGTGGCCCCGAGCGTGAAGAGCCCGAGGTCGTGCACGCGCGCGGCCAAGGCCGCGCGGCCGTGGCGCTCGACCCACGTGCGTCCGCGCGCATCACGGGCGTGGAAGGCCGGGAAGCGGCTGGCATCGAACACGAAGTCGCCGCCGTCGACGACGACGCCCCCGACGAAGGCGCCATGCCCCCCGATCCACTTGGTGGCGGAGTGCACCACGACGTCGGCGCCGTGTTCGAGGGGCCTGCAGAGGTACCCGCCGCAGCCCCAGGTGTTGTCGACGACCAGCGGGGCGCCGGCGGCGTGGGCGACGGCCGCCAGGGTGGGCAGGTCGGGCACCGTGCCGCTGGGGTTGGCGATCGTCTCGACCCATACGGCGACGACGTCGTCCCCTAGGGCGGCCGCGACCGCCTCAGCCGTCGGGGGCACGGTCGTCGCGCGGACACCCCACGGCTCCAGCCACTTGCGGAACAGCGAGAAGGTGCCGCCGAACGCCTCCTGCGACAGCACCACGCGGGCACCCGGGCGCGCCAGTGCCAGCAGGGTGGCAGCCGACGCCGCCTGACCCGAGGCGAACGCGACGGCGCCGGCGCCACCCTCGAGGTCGCGCATCCGCTCGGCGAACGCGTCGACGGTGGGGTTGTGCATGCGCGCGTACTGGTTGCCGGGTGCCTGACCGGCGAAGAGCGCGGCCGCGTGAGCGGCGCTCTCGAACACGTAGCTCGAGGTCGCGTGGATCGGCTGGGCCCGGCTACCGGCCACCCGGTCCGGCGGGGTGCCGGCGTGCACCGCGCGGGTGGCGAAACCCAACGTGGGCTCGGGATCGGGGGACGTGGAATCCGGCATCTCTTCTCCGATCTTCCCGGCGCGCCGCGATCGTCGCCCGCGCGGCCGGCTGGAGTGAGCACCCGCCTGGATGGAGGCTGGTTGCTGCGGCGTCGCGGGGCCAGGTCCCTAGACCGCTCTCGATCGATGCCCGCCGCGTAGCGGCGGCGGACGCGCAGCGGCGGCGGACGCGCAGCGGCGGCGGACGCGTAGCGGCGGCTGACGCGCAGCCGCGGCGGACGCGCGCCATCACACCACATCGACGCTGGTAGCATGCGACGTGTCCCACGCCGATCCCCGGACCGTCCCGCTCCTCGACCTGGCCGCCGAGCTCGACCCGCTGCGGCCCGAACTCGACGCCGCTTGGCAGCGCGCGCTCGCGTCGGGCCAGTTCGTGCTCGGACCGGAGGTGGCGGCATTCGAGCGGGAGACCGCGGACTACCTGGGGGTGCGCCACGCCATCGGCCTCAACTCCGGCACCGACGCCCTGACGATCGGGTTGCGCGCCCTGGGCGTCCGGCCCGGCAACGAGGTCATCACCACCCCCTTCTCGTTCTTCGCGACCAGCGAGACGATCCTGCTGCTCGGCGCCGTGCCGGTGTTCGTCGACCTGACGCCCGACGGCTTCATGCTCGACCCGGAAGCGGTCGCCGCGGCCGTGACCGAGCGCACGCGAGCGATCCTGCCGGTGCACCTCTACGGCGAACTCGCGCCGATGGACGAGCTGAACCGGATCGCTCTGCGCCACGACCTGCGCGTCCTCGAGGACGCGGCACAGGCCTTCGGTGCGCGGGCACCCGCCTCCGGTGCGCGAGCCCCCGCCTCCGGCGCGCGAGCCCCCGCCGGTGGAGCCGTGGTGGCCGCCCCACCGAGGGGCCGCGCGGCCGGTGCGCTCGGCCACGCCGGCGCCTTCTCCTTCTACCCGACCAAGAACCTCGGCGCCCTCGGCGACGGCGGCCTACTGACCACGGACGACGACGCCGTCGCCGCCCACGCACGACGGCTGCGCAACCACGGCAGCGAGCGCCGCTACCAGCACCTCGAACCCGGGTACAACTCGCGGCTCGACGCCCTCCAGGCCGCCTGGTTGCGGGTCAAGCTGCCGCACCTCGACGCCTGGACACGGGCCCGCCGTCGGGTCGCGGCGCGCTACGACACCCTGTTGTCGGGCATGGACGGGGTCATCACGCCGCCAGCCGCCCCGGGACACGTCTACCACCAGTACACCGTCCGGCTGCCGGACGGGCGACGCGACGCGGTGGCCGAGGGCCTGCGCACGCGTGGGGTCGCGTCGATGGTGTACTACCCGGAGACGCTCGACCGGTACGGCGGCCGACCCCACGGCGACCTCCCCCACGCCCGCCGCGCCGCCGCCGAGGTCCTGTCGCTGCCGATCTACCCGACGCTCGACGAGGAAGCCCAGGCGCACGTCGCCGCCGCCCTTCGCTCAGCCATCGCCGAGGCCGGCCGGCCGCACGGCGGCTGACCCCGCATCCCCCGCACCTTGCACGCCGGGGCCGCCATGGTACGCTTCGCAGGCCCCGTCGGAACCGCGCGGTGGCGACCCCCGAACCAGGTCAGGTCGGAAGAAGCAGCCTTAAGGGGTGATCGTCAGGTGCCGCGGACCTCCGGCGGGGCCTCCGTGTCAACCGTCGTCGGCGGCGTCCGCGGGCGCCGTCCAACGCGTCAACGCCGCCCGGCAGCCCGCCTCGATCAAGTCCAGCACCCGCTCGAATCCGGCCTCGTCACCCGCGTACGGGTCGGGGACCTCGCGGGCGCGCACGCCTTCAGGGGCGGTCGCTTCCAGGAACAGCCGCACGTTCGGGCGGTCGCCGTAGCGCGCCCGCAGCCGGTTGAGGTGGCCGCGATCCATCACCCACACGTGATCGAAGCGCTCCAGGTCGTCCTCGGTCACCTCCCGGCCACGCAGCGACGACAGGTCGTAGCCACGGGCCGCGGCCGCCAGCTGGCTCCGCCGATCCGGCGGATCACCGACGTGGTAGCCGATCGTCCCCGCGGAATCCACCTCGCCCGCCATGCCCGAGCGCTCCAGCAGGGTGCGCATCACGCCCTCGGCCGTCGGCGAGCGACAGATGTTGCCGGTGCAGACGAACAGCACCGAGGGCGCCCGCCTCACGCCTTCAGCCCCGGCCGCGAGCGGTAGACGCGGGTGACGTCGGCGATGCGCGCCACGTTCTGCTTGATGAACTCGATCTCGCCCTGGTCCTTGACGTCGATGCGCACGTGGATGCGGGCCTTGGTGCTGCTCTGGACGTCGGCCGCGACCCGGTTCGCAGACTTGTTCATCGACGCCAGCACGTCCAGAACGTCCTTGAGCAGGCCGGGACGGTCGACGCCGAGGATCTCGAAGTCGACGGCGAAGACCTCGCCGGCCGGGGCCTCCCAGGTGACCTGCACCAGGCGCTCCGGCTCCGCCTGCATGAGGTGCTTGACGTTCGGGCAGTCGACGCGATGGACCGTGACGCCGCGGCCGCGCGTGATGTAGCCGATCACGTCGTCGCCGCGAACCGGACCACAGCACTGGGCGAGCTTGGCGGGCGCATCCATGTTCTCGATGAACACGCCGGACACGGACCTGCGGGCCTGGCTCGGCGTCAGCGCGGGCGCCGGGGCCGCCTCGGCGGCGGAGGCGGGTGCCAGCACGTCGATCACCTGCTTGACCTGCACCCGCTTGGCGGCCAGCGCCAGGAGCAGGTCGTCGGCCGCCTCGGACTTGAGCAGTTGACGCGCGGCAGCGTCCAGCTTGGCCTTGGTGGTATGGGCCGAGACCGGCAACTGGCGGCGACGGAGGGCGCGCTC
Organism: Trueperaceae bacterium; assembly: GCA_011389865.1. GTDB lineage: Bacteria > Deinococcota > Deinococci > Deinococcales > Trueperaceae > JAABTL01. Next base: position 162,156 of record JAABTL010000002.1, read on the forward strand.
GAGAACGCGACGGCCAGCCTCCAGGAGGCCGGCGCGCTCGCGCGAACGGAACCAGTGGCGAATCTTCTGCCGCGCCGAACGCGTCGTCGCGAGCTGCAGCCAGTCGGACGATGGCCCGTAGCTCTGACTCCGGTTGGTCAGGACCTCGACCCGGTCGCCGGTCTGCAGGGTGTACGCCAGCGGAACGATCTCGCCGTTGACCCGCGCGCCGACGCAGCGGTGGCCGATCTCGGTGTGAACCTGGTAGGCGAAGTCGAGCGGCGTCGACCCGCGGGGCAGGTTGACGACGTCGCCGGCGGGCGTGAACACCAGGACGCGCTCCGCGAGCAGGTCGGTCTTGACCGCGTCGACGAACGCACCGGCCGAATCGGCGTCGGTGTCGACGTCCAACAGCTGCTGCATCCACGCGAGCCGCTTCTGCACCTCGCCGACGTCGTCGATGCCCTGCTTGTAGGCCCAATGCGCGGCGACCCCGAACTCCGCCACCTCGTGCATGCGGCGAGAGCGGATCTGCACCTCGATCGGTTGGCCCTGCAGGCCGATGACGGTCGTGTGCAGCGACTGGTAACCGTTGGGCTTCGGCACCGCCACGTAGTCCTTGAAGCGCCCCGGGATCGGCGTCCAGAGGCTGTGCACGATGCCGAGTGCGCGGTAGCAGCTGGCCTTCTCCTCGTCGTCGCTCGCCGCGGTCGGGCCATCGGTGTCGAGGATGACGCGGATCGCCATCAGGTCGAAGATCTGATCGAGGTTCTTGCCGTCGCGCAACATCTTGCGGTGGATGCTGTAGAGGTGCTTGGAGCGGCCCGCCAGCTCGAAGCGCAGACCCTCGGCCCTGAGACGCGTTTCGAGCGCCTCGATGGAGGCCGCGACGTACGCCTCGCGCTCGGCGCTGCGCATGCGTACTTGGCGCGCGAGCTGCTCCCAGCGGTCGGGGTCGAGGTAGCTGAACGAGAGGTCCTCGAGCTCGTTCTTGATGTGGTTGATCCCCAAGCGATGCGCCAGCGGGGCGAAGATCTCCAGCGTCTCGCGGGCGATGCGCTGCTGCTTCGCGTGTGGCATCGAGGCCAGCGTCCGCATGTTGTGCAGACGATCGGCAAGCTTGACGAGGATGATGCGCACGTCGCCGACCATCGCGAGCAGCATCTGGCGCAGGTTCTCCGCCTGCTCGTCCTCGTACGCGCGGACCGCCAGCTTGGAGATCTTCGTCTCACCCTCGACGATGCGCCGGACCGCGGCACCGAAGGCCGACTCGACGTCGTCGAAGGTGAGGCTCGTGTCCTCCACGGTGTCGTGCAGCAGGCCGGCGATGATCGCGTCGCCGTCGAGCAGCATCTCCGCGAGCAGCTCGGCGACCGCGACCGGATGCGTGATGTAGGGCTCCCCCGACCGCCGTACGTCGCCGCGGTGGGCACGCTCGGCGACGACGAAGGCCTCGGCCACCCGAGATCGCTCGCGTTCGGGCAGGTAGGCGGTCGCTTCCAGTAGGCCGGTCTCGAGGGCCTCCATCTGAGCCGCAGAGTCTACCACGCGTGTGGCGGCCTGCGGCCCGTCGGCGACGCGGTCAGCGCCGCGCACCGCGCCTCCACAACCACACCAGGCCGAGACCGGCGAACAGCAGGTTGGCGGACCACGGACCGACCCAGGCCGAGACCACCCCGGTCAGCGACAGCAGCTGACCGAACGTGTACAGCAGGTACCAGGCGAGCGTGACCAGCAGCGCCAGGCCGAAGGCCACCGCCCGCGAGCGCGCGAAGGCGATCGAGAGGGGCAGCGCCGCGAGCAGGAGGGCGACGTTCGAGGCGGGCTCGGCCAGCTTCCGGTGCCCCAGGACGGTCGCCTCGCGGCGCTCGACGGCGGTGAGGTCGGGGTTGCGGGCGTCGGCCCACAGGCGGGTGATCGAACGCGGGTCCTCGAAACCACCGGCGCTGAAGCGGGCGACGAGCTCCGCCTCGTCGACGCCGGTCGAGACGACCAGCGGCGCGTCCGGTCCCGCGGAGCGCGCGTCGAGCCGCACCAGCGTGCGGAGCAGCTCGCCCGCATCGCCCGCGGGCCCGTCGAGCGCGGAGAGGTCGAAGCGCTGGGTGCGGTGGTCGAACAGCACCAGGTCCTGGCCCTCGAACCGGCCGCGATCGGCGCGCAGCAGCGTGTACACGTCGCCGTCCCAGCGCTCGACGCGGATGTCGCGCAGGGTGCCGTCGCGCTCGAGCCGATCGAACCGCAGGGTGAAGCCGTCGATCGGCACGCGCTGGGCGGCCAGCCGGAACAGGCCGGTGCGGCCCGCGGTCAGCTGCCAGTAGACGTCGGCGGCAGCCGCATTCGACGCCGGCACCAGCCACTGGTTGAAGGCCAGCGCCGCGACCGCCAGGCCGACGCCGATCCCGACGAAGACGCTCGTGACCCGCGCGGTGGGCACGCCGCCCGCCTGGATCGCGGTCAACTCGTGATCGGTGGTCAGGCGGCCGAAGGAAAGCAGCACGGCGAGCACCAGGGCCACCGGCGCCGTCTGCACCAGCGCCTGCGGCAGCAGCGTCACGAGCCACCAGGCGAGCTCGACGACGGGCGTCCCGACGATCCACTGCAGCCGTGGCAGCGTCGCCCCCACCACCGCCAAACCCGCGTACAGCAGGGCGCCGAACAGGAAGGGTGGCCAGGCCTCGCGCAGCAAGTAGCGGTCGATGCGACTCAAGACGTCCTCATCCGCGTCGGCACTCTACCGTAGGACCCCGCGCGCCCCGCGCTCACGGGCGTCCCTCGGTGACGGGGTTGAGCCGCTCGAGCTCGAGCGGCCGCGACTCGAAGCGCACCCCGACGTTCAGCTGCAGACCCACCCCGTCGTCGTAGCGGTAGCCGAGATCGAGCACGCCGAAGTCGCTCGTCCACGCCAGGTCCAGCCCGTGGCCCACCCACCAGCGCGCCTCCTCGCGAGTCCAGGACGACAGGTCGACCGCCAGGTACGGCCGCCACCACCAGTCACCGGTCGTGATGGGCAGGGCCGCGAACACGGTCGCCTCACGCCAGGGCCAGCCGGGCGCCGTCGGATCGAGCCGCACGCGGGTGCCGACTTCCCAGGCCTCGCGACGCCACGCCACGCTGGCGCCCAGCGAGGACGTCCGCCCCGGTCGGGGGTCGACGGCACCCGCCAGGGCGGCGTCGGCACGCACGCTGAGGCGGCCGCCCCAGGCGGCGCCGGAGGTCGAGCCACTCAGCTCGAGGCGCTCGAGACCGATCGCCCGTCCCGGCCGCCGCGGGTCGCTCCGCCAGTCCCAGCGGGCCACCGCCGTCAACCGGCCCGTTCCATCGCCGTCGGCGCCCAGGGTGACCGATGCCCGCACGTCGCTGCGGTGCAGCGGGCCCAACCGGTCGACCGTCACGCCGAACGGCGACGCGCCCCACACCCAGCGCGAGAGGTGCTCGACGTCGAGACGCACGCCACCCACCGTCAGCGTCGCCCTCGGGGCGGCAGACACCCACGTCTGCAGCGCGCCCTCCCCTGGGTAGGCGGTCGTGCCCACGGCGACCTCCAAGGCCGGACGCCAGCCGGCGGCGAGGTCGCCAGCGACGCGGACCCTCGCAGAACCGCCCAGCCGCGTCCCGACGACCTCGCCGGCGGCGAGCGTCTGCGCCGTCAGGGCGGTGAACGTCGACGCGTCGACCTCGACCACGGCCACCCCCGCGGCGGGCGTGGTCCACGCCCGCGACCAGCCCGCCGTCACGCTCTGGTCACGGGCCGGCTCGTCCCACGCGCCGCCCTCCAGGCGCTGCGCGTACGCGACCGTCCAGCCCGCCGCCAGGGGTCGGGCCACCCGCCACGCGACGCGCACGCGGTCGCTGGCGCCGGTGACGTCGACGCTCGCATCGCCGGCGCGGGCGGCGACGCGCACCGACAGGTCCGGCGGGCGCTCGTCGTCCCCGATGCCCACGTCCCAGGCGAACCCCACGCCCGGCGCCACCGGCTGCTCGGCGACACCGACGAGCGTGCCGCGGCGACCCTCGGGGTCCTCGAACACCGAGATCGGTGGCAGCGGAACCGCGAGGTTCTCGCCGTCGAACGACCAGGGATCGCGCAACGCCCAGCGCAGCGCCCCAACGACGAGGTCGGCACCGTGGAGGGTCACGACCGGCTCGACGAGGTCGAGTTCGGCGGCCCGCGCCTCGAGGCGAACGCGCGCGTCGGCCGGGGGGCAGTCGCAGGTCGTCAGGCCGACGACGGCGAGCGCGACCCGATCACCGTCGAGGGTCGCCGCATCGGCGACCACCCACAGCGTCTCCGTCACGAGCCGCAGCGCATGCGCGGTGATCGTCCCGGAAACCAGGTCGACCCGCAGGTCCTCCGCGAGCGCGACGGCGTCGGGCGACGTCAGCGTGACCCCGACGAGGACCGCGCCCGCGACGTCCGCCTCGAGCAGGTCGGCGGCGATCGTCCACTCGTCGAGCTGGAACACGACGTCGGCGGCCGCCAAGGCGACGCCGTCGCCCAGGCCCGAGACGGTGAGTCGTTCGCTGCGCAGGACGCCGCCGATGGCACTGAACTCCACGCACACGCCGCCGCTCAGCAGCGCCTCGTCGCGGACGCGGTCGGTGCTCAGGCCCGCGAAGACCGCGCGACCCAGTCCCTCCACCGTCAGCTCCGCGCCGCCCTCGACCGGGACGCAGGCGTCCGGCGGGACGGCGCCGGACGCGTGCGCGGGCCCAGCGCCGAGCGTCGCCCACACCGCCATGACCAGGACCAGCCAGCGGATCACTCTGCGGATGCCGCCTCCCAGGACGCGCGTGCCGCGGTCACCGCCGCCAGCCAGCCGCCGTCGACGGCCGTGCTCGCGTCGTACACGACGCCCTCGTCGCTCTCGCGGGCGTCGAGCTGCAGGCCGGCGCCCTCGGGGCCACGCAGCACCAACGGGCCGTCGGCGTAGGCGTAGGGGCCCACCAGCAGCACGCGACCGCCAGCGAGCTCGATCCACACCTCGGCGGCCGACGCGTCCGGTTCGACGGCCTCGACGCCACCCAAGAGGCCCACGATGCCCGCGTCGGCGTCGAACCACAGGGCTTCGCCGGTCACCTGTAGGCCCTCGCGCCGCCATGCGACGCCCCCGCTCGCCGTCAGCGTGCCCGCGGCGAGATCGATCGCCACGAGCGGCGCTTCGACGAGCCCGAGATCGCCGTCGATCGACACGTCGCGCGCGGAGACCTCGACGCCCTCCAGGTAGGCGATCCAGGCGGCGACGAGCCTCACCCCGCTGCCGCGCTCGATCAACTCGCCGCCGTCCTCCAGGACGGTCCGGCCGCTGGCCAGGTCGATGCTCTGCCGGCCGTAGGCGGTGACCTCGAGCTCGGCGATGCCACTCTGCGCCCAACCCGTGGCGACCGCGGCCAGCGCCACCAGCACGAGGATCGACCGCATCGGCGGGCGCGGGTGGCGGGCGGGACCGTTCATGCGCCCAGGGTAACCGCGGGAGCATGAGCGGCGCGACCGTCGGTCTTCACCGCGGGTTCAGCCTGCGTCGGTCGGGCGCAGGGCGTAGCGGAAGCTCGCGGCGAAGGGCGCGCCCTCCAACAGCTCGCGTCCCGCCGACGGGGGGGTCGCTAGGATGCGGGCGACCGTCGCCGCCGAGGCCTCGGCCTCGCCGCGATCGAGCCAGGCGTCCGACAGCTCCGCGAGGCGCCCCATCGGCGTCTCCGCGGCCAGCGTCACCTCGGTGGCGAGCGCGCGCTGCGCGCGCGCCCATTCGTCGTCCGTCGGGCCGTCGCGCTCGAAACGCGACAGCACCTCCTCGACCGTCTCAACGACCCGATCACGGGACGCGTCGTTGGTGGTGGCGCTCGCCTGGAAACTGCCGAGTCCGTCCGCCGGGTCGAACCACAGCGCGGCGTCGTCGACCAGGCCCGGCTCGACCAGTGCCCAGAACAGCCGGCCGTTGTCGTCGTCCCCGACCACACGGGCGAGCAGGGTGGCGGCGATCCGCGCGGGGTCCTGCGCGCTGGGCGCCGGGGCGAACCACACGAGGTGGGTGCGCTCGAACCCGGAGCCGCGCTCCTCCTCCGCGCCGCGGCGCGGCGCCCACGCCGGATGGACGCGCGTGGCCCCGCCCGGCGTCCAGTCCTCCGTCGCCGCGCGCACCTCCTCGACGACCTCCTCCCAGGCGTAGGCGCCGGTCACGATCAGCAGGGCCCGGTCGCTGCGGTACCAGCGGCGATGGAACGACCGCAGCCGCGACGGGCCGAGCGCCTCCACGGACGCGCGCGTGCCGAGCACCGGCGCCCCGAGCGGGTGGCCGTCGAAGAAGAGCCGCGCACCGCGCTCCCAGGTCCGGTCCTCGGGGCGGTCCTCGGCCATGCCGATCTCCTCGAGGATGACCCGGCGCTCCACGTCGACGTCCTCTCGCCGCAGAGCGGGCCGCGCCAGCGTCAGGAGCTGCGCCGTCAACGGGGCGCGCAGATCGCGCAGGGCGGCGCCGTAGAACAGGGTGCGGTCGTGGCTGGTGTACGCGTTGACTCGGGCGCCCAGCTCGTCGAAGGCGCGGTTGACGTCGTCGGCGCGGCGGCCGCGGTCGCCCTTGAACGCCAGGTGCTCGAGGAAGTGCGCGGCGCCCGACTCGTCGGCGCGCTCGTCCCGCGCCCCCACGTCGAACGCGAGGCCGACCGCGACCGACCGGGCATCGCTGCGCTCTCCCAGGAGGCGCAACCCGTTCGGCAGCGTGAGGTGGTCGAAGCCGCCCGCGCTCACGCGGACCACCTGCCCGCGGGCGACGGGCCGCTCGTCACGACGGTCGCCGCGACGGGGGGCCGCGAGTCCAGGAAGGCGTTGATGCCGGCAAGGGTGACGCCTTCGATGTCCGCCTCGATCCGCTCCACGGTCCTCGGCTGCCCGAAGCGGACGACGTCGCTCGCGAGCCGCGCCGCGCGCCCGCCGCTCGTCTCGGACTCGAACACGACGGACGATCTGAGCAGCAACTGGGCCCGGTGCAGCTCACCGGCATCGAAGCCGGCGCGACTGCGCTCGAGCTCCTGGAGCAGGACGTCGATCGCCTCGCTCGCTCGCTCGGGCGCGGTCACCGCGTGCGTGAGTCGGAACGCGTCGCCGTCGACCACGTGGATGGCCGAGCCGACGTCGTAGGCGAGTCCACGCTCCTCGCGGACGACCGTCCACAGCCGCGCAGCGGTCGCGCCGGCGAGCGCGGTCATCGCCAACGCCTGCTCGGTCCAGCCCGCCGCGCGCGGCGGCACCGCCGTGTCGATCAGCGCGACGTGCGTCTGCTCGCCGTGGCCGCCGCGGTGCACCCGCGCGGCGGCCCGCGGACGGGGGACCGGCATCGGCGCGGCTCTGCCCCGCCAGCTCCCGAAGGCGCCCGCGGCCGCCGCGAGCAGCGCCTCGGCGTCGGCTCCGCCCGCCAGCGCGAGGACCGCGCCCTCCGGCGCCAGCCGCGAGGCGGCCAGGGCCCGCACGTCCGCGGGCGCGAGGCGCTCGAGGTGCGTGCGCAGGCCGTACGCGCTGCGGCCGTGTGCACCCGCGTAACGCGCGGCGACCGCCGCCTCCAGCAGGCGCTCGCCCGGCGAATCCGCCACGGCGGCGAGTTCTTGCAGGGCGAGTTGCCGGGCGCCCTCGAACTCCTCGTCCGCGAGCCGCGGTGCCGCGACGGCGCTCGCCAGCAGGGGCAGCACGTGCGTCGCGTCCGACGCCAGGCAGGCGACGCCAAGGGTCGCGTGCGCACGCCCGACGCCCCCGCCTCGTCGGGCGCCGAAGCGATCGAAGGCGTCCGCGTAGGCGTGGGCATCGAGCTCTGCCGCGCCGCGCTGCAGCCATTCGTGGAGGACGACCGCGACGCCCTGCGCGTCGGCGGGGTCGCCCGCCGTCCCCAGCGGCCAGCGCAGGTGGGCGCTCACGATGGCGCGCCCGGGCATGTTGGCGACGACGATCCGCAGCCCGTTGGGCAGGACGGTGTCGAGGGGATCGGCTGGCGGGTGGCGCATCCGCGCGAGCCTAGCACCGCGCGTGCCCGTGCGCACGCGCGCTTCACGGTTGCGCCCGGGCGGCTTCCTCAGACGGCGCGCACCTCGAGGTCGGTCCACGTCGCCGCGGGCGGCGCCTCCAGCGCCCGCCGGATCGCCTCCGCCACCGCGCCGACCGGGGCGACACCGTCCGGCGCACCGCTGGAGAGCGGCTCGTCGTTCGTGTCGTAGGCGCGGCCCTCGGCCTCGTAGACTGCACGCTGCATCGGCGTGTCGGTCCGTCCCGGGTACAGGCTGGTGAACCGCACACCGCGGTCCGCCTCCTCTGCACGCCACGCGTCGGCGACGGCCCGCAGGGCGAACTTGCTGGCGGCGTAGCCGCCCCATCCGGCCTTGGCGCGGCGGCCTGCGCCCGAGTTGACGAACAGTACGTGGCCACGCGAGGCGCGCAGCGCGGGCATCAACGCCCGCGTCAGGCGCACGGGGGCGGCGACGTTGACGCGCCACTGCCAGTCGAGGTCGTCCGGATCGGCCTCCGTCAGCGGCGACAGGGCGATCACCCCGGCCGCGTGAACGATCGCATCGAGCGGTTCGGCGGCGGCGAGCGCCACCAGCGCCGCGAGATCGTCCGCGTCGGTCAAGTCGGCGACCGCGGTCGCGACCGACCCGCCGTGCGGTCCCGCTACCGCCACCAGGCGCTCGCGGTCGCGCCCCGTGGCGAGCACCCGCCATCCGTGATCGGCGAGGGTCGCGACGGCGGCGGCGCCGATGCCGCTGGAACCGCCGGTCACCAGCACGCGCCGGTTCAACTGGGATCTCCGGCGCCGTGCGCCCGCCGTGCCGCCACCAGGAACGCCGTCAGCGTCCCACCGGGGTCGCCGCTCCCGGCGAGGTGGCTACCGACCAGCACCGCGTCGGCGATGCCGGCCAGGCGCGCCACGGCGGCGCCGTCGCGGTAACCGGACTCGGCGACCCAGGTCGCCTCCGGCGCCAGCCGGCGGCCCGCCTCGATCAGCCTGGGCGCGACCGCGGTGTCGATCTCCAGGCTGCGCAGGTCGCGGTTGTTGACGCCGATCAGGCGCGCGCCCGCGGCGACCGCCACGTCGAGCTCTGCCTCGTCGTGCACCTCGACCAGCGCGTCGAGGCCCAGCGACCGCGCGTACCGCAGGTAGGGTCCGACCGCCTCCCCCAGCAGGCCGACGATCAGCAGAACCGCCCGCGCGCCGGCGCGCGCCGCCTCCTCGAGCTGTCGTGGGTCCACGACGAAGTCCTTGCGCAGGGTCGGCAGCGGCACCGCCGCGGCCACCGCCCGCAGGTGGGCGAGCTCGCCGCCGAAGCGGTGCGGCTCCGTCAGCACGGAGACCCCGGCCGCACCCGCGGCCGCGTACGCGCGCGCCGTCGCCAGCGGGTCGAGGTCGGCGATGGCGCCCAGCGACGGCGAGGCGCGCTTGATCTCGGCCACCACGGCCGGCAGTCGGCCCCGCGCCGCGCGCCCGCCGATGGCTTCGAGCAACCCCGCGGCGCTCGCGGAAACGACGGGCTCGTGGCTGCCGCCCTCCTCTTCGTCGACCGCGCGTGCGCGCCCGATCTCGCCGATCACGCCGGGCACCCGCGCGAGGACCGCCGGCGCGAGCGGCGCAGGGCGCGCCGCCGCAGCGTCGGAGGACCCCGCGGTGTCACAGGACATGGAACCCGCGTAGGCCGGCGGCCTCGCTCCAGGCGACCTCGAGCGCGTCGACCGCCGCGTGCGCCGGTCCCTGGGAGAGGGCGACGAGCGCGTGCTCGATCTCGCCGCGATCGCCCTCGAGGAGCACCTCCACGCGGCCGTCGGGGAGGTTCTCCGCGTGACCGGCGAGGCCGAGGTCGAGGGCATGACGGCGGACGAAGGCGCGGTAGCCGACCCCCTGGACCCGGCCCCGGACCAGGATGGTGGCGCGGACGTCGGTGGCGTCGGTCATGCCGACATGGTACCTCAGGCCCCTCATGCGCCGATGGTAGGGTGGCGACCAGGACGGGGCTCGTCGCGTGTCGCAAGCGCGCTGGACCGACGCCGACCCGGCCCGAACCGACACCGGATGCGACGACGAACCCTCACCACCCTCACGCTGTTCGCGGCGCTGGCCCTCACGCTGGGTTGGCTCCCCAATTCGTCGTGGCTGCGGGGCGTCCTCGGTTCGCTGCTCGTCGACTCGGCCGCCGCCGCGAACGCCACCCTCAGCTTCACTGCGATCACCGGCTACGCCTGGCGCGGCCTGACGCTGACGGAGCCGCGTCTCGTGGCCGACGGCCTGGACGTGAACGCGGCCTCCGTCTCGGTCAGCTGGTTCCTACCGGCGCTCGTCGTCGGCGAGTTGCCGCTCCGGCTCGACGTCGCGGGACTCGCCGGGGACGTGGAGGTCGGCCGCCTGAACGTACCGGCGGCGGACGGCGAGCCCTCCGCCGTGCGGGTGCGCATCGACGGAGCGACGATCGACATCGCCGACCTGCGGGTCGCCGAGGTCCCGTTCGATCTCCCCGACCTCAGTATCGAGCGCCTGGAGGCGACGAGCCTGGACGACGGGCACTGGGAACTGTCCACGTCGCTGGTGACGGCCGAGGGGCACCTCGAGGGGAGCGTCCGCGGTCGCCTCGGCGACGACGCCTTCGAGGTGACGCTCGAGCGCGGCGACGCGCGCGTGGCCCGCCACTGGTGGGACGGCATCGAGGCCGGCACGGTGCGCGGCGAGCTCACCGTCGCGTCCGGTCTCACCGCGGGCCGTTTCGAGGTCGTGGGCGGCGCCATCGACGCGCTCGGTACGCCCGCGACCGACATCCAAGGTCCCATCGCCTGGCGCGACGACGTGATCGAGGTCGCGCTGGCGGGCGCCATCGTCGGCGGTCGCTTCGCCGCCGGCGGGACGGTCGACCTCGCCCGAGCGCGCTGGCAGGCGGAGGGGAACGCGGAGGCGCCCTTGGCCGAGGCGAGCCGCGCGCTCCTCGAGCTCCTCGGCGCCCCCGGCCTCCCGGGCGCCGACGATGGCGTCGTGCGGGCCAGCGTGACGGCCGAGGGCTGGACCGCGGCGACGGTCGCGGCGGACGTCACCGCCGTGGGCGACTGGCTGGGCGCCGCGCTGGCGGTGGACGACCTGAGGTTGGCGTACGACACCGCGCGGGGGCTGTCGCTGGCGATCGATGGTCGCTGGGGGGACGGGCCGCTGCAACTGCGCACCGAGGCCCGGGACGGTCCCACCGACTGGCGCGTGGCCGCGGGTCCGCTGCGCGTGCTCGGTGTGCCGCTCGAGGCGGTCGCGGCCACCTTCACGACCGGCGACGGGCCCGTGCGAGGGCGCGCGACGGCCCGCGCTGGCGAGGGGCCGTGGTGGCTTGCGGCCGACGTCGTGCTCGATCCCGAGGGCCTGCAGGCCTTCGTCGACGGCAGCGCCTGGGGTGGCCCCATCACGGGTGCCTTCGCCACCGCCGTGTCCGCCGACGCACGCGTCGAGGGCGGCGTCACTTGGGTGGCGCCCGACGAGTTGGCTGCGGGTGCGGCGCGCGTGGAGGCCCGGGTGAGCGGTGACCTGAGCGCGCCCAGCTTCGACCTGGAGGTGGGCGGCGACCGCGCGGTGACGCCACGCGTCGCCGGCCTCGACCTCCCCTCGCTCCTGCCCGACCTCGACCTCCGTGGCGCCGCGAGCGCCTCGCTCGCCGGCGGGCGTCTGCAGGGCAGCGGACGGCTGGGGCCCGTCGCCCTCGAGATCGACGGCGACGACTGGACCGTCGGCATCGACGCGTTGAGCCTGGGTGGCGCGCTGAGTGGCACCGTGGGGCCGGTCACGGCGAGCGGGAACCCGGACGGTTGGTCGGCCACCCTGCGCACGACCGTCGCCGCCGGGGCGCCGCTTCCGGGAGGCGCCGAGCCGCTGTGGAGCGTGGCCGAAGACGTCGCGTGGCGAGTCGAGGGTGGTCCGGACGGCTGGACCGCGATCGGCGACGACGACCGCTGGCGGCTGACCTCGGATGGCGGTGGCGCCTGGAGCGCCGAAGCCGCGCCGGTCACCTGGCTCGGTCGGCCCGCGAGTCTCGACGCGCAGGGCACGTTCGCCGCCTTCGCCGCCACCGTCGCGCTGCCAGAGTTGCTCGCGTCCGCCGACTGGGGCGACGGCTCGCTGCGGGCGTCCGTCCTGAGCGGCGGCGAACGACTCGACGGCACCTGGGAACCGGGCGGACGACTCGACGTCGAGGGCGGGCTCGACCTCGGGGTCGCCCTCCGGGGATGGGCCGACGTCGCCGGCGTGGCGAGCGTCACGGCGGCGTGGGAGACGTCCCGCGACGGCCTGCCGCGCGGCGCGGCGACGGTGGGCCTGGTGGCGCCGTGGCCCGCGACGATCGCCCTGACCGCCGACGGGACCGCGGTCAGCTGGGAGGCGACGAGCGAACTCGCCGACGTGCCCCTGCGGTCGTCCGGCGAGTGGCGACCGGACGCACCGGAGCCGCTCGCCGGGACCCTCGCCTGGGGGGACCTCGCCCAGCTCCGCATCGACGGCGATGGCGCCGCGGGCGCGGGGACGTGGCCAGGCTGGGGCATGGCGGGCGTGCGTGTCGAACCGCAGGCGTGGCGCGTTCGGCTGTCGGGAACGGGTGCCGGAGAGGCCGAGTTCGGCGCCACGCGCGCCACCTTCGACCTCGCCGAGCCAAGCCTCGACGCGGCGATCGACCTCGGCCTGTCGTGGGGCGGGCAGCCGGCACGCGTCACGGGGCGCGCCGGCTGGTCGGCAGAGCGACCCGACGGCGAACTCGCGGCGACGCTCGAGCTCACCGGCGGAGCCCGGGCGACCCTCGTCGGTGACCTCGGCGGCGTCACGGGGACCTTCGCGGGGCCGGTCGCGGATTGGGCCTCAGTGGCCAGCCCGCTCCTGGCGGCCGAGGGCGAGGCGGCGCTCGTCGGCGAGCTCACGGGCACCCTCGCGTGGTCGCCCGAGGCGTCGCTGGAGGTGCGCGCCGGCTGGCGCGACGACGAGGACCGGCCCGTCAGTCTCGCCTGGACGCCCGCCGGTGGCGAGTTGAACGGCGCCGACTGGCGCGCCAGCCTCGACCCCGACGGGCGTCTCGAGATCGAGGCCGAGCAGGCGCGCCTCGCTCCGCTGGTGCGGCGCGACGACCTGGCGCTCGCGATCGACGGCAGCCTCGCGGTCTCGCTGGGCCTGGCCGTGATGGCCGGCACGGCGACCGGGGGCGCCGCTGGCGGCGCCCTCGACGTGACCGCCTCGTACGCGGGGGCCGACCTGGCCGCCCGACTCGTCGGCGGCGACGAGCCGGCCCTCGACGCGACGGCGAGTCTCGGCCCACTGCGCGCATGGGCGGAGGGACCGGTGGTGTTCGGCCCGGCCATCACCTGGGGCGGCAATTGGCGCCTCGCCGACGACGCGGGCATCGGACTCGACGGCCGCGGCGCCTTCCTCGCGTCCCCCGACGAGAGCCGCCTCGACGGCACGGTCGACCTGTCGGCGGGGGAGCTGGGCCCGCTGGCGTGGCCACGGCTCGCCGCGGAGGTCGAACTGCGGCCCGACGACCTCGCGCTGTCGGGCGCAGCGGGGCTCACCGGCAGCTGGCCCGCGGGGCTGTCGACGACCGTGACCCTCGCGGACGTGCCGACCTCCCTGTGGCTGCGACCGGACGACCGAGGCTGGGCGCTCGACCTCGGCGGCGAGCTCGTGACCGCCGCATGGTCGGGCGACCTCGACGCCTGGTCGCTCCGCGGCGCGGCCCGGCTCGCAGGCATGAAGGTGGCGCTGGAGGCCACGGGGGCGGCGGCGGCGGCCAGCGGTCGCTGGTCACTGACCCACGACGCATCCACCGACGCCGACCCGGCGCCGTGGGCGGAAGGGCGCCTGACGCTGGACGACGGCGTGCTGGAGGTCGTCGCGCGGGGCGAAGACGTCGACCTTGCGGCGGCGTCAGGGCTCGCGCAACTGCCCGACTCCGCCGTGCGCGGCGAACTGCGTGCGCGGATCGCGGCCGCTGGCTGGTCGCTCGACGGCCTGCTCGACGCGTCCTTGCCACCCGAGACCGGTTGGCCCGTCAGCGCGCGCCTGGAGGCCGCCGGCCAGACCTTGGTCCTGGCGGCGGAGGCCGACGCGGCCGGCGTGGCCACCACCTGGAGCGTGAGCGGCGACGACCTCGGCGACTGGCCCGCCACGCGCTGGGCGCTCGCCGGCCGGATCGACGACGTCCCCTGGAGCGGCGAGGCCCGCACGGACGCGACCGGCCTGGAGCTCGACCTCGCGAGCGCCGACGGCCTGTGGCGGCTGACCGCGGCGGGCGGGCGGGCGGGCGAGGCCAGCGCCACCGGTCCCGACGGGCTCGCCGCCGATCTCTCCTGGCGTCTCGACCCGTCGCTCGAGGCCGAGCTCGAAGCCGCAGCGGCCGGGTTCGCGGTCGCCGCCCACGTCGGCCTGCCGGCGAACGGCGGCGGCGGGGGGCCGTGGCTGCGGCTCGACGTGGCGCACGCCGAGGAGCCGTGGCGGGCGCACCTCGTCGGTCCGCTCGACCCGCTGGCGCTCTCCGGCGCCGTCGCGCTCACCGACCACGGCTTCGCCGCCAGCCTGGTGTCGTCACCATCGTGGCGGCTCGACTGGGGGGGGCTCGAGCTGGCCTGGGAGGACGGCGGCTTGGCGATCGACGGTCGCAGCGAGACGGGGCAGCTGCCGCTCGTCGAGCTGGAGGCTACCGACCTCCGCTGGCGCGGCGACGCGGGCTGGACGGGTCGCGGTCGCCTCGCGGGCACCTGGGACGCCGGGACGCTGGGGCGCCTCGACGCCGTCGCCGAGCTCGCCGGCGCAGGCGACCTCGAGGCCCTGCTGGCGCTGACGCTGGACGGCGCCGACGTCGGGGGCGCGTCGCTCCGCGTCGGGTCCGACCCGACCGCCGGGGTCCGCGGCGACGCCGAGCTCGCCGTGCCGCTCGCCGCGTTGGCGTCGTCGACGCTGTTCGCCAGCGGCCCCGTAGGCTTCGGCGCCACGGGCATCGACGCCGACCTCGAGCTGCGGCTCGCGGGCCCGCGGGAGGCGGCCGGGCGGTTGACGGCCGACGCCGAGGCCATCACGGCCCAGCTGTCCGGCCCCGGCATCGAGCTGACGTCGGAACTGCGCGGCGCCCTCGGCACGGGCCGTCTCGAGCTCCGCGAGCTGCCGCTCGACGAGGCGCTGCCGTTCCTGCAGGAGCCGCGCCTGAGCGCCAATGCCGACGTCACGTGGGACGCCGCGGGCTGGGCGTGGCGGGTCGAAGGCCTGCGCCTCACGACGCCCGGGAGCCTGCTGGAGGCCGGTGGCGTCGGGGGGCCGAACGGGCGCGTGGAGGCGTCGGCCCGCGTCGACGTCGACCTGCGCGACCTCCTGCTCGACACGGCGATCGCCGGCCGCGTGCACGGTCCCGTGTCGTTCGACGGCGAGATCGGCGAACCGCTGGCGGGCACGATCGCGGCCAACCTGGAGGCGGAGGACGTGCACTGGGACGGCCTCGCCGCGACGTGGTGGGCCGCGCTGACGGTGACCGGCAGCGCCGGCGATCCCCTCGTTCGCGCCGACTGGGCGGCCAGCGGTGCGGACGCGCACCTCGACGGCGACGCCGCTTGGTGGCCGGCGCGCTCGACCGGCGAGCTGCGGGCGGACGGCGACCTCTTCGGTGCGCGGCTGGCGCTCGACGTCGGGCTGGAGGCGGAGCGCTTCAGCGGCGGCGGCGAGGTCGATGTCGGCGGTGAGACCTGGAGCGTGACGTCCGAAGCCGGCCGCCTCGCCGTCCGTGGATCCGACCGCTGGCGGGACTGGTCGGTCGCGATCGATCCCGCCGACTGGAGCGCCGACGTCACCGGCGACCTGGCGGCCTTGCCCACCGCGAGCGGCAGCGTGGCGGGGACGATCGGCCTCGGCGCGGCCCAGCGACCCGTCGTCGATCTCGCGTGGCGCGCGGCCGCGGTCGGCGGCATCGAGCTGGGTGACGGCCGCGTCACCGGCGATGGGGTAGCGGGTTGGGCCCTGACCGGCACGCGCGCGACGGGCTCGCTCGATCCCGACCTGCGGCACTGGATGCTGACGCTCGACGGCGTTGCGACGCCCGTAGGCGACACCAGCGCGTCGCTCGCGGCGCGCGGCGGCCCGGACGGCATGGAGTTGGCCGCGACGTGGACCGGCGACACGCCGGCCGGTCCGATCGACCTGCGCATCGACGCAGCGGGCGAGGGAGATCGCTGGCGCGGGGACGTGACGGGACACGCGTTCGCGGGTGAGGTCGCGTGGCCGCTCACGCTCGACGGCGATGCGCTGGGTGGGAGCGGCCGCCTGGCCGGGGCCAGCGTGGCGGGCACGTCCTTCGACGCCGAACTAGGGCTCGCCGGCACGGTTGCAGACCCCGAGCTCGCCATCGGCGTCGCGGCCGGGCCCGATGGCGCGTGGCGCGTCGACGCCGGCTGGCGCGCTGGCGTCGCCCGTGTCGAGGCGTCGCTGCCGTCCGCCGACGGGGTGCAGCTGTCCGTACGCGGCGAGGCGTGGCCGGAGATCGACGTCGCCATCGACGGTGGCGACGCCGGTCTCGTGAGGCTGACCGGGGGCTGGCGAAGCGAGGCCCTGCGCCTCACGGGTGCCCTCGCGCTGGACGTGGGCGACCTGCGGATCGAGGTGGCGGAGCCCACGACCCTGCGCGTCCTGCTGCCGGCCCTCGGCGGTGGGCTGACCACGACCCTGCCGGACGCGCCGCTGCAGGGCGCCATCGCCGAGGTGTTGGAGGCGGGCTGGTGGTGGCGCGCGACCGGCGGCTGGGCCGGCTCGCTGCGCGCGCTCGGTCCCGACGGCGCGTGGATCGTGGCCGACGGGCTGTCGTTCGAACGGAGCGGCGTGGTCGCGACCTTGGACGGTCGGGTCGCAGCAGGCGCCGGCGGCGACGCCGGCGACGGAGTCGACGCCGGCGACGGAGTCGACGCTGTGCTCGACCTCCGCCTCGACCTGAGTAGCCTGGCCGACGACTTCGCCTTCGCCGGCGCGTGGGCTTGGTCGAGCCCGGTGGTCGGCAAGCTGCGTTGGAGCGACGGGCTGCTGTCGCTGACCGGAGAGGCGCCGTGGGGCATCGACGCGACCGTCGACCTCGCCTCGGGTGCGGCTGCGATCGCCTTCGACGTGGCGGGTTCGGACACGGGCGACCGCCGGCCCCCATCCGCCGAGGGCCGCCTGACGCTCGATGCCGACGGCTGGGGCGGCACGCTGCGCGTCGAGACGGTGACGGACGCCCTGGGCGACGGACCGGCCTCGGTGGACCTCGCCATCGCGGGCGCCGGTGACCATCTCACGGTCGACGCCAGCGTCCTGGGCACCCGCGGCAGCGCGACGGCGGTGGGCCGCTGGGACGCCGGCGCCCTGCTGCCCGACGGCTGGGGCCCCCCGTCGGTCCCAGTGCGCGAACTCGACGCGCGCGTCGTCGGGCTCGACCTCACGGGCATCGCCGGCATCCCGGGCATCTCGGGCGATCTCGGGGGCAGCGTGACGTTGCGAGACGACCGGCTCTTCGGCCTCTTGACCAGCGACGCCCTCACGTACGGCGAACGCACCGATGCGGCGCGCCTCGAGTTCCAGGCCGACCTCGCGGCAGCGACGGGCATCGTCGGGAGCGGCCGCCTCGACCTCGAGGGGGCGAACGCGCAGTTCGACGTCGGTCCAGCGGGCGTCTCGACGCTCGTGCGCCTCGAGCGCTTCCCCCTGCACGCGTGGGTCGAGGCGGTGGTGGGACCCTCCGACGTCAGGGCCGAGGTCACCGGCGCCGTTCGTGGTGCCTGGGCTTGGGGCGCTGCCGCCCCGGACGACCTGCGGGTCGCGGCCGAACGCATCGAGCTCGAGCGCGCCGGCGTCGTGACGATCGGCGAGCTGTCGATCGAGTGGGACGGCCATTCGCTGACCATCGGTCGGGCCGCGTTCGAGGGGCGCGGCACGTGGCAGGCGCGTGGTCGCATCACACCGGAGCTGCTCGACCTCGAGCTGCTGGCGCAGGCGGCCGACTTCGGGCCGCTGCTCGGCCTGGTGCCGAGCTTCGCGCGCTACGGTGTCTCTGCCGAGGGCAACCTCGTCCTCACCGCCCACGGCACGCCCGCGTCGCCCGACGTGGCGCTGCGCACCGACGACCTCCGGCTACTCATCGCGGGCACCCGCTACCAGCTGTTGGAGACGCGCTTCACGCTCCGCGACGAGGACTGGAGCGGCCGGGCCGAGATCGTGGCGCTCGACCCGGTAACCGGCCGGCTCGAGCTCGCGACGAACGGGCGCATCGGTCCCTTCCCCGAGGGCGGCTTCGGCCTGAACGCCCGCGCCGTCGGCGACCTGGACGTCCCCTTCGTGGGCCGCGTCGAGGCCATCACGGCGGAGCTCACGTGGAGCGACGACGAGGCGCCGGCGCTCGCTGCCCGTGGCACGCTCGGCTCGCCCTTCACGATCGACGGCACGCTCGCGCCGCTCGACCTCCGCGCCAACGGGCGCGACCTTCTCGTCACCCTCCCCTTCCTAGCCATCGCCGACGCGCAGCTCGACGTCGACCTGAGTCTGGTCGACGACGTCGGCGGCGTCCGGCTCGGCGGCCGCGTCGACGCGAGCCAGGCGCGGATCGACCTCGCGACGCGAGCCGCGGTCACGCCGCCGGTCGACGAGAGCGCGCCAGCGACCCAGGAGACGGCCCCCAGGCCCGTCGGCGACCCGCGCGAACGGTTCCGCTTCGACGCGGTCAGGATCGTCGCGCCGCAGCGGGTGACGTTCAACGAATCGTTCGGCAACGCAGAGGCAAGCGTCGACCTGTCACTGGGGGGTACCGCGGCGTCGCCCCAACTCGCCGGCGAGGTCACCGCGCTGCGCGGCACCGTCCGCTTCGCGGGCCGTGACCTGGAGCTGACCGAGGCGGTGGCGACCTTCGACCCCGCGCGCGGCGTGTACCCGGCCGTGCGGGTCGCCGGCCGCACCGCGTTCGAGAAGGCGCGCGTCGTTCGCCCCGGCGAGACCGTACGCTTCCTGTCGCCCGTCGGTCAACGCTTCGAGGTCGTGCTCGTGCTCGAGGGTGTCGCGATCGACGGCGCCAACGGCTTCACCCTCGACCTCACCCCCGTGCTGACCAGCGACGCCGTCGTCGAGGGCCTCGACGGTGGGGGCGCGCGTTCGCTCTCCGAACTCGAGCTGCTGACGCTCCTCACGCTCGGACGTTTGGAGGCGGGCGGCGGCTTCGCCGGTGCCGTGGCGCAGAGCGCGTTGGATACGGCCGTCGACTTGCTGATCACCGGCGAGATCCAGGCGGCGTTGTCCGAGGCGCTGGGCGGGGCGGTGGTGGAGCTGCGGACGACGGCGTTGTCGTCCCTGCTCGACGGCCAAGACCCCTTCGGCGTGTCGCTGCGCCTGGGCGGCTACCTGAGCGATGAAGTCTTCGCCTCGTACCGCGTCTCGACCCTGGGCGGCGACGCCTTCAGCAACGAGGTGGCGTTGACCTACCAGCTGGGGCCTGTCGCGATGGACGTGACCGGGCGGTTCGACGTCGCCGCGGGCACGGCCGCGACCGGGGGGCCGTCGCTGGCCATCGGCGGGCGCTACGGCCTGGCGCCCGGCTGGGCGCTCGAACTCGGCCTCGACCTCTCGACCGAGCGGTCGACCGCGCGCCTCGGCGTCACCTGGCGCTGGTGAGCGGGCGGTCGCGACCGACGCCGCCCAGGCTCTCCGAGATGGCCCCAGGGACCTTGGTATAACGGGTCACGCCCGTGCTTCGCGGCGATCGCGTGACGGCCCGCGGCCGACCGCTCACCTGGCGCGCGCCGGTGTCTTCACGGCCGCGCCGCGGCCCGCCGAACACCCGAGAGCGAGGACCCGATGGCCGAGTTCCTGCACGACATCACCGACCCACTGCGGCTGCCGCTGATCGATCCCGTGACCAACGCGCCGACCGCGGCGCTGTACGAGTACGCGGTGCGGGCAGGCGAAGCGACGATCGCGGAGGGTGGTCCGCTGGTCGCCGACACCGGCAAGTTCACGGGCCGCTCGCCGAAGGACAAGTTCGTGGTTCGCGACGCCGTCACCGAGGACCTGATCGACTGGGGCCCAGTGAACCAGCCGCTCGACCCACAGCACTTCGCCCACCTGCAGGAGGAGATGTTCGACGCGGCCGGCGCCAAGCGGCTGTTCGTCCAGCAGCTGTACGCGGGCGCGGATCCGGCCGCGCAGGTGGCCGTCAGGATCGTCAGCGAACGCGCCTGGCACGCGCTCTTCGTCCGGAACCTGTTCGTGCGTCAAGGCGAGGCCGATCCGGCGACGGGCTGGACGGTGCTGGTCCTGCCATCGTTCAGGGCCGATCCCGGCCGCCACGGGACCCGCAGCAGCACGGCGATCGCGGTCGATTACGGCAAGCGCCTGGTGCTGATCGCCAACTCCGAGTACGCCGGCGAGATCAAGAAGTCGATCTTCGGGGCGCTGAACCTCGTGCTCCCGCTACGCGGCATCCTCCCGATGCATTGCTCGGCGAACCACGACGCGGACGGCCGGGTCGCGCTCTTCTTCGGGCTCTCGGGCACGGGCAAGACGACCCTGTCGGCCGACCCGCAGCGGACGCTGATCGGCGACGACGAGCACGGCTGGTCGGACGAGGGCGTGTTCAACTTCGAGGGCGGCTGCTACGCCAAGGCGATCGGGCTCGACCCGCGTGCCGAACCGGAGATCTACGGTGCCAGCACCCGCTTCGGCGCCGTGCTCGAGAACGTCGTCGTCGATCCGATCACGCGCATGATCGACTTCGCGGACGCGCACAAGACGGAGAACACCCGGGCGGCGTACCCGCTCCACTTCATCCCCAACGCGTCCAGCAGCGGACGCGGCGGGCACCCGACGACGGTCGTCTTCCTGACGGCCGACGCCTTCGGCGTCATGCCCCCGATCGCGCGCCTGGACGCGGCACAGGCGATGTACCACTTCCTCTCGGGTTACACCGCCAAGGTCGCCGGCACGGAGCGCGGCGTCACCGAGCCGCAGGCGACCTTCTCGGCGTGCTTCGGCTCGCCGTTCATGCCGCTGCCGCCCGTCCGCTACGCGGAGATGCTGGGTGACCGCCTGCGGGAGCACGGCGCCCAGGTGTGGCTCGTCAACACGGGCTGGACGGGCGGCGCCTACGGCGTCGGCCACCGCATGCAGCTGCAGCACACGCGCGCGCTGGTGGAGGCGGCGCTCTCGGGCGCCCTGGACGACGCACCGATGCGGCGCGACCCGGTGTTCGGGGTCGAGGTGCCGCGGGAGGTCGATGGGGTGCCGGCGGAACTGCTCGAACCGCGCGCCACCTGGAGCGACGGCGCGGCGTACGACGCCCAGGCGCAGGAGCTCGCCGCGATGTTCGACGCCAACTTCCGCCGGTTCGCGGCGCAGGTGACGGAGGACGTGCGGCGCGCCGGACCGAAGGTCGACGGAGACTGAATCCTGGGACGTACAGGAGTCTTCCGGCGGCTCCTCGCAGGCGGGTGCCGCGCACCGTGGCGATCGAGTCGCGCGAGGACCTGGACGGCGCACGGTTCAATCGCGCCCGGACTCGTAGTGGACGAACCGCCAGCGCCCGAAGGCGAGCGCGCCGCCGGCGAACGCGGCGGTCCAGGCGACGGCCAGCGCGCCGGTCACCTGACCCGCCGGCGTGGACCACACCGGCAGCGCCGGGTCGACGAGCGTCGTCCACGCCGGGTAGGCCAGGAGCAGCGTCAGTCCGGCGGCGTACAGCAGCGCGAGCGTCATGTACAGCAGGCCGCCCGGTGAGACCGGGACCTCGGCCGCCTGCGTCGCGTCGTACCGCGGGTAGGCCGCCCCCAGCCCGACGCCGAGTCCGGTGACCGCGATCGCTGCCAGGCCGCCGGCGACGATCGACGCGCTGGCCAGGTTCACCGAGACGTCGAGCAGCATCGCCTGGGCGAACCCGAGCCCGAGGCCCAGCAGCAGCAGCGGCGGCATCGCGTAGGCGAACTTCGCCCCCAGCACCGCGGTGGCGCCGATCGGGCCGGTGCGCAGGAACCACAGGCCCTCCCCCTCCAGCGAGACCACCGGGAACGCCAGGCGCACCCCCACGCCCGCCAGGAGGAACCCGAGGAAGGCGACGTTGAGGGTGCCGAGCGCATCGCGGAAGCGTTGACCCTCGACCTCGAGGCTGGCGGTGCTGACGAGGTACACGCCGGCGAGGGCCACCAGCACCAGCAGCTGCGACCACTGCGTCGGGTCGCGCATGAGCAGGCGCAGATCCTTGACCACCACGGCGCCGCCGCCGCCCCAGCGGGCGAGCGGGCGCTCCCACCATGCCGCGGGCCGCGGCCGCGGGTCGTGCGGGCGCGACGACCCGTCGAGCGAGCGGACCCAGCCCACCTGGTACGCCCACGCCGCGACGCGGCCGAGCGCGACCAGCGAGCCCCAGGCGGCCACGGCGAGCAGCGGCAGCGCCGGCGAGACGGCGCCCGAGAGGCCGTTCCAGATGGCGTCCCCGGCCCAGGTGGCGGGCGACGCGCCGAGGTTCAGCGACGCGAAGCCCGCGAGGAAGGCCTCGAACTCCTCCGGCGTCAGCTCCGCCAGCTGCTCCGGTCGCAGGGCACGCAGGCCGACGACGAGGCCGGCGGCGAGAAGGACGCTGGCCGCCGTCGCCACCTCCTTGACGCGCCCGGCGGGCGCGAGTCGCATGAGGAGCAGCGCCAGCAGCGACCCGGCCGTGACCGGCAGGGCGTAGAGCGCCAGCACGGCCAGCGTCGCCTGCGGGTAGTAGCTCCACGGCGCGCCACGCGCGGTCCCCAGACCCACCAACACGGGCAGCGTGAGGAGCGCCGGGAGGGCGGCCGACGCGAGGTAGGTCTCGAACACCTTGAGCCGGAACACCCGCTCGGCGGGGAGGGGCCAGGCGAGGAGCAGCGGCAGGTCGGCGGCCGTGTAGAGCGTCGTGATGGCCGTCGTCAGGACCGAGAAGGCGACCGCCAGCACCAGGACGGTCACGAAGGCCTCGACGCTGCGCTGCAGCGCGGCGTCGGCGATGGTCCCGATCAACGGGTAGGCGTCGACCCAACGGACGCCGCGGTCGACCAGCAGGGCCGTGCCCCAGGCCACCAGGCCCATGAGGGAGGCGCCGACGAGGTAGCGGCCGGGCGCGCGGCGCACGGCGTGGGCGAACGCACGGGCCCTGAGGCCGACCAGGTCCGCCCGTCGGGCGGGCGCCCTGCGGGCGGGCGCCCGACGGTTGGGCGCCGTGCCGTCGGAGGCGCGTCGCTCGGGCGCTCCCGGGAACCTCACCCCCCGCGCTCCCGCCCGTCTGGCCGAACTCGACCGCCCGACGGCCCGGCGCCGTCCACGGCCGACGGACCCCACGGCGGCGGCCCTTCGGTCGCCTCCTCGGTCAGCCGCAGGAAGATCGCCTCGAGGTCGTCCTCCCCCGTCCCCGCCGAGGCGCGCAGCTCCGCCATCGCCCCCTGGGCGGCGACGCGCCCCCGGTGCATGACGACCACACGGTCGGCGAGTGCCTCAGCGACGTCCATCGCGTGGGTGGTGAGCAGCACCGTATGCCCGCGATCGGCATGGCCGCGCATGAGGTCGCGCACCTGCCGCGCTGCCCGCGGGTCGAGGCCCACCATCGGCTCGTCGACGACGAGGGCCGCCGGTTCGGCGAGCAGGGCGGCCGCGAAGGTGAGCTTCTGGCGCATGCCGTGGGAGTAGGTCTCGATCAGCTCGTTCGCCACGGGTGCCAACGCGAAGGCCTCGAGCCACGCGTCCGCCCGGCGGTCGCCGTCCTCCACGCCGCGGAGCCGCCCGATGAAGCGCAGCAGCTCGCGCGCCGTGAGCTTGGGATAGAGGTAGGGGCGATCGGGCACGTAACCGAGCCGCGCCTTGGCGGCGAGCGGGGCGCGCACGACGTCGTGACCGCACACCAGCACGCGCCCCGCGGTCGGTCGCAGGAGCCCGGTGATGGCGCGGATCGTCGTCGACTTCCCCGCGCCGTTCGGGCCCAGGAGCGCGACCACCTCGCCCGGGCGGACCCGGAGGTCGACGCCGGCGACGGCGAGCTGCGCGCCGTAACGCTTGACGAGACCATCGACCTCGATCACGTTCGCCGGCTCCGCGGCGTGCCCCGGCCCCCGCGCGACGTGCTCAGCGTTCGCCTGCGGCCGCTGCCCTGCCGTCGCGCAGAGCGGCCACTGCCTCCAGCAGGATGTCGTCACCCTCCAGGTCGACCAGCGCCTCGCCCTGGACCTCGGAGAGCTGCGGCCGCCTGCCGAGCGCGACGAACTCGAAGGTGCGATCCTCGCCCACCTCGGTGCTCCCGACCTCCACCCCGTCGACCAGGATCGTGATCGTCTGGCCGGCGTCGCCGCCTCGTCCCTCGACCGAGATCGTCTGCGCCAGTCGCGAGTCGGTCACGACCACGTCCGGCACGATCCCCTCGGCGCTGATCGAACGTCGCTCCGGCGTCAGCCACTCGAAGGAGGTGTAGGCGAACTGGCCGCCGTCGGCGAGCGACACGACGCTCTGGGCGACGCCCTTGCCGAAGGTCCGCTCGCCGATGATGAGCGCGCGGGGGTTCTCCTGCAGGGCGCCGGCGACGATCTCGGAGGCCGAGGCCGAGTTGCGGTTGACGAGCACGACCATGGGCGCGTCCACCAAGCCGCCCGGGTCGGCCGACGCCAGCCGCTGGGTCACGCCGCGCGCGCGCTGGAAGACGATGTCGCCGCGCTCCAGGAACTCGTCCGCCACCAGGATGCCCTGCGTCAGCAGGCCACCCGGGTTGTCGCGGAGATCGAGCACGAACGACTTCGCCCCGTCGAGCTGCAGACGCGTGATCGTCTCGAGCAACTGCTCGTAGACGAGCTGGTTGCCGAAAGAGCTGATGTGCAGGTACCCCACGTCGCCGTCGACGATCGCACCCGAGACGTTGACGATCTCGATCGTGGCGCGCACGATCTCGAACTCGACCGGCTCGTCCTCGCCGGGCCGGAGGAAGCTGATGCGGACGGTGGTGCCCCCGGGGCCACGAACCAGCTCGACCACTTCCGTGGTGGTGGCATCCGCCACGTCGACACCGTCCACCTCGAGGAAGATGTCGCCGCGCTGGACGCCGGCCTCGTACGCGGGACCGTCGCGGTAGACGTTGAGGATCTCGACGCCGCGACCGGTCTGGCGGTTGTACGGCGTGAGCACCGCGCCGATGCCCTCGAACGAACCGCTGCGGTCCTGCAGCTCCCGTGCCGCGTCGCGCGGCTCGAGGTAGTAGGTATAGGGGTCGCCGACCGCCTCGATCATCCCGTTGATCGCGCCGCGGATGACGGTCTCGTCGTCGATGTCCTCGAGGTACCCGGTCTTGAGGGCACCGTAGGCCTGCACCAGGGCGCGGCCGCCGGGGGTACCGAGGAACTCACCGGCGAAGTCACGCGACAGCTGCGCTTGGACGACGACCGTCGTCAGCAGGCCGGTCACCAGCAGTACGAAGAAGACGGGCCGCTTCACGAGATCACCAGGCGGCGGGGGTCGGTGGGCACCGTGGGGCAGGAGTTCATGCGGCAGTATAGGTGTCCTCAGGCATGAGAACCGTGTCCTGGTGCGCATCTGCGAGCGCTGGTCCGCGCACCGGGTCCCACGGCCCCGACGTCGCCGGCGGAGCGCTCGAGCGGGCTCGCGGTAGACTGGCGGGCGTGCAGCTCCTCCATGCGACCGCCGAGGCGGTCCCCTTCGCGAAGACCGGCGGCCTCGCCGACGTGCTCGGCGCCCTGCCCGCGGCCCAGGCCGCGCTCGGCCACGACGTTCTGGTCGTCCATCCGTGGTACGCGCGCCTCGCGGCCGTGCCGCCGCCACTGTGGATCGGGGACGTCCCCGTCCCTTTCGACGGCGGCCACGTCACCGTCGGCGTCGGCACGCTGGAGGCCGGCGGCGTGCGGTTCGCGTTCGTGGGTCACCCGTCCTTCCAGCGCGACGCGCTGTACGGCTACCCGGACGACGCCCGGCGCTTCGCGCTGTTCGCGCGCGCCGTGCCCGCGGTCGCCGCCCGGCTCGCCTTCGTACCCGACGTCGTCCACGCGCACGACTGGCACGCCGCCTCGATCCCCGCGCTGCTGCGGCACGCGGCGCTGCTGCCGCCCGGCTTCTCGGGTCTGCCCTCCGTCCTCACGGTGCACAACGCCCAGTACCAGGGCTGGGCGGACGCCGCGGACGTGGTCGCCTGGGGCCGGCTGCCGGGCAAGTTGGCCGGGCCGCTGGCACTGCACGGCAAGGGCAACCTGCTGCACGCCGGCCTGCGCACGGCCGACCGCGTGACGACCGTCTCGCCGACCTACGCCCGCGAGCTGTTGCAGCCGGCCGTCGCCTACGGGCTCGAGCACGCCTTCGCCGACCTCGGGCCGCGTCTCGTCGGGATCCTCAACGGGCTGGATCTCGCGGCCTTCGATCCGGCCGCCGACGCGGCGCTGGCGGCGACGTTCGACGCGGGCGACCTCACCGGCAAGCTCGTCTGCCACGCCGCACTGTCCCGCGAGCTGGGGCTGGATCCGAACCGGCCGCTCCTCGGCGTCGTCTCCCGCCTAGCCGACCAGAAGGGCATCGACCTGCTGATCGACGCGCTGCCGGCCGTGCTCGAGCAGGGCTGGAACCTCGCGCTCCTCGGCGCCGGCGATCCCGCCCTCGAGGCCGCGCTCGCCGTGGCCTTCGCGGCACACCCCGACCGGCTCGGCGGGCGGATCGGCTACGACGAAGGGCTGGCGCGCCGCATCTACGGTGGGGCGGACGCGCTCGTCGTGCCCTCCCGCTTCGAGCCCTGCGGCCTGGCGCAGCTGATCGCCATGCGCTACGGCACCCTGCCGGTCGCACGCGCCACCGGCGGGCTCCTCGACACGATCGACGACGGTCGCACGGGCTTCCTGTTCGCCACCGCCGAGGCCCCGGCACTGGCCGCGGCGCTCGCTCGGGCGCGCCTCGTCCGCGACGACCACGACCGCTGGCGCGGCATGCAGGTGGCCGCGATGGCGGCGCGCTTCGACTGGGCGCGCGCGGCCCACGCGTACGACGACCTCTACCGCGACCTCGTCGCCGGCCCCCGGTCGACGCCAACCGCATCCGGCACCGCGGTCGGCGGACCCGCGCTCGACCAGGATCCCGCGTCGTGAGCGCACCGGACGCTACCGCTCCCGACGCCGCGCCGCAGGACCCGCTGCTCTCCCTCGCCAAGGCCGGTGACTGGCGGACGCTCGCGCGACTCGGGCGGTTCGGCCTCGCGGGCCGCACCCTCCGATTGGCAGGCGGGTCCGAGAGCGACGACGACACGGCCGACACCCTCGAGGCGCTCGCCGAGATCGAGGTCGCGGTCCGCACGAAAGCGGTCGCCCGCGCGCGCCGACGGTTCGCCGGCCTGGAGCGCCGGCCGTCCGACTGGATCGACTGGGACGCGGTCGAGTCCGACCTCGAACAGCTGGCCATCGCGGTCCCTGCGGTCGACCGACGGGAGCCCGAGGCCGCGCGCGCTGCACTCGCGGAGATGCGTAGCGACGTGTTCACCGCCGAGCGAGAGATCCTGCTCGGCACGCTCGCCGTCATCGACGGCGACGAGACGACCGGCCTCGTGCACTTCGAGGCGGGCCTGGCGCGCGATCCGAACCACGTTCGGGGACTCACCAACCGCGGCAACGTGAAGCTCGAGGCCGGCGACGTCGACGGCGCCATCGAGGACTACGAGCGCGCCATCCGCGTCGACGAGGGGTTCGCCAACGCCCACCACAACCTCGGCGTCGCGTACCGCCGCAAGGGCCAGATCGGCAAGAGCGTCGCGGCGCTTCGGCGCGCGCAGCGGCACGCTGCCCGCCGCGACGCCGAGGACGCGCGCGCGAGCCTCGGCGGGGGGACGCGGGGCGCACGTTCGGGACCCGCGAGCGGCGGTCGCCTGCGGCGCTGGCTGCTGATCGGCGCGCTCGGGCTGCTGGCGTACTGGTTGCTGCAGCAACGTGGCCTGATCTGACGCGCCGCGACTCTGTAGCCTGGGTGCCATTCCCGGGCGCAAGCGAGCCGTACCATCACCTTGTACAAACCTTAGACACTCTCCTGGAGGTCGATTGACATGAAGCGTTTCCTCACCGCCCTGCTCGCCGCCGCGGTCCTCTCCTGGGGCGCCGCCCAGACGATCGTGGACGTCGCCGCCGGCAACGACGACTTCAGCACGCTCGTCACCGCCGTCACGGCCGCCGGCTTGGTCGACGTGCTCTCCGGCGAGGGCCCGTTCACGGTCTTCGCACCGACCAACGCCGCGTTCGAGGCCCTGCCAGCGGGCGCGCTCGATGCCGTCCTCGCCGACGCCGATCTGTTGACGGCCGTCCTGACCTACCACGTCGTGGCCGGCGACGTCCGCGCCGCCGACGTCGTCTCGCTGGACAAGGCCGCCACCGTCCAGGGCGAGTACCTGTCCATCTCCACGACGGATGGCGTCCAGGTCGACCAGGCGAACGTCGTGGCGACCGACATCGAGGCGTCGAACGGCGTCATCCACGTGATCGACTCGGTGCTGCTGCCGAAGGCCGTCCTGGCCGCGCTGACCGGGCAGTCCCTGCCGTCGGGCTTCGTGTACTACGACCTCGATGCCGTCGCCGGCAGCGGCGTCTCGGGCAGCGTCCTGATCGTCGACATGGGCCGCGGATCGAGCCAGGTCCAGGTGAACCTCGAAGGCACGCCCGCCGGCGGCGACCACCCCATCCACTTCCACGACGGCCGCTGCGGTAGCGCCGGCGGGGTCGTCATCCCGCTGAACAACGTCGACGGCGACAGCGGCTGGTCGTCGACCACCGTCGACGTCCCGTTCACCTGGATCGTCGGCAACGCCCACGCGCTGATGGTCCACCTCTCTCCTGACCAGATGAGCACGATCGTCGCCTGTGGCGACGTCGGCATCGACTGAACGCGGGTTCCAGACGGGTCGGGCGGGGTGGTCACCACCCCGCCCGTTCTGCGTTCTGGTGCGGACGAGCCGCCGCGGCGGACCGCCTAGGGCTCGGCGCGAACGGTCTGCTCGCGCCACGGTTCGCCGATGACCGTCCACGCGTGTAGCGCGGACATCACGGGCCGCTCGCCGGCGTCGATGCCGCCCTGAGGGTCGAGCAACGGGAAGAGCAGGACCGAGCGCCCGAAGGCGACCAGCGAGGACTCGGCCACGGCCCGTTGGAGCGGGGCGGGAAGGTCGCGCGGCGGGTAGTAGATCAGGCCGGGTTCTACCGGGTTGCGCTGGATCGGCAGCGACGTGACCAGGGTCACGACGATGGAGAAACCCAACAGGGCACCGCCGAGGCCGCCGAGTAGCCGTGGCCAGCGCGCGTAGCGCGGGGCGGCGGGAAGCAGCTGCCGGCCCACCAGGGCCAACGCCAGCCCCACGACCAGCGCGCCGACGATGCCCAGCCAGGGTTGGAGCTGCGCCAGCGCCAGCAGCGGCCGGAGCGCGAGCGCGCCGCCGACGCCGACCACCAGCCCGGCGATCCGTCGCTCGGACGCGACTGCCGTGGTGGCCGCCACGATCAGCAGGAGGACGGCGTCGAGCCAGCTCATGTCCGCCAAGCATACCCGGCGTCGCGCAGCGCCGTCATGACGGCCGCCATGTCGGCGTCGACCTCGGTGTCGGTGAGCGCGCGATCCGGGTGACGGAAGCGGAAGCGCAGCGC
Organism: Trueperaceae bacterium; assembly: GCA_011389865.1. Lineage (GTDB taxonomy): Bacteria > Deinococcota > Deinococci > Deinococcales > Trueperaceae > JAABTL01. The sequence continues at coordinate 191,761 of JAABTL010000002.1, forward strand.
GACGCTCTTGTGCCCCGCCTCCACCTGCGGGCCCTGGTACACGTCGAACGCGAACAGCTCGACCAGGCGCGGGCCCGCGGCGGCCGCACAGCGCGCCTGCAGTTCCGCGTACGCGACGTCGGCCGGGAGCACGACCGCGAGGTCGCGTTCGGCGAAGGGCTGGCGTGGCAGCTCGCGCAGCCGCGGGGGGCAAGCCTCGAGCGGGAGCCGCAGTTCCGCCACGATGACGTCGCCGCAACCCCAGGCCGCCGCGACCTCGGGGTGCAGCCGCCCGAAGCGGCCCACCGGCGTCCCCTCCCAGGCGACCTCCGCGCTGACGCCCGGGTGGAGGTCGTCGAAGCCCACGGGCCGCATCGTGAGGCGCGCGCCCAGGCCCTCGGCCAGCGCCTCCAGTTGGCCCTTGGCCGCATAGACGTCGTGACCCTGCGGCGGCCGCCAGCCGCTGGCCGCCCCATGACCGCGCCACAGCAGGCCGACGCGCTCCTCCTCGTGGTCGAGGAACACGTGACCGACCTCGAACAGCGCCAGGCGCGCGGCGTCGCGGTTGAGCCGGGCGGCGGCCAACAGGCCCGGGAGCAACGAGGTGCGCAGGACGGCGCGCTCGATGCCCTGCGGCTCGCTCAGGCGCACGCGGGGCTCCGGCACCCTGGCGCGGGCGAGGTCCTCGTCGCTGGTGAAGACGTAGCCGATGGCCTCGACCATCCCCGCACCGACCAGGCGCTCCCGCAGGCGCCGGTGCGTCGGGTCGGTCGGCGGGGGCACGAAGGCCAGATGCGGATGTGTGCTGCCGATGTGCTCGTAGCCGTGGAGTCGGGCGACCTCCTCGACCAGGTCGACCTCGAGCTCGAGGTCGGCGCGCCAGGTCGGTGGCGCGACCCGCCAGCGGTCGGGCGCCTCGACGACCACCTCACAGCCGATTCGCTCCAGGTGCCGACGCTGCTCGTCCGGCGGCACCTCGACGTCCACCAGGAACCCGACCTGCGACGGCCGGAAGGCGATCGCGGGCACGGCCGCCGCGGGCGCGGCCACCCAACGCACGCCCGGGTGCGGTCGACCGCCCGCGAGTTCCGCCAACAGCGCGGTGACCCGCGCGTTCGCCGTCAGCGGCAGCGCCGGGTCGACGCCCCGCTCGAAGCGGATGCGGGCGTCGGTGACGAGCTTGTGGCGCTTGCCCGTGCGCCGCACGCCGATCGGCTCGAACGACGCCACCTCGACGGCGACGCTGGTGGTGGCGGCGCGCACGGAGTCCTCGCGCCCGCCGATCACGCCGGCGAGGCCGATGGCGCGGCTGCCGCCCTCGGCAGCGGGCGTGGCGATGACCAGGTCCTCCGGGTCGAGCGTCAGCTCGTCCTCGTTGAGCGTGACCAGGCGCTCGCCCGGCGCCGCCCGGCGCACCTCGAGCACACCGCCCTCGAGCGCCTCGAGGTCGTACGCGTGCGATGGCTGACCGAGCTCGAAGGTGACGAGGTTGGTGACGTCGACGACGACGTTGCGCGGCCGCAGCCCGAGCAGGGCGAGGCGTCGCTGCAGCCACACCGGCGAGGGCCCCACGCGGACGCCGTCGACGCGCCTCAGGCTGAAGCGGGGGCAGCGCTCGGGATCGGCGACGCGGACCTCCAAGCCGTCCGCGACCGACGGGTCGCCGGCCGCCGTCTCGAGCCCCGCCGCCGGGTGGCGCAGCGCGGTGCCCAGCTTGGCGGCGAGGTCGCGCGCCACCCCGAGCAGGCTGAAGGCGTCGGCCCGGTTGGGCGTCAGCTCGAGCTCGATGACGTCGTCGGCGGGCCACAGCTCGGCGAGCTCGGCCCCGACCGGGGCATCGTCAGCGAGCGCCAGGAGTCCGGCCGCGTGCTCGAAGATCCCCAGTTCGCGCGGGCTGCACAGCATGCCCTCCGAACGCACGCCGCCGACCTCGCGCACCTCGAGGACGGCGGCGAAGCCGGGGAGGCGGGTGCCGGGCGGGGCGTAGGCGGCGCGCATGCCTACCCGCACGTTGGGCGCGCCGCAGGCCACCGTGTGCCGCCGATCGCCGTCGTCGATCTCCACGCGCTGCAGCGCGCCCGAGACGGGCTCCGCCGCGAGCACCGACGCCACCCGCACGCCCGCCGGTGCGCCGGGCACGTGGTCGATGGTCTCGACGCCGAGCCCGAGGCCGGCGAGCAGGTCGGCGGTCTCCTGGAGCGGCGGCAGCCCTTCCACCAGCTCGGCCAGCCAGCCGTAGGGCACGCGCATCACGCCACCCCCCGGAACTGCTCGAGCAGCCGCAGGTCGCCCCGGAAGAGGTCGCGGATGTCGCTGACCTGGTAGCTGACCATCGCCAGCCTTTCGATGCCGAAGCCGAACGCGAAGCCGGTCACGCCCTCGTACCCGACGGCCTCGAAGACCCGCGGGTGGACCATGCCGCAGCCGCCGAGTTCGAGCCACTCCTCGCGGCCGGTCTTGGGATGCTGCCACCAGATGGCGAACTCGGCGCCGGGTTCCACGAACGGGAAGTAGGTCGGCAGCAGCCGCGTGCGGGTGCCGGACCCGAGTAGTGCCGTGGCCATCTCGGTGATCGCCCCCTTGAGGTCGGCCATCGTGATGCGCTCGCCGACGACCAGCGCCTCGAGCTGGTGGAACTGCGCCTCGTGGGTGGCGTCGACGGCCTCGTTGCGGAACACGCGCCCCGGGACGACGACCCGGAAGGGCGGCTCGTGGCTCTCCATGTAGCGCACCTGCATCGGGCTGGTGTGCGTGCGCAGCAGGCGGCCGTCGGTCGTCCAGAAGGTGTCCTGCGTGTCGCGCGCCGGGTGGTCCGGGGGGAAGTTGAGTGCCCCGAAGTTGTGGCGGTCGTCCTCCAACTCGGGGCCGACGACGACCTCGTAGCCGAGCGAGGCGAACACGTCGAGCAGGCGATTCGTCACCTGCGTCAGCAGGTGGTGCGCGCCCGCCGGGACGCGCTCGCCGGGCAGGGTGAGGTCGAGCCGCTCCGCCGCCAGCCGCGCGTCGAGCGCGGCCCGCTCCAGCGCCGCCTTGCGGGCCTCCAGGGCTGCCTCGACCGCGCGCTTGCGCTCGTGGAGGGCCGCACCGCGAGCTCGGCGCTCCTCCGGCGGCAGCGCGCCGAGGGACTTCAGGCCCTCGGTCAGCTCGCCCTTCTTGCCGAGCAGGCGAACCCGCAGGGCCTGCAGTTCGCGCAGGTCGGGGGCGGTGGCGATCGCGTGGAGGGTGTCGTCGTTCATGCGTCTCCTCGGGGTGGCGACGGCTCGTCGCGTGCATCAAGCGGTCGGGCGAACGCCCCGCCGCCCAAACGAAAGCACCGCCGTCGCGGGGTCGCGGGGCGGTGCGCAGGGGTCGGTCGCGGCTCGCGCGTCCGGGCGGTCCTACGCGAGCTGGGGAAAAGGCGAACGTGGCGTTCCCATCGACCGGGAGCGTACGGCATCGCCCCGCGCGCGTCAACCTCCTCCGGGCGGGGCCGCGGGCCCGGGCGGCGCGACGGCGACGGTAGCGCCCGCCGTGCCGCGGCCCGAGACGGCCCGTCCCGCGCTCCACAGCAGGTAGAGAGCGACGGCGAAGGACCCGGCCAGATCGATCCAGCGGGTCGCCGGCCGTCCGGGCGCGAGAGCCACGGATGTGAGCGCCGCGATCACGCAGGCGTCGACGGCGACCTTCGCCCGGTACAGCGTGCGCTGACCCTCCATCAGCCGTCCGGGCCGCTCGCGGGCGAAGCTCGCGTAGCGCCGCCAGAACCAGCCATTGGTCAGCAGCCCGAGCACGGCGACGAGCAGTCCCAGCCTGACGTCCCCGCCGGGCGCGAAGTCGGTGACGCGGCGGAGCGCGAGGAGGAGCGTGACGCCGCCGGAGACGCCCAAGGCGGCGGCAACCGCCCAAGCCGCGATGCGCTCGAGCCGCGCCGCATCGGCGGGCGCCGGTTCGCGGCGCCGCAGGCGGCGGAAGACCGCCCAGCCGACCGCGACGGCCGTGAGCTCGACGCTGCGGCGCACGAAGTCGGCGACCTGGGTGGTCGATTGGCTGAGCACGACCGCCCACCCCGTCACGAAGGGGGCCCACGCGCTCAGCAGCAGCGCGACGAGCAGCGTACGCTCGCGGCGGGCATCCGGGTCGGGCGGCGGGCGGGCCACCTAGGCCCTCGAGGCGACGACGAGCAGCCACCACGGGACGAGCCCGACGGCGGTCACCAGGGGCACCGTGAGCGTGTCGGACCCGCGGCGGGAGACCAACTCCACCGCCCCCGCGAGCGGCGCGAGCGACGCGGCGGCCAACAGGCTCAGCCACCACGACGCTCCGCCGTAGAGGAACAGGGTGACGAAGGCCGCGATGGCGGCAGCGACGACCATCGCCGCCGTGCCCTCCAGCGTCTTCGCCCCCTCCACGAGCCGATGCGCGAAGCGATGGCGCCCGAGGAAGCCGCCGACCAGGGCGGCCGCCGCATCGCCGAGACCCCAGACCATGACCGCGACGGCGATCGCGGGCCGCCATCCCGGACCGAGCAGGCCCCAGAAGAGCGCGATCAACAGCGAGAACACCAGGACGGCCAGGAGCAGTTGTCGCCGCATCTCGCCGCCGCCCTCGCAGCGGTCCGCCAGGAGCCGTCGGTAGCTGGGGTGGCGCTCCCACAGCCACAGCGCGGGGAAGGCGAGCAGCGCGAGGCCGGCGGCCGCCGCCGCCGCTTGGGTCCAGCGCTCGAAGAGGCCCAGCAGGAGGAAGATCGAGCCCGCGTAGGCGAGGTGCTGGACCTTCCGCACCACCTCGTCGGGGAGGGCGGTGAACGCCTTGAGCCCGACCGGCAGCGCGAGGAGCGCCGCGAGGTAGTAGGTCCACAGGATCGCCACACCGGGCCACATCTTGGCCACGCCCTTCCGGTCCGCACGGGTGCGGTCGATGCGACCGCCGCACCGTTCTGAGCTACATGTAGCTTATCATACGCCTGTCTCATAACTCCCGATGCGGTAACGTCACCCGATGGCAGCCCTCGACCGGCGCGTGCGACGCACCCGCGAAGCCCTCGCGCGAGCCCTTCTACAGCTCGCGGCCGAGCGCCCCTTCGCCGACCTGACGATCCGCGAGCTGACCTCCGTCGCCGACGTCGGCTACGCCACCTTCTTCCGCCACTACCAGAACAAGGAAGAGCTGCTGCTCGACGTCCTCGGCGGCATCGTCGGCGAGCTCGCCGACCTCCTCCAACCCAGCGCGGAGGCGGGGCGCCTCGAGGACGCGGGCCGCGACCTCTTCGACTACGTCGCCAGCCACGCGACCTCGCTGCGGGTGCTGTTCGACGCCCAGCGCAGCGGGACCCTCGAACGCGATCTGCGGGCGGCCGTGTGTGCCCGGGTGCTCGCCAGCCCGAGCTTCGGGCCGCCACCGGGCTTGCCCGCCGATCTCGCCGCCCACCACCTGGCTGCGGCGTCGCTGGCGCTGGTGGGCTGGTGGCTCGACCGCGACATGCCCTACCCCCCGGCGGTCATGGCGACCGCCTACGCCCGGCTCGTCGTCGCCCCGACGCTCGCGCCCTGACGGCGGTCGTACCGACGCGAGCGGCCCGAGGTGCGTCAGGCCTGGGGGTCGCCGAGGAAGACGTCCGCGTACCAGTCGTCAGCGTACCGATGTAGGTCGTGGACCCACGGTGGACGCAGCACGCGCCCTGCCCAGGCGTCCGCGGCGGCCTCGTCTGGGAACGGCCCGACGAGCCAGGCCCCGCCGCCGTAGGCGTCCGGAGACACCGGCAAGGCGAGCTCGTCGCGCCGGCCGGCTCGGTCGCGCACCTCGCGCAGGTACGCGCCGCCGGCGCGGGCGAAGGGCTGCCGCAACAGCTCGTCGAGCGCGGCCCGCCAGCGCTCAGCGGCCGCCGCGGGCCACGGCGCATCGGTGCTCAGCGCGACGCGGCCGTCGGCGTCGGGATCGGCGCGCCCCAGGCGCCGGTCCGGGAAGGTCGCCCAGAACAGTGAGGCCACCACGTCGAGCAGCCGCGGATCGACGCGCAGCACCTCGAGGGCAGGTAGCGCGTCCGGCGCGCCCGCCTCGCCGATCATCGGGCCGCCGCGGCGGCGACCTCCGCGTCACCGGACGCGGCGCCGGAGACCGCCGCGCCGCCGGTGGCCCCGGCGGCGGTCGGCGTCTGCGCCCCGGTCACGTCGTCGGCCCACGGCGCGGCGTCCGCCCAGGCGGCCTCGAAGGCCGCCGGCAGCTCGCTCGCTCCCGCCACGCCGAAGCGCGGCAGCACGGCCGCTAGCGCGGCCATGAGTCGGCGGTAGGGCTCCGGCCGGGCGGCCTCGCCCATCAGGCCCAGCCGCCATACCCGGCCCGCGGTCGAACCCAACCCGCCCGCCAGGCTGACCCGCTGCTCGGCACGCAGGGCCGCGCGCACGGCGACGTCGTCCACGCCTGCCGGCAACGTCAGCGCGAGCACGGTCGGCAGGCGCACGTCCTCGGCGACGAGGTGCGCGAAGCCGACGGTGGCGAGCGCGGTGGCGACGCTCTCCCCCACCCGGCGGGCACGCTCGGCGCGGGCCGCCACGCCCTCTGCGAGGGCCGCGCGGATCGCCTCACCGGTCGCCCAGTGAAGGTGGATCGGCACCGTGTGGTGGTACTGGCGTCCGCCGTCGCCCGCCGACCAGTACCCCCGCATGCCGACGAGGTCCGCGTACCAGGTGCTCACCGGCCGCCTGCGCGCCGCCACGTGCGCCATCGCCCGCGCGGAGACCGCCACCGGCGCCAGGCCGGGTGGCGCCGACAGGCACTTCTGCGAGCCGGTGTACGCGTAGTCGACGCCCCACGCCGCCATCTCGAAATCGAGCATGCCGACGGTGGTCACCGCGTCGACCGACCACAGCGCGCCGGCGTCGCGTACGACGGGCGCGAGGTCGGCGACCGGGTTGAGCACGCCAGTGGAGGTCTCGCCGTGGACCAGCGCGACGACGGCGGGGCGCACCCGCTCGGCCGCTCGACGCAGGCCGTCGGGCTCGATCGCCTCGCCCGGCGCCACGAGGTGCACGTGCACCTCGGCCCCGAGCCGGCGGCCCATCTCGACCATGCGGTCGCCGAACACGCCGTTGGTGGCGACCAGCAGGCGCTCGCCCGGCTGAACGAGGTTCGCGAGGCCCGCCTCCATGCCGAGCGAGCCGGAGCCCGCGAGCAGGCTGGTGAAGGCGTCGGCCTCGGTGGCGTAGAGGCGCCGCAGGTCGGCGACGATCGCGTCGTTGTGGGCGAAGACGTCGGGGTCCATGTGGCCCCGCATCGGCCACCCGAGCGCCGCCTGCGCCCAGGGGTGGATCGGGGTGGGTCCCGGCGTCAAGAGCAGTACGTCGTCCATCCAGGGTCCGGCGTCCATGTCGTCCTCTCCGTCTCTCCGTGCCGACTCGCGGCGGCTCGTCACGCGCCGCGTCGAGCCGCCGCGTTGCGTCGAGCCGCCGCGTTGCGGCGGGCCGCGGGCAAAACGAAAGGGACCCTCCTGACGGACGGTCCCGCAACGCGACGAGCATGCCTCCGCCGCAGGGGCGGACGCACGTCATCGCGGTCGTGAAGCTCGCGGCGCGCAGCGCATCGTCGGGGAGTGTACCCGCGACCGACCCGATGCGCAACCGCGTGTATGGGTTCTCGCCGCGCGCGGCCCCCGCAGCGACCCGCGGCCGGGGCAGCGACGCCCGGCTCTCCCACGCACGACCTCCGCCGAGCGCGCGTGCTATCTTGGTGGGCGGACAGCGTCCCGGCGGCCGTCGAGGGTGGGTTCCAGGACCCGCCCTCGCGTCGTGCGACACCCGCGCTTGCGCGGACCTGCGTGTGTGCGCCCTCGCGCGGGCCCCGCTCCCGCGAGGGCGCGGGCTCCGATCCCGAAAGGGCGCGGGCTCGCTCCCGAGAGGGCCTCGTGCCCTCACGTGTCGCGCCCGCCGGGTCGCGACGACGGAGGCCGCATGGACCTGACGCAAGCCGCCCGCGACGCCCTGACGCCCCTCGGCTACGAGGTGCTCGAGGTGTCGGTCGGCCCGCACGGGCGCTCTCGGCGCGTGCTCGTCCGCATCGACCGGCTCGACGAGCAGGTCGTCGGGGTCGACGACGTGCGACGCGCGTCCGAGGCCTTCGGCCTCGAGCTCGACCGGCTGGACCCGATCGAGGGCGCGTACCAGCTCGAGGTGGAATCGCCCGGTGCGCAGCGACCGCTCTTCACCGCGCGTCACTTCGAGCGGTTCCGCGACCTGCTGGTCAAGCTCCGCGCGAGCGGGACCCAGCTCAGTGGCCGGGTCCGCGCCGTCGAGGGCGACGTCGTCGTGTTCGAGACCGCCGAGGGGGAGCTGCCACGGCGGCTGCACCTCGACGAGATCGAGCGGGCCCACCTCGCGGAGTGGCCCGACTCGCCGCGTTGAGGCACCACCCCCGCCCAGGCGGGGACCCCGCCGCCAGGCGGGGACCGTTTCGGCCGGGCGACCGGCGCGGGACACGCCGCCGCAGGGCGGCCACAATCAGGCGTGCTGCGATCACGCAGCCACGGACCGGACCGGAGTGAAGGATGAACAAGGAATTCATCGATGCCCTCAACGTGCTCGCCGCCGAGCGCAACCTCGACAAGGAGGAACTCCTCACGTCGATCGAGGAGGCGCTGGAGCAGGCGTTCGAACGCAACGTCATGCCCGGCAAACAGATCGAGGTCGAGGTCGACTCGGAGACCGGCGAGATCGACGTGCTGGTGATCCGCCGCGTGGTCGAGGAGATCGAGGACGCCGACAAGGAGATCCTCCTGGCAGAGGCGCTCGAGCTCGACGAAGGCGTCGAGGTCGGCATGGAGATGGAGTTCCCGGTCGACCCGGAGAAGTTCACCCGCATCGCCGTGCAGACGACCAAGCAGGTCATCACCCAGAAGCTGCGTGAGAAGGAGCGCGAGCACGTCTTCGAGGAGTACAAGGACCGCGCCGGCGACATCATGACCGCCGTCGTGTCGCGCACCGACAACAAGCGCAACGTGTTCGTCGATCTCGGTCGCGGCGAGGCGATCATGCCACCGCGCGAGCAGATCCAGGGCGAGCGCTACATGGTCGGCATGCGCCTCAAGGTGTACGTCGCCAAGGTCGAGCTGTCGACGCGCGGCCCGTCCATCCTGGTGTCCCGCGCCGCGCCGGAGCTGCTCGAGTACCTCATGCGCCAGGAGATCCCCGAGGTCGCCGACGGCACGGTCGAGCTCAAGGCGATCGCCCGCGAGGCCGGCCAGCGCGCGAAGGTGGCCGTGGCGAGCACCAACCCCAACGTCGACCCGATCGGCGCCTGCATCGGTCACCGTGGCAGCCGCATCCAGGCCGTGACCGCCGAGCTCCAGCGCGAGCGCGTCGACATCATCATGTGGGACCCCAGCCCGCGCGAGTTCATCCGCAACGCGCTCTCCCCCGCCAAGGTCGGCAACATCGAACTGGACGTCGACGCCGGCGAGGCGCGGGTCAACGTCGGCAGCGACCAGCTGTCGCTGGCGATCGGCAAGGGCGGGCAGAACGTCCGCCTCGCCGCCAAGCTGTCGGGCTTCAAGATCGACCTGATCGCGACCGAGTCGATCAGCGACCTGGACGCGGCCATGGCCGCCGCCGCCTCACGGCAGCAGGACCTCGGCGCCACGGCGCCGACCGACAGCCGGCGAGCGGCGTTCGACGCGCTCTTCGCGACGCGCAAGGAGTCGAACGCCGAGCCACCGTCCGAGGAGGCCGAGGACTCGGCGTCGGACGACGCCGAGCCCTCGGTCGACGCCGAGGGGTCCGACGCCACCTCCGGTGCGCCCGACGAATCCGAGGAGACGAAAGCGCCGCGATGAAGCGTCCCCGCCACGTCCCCCTGCGCCGCTGCGTGGCGTGTCGCGAGAGCCGGCCCAAGCGCGAGCTCATCCGCCTCGTCCGCGCGGGCGCGCCGGGCGACACCGGCTGGGCCCTCGACCTGCGCCAGCGGGCCGGCGGCCGCGGCACCTCGCTCTGCCCCGCCTGCGCCCTGGCGGCCGTGCGCCGCGGCGACGCCGCCCGGCGTGACGACGCCGGCCGGCTCAAGGGCTTCCGCCGCGCCTTCAGGCAGGACGCCGACGCCGTCACGTCGCTGCTCGCCGACCTGGAGGCGACGCTGGCCGCCACGGCGGCGCCGACGCCACAACCCGCCGACGCACCCGCCACCGCCGACACCGCGACCCGCGCCGCAGCGTCTGACGCCACACCCGCAGCCGCGGCCGCCGAACCACCCCGACCGAACGGAGGGATGCATGGCTGACAAGGTCCGCATCTACCAGCTCGCCCGCGACCTCGAGATCGACACCAAGCAGCTCCTGGCGATGCTCGACGACATAGGCGTCGGCTACAAGTCGCACGCGAGCACGCTCGAGGGCGACGTCGCCGACACGATCCGCCAGCTCGTCGCCGAGGAGAACGCAGCGGCCGCAGCCGCGCCTGCGGCGGCGGCCACCCCCGCGACCACGGACGACCGCCAGGTGCCCGAGCGACCGGCGGCCGCGACGACCCCCGCCGCCGAGGCACCGACCCTGCCGCCGCGCGCCCCCGTCGTCACCGTCATGGGTCACGTCGACCACGGCAAGACCTCGCTGCTCGACCACATCCGCAAGACCAAGGTCGCCGAGCGCGAGGCCGGCGGCATCACCCAGCACATCGGCGCCTACCAGGCGCAGACGCCGAGCGGCCTCGTCACCTTCCTCGACACCCCGGGTCACGCCGCCTTCACCGCCATCCGGCAGCGCGGCGCCAACGCCACCGACATCGCCGTCATCGTGGTGGCCGCGGACGACAGCATCATGCCGCAGACGCGCGAGGCGATCGCCCACGCCAAGGCGGCCAAGGTGCCCATCGTGGTGGCGATCAACAAGGTCGACCTGCCGCAGGCCAACCCCGACAAGGTCATGCAGGACCTCATGCAGGTCGAGCTGATCCCCGAGGCCTTCGGCGGCGACACGATCGTCGTGCCGCTCAGCGCGATCACCGGCCAGGGCGTCGACGATCTGCTCGAGATGCTGTCCCTCGTGGCCGAGGTCGAGGACCTGCGCGCCGACCCGTCCGCGCCCGCGCGCGGCGTCGTCATCGAATCGGTGCTCGACAAGCGTGCCGGGGTGCTGGCGACCGTGCTGGTGCAGGAGGGCACGCTCCATGTCGGGGACTACCTGGTGTGCGGTGAGGTGTGGGGCAAGGTGCGGCGCCTGACGGACCACACCGGTGCCACCATCACCGAGGCCGGCCCCAGCGTCCCGGTCCAGGTGCTCGGCTTCAGCCACCTGCCCCACGCGGGCGAGGAGGTCGTGCACGCGCCCGACGAGGCGAGCGCCAAGCAGCTGACCGCGCAGCGCGAGGCCGGCCGCGAGGAGGCCGAGCGCGAGGCGATCGGGCGCAAGGGACTCACGCTCGCCGACCTGTTCGGCAAGCCGAAGACCAAGACGATCCACCTGCTGCTGCGGGCCGATACCCAGGGCTCGCTCGAGGCGATCAAGGGCGTGCTCGCCCAGGCCGCCGAGGACGTCCCCGAGGTCGAGCTCGACCTCATGCTCGCCGAGGTCGGCAGCCCGACCGAGAGCGACCTGCTCCTGGCGTCCACCGCCGAAGCGTCCATCCTGTCGTTCGGGGTCACCGCGCCGGGCTCGGTCCTGAAGGCGGCGGAGCGGCAGAAGATCCCCATGAAGACGTATCGGATCATCTACGACCTCATCGAGGAGGTCGAGCGGATGATCAAGGGGCAGATCGAACCGACCTTCGAGGAGCGCGTGCTCGGCCACGCCGAGGTGCGCATGGTCATCAAGGTGCCGCGCTCGGGCAACATCGCTGGCTCCTACGTGACCGACGGCCTGATCCGCCGCGGCGCCAAGGCGCGTCTCAAGCGCGGTGGCCGCGAGGTCTACAAGGGCTCCATCGCCCAGCTGCGCCGCTTCAAGGACGACGTCCGCGAGGTCACCTCGGGCTTCGAGTGCGGCATCAACCTGCAGAACTACGACAACGTGCAGGAGGGCGACATCATCGAGGCCTACGAGATGGTGGAGGTGGCGGCCGCCTGAGGGCGGCCGCCCGCCGAGCCCCAGCGATGATCCGAGCCCTGCTCGCCGCCCTCGTGCTCACGCTGGCCGCCGTCCTCGCGACGGCGCCGGTGCGGGTGTCGGCGAGCGCCGCGGTCCCACCGCACGACGACGGCGCCGAGGGGTGGGCGCCGCGCGCGCCGGGCTGGCTCGATCCGGCGCCGCGCGGACGGGCCGGTGCCTCCGGCGACGGCCCGCGCGCACTGCCGCCCCGGACGCTGCGGGTGCTGCCCCGAAGGCGCGTGTCGCTGGCGCCGTCGCGACCGCGCGGACCCGCGCCGACCAAGGCCAGCCTCAGCCGCCTGGGCCGCCGGCAGACCGACGGCGGGTGATTCTCTGAGTTCCGAGCCACCGTACCGCGGCGCCGTGACGGCTCGCCCGCCCGGCCGCGCACCCTCCCCCCGATCCCGCCAACCCCTGGAGAACCCCTGACGTGACCCAACGATCCTTCGTCGGCATCTTGCTGCTGGGCGTCGTGCTCGCGGCCTTCGCCTACCTGTGGCAGCCTTGGAGCGACACCCCGGGCGACAACCTCAAGCTCGGCCTCGACCTGCAGGGTGGCCTCCGCGTCGTGCTGCGCTCGGATACCCCCGACCCCGCGCGTGAGGACATCGACACCGCCCGCAACATCATCGAGAACCGCGTCAACGAGTTCGGCGTCGCCGAGCCGCTGATCCAGACCAGCGGCGCCGACCGCATCATCGTCGAGCTCCCCGGCCTGACCGCGTCCGACCAGAGCCGCGCGCTCGACCTCATCGGCCAGCAGGCGGTCCTCGAGTTCCGCCTGGTGCGCAGCAGCGCGCAGTCGCTCGCCACCCAGGAACTGACCCTCGCGGACCTGGAGGACATCGCCTTCACCGGCGAGATCATCCGCACGGCGCGCGCCGACTTCGAGCGCGTCGGGAGCGCCACCCTCGGGCCGGCCGTGCTGTTCGAGGTGCGCGCCGAGGACGCGCGCGCGTTCGGCGACTTCACCGGCAGCAACATCGGCCGGCGCATGGCGATCGTGCTCGACGGCGTCATCCAGACGGCGCCGACCCTGAACTCGCGCATCACCGACTCCGGGCAGATCACCGGCATCGCCGATCTCGACGAGGCGGCCGACACGGCGCTCGTGCTCCGTTCCGGCTCGCTGCCGATCGCGCTGACGGTCGAACAGATCAGCGCCATCGGCCCCACGCTGGGGCAGGACTCGATCGCGGCAGGCACCCGCGCCGCCATCATCGGCGGCCTCGCGGTCGTGGCGTTCATCATCGCCTACTACGGACCCCTCTTCGGCGGCGCGCTCACGATCGGCCTGCTGCTGGTCATGCTCTTCATCTTCGGGGCGCTCGCGGCCCTCGGTGCCGCCCTGACGCTGCCCGGCCTGGCCGGCCTGGTGCTCACGATCGGCGCCGCGGTCGACGGCAACGTGATCAGCTTCGAGCGCATCCGCGAGGAACTGCGGGCAGGCAAGGGCCTGCGCGTCGCCATGCGCAACGGCTTCGGCAACTCGCTGTCCGCGATCATCGACGCCAACGTGACGACGCTGCTGGCCACCGCCGCCCTCTACCAGTACACCAGCGGCCCCGTGCGCGGCTTCGCGATCACCCTGGCCATCGGCCTGATCGCCGCGATGTTCGTCAACATCGTCGTCGTGCCGTGGCTGCTCGACGTCGCGTCGATCCGCACCAAGCGCACCTTCATGCGCCCCGGGTACTACACCGAGAAGCTCAAGGTCGTGAAGCGCGCGCCGGTCGTCCTGGCGATCTCTGGCCTGCTGGCCGTGGCCTCGCTGGTCCTCGTCTCCGTCGTCGGCCTGCGTCTCTCGACCGACTTCACGGGCGGCACCAGCGTGCTGCTGCGCGTGCCCGACGGCACGACGGTCGGCGACGTGCGCGCCGTGCTCGACGGACCCGGCTTCGCCTCGGTCGCCGGCTCCAGCGCGACGATCGTCGAGGTCATCGACCCCACGGTCGAGGGCACGCTCGTCACCGTCCGCGTGGGTCTCACCGAGGGCGCCGAGGGCTTCTCGTTCGCGCTCGCCGAGGCCGCCGACGCCGAGGTGCTCTCCTCCGAGTTCGTCGGCCCGGCCGTGGGCGCCGACCTGCGGCGCGGCGCCGTCCTGGCCGTCCTGGTCGCGCTCGGGTTGATCCTCGTGTACGTCGGCTGGCGCTTCTGGCCGAACTGGGTCATCGCCCTGGCGACCGTGCTGGCCGCGGTCCACGACGTCGGCCTGGTGCTCGGCTTCCTCGACGCGATCCGCGCGGAGATCGGCGTGCCGGTGCTGGCGGCGCTGCTCTTCGTGGTCGGCTACTCGCTCAACGACTCGATCATCATCTCCGACCGCATCCGCGAGAACCTGCGCAAGGTCCGTGACCGGTCGTACTCGGACGTCGTCGACCTGTCGGTCAGCCAGACGATCTCGCGCACGCTGGTCACCTCGGGCACGACGCTGCTGCCCGTGCTCGCGCTGCTGTTCTTCGGCGGCAGCGTGCTGCGCGACTTCTCCATCACGCTGCTGGTGGGCATCGGCATCGGCACCTACTCGTCCGTGTTCGTGCTGGCACCGATCATCGTCTGGTTCAAGACCTTGCAGCGCAAGCGCCGGCGGGCGCGACGCAGCTTCGCCTGACCCGCTCGCCGCACCACCTCGCCCCGCCCGGGACGGCGCCACCCGCCGCCCGGGCGGGGTTCTGCTTCCTCATGGGCGGGACCCTCGCGCGCGGCGTCAGTCGGCGGGCAGCTCCACGTCGAACTGCCGCAGCAGCCGATCGCCGACGGAGAGCACCGCCCGCCACGTCCCCGGCTCGAGCACGAGGTCGTCCGGCGCGTCCCACGTCCATGCGCGACCCGCATCGGCCGGCTCGACCCAGCGGGCGTCGGAGGCACGCTCGCGGCCGACGGGACCGAACCACTGCAGAGCGACCCAGGCCGACTCCGGGACCTCGTCGAAGCGCAGGCTCAGGCGCAGCCCCACGACCGCGCCGTCGGCGGCCACCACGGGCGCCAGCGCGGCGTCCCCGGCCACCCGCCACGCGGGGGCCGACCGCAGCTGGTCCGTCGGGACCGGGGGAACGAACAGCGGCATGCACGCGCTGGGCCCGACGGCCAGCAGCGCGACGGCCAAGGCACGCGCGACCCAGCGGCGGCCTCCGGCCCACCGGCCGCGCGCGCCCCGCCGCACGCTCACGCCTCGCCCGCCAGCAGCCATGCGGCAGCCATCGCGACGGGTGCCGTCTCCGCCCGCAGCACGCGGGCGCCCAGCCGGACGCGGGCCGCCCCCCGCGCCTCGAGGGCGGTCGTCTCGTCCGGCGACCAGCCCCCCTCGGGCCCCGTGATGACGGTCAGGCGGTCGCCGCCCAGGCCGGGCGCCGCGCGCCACGGCAGCGAGGCCGCGAGATCCGCCACGACCGCCGCCACCTCCCAGGCGAGGTCGCCGACGGCGACGGCTTCGTGCACCGTGGGCACCAGCGCCCGCCCGGACTGGCGGGCCGCCTCGCTCGCCACGCGCTGCAGCCGCGCGCGCTTCGCCGGGCTCAGCTCCCGGACGTCACAGCGCCTCGCCAACACCGGTCTGAACGCGACCACGCCCAGCTCGGTGCCCATGCGCACCACGTCCGCCAGCTTGTCGCCCTTCAGCAGCGCGGGGGCCAGTGTGAGCGAGCGCGCCGGCTCGGTCGCGACCGAGGTCGGCTCGTCGAGCTCGAGCCACACGCCGTCGCCATCGACCTCGGCGACGCGCCCGGGCGCCTCGCTCCCGCGGCCGTCGAAGGCGACGACCTCGGCCCCGGGCCGCACCCGCAGCACGCGGGCGAGGTGGTGTCCGCCGTCGCCCGCGAGGCGCAGCCGTCCCGCGGCAACGTGTTCGACCCGCACCCGATGGACGCGCACCTCAGACCACCCGTCTCAGGTGCACGAGCCACCAGGCGCCGTCGCGGCGCGCGTCGACCCATGCCAGCCGCGGCCCGCCCACGCCGCCGGCGTCGTCCAGGAGGGCGAGTGCGTCCCGTAGCAGCTCGTGGCGGGGATCGAGGATGCCGCTGAGCAGGAGGTCGCCGCCGAGGACGGTGAGCGCGGCGTATGCCGCCAGCCACGCCGCGTGCAGCTCGGCGTAGAGGTTGGCGACGAGCACGTCGACGGGCTCCAGCGCCACGTCGCCGAAGCCGCCGACGAGGAAGCGCGCGCGCGAGCGGTTGCGCTCGCCGTTCGCTCGGGCCACCGGCACCGTGTCGGGATCGACGTCGATCCCCAGGGCATCGGCGGCCCCCAGCTTGTCGGCCGCGATCGCCAGAAGCCCCGAGCCGGCGCCGACGTCGAGCACCCGGCGCCCCGCCAGCGGCAGCATCCCGAGCGCCTCGAGCGCCAGCCGTGTGGACTCGTGGTGACCGGTGCCGAACGCGGTCCCCGGATCCAGCCACACGACCTGCTGGCCCGCGCGCAGCACGGCCTCGCAGTGCGTGGGCGCCACGACGACGGCACCGGCGTCGACGGGGGTCAAACCGGCGAGGTAGGCGGCGACGTGGTCGACCTCGGGGACGTCCTCCCAGCGGCCGTCGCCGGGTGGCGTCGCGGGAGCGTCATCCGGGAAGTACGCCACGAGGTCGGGGCCGTCGATCCACACGGCGGTCGCCCCGGCCGCCCACAGGGCGGCGGCCTCGGGCCCCTCCTCCGCCAGCGGCGCGGCGGCCGCCCCGCCGAGCCGCCAGGCCCTCATGTGGGCACCCCGCCCGCCGTGACGCCCTCCTCGGCCCGCACGGGCGGATCGCCGTCGCGCAGGTCGCGGGTGATCACCTCGAAGCCGAGGCGCTCGCCCTCGGCCAGGTACCACTCGATGTCCGCGATGCGCGTCTGCGGACCCAGCGACGCCCGGTCGAAGGCCTGCGTGGCGGTCATGATCATCGTCTCCGCGAGGCAGGCGGGCACGAGCCCGTCGCCGAAGTGCAGGTCGATCTGGCTGCGCAGCGCGCCCGGAGGTCGCACGACCCCGCCAGGGATCAGCTTGACGCCGGGCACCTCGTTCACCTCCGGGTGCACGTCCGCGGGGCGGCCGATGTCGAAGACCCATGCGCCGGGCTTGACGTGCGCAGCGCGCAGCACCGGCAGCGGGTCGGAGGTCGCGGTGAACACCAGGTCGGCGTTCGCCACCGCGGCCACCTCGGTCGAGGTCCGCACCTCGAGCTCGGGGTGCTTCCGCTGCAGGGTCTTCGCCGATCGATCGAGGCGCTCGAGGTCGCGGCCGACGAGCACCAGGCGGCCGACCTCGCCCGCGAGCACCCGCGCCACCCCGAAGGCGACGACGCCGTTGGCGCCGATCACGGCCGCCTCCGCGCCTCGCAGGTCGCCCCCCTCCTCCTCGAAACGCCGGAGCAGGCCGGGGACGGCCGCGCGCACGGTCGCGGCCGTGTAGGCGCCGCCGTTGGTGATCGCCAGGTCGGGCACCGCGGCCTTCACCAGCAGCCCCTTGTCGCCTACCGTCGACCAGAAGGCACCGAGACCGAACGCCTCGGCGCCGAGCTCGCGGGCGAGCCTGGCCCCCTGGATGGCCATCCGCTCGGCCTGCTCGGTCTGCGTGCGGATCTGGTCGGGGAGCATCGGTCCGCCGATCAGCGCCACGCGCAGCTCGCGGCCATCGGGCAACGCGACGCCACGGATCTCACCCTGCACCTGCGGACGCAGGCGCGGCAGCATCCAGCGGAGCAGCCCCTCGGGCAGCCAGCCGCGCCGGGCCAGCGGCGCCAGCCACCGCTGGCTCGGCGGCTGCCACAGGTCGTCGACCGTCATGGGATGAGCCATGAACGCCGCCAGCACCACGTTCGGGTCGAGGCCACGCACCGGCGGTGGATCGCCCAGGCGGGGCTCGGTGCCGTCCTGCATCCGGGCGATCGCCGACTTCTGTCGCCAGGCGCCGAGCGCGAACATCGCGACCCCCGCGATCGACGCGACCGGGCCCGCGCCGCCGAGGGCCAGCGCCAGCGGCAGCGCGAGCAGGCCGGCCAGCGTGCCCAATGCGACGAAGCGCGTCGCGGCCAGCACGGCCGCGTAGGCGATGACCGGCACCGCGAGCAGCACGGCCGGATCGGGCCCGAAGGCGGCCCACGCGGCCAGGGCGCCCAGCAGCACGCCGTTGCCGCGCCCGCGCGGCATGTCGACACCCCACGCCCGCGGCCACGGTGCCACGTGCCCGACGTAGACGCCCGCCGCCGCGGCGGCCGCGGCACCCGGCGCCCACGGCGCCACCAGCGCGACCGGTAGCGCGCCCTTGACGATGTCGAGCGAGAAGCTGCCGAGCGCCACCGGCAGGCCGGCCAGGCGCAGGACGTTCTCGACGCCGAGCAGGTGCGGGTTGAGGTCGCGGGCCGCGTGGCCGGTGACGCGTCGCACCAGGCTCGCCCCCAGCGGGACGGTGCCGACCACGTACGCGAGCGCCGCCGACGACAGGACGAGGGCGAGGGTGATCATGCCCGCCATCCTACGCCGGGGCGCGTGGAGGACGGCCGTCCCGCCCCGTCGCCAGGTTGGGCCGAGCGCCGGCGGGCCGGTCGCCGCGGCGGCAGGCCGAGCGCCCCGTCGTAGCATGTTGCGGTGGAAAGCCGAACGCCACCGCACAACCTGGAGGCCGAGAAGAGCGTCCTCGGCAGCGTCCTTCTCGACAACGAGGTCTACGCGGCCCTCGAGGGCACGCTGACCGCGGAACTCTTCTACAAGGAGGGCCACCGCAAGATCTGGCGCGCCCTGGAGCATCTGTTCCGCCGCGGCGAGCCGATGGACCTCGTCACGCTCGCCGAGGAGCTGCGCCAGAGCGGCGACCTCGAGGCCGTCGGCAGCGTCCCCTACCTGATCGGGCTCGCCGAGGGCGTCCCCACGGCCGCGTACGCCGACAGCTACGCCAACATCGTGCGCGAGAAGGCGGTGCTTCGCGACCTGATCGCCGCCAGTGGCCGCATCCTCCAAAGCGCCTACGAGCAGGCGGCCCCGCTCGAGCAGCTGCTCGACCAGGCGGAGTCGGCCGTGTTCGAGATCTCGTCGAGCAAGCGCCGCAGCTTCTTCGAGGGGATGCCGCAGCTGGTCGGCGAGACCTTCCACCAGATCAACGAGCACTTCAACAACCCCGACCCGGTGTCCGGACTGCGCATGGGGTTCAAGGAGCTGGACGCCCTGACGTCCGGCCTGCAGCCGTCGAGCCTCAACGTGCTGGCGGCGCGTCCGAGCATGGGCAAGACGGCCTTCGCCCTGACGATCGCGCAGAACATCGCGCTGCGGGAGAAGCGCACCGTCGGGATCTTCTCGCTCGAGATGTCCGGCGTGCAGCTCGTCACCCGCATGCTCTGCTCGGAGGCCAGGGTCGACATGAGCCGCGTGCGCAATGGCCAGCTCTCTGACCGCGACTTCCAGCGGCTGGCCGACACCGCGGGGCGCATGTCGGAGGCCAAGATCTACATCGACGACCACGCCGATCTCACGGTGATGGAGTTGCGCTCGCGCGCCCGGCGGCTGATGGCCGAGCACGACCTGGGCCTGCTCGTCATCGACTACCTGCAGCTGATGTCCGGTTCGCACGGCCGGCAGAGCGAGAACCGCCAGCAGGAGATCAGCACGATCTCGCGCGGCCTCAAGGCGCTCGCCCGCGAGCTCGACGTCCCCGTCCTGGTCCTCTCGCAGCTGTCCCGCGCCGTCGAGGCCAGGCCGAACAAGCGGCCGATGCTCAGCGACCTGCGCGAGTCCGGCGCGATCGAGCAGGACGCCGATCTCGTCATGTTCATCTACCGCGACGAGTACTACGACCCGCACTCCGAGAAGCAGGGCATCGCCGAGGTCATCCTCGGCAAGCAGCGCAACGGTCCCGTCGGTCAGGTCGACCTGCAGTTCCACAACGCCCACGTGCGCTTCAACGACCTGGCGCGTTCCGGTGGCTGAGGGGTCGGGCGCCGTCGCGGGCGACTCGTTGCGTCGTTCGCATCGTATAACGATGTCCTTGGATGCAGCCCACGTGCCCAGGGCGACATCTCGGCGTCGAGTGGTGCCGGAACGCCGACGAACCTTTCATCCCGTGGTGAATCGGCCCGCGCGCAAGGCGGCTCGACAGACGGCAGGAACCCCGCCCTGCGGCGAAAAATTCACCAGGGGGCATGAGAGTCGCGTGATACAGTCCCGATAGGCATTCGAGGAGGATTCCTATGGCCTCAACGCGCGGACGCATGTCGCGCTTCCTACGACCCAGGATCGAAGCCGTCGGCCTCGAGATCGGGACGTCGGCCCTGAAGGTGGTGGAGCTGCGGCAGGGCAACCCGCCCAGCCTGGCCGCCCTCGGGATCCGGCCGATGCCCCCCGGCCTCGTGCAGGACGACCAGATCATCGACGCCCCCGGGCTTGCCGCGGAGGTCAGGGCCCTCTTCGACGAGGCGGGGATCCGCAAGCGTCACGTCGTCTCGGCGGTCTCCAACCGACAGGCGATCACCCGCAACATCATGGTCCCCAAGATGACCCTGCAGGAGCTCGAGGAGGCGATCAAGTGGGAGGCGGAGCGCTACATCCCCTTCCCGATCGACGAGGTCGAGCTCGACTTCTACGTGCTGGACAACCCGGACGACGTGTCCGAGGGCGGCCAGCTCGAGGTCGTCATCGCGGCCGCCCGCCTCGACCTGCTCACGCAGCAGGTCGAAACGCTTCGCCTGGCCGGCCTCGAGCCGGTCGTGATCGACATCAAGCCGTTCAGCCTGCTGCGCTCGCTCAAGGGCGCGCTGCTCGGTGAGCATCTCACCAAGACGACCCTTTCGGGCAGCGGCTACACCGAGGCGAACGAGATCGGCGTCGTCCTCGAGATCGCCGCCTCGAACACCACGATCACCCTGGTGCGCGGCGAGCGGGTGCTGATGAACCGCAACATCGGCGTCAGCGGCGACGACTTCACCGCGGCGGTGCAGCGCGCCTTCGGCCTCGACTTCGACAGCGCCGAGGACGTGAAGCTGCAGTTCGGGACGGCCGTCATCCCCTCCGAGGACGAGGAGGAGCTGCTCAACTTCGACGCCAAGCGCGAGCAGTACAGCCCCAGCCGGGTCTACGAGGCGCTGCGGCCGGTGCTGATCGAGCTGACCACCGAGATCCGCCGCAGCCTCGAGTTCTTCCGCGTGCAGACGGGCGACGCCAACATCAACCGCATGCTGATCACCGGTGGCGGCGCCAAACTCCGCGGCCTCGCCGAGGCCGTGGGCGACACGCTCGGCGTGCGCACCGAGGTCGGCGACCCGTGGCTGACCGTCACCGCGGACGGTAACCGCTTCGATCGGGCCTACCTGCACGACGTCGGCCCTGGGCTCGCGGTGCCGCTCGGCCTGGCGCTCCGGGGGGTGAGCGGCCTTGATTAACATCAACCTGCTGCCCAAGAGCCTCCAGCGCGTGCGCGAGCCCGGTTACTGGCGCGTCCTGGCGGTCGTGGTTCCGCTCGCGGTCGGCAGCGTGCTGTTCTCGATCTCGTATCTGACCAACCAGACGATCGCCAACCTCGAACGCGACGTGCAGCTGCGGCAGGACCAACTGGCGCTGCTGCAGCCGTTCCTGCAGGAGCAGCGCGACCTGCAGGCGCGGCAGCAGGCCCTGCGGGCCCTGATCGCCGTCGCCGAAGAGGTGCGGCTCGGCCAGGTCGTGTGGACCTCCGAGATCCCCGCGCTGCTCGAGTACGTTCCCGCCATGAGCGACGACGGCGTCACGCTGATCGACTTCAGGAGCCTCAACCTGCGCTCGGTCTACCCGCCGTCGAGCGACGCGAACCGCTACGAGGGTGCGGCGATCGTCTCCGAGGCGTCGATCTCGGGCACCGTTCGTGGGCCCGAGGTGCTCGCGACCTTCGTCCGCAACCTGGAGAACGCGCCCGACTTCGGCGTGCTCTTCCAGAACGCCTCGCGCCAGTCCGAGGATGAGGAGCTGTTCACCTACAACCTCACCGTCGGCGGCTTCTCGGGGGCCGAGCGATGAGGTTCTCCCTGCGCAACATCCGCCAGCGCGACATCGCGCTGATCCTCCTGGTCCTCACGATCGTCGGCGGCGTGCTCTGGTACTTCTACCTGTACACGCCATCGCAGGAGCGCATCGCCGACCTCGAGGCCGACATCCAGCGCCTCGACGTCGAGATCCGACGCGGCGAGGACGCCCGCCGGAACCTCCCCGAGTTGCGGCTCGCCGTCGCGCTCCTCGAGGAGGAGCGGCGCGTGTTCCTCTCTCAGCTCCCGCAGGAGTCGCAGGTCGCAGACGTGATCGACGACCTGCGGCGCTCCGCCGAGGACGCGGGCGTGACGATCGCCAGCTTCAGCCAGGGCGGCGCGTCGGGCAACATCGAAGACGTGCGGCCGATCGGCTTCACCGTCGCCTCGAGCGGCACCTTCGGGGAGGTCATGGGCTTCATCGGCGTGCTCGAGGGCCTACAGCGCTACACGAAGATCAACCAGGTGGGGCTGTCGCTCTCCAGCGACGACTCGACCGACCCCGACCTCTCGACCAACGTCGGATTCACCGTGTACGTCTTCACGGGCTCCGACCCCGGGGAGCGTTGACATGGCGCTGTCCCGCACCGCCCGCATCCTGATCGCCATCCTGCTGCTCGCCGCCGCCGCCTTCTTCTGGGTGAACTTCTTCTACCAGAGCCGCTTGGCCGAGGCCCCCGCGCAGGACCCCGTCACCGCGACCCCCGCCGCGCCCAGCGCCGGAACGACCGCCGACGGCGAGGCGACCGAGGGCGAGGCCGCGCCGGCCGATGACGTCGCCGCCGAAGACGGCGACGCCGAAGACGGCGACGCCGCCCCGGCGTCCGCGGAGGTCGATCCCGACGTGGCCGCCGATCCCGACGCCATCGTGGTGGCCGAACCCGAGGTCGTCGCCATCGATCCGGCGATCGCGGTCACCCGCGACATCGTCATCGCCGACCTCCCCTTCCTGGTGACCGAGCCCCAGGCCGCCGTCGAGGAGGCCGAGCCCGAGCCCGAGGAGGAGGCGGCCGCCGGCGTCACGGTGCCGACCCGCGCGACCATCAACCCCTTCTCGCCCGTCGTCGTGCGCACCCCGCCGGCGCCCGCTCGCGACGTCCCCGCCGCCACCGCGCCCGCGGGCGACGTCGCGGTCGAGGTCCCGGTTCCCGCCGGCCCGCCGCCGGCACCCGTCCGCCAGCCAGCACCCACGCCGCGTGCGGTCACGCCGGGCGCGCCGAGCGCGTCGCTCAGCCGCGACCTCCCCTCCGGCGCCGTGCTGTCCTCCGCCCCCGCCCTGCTGCGGCAGCCGCGCGTCGGCACCGTCGCCGACCGCGTCGACCTGCCGGCGATCACGGTGATCGCCGTCCCCGATCCGGAACCCGCGGTCATCGATGCGCCGTCCGCCCCGCGGCCGCCGGCGCCGTCGGTCGATCTCGAGCCGGTGGGGCCGATCGCGGAGCCGGCCGCGGTCACCGAACCCGGACCGGACGTCTCCGTGGCGACCGACGAACCCGCGGCCTCCGGTGAGCCCGCGGCCTCCGGTGAGCCCGCGGCCGAGGGCACCGGCGCGGTCGCCGCCGAGGCGCCGCTGGCGGCTGGCTCGACGGGCCTCGCGCGGTTCCTGCGGGACAACGACTACGCCTTCACGGGCTCCGTGTTGGGCCCCGTCAGCGTGGGCGTGTTCCGCTCCAACCTCGACGCGGCGCCGATCGTCGTCTCCCTCGGGCAGACGCTGCCCAACACCGAGATCGTCCTGACCGACCTCCGCGGCATGCAGGCGGAGTTGACCCTCGGCCAGACCACGCAGATCCTCACCTTGGACCTCAGGCGGTGAACATGAAACGAGTGCTCTCCCTCCTCACGTGTGTGGCGTTGCTCGGCCTGGCGCCGGTGCTGGCCCAGCCGGCCGAGTTGCCGGCGGACGCCCGCTTCGACCAGCTGGTGTCGTTCTCGACCGGCCTCGCCGGCGAGGACCTGGGCACCATGCTCACCGCGCTGGCGCGCGCCGTCGACCTCACGCCCGTCATCGACGACGTGCCGCCCCGGACGATCGTCTACGACATCGGCGAACCGAAGCCGTTCCGGCAGGTCTGGGAGCTGGTCCTGACGCTCAACGACCTCGACTACCTGCTGCAGGAGAACGACATCGTCGTCATCGGCACCAGCGGCTCGCTGGCGCGGCTGCGCACGTCCGCCCCGGAGCCCGTCGTCGAGGGCGAGCCGCTCGAGCAGCGCTTCTACCGCGTGAACAACGACGTCGACACGGTCGTCCGGCTCCTCCGTCTCGCGGTGCCTGAGGCCACGGTCGAGGGGTTACCGGGGACGTCGGCCGTCGTGGTCAGCGCCACCGAGGAGCAGCACGAGGCCGTGGCGGAGACCCTCGCGGAGTTCGACCAGCCCGCCGAGGTCCTGCCGCTCGTCCAGCGCACGTACTTCCTGTCGAACTCCGACGCCGACAGCCTCGCCGAGACCCTGCGCGCCACCGGCGTCGTCGCCGGCAGCGAGGACGGCGAGGGGACCGGTACCCTCATCGACACCTTCACGGTCGTCGCGGACGCCCGCACCAACAGCCTGATCGTCACCGGCACCGCCGCCGTCCAGTCGCGCCTCGGCGCGCTGATCGCCGAGCTCGACGAGCCGCAGCCGCAGGTCAACGTCCAGGTGCGCATCCAGGAGATCACGCGCCGCAGCGCGCTCGACCTCGGCATCGACTGGAGCACCGGCCTCGGCAACTTCACGGCCAACATCCTCTCGGGCGGCCTCAGCTTCATCTTCGACACCACGCAGGTGATCTCCAGCCTCAACGTGCGCGCCGTGCTCGACGCGCTCGAGACCCAGGGGCTCAGCCGCCGCGTGGACGACAGCAACATCACCGTCCTCAACAACGGCCAGGGCACGATCCAGTCCGGCGGCCAGATCTTCATCACGCTGCCGGGCGCCCAGGAGAACATCGAGCGGACGATCCCCTATGGGGTCCAGGTCGACGTCACCCCGCGCATCACGGCCGACGGCCGCATCACCCTCGAGGTGTCGGCCAAGGTCGAGGACGTCCTGTCGACCACGAACGACCCCACCTTCCTCAACCTGTCGACCCGCAACCTCACCAGCACGGTCACCGTCGAGCAGGGCCAGACCCTGCTGCTCGGTGGGTTGCTGCAGAACTCGCTGGCGGTCACCCGTCAGCGCCTGCCGATCATCGGCAGCATCCCCGGGATCGGCGACCTGCTCGGCAGGACGGTGACCGAGGAGGACGACATCGACCTCCTGCTCATCATCACGGCGACCGTCATCGACTGACGCCCGACGCACGACCCGTCCTCCAAGGTGCGCGCGCCCCCGGGTCTCCGGGGGCGCGCCTTCTCGTGGCCGGGGTCCCGTCCCCGCGGGGTCCCGTCCCCGTCGGCCGCGGCCACGGGCGCCATCTCCCCCGTCCAGCACGGTGCCGGCGCGGGCGCGGGGCCGTGCTAGATTGGCGCGATGAAGACGCTGAGGTTCCTGTCCGCCGGGGAGAGCCACGGCCCGGCGCTGACGGTGCTGCTCGACGGGGTCCCCGCGGGGTTGCCGCTGGTGGCCGCCGAGCACGTCGACCCGTGGCTCAGGCGCCGGCAGGGCGGCTACGGCCGCGGCCGCCGCCAGGTGATCGAGACCGACGCCGCCCGGGTCCTCGCCGGCGTCCGTGCCGGTCGCACGACCGGCGCGCCGCTCTCGCTGCAGATCGAGAACCGCGACTGGCGCAACTGGGAGACGATCATGTCGCCCGAGCCCGGCGGCGAGCCGCGCAAGCGCGCGCTGACCAAGGCCCGTCCCGGCCACGTCGACCTCGCCGGCGGCATCAAGTACGGCCACAAGGACCTGCGCGACGTCCTGGAGCGCGCCTCGGCGCGCGAGACGGCGTCCAGGGTCGCCGCCGGCGCCGTCGCCCTGCGGATCCTCGCCGAGGCCGGCGTCGAGGGCAGCGGCCGCGTGGTGCACATGGCCGGCGTCCCCTGCGACGGCGGCATGGACTGGGACCGCCTGGCCGCGCTCGACGACTCCCCCTTCCGCACCTTCGAGTCCGCCGCCGAGAACGCCATCCGTGCGCGCGTCGACCAGGCGAAGCGCGACGGCGACACCCTCGGTGGCGTCGTCGAGGCGCGCTTCCGGGGCGTCCCGGTCGGGCTCGGCAGCCACACGCAGTGGGACCGCAAGCTCGACGGCCGCCTGGCGCAGGCCGCCATGTCGATCCAGGCGATCAAGGGCGTCGAGATCGGCGACGGCTGGCACAACGCCACCGTCCCCGGCAGCGAGGTCCACGACGCCGTGTTCCACGACCATGGGCGCGGCTACCGCCGGCCCAGCAACCGAGCCGGCGGCCTCGAGGCCGGCATCACCAACGGCGAGGAGCTCGTGGTGCGCGCGGCGATGAAGCCGATCGCCACGCTGATGCGCCCGCTGCCCACCGTCGACGTCGTCACCCACGAGCCGGCCGACGCGGCCCGCGAGCGCTCCGACACCACCGCCGTGCCCGCCGCCTCGATCGTCGTCCTGGCGATGGCCGCGCTGGTGCTCGCCGACGCCCTGCTCGAGAAGTTCGGGGCCGACACCGTGCGCGAGGTGCGCGAGCGCGTCGCCGCCCACCGTGCCTACGCAGCCGCGTACTGAGCCGATGCGCCGACACCTGACCGACCGGCCGGTCACCTGGGTGGCCATGGCCGGCTTCATGGGCACCGGCAAGAGCCGCATCGGCTGGGAGCTCTCGCGCCGGCTGCAGCTGACCTTCATCGACACCGACCGCGTGATCGAGCGCGTCGCCTGCATGCGCATCAGCGAGATCTTCGAGCTCTACGGCGAGTCGACCTTCCGCGACTACGAGACCGAGATCGTGCGCCGCGTCCTGCGGCTCGACGAGGTCGTCGTGTCGACGGGCGGGGGCACGGTCGTGCGCGAGGAGAACCGGCGCCTGCTGCGCTCGCGCGGACCGGTGGTGGTGTTGGAGGCCTCGCCCGAGACCGTGTACCGGCGGACGCGGCGGCACAAGCGGCCGCTGATCGAGACCGGCGACCCGCTGGGGCGCATCCGGGCCCTCATGGAGCAGCGCCGTCCTGCCTACGACGACGTCGCCAGCATCAAGGTGCAGTCCGACGGCCGCGAGTCGACCGAGGTCGTCGAGGAGATCGTCGAGCAGTTGCGCGAGTGGCACGAGGCGCACGGGTGAGCCGCGCGACGGCCCCCCTGCGCGTCCGCGTCGCCCTCACGCCGGCGTACGACGTCTGGGTGGGCACCGACGACGACCTCCTGCCCGCGGCCCTGGCCGACGCGGGTGCCGGCCGCGCCTCCCGCGTCGCGATCGTCAGCGACGAGCGCGTGGCCGCCGCCGGCCATGCGTCCCGGGCCGCCGCGGCGTGGGCGGCGCTCGGCGTCGAGGCCGTCATGCTCGTCGTGCCGGCCGGCGAGGGCTCGAAGTCCGTCGCCACCTGGGCCGACCTGCACGCCCGGCTCGCCGCCGCGGCGTGCGACCGCGATACCTGGGTGTGCGCCGTCGGCGGCGGCGTGGTCGGCGACCTCGCGGGCTTCGTGGCGGCGAGCTGGATGCGGGGCGTGCCGTTCGTCCAAGTCCCCACCACGCTGCTGGCGATGGTCGACGCCTCCGTCGGCGGCAAGACCGGCATCGACCTGCCGGAGGGCAAGAACCTCGTGGGCGCCTTCTGGCAACCCCGGCTCGTCGTTGCGGACGCGCGCGCCCTCGCCACCCTGCCCCCAGCCGTCCTGCGCGAGGGCGCGGTCGAGCTCTACAAGCACGCGCTGCTCGCCGACGCGCCGTGGCGGGCGGCCTTCGGCGCGCCCGACGCCTTCGGCTTGCCGGCCGACCTCGACGCGGCCGCCTGGGCGCGCCTCGTCGCCGACGGCATCCGGGTGAAGGCCGAGGTCGTCGCCGCCGACCCGCACGAGGCCGGCGTCCGCGCCCACCTCAACCTGGGGCACACCCTCGCCCACGCCCTCGAGGCCGCCACCGGCCATGCCATGCGCCACGGCACCGCCGTCGCCTACGGCCTCGCGTTCGCCGCCGAGCTCGGCGCGGCTCGCGGCTGGGCGGATTGGCGCGCCGACGCCGTGGCGCTGGTCGCCTGGGCCGCCGACGCGCCGCTGCCGGACGTGCCGCTCGACACGCTGCTGGGCTTCATGGCGCGCGACAAGAAGCGCCGCGTCGGCCGGTTGCGCTTCGTGCTGCTCGAGGCCGTCGGCCGACCGGTGGTCGTCGACGACGTCCAGCCCGCAGACCTCGCCCGCGCGTGGGACGCTCTGCGCGCACGCTTCCCCGGAGGCCCAACATGAGCGACGCCCCTCGGACCCTGTGGGTGCTCCACGGCCCCAACCTCGACCGCCTCGGCCGCCGCGAGCCCGAGATCTACGGACGCCAGACGCTCGCCGACATCGACGCGGCCTGCGCCGACCTGGCCGCCTCGCTCGGCTTCGCGCTGCAGGCCCGCCAGAGCGCCCACGAGGGCGCGCTGATCGGCTGGCTCCACGAGGCCGCCGACGCCGGCGCCGCGGGCGTCGTCATCAACCCCGGCGGGTACACGCACACGTCCGTGGCACTGCGCGACGCGATCGCCAGCATCGACGTGGCCGTCGTCGAGGTCCACCTGTCCAACGTGCACGCGCGCGAGCCCTTCCGGCACGTCACCCTCACCGGCGCGGTCTGCGTGGGCACGATCTCGGGCCTGGGGGCCGAGGGGTACCTGGCGGCGCTGCGCTACCTCGCCGCGCCGCATGGCTGAAGGGCCACCCACGCAGCGGGTGGCGGCGTGTCAGCCGCGCAGGAAGGCGTCCGGCTGGTCGGCGACCGCGGGCAGGTCGTCCAGGGAGCGGAGCCCGAACTCGATGAGGAAGCGTTCGGTGGTCGCGAGCAGCTCGGGCCGGCCGATGACCTCGCGCCGGCCCACCACCTTGATCAACTCGCGCTCCAGCAGCGTCTCCACGGTGGACCCGCAGTTCGCGCCGCGGGCGGCCTCGAGCTCGCCCCGCGTGACGGGCTGGTGGTACGCGACGAGCGCCAGGGTCTCGAGCGCGGCCGCGGAGAGGTTCGGCAGCGGCGGCGGCGCCAGCAGGCTCGCCAGCTGCGGCGCGATGGCGGGCGACACGACCAGCTGGTAACCGCCGGCGACCGCCTCGATCTCCACGCCCAACGACGCTGCCTCCAGCGTCTGCTGCAGGTCCTTCAGCGAGCGCTCCAGGCCCTCCGGCGACACCTCCAGCAGCCGCAGCAGGTCCTTCGCCGGCACCGGCCTGCCCGCCGCGAGCAGGGCCGCACAGAGGCGCGCGCGGAGCGTCGTCATCCCGAGGATGGTCGCACCCTGGGGCGAGGCGCGTCAAGGCGCGGTAATCGGCGTCGACCAGCTCCGGCCCGCAGTGCACGGCCCCGTGGTCACGGCGCCGCATGGACCGTTCCCTCGCGCCACGCGAGCGCGCCCTCGAAGGAGGCCTGCACCCGCACGCGGTACCAGTCGTCGGCCTGCGCGACCTCGACGAGCTCGAGGACGCAGGCGGCGGCGTCGGTCGGCGGGGCTGGCGTCGGCCACGTGCCGGCGGCCACTCGGGTCTCCTCCGCTGCGGCGAGGGCCTCGGCCACCGCCCGCTCCGCCGCCGCCCCGGCGACCGCGCCACGCTCGGCGCCGAGCGCGAGGCGGTAGTGCAGGAAGGCGGTCGTGAGCATGGCCGCCAGCAGCGCCCACGTCGCCAGCGTCAGGAACAGGACGCTGACGAGCAAGAAGCCGCGGCGGGACGTCATGCGAGCGGCTCCGCGCACGGCGTGTGGGGCAGCCGGAGCTCGTAGCTGCGGACGTCGCCGTCCGTCCAGGACAGTTCGACCCGCAGCGCCCGCCACCGCATGGCGGCGTCGTGCTCGATCGGGCGCCAGGTGCCGTCTTCATCGCGCGCGGCGAGCACGCGGAAGCCGGTCACGTCCTCGAGCCAGGGCTGCCGGGCGTACGGGACGGTGCGGTGGTACAGCGCCGGCCGCCCGCCGCCGTCGAGACCGGCGAAGACCTCCACGGTCTCCGGCTGCTCGTCGCCCAGGTCGACGCCGTGGACGCGGACCCGCACGCCACCATCGGCCACCTGGAGACCGCAGCCGTCGAGCCCCCGCCCGGCCAGCGCCAACGCGCCGCCGACGAGGCGTGGCACGGCCGTCGCCCGCTGACCAGCGGTCGCCCGGGCGTCGATCGCCGCGCTCAGTCGGCGGCTCGACTGGCTCGTGGCCGCGGCCAGCGACAGGACCAACGAGCCGATCGCGAGCGCGACCAGCACCTCGACCAGCGTCAGCCCGCGCCGGCTCATCACCGGTGGCACCGATCGACGAGGTCGGGGACGTCGATGCTGGCGAGCACCGCCTCCGCGCGGCGCGTGAGCGCGGCGGCGGCGCTCACCGTGGCCACCACCGCGGGCACCTGGATCGCGACGAGCGTCAGCGCGACCAACACCTCGATCAGGGTGAACCCGCGGCGGCTCATCGCATCTCCCAGCGGACGCGGCCGAGCGACGAGACGATGACGGCGGCCTGCTGGCCGCGGTGCTCGAGGAGGATCGTGGTGTTGCCGACGCCGCCCCCGTCGCAGGTGCGGGGGAGGCCGTCGGGGGTGAAGAGGAGGCCGCGGGCGGGCCCCGATACCTCGGCGCTCGTGAGCCCCTCCAAGGCCACGATCGGCCTTGGGCTGCAGGTCACGCCGAAGACCGTCGCGACGGTGCCGTCCACGGCGGCACGCGCACGAGCCTGAGCGACGGCTCTGCCGAGCGCTCGGGCATCGGCTGCCAGACTTCTCGACGGACGATGCGCGTGCCACAACCACGCCATCGAGATCACCGAGAGGACGACGAGCAGTTCGATCAGGACGAGACCTGCGCGCTTCATCACGAACATCCTGCGGCACGCAGCGTTCAGGTCGACGGCACGGCCAACTCCTGCCCAGCCACGCCGGGTCGCAGCCAAACGAAGGCACCAGGCGCCGAGGCGCGTCCCAGCGACGGTCCTCGAAACACGGGCTAGCCGCCGACGTGGCCCTCCTGAAGGTACGGCAGCGCGAGATCATAGCCCAGGTCACGCGCGATGCGCACCGCCTCGAACCGATCCGACGCTCCGAGCCGCACGAAGAGCATCGCAGTGTGCGACTTGACCGTCTCGGTTCCCAACCCCAGGAGCTCGGCGATCTCACGGTTGCCGAGCCCGGCCAACAGGCCACCGAGGACGTCCCGCTCGCGGGGCGTCAGCGCAGGCAACGGCGAGCGCGCGGGAAAACAGCGTTCGTTCGGATCACACAGGATGCGGTCGATCTCGAGCAGGATGCGGTGCGGGTCCGTCTCCTTCGAGAAGAAGCCCGCGGCGCCGCTCCGGCGCACCGCCTCGACGATCGCGGACGCGTCCGCGGTCGAAAGGACGACGAAGGGAACGCCAAGGCGCACGGCGGTCGCGGCGAGGTCGAGCCCGAAGCCGTCGGGAAGCAGCAGGTCGACGACCATCAACCGCGTTCGTGGCGTCAGCAGGCGGCGCGCGCCTTCGAGATCGCTCGCCTCGACGATCGGCTCACGGGGCCGCGCGAGCCGCCAGGCGGCGACGAACCCAAGCCTGAAGAGCGGATGGTCGTCCACGACGAGCGCTGCTGCGCCGCGCGGATCCTCCTCGCGACGCACCATCAGACGTACACCAGTACGACGGTACCCGAAGCGTCCGACCGCTCGATCGCCACGCGTCCTCCAACGAGTTCCGCCAGCCGCGAGGCGATCTGGAATCCGTAGCCATGAAGCCCGGATGCGAGTGCATCGCTCGAATCCCTCTTCATCCCGGGGCCATCGTCCGCCACGATGACCAGGCCGTCGTACACGCGGATCGTCACCGAGGTCCGCGCGTACCGGACGGCGTTGTCGATGACGTTGCGCAGCGCCCGTTCGATGAGGGCGCGCGGCACGCGCCGCTCGAAACGCTTCTCGATCTCGACGGCCAACGCCACCGATGATCGGGCCGCCGCGGCCGCCACCACGTCCTCGACCAGTCCGGCCACGTCCACCGGCGCTGGCCCGGGTACGGGAAGCGTCTCCGGGCTCCGCATGAGCACGACGAGGTCACTCGTCATGCTCCGGGCCCGTTCGATCTCACGGTCCACGAGGTCCGCCGTGACGGCCGGAAGCACGACGTCGCCACCGGTGACCGTCCGCCCCTGGGTCAAGACCGTCGCGATCGCCCTCAGATCCGTGCGAACGTCGTGTGCGAGCGCGCCGATCGCCGTTGCGAGCCGCTGTTCGCGGCCGCGGGCCGTCTCGACGAGATGCCGCACGGCAGACAGCAGTCGATCGAGCTCGGCCACCGTATGCAGGGGCGCGTCCGGCAGATCGTTGCCGGTATCGGCGATGTGCTCGATGCGGGCCGCGGCCGCGAAGATCGGTGCCGTCACCGCGTCGGCCAGGAGCCGCGCGATCACGAAGCAGAGGACGAAGAGGACGGCCGTTCCCACGAGGAAGCCCACCACGAACGCCGCAGAGGACCATGCGGCGGGCGCGAGGGACGAGATCCAGACGAGCGCCGGGGCCAGGATCGCCACGAACAGTGCCGTGCCGACCGCGACGGTCAGGCGCCAGCGAAGCGAAGAGACCCCGTGCAGTAGCTACCCCTCCCCCGTAGAGAGCACCGCCAAGAACGCCTCCTGCGGTACCTCCACCGTCCCCAACTGCTTCATGCGCGCCTTCCCCTTCTTCTGCTTCTCGAGGAGCTTCTTCTTGCGGGTGATGTCGCCACCGTAGCACTTGGAGAGAACGTCCTTGCGGAAGGCCTTCACAGTCGCACGCGCGAGGATCTTGCCGCCGATGGCGGCCTGGACGGGGATGGTGAACATCTGCCGGGGGATGACGTCGGCCATGCGGTCGACGATGCGGCGGCCGATCTCGTAGGCCTTGTCGCGGTGCGCGATGACCGACAGCGCATCGACCTTCTCCTCGTTGACGAGCACGTCGACCTTGACGAGGTCGCCGGCGCGGTAGTCGAGCGGGTGGTAGTCCATCGAGGCGTAGCCGCGGGTGAGTGACTTGAGGCGGTCGTGGAAGTCGTAGAGGATCTCGCCGAAGGGGACCTCGTAGTGCAGCTCGACGCGACGACCGTGGTAGACCATGTCCTGGAACGCCCCGCGCTTCTCCTGCACCAGCCCCATGACGTTGCCGACGTAGGTCTCGGGCACGAAGACGCTGAGCCGCACCCACGGCTCGGCGATCTCCTCGATGCGGTCGGGGGCCGGTAGCTGGCTCGGGTTCTGGACCTCGATGAACGCGCCGTCGGTGGTGCGGACGTGGTAGACGACGCCGGGCGCGGTCGCGATGAGCGCCTGGTCGAACTCGCGCTCGAGTCGCGCCTGGACGATGTCGGCGTGCAGCAGGCCGAGGAAGCCGCAGCGGAAGCCGAAGCCGAGCGCCTCGCTGGTCTCGGGCTCGAAGCTGAAGGCGGCGTCGTTGAGCCGCAGCTTCTCGAGCGCCTCGCGCAGCTTCGGGTACTCCTCGTTGTCGGTCGGGTAGAGGCCCGAGAACACGACGGGCATGGCCGGCTTGAACCCGGGGATGGCGGCGCCGGCGGGCCGATCGGGTGAGGTGACGGTGTCGCCGATCTGGGTGTCGGCGATGTCCTTGATGCCGGCCGTGAACCAACCGACCTCCCCCACCCCGAGCGCCTCGCAGACGGTGGGCTCCGGCCGGAAGAAGCCGACCTTGTCGACCTCGATCGTCTTGCCGGTCGAGGCGATCTTCACGCGGTCGCCGTGGGCGATGCGGCCGTCGAAGACACGGATGAACGCGATGACGCCCTGGTAGGAGTCGTAGACGGCGTCGAAGATCAGCGCCCGCAGGCCCGCCTCGGGGTCGCCCTGCGGCGGCGGCAGGTGCGCGACGATGCCCTCGAGCACGGCCCGGGTGTTCTCGCCGGTCTTGGCCGAGGTGGGCACCGCGTGGTCGCCGGGGATGCCGATGACCTCCTCGAGCTCCTCGATCGCGCCGGCGACGTCGGCGGAAGGCAGGTCGATCTTGTTGATGACCGGCAGCACCTCGAGGCCGTTGTCGACGGCGAGGTAGGCGTTCTGGATCGTCTGCGCCTCGACCCCCTGGGCGGCGTCGATCACCAGCAGCACGCCCTCGCACGCGCGCAGCGCGCGCGAGACCTCGTAGTTGAAGTCGACGTGGCCGGGGGTGTCGATCAGGTTGAAGAGGTACGTCTCACCGTCGTCGGCCTGGTAGTACAGGCGCATGGGGGTGGCCTTGATCGTGATCCCGCGCTCGCGCTCGAGCTCCAGCGTGTCGAGCATCTGGTCCCGCTTCTCGCGCTGCGACACGCTCTGGGTGAGCTCCAGGATGCGGTCGGCGAGGGTCGACTTGCCGTGGTCGACGTGGGCGATGATCGAGAAATTGCGGATCTTCATCGCGCCCATCGTACATGGGGCCCCGTCGCGGCGCGGGTCGCCGTGGACGGAAGGCGCCGTCGGACACGGCGCTATTGCCGCCCGCCGTGGCGCCGGCAACGCGGGACCGTGGCGGCCACCCGGCCGCACACCCGCCACCGGTCACACGGGCGAGCGACCCGCCCTCCCCTACCCCCGCCGTTCGCCGAAGAACGACGCCAGCAGCGCCGCCGACTCGCGCGCCCGCACGCCGCCGCGCACCTCCACGCGCCGCTTCCAACGCTCGCCGCCGAGGTCGGCCACGCCGCCGAGCGCGCCCTCGCGCAGGTTGGGTGCGCCGTAGACCACGCGTGCGACGTGCGCCGAGAGGATCGCGCCGAAGCACATCGGGCAGGGTTCCAGCGTCACCACCAGCGTCGCGCCGGTCAGGCGCCAGTCGCCCGTCGACGCCGCCGCGGCGCGCAGCGCGAGGACCTCGGCGTGGGCGGTCGGATCGTGGTCGGCACGGGTGCGGTTGGCACCGCGGCCCAGCACCTCGCCACCCAGCAGCACCAGCGCGCCGACGGGCAACTCGCCGGCCTCGCCGGCCGCACGCGCCAGCACGAGCGCCTCGCGCATCGCCCGCTCGTCGTCGTCCTCGACGAGCATGGCACCGCCGCCCGCGGGTCGCAGCAAGCCCTCGACCCATACCACCTCGTCGCCGCGGGCGAGGAGCCGCAGCCCGTCGCGCGCCTCGCGCGGGACGCGGGCGTCGATCAGCACGTCGGCGAGCGAGCGGTGGCCACCGGGGAGGCGGACGACGTCGCCGGGACGGCGGGCGCGCAGCTCGAGCGGGCCGCGCTCCAGCGCCTCGGCACCGACCCCGTCGGGCAGTTCCTCGGCGCGCGTGACGCTCCTCTCGGCCGGGCGCGGCGCCGACCGCACCACCGCCACCCGGCCGTACGCGACCCGCCACCAGGCCCCCGCGCCCACGGACGCGCGCCACGCGTCGGCGTCGTTCAGGTGGGCGCGGGCGGTCTCGATGCGGTGCAGGTCGACCTCGACACCCGCGCCGGCGAGGAGCGCGGCCAGCACCTCGCGTTGGATCGCGACCGGCTGCCGGGCGAGCGCCTGCGCGTCGACGCCGTCGGCGGCGGCCGCGGCGACCGACACCGGGCCCGCGGCCGTGGCCACCGGGGCCGCGGTCCTGCTCACCTCGACCGCTGCCGCACCGCCCTTCGCGTCGACGACGACCCCGTCGTCCTCACCGAAGGAGCGCTCCGGGCCGAGCAGGGCGGCGGCACCCCGGACGCGACGCCGGGCCTCGTCGCGGACGAAGTCGGCCGCATCGCGCTGCACCGTCGCCAGGCGCGCGAGGCGGTGCGTCACCCCCGGCGCGTACGACTCGAGCCGCGGCAGCACGGCGTGCCGCACCCA
The DNA here is from genome assembly GCA_011389865.1 of Trueperaceae bacterium. Classification (GTDB taxonomy): domain Bacteria; phylum Deinococcota; class Deinococci; order Deinococcales; family Trueperaceae; genus JAABTL01. The sequence goes on from JAABTL010000002.1 coordinate 227,532, forward strand.
CGCCCGCGCGCGCTCCAGGTCGGCGTTCGTCGGGTCGTCGCGCCACGGCCGGCCGTGGCGATCGAGCCACGCGCGCAGCTCGCCCCGCCCGATCGTCAACAGCGGGCGCACCAGGCGGCCGCGGCGCGCGGGCATGCCGCGCAGGTAGGCGGAGCCACGCAGCGCCTGGAGCACGACCGTCTCCGCCTGGTCGTCGACGGTGTGCGCGAGCAGCAGGACGTCGGCGCCCGCCGCGCGGGCCATCCGGTGGAGCGAGGACCGCCGCAGCCTGCGGGCGGCCTCCTCGAGGTTCCAGCCGCGGCGGTCGGCCGCGGCGCGCACCTCCACCCGCTCGGCGCGGAACGGCGCGTCGACGGCGGTGGCCAGGTCGCGCACGAAGGCGGCGTCGTCCTCGGCCTCGGGGCGCAGCGCGTGGTCCACGTGGAGCAGGACGAGGTCCACGCCACGCTCCGCCAGCATCCAAACCAGCGCGACGGAGTCGCCGCCGCCGGAGACGCCGATGGCGAAGCGCCGCGCCTCGGGCGCCAGCTCACGGAGCCGCCCGCCGACGACGCCGACGAGCTCGCCGCCGGCGGCCGGGATCGGCCGCCGTGCGTGGGGGTCGTGCTCGGGCACGTTGCCATCATCCCACGCTCGGCCGGGGCGAGCGCCGTGGCGGGGCGACGGCGTGCCACCGGCACTGGAGGCGGCAGGGCGCGCGCGGGCGAGCGGCTCCGTCACGGCACCTGGTACGCTCGCAGCATGCAGCGCCGCCGCACCGTCGCGCTCGTCGTCCTCGACTCCGTGGGGCTCGGCGCCCTGCCGGACGCCGCCGAGTTCGGCGTGACGCCCGAGGCGCCCCACGGCGACGCCGGCGCCCACACCCTCGACCACGCCCTCGCCGCCGCGGGCGAAGCCGGTGCCGCGGGCGAAGCCGGTGCCGCGGGCGAAGCCGGTGCCGCCGGCGAAGCCGGCGACGACGTCGACCTCCCGAACCTGACGCGCCTGGGGCTCGGCATGGTGCCCGGGGTGACGAGCCTGCCGACCCACGACGCACCGACGGGTGCCTTCGGGCGCATGCGCGAGCGCTCGAAGGCGAAGGACACGACCACCGGACACTGGGAGTTCGTCGGGGTGGAGCTCGAGCAGCCGTTCCGCACCTACGAGCGCTTCCCCGACGAGGTGATGGCGGCCTTCGACGCCGCCACCGGCCGCGCGCACCTCGGCAACCGGCCCGCGTCGGGAACCGTCGTCCTCGACGAGCTCGGCGAGGCGCATCTCGAGACCGGGGCGCCCATCGTGTACACCAGCGCCGACAGCGTCTTCCAGGTGGCCACCCACACGGACGTCGTCCCACTCGAGACGCTCTACGCCTGGTGCGAAGCGGCGCGCGCGATCCTCACGGGCGACCACCTGGTCGCCAGGGTCATCGCGCGGCCGTTCGACGGTGTCCCCGGCGCCTGGCGGCGGCTGCACGAGCACCGCCACGACTACGCGGTCGAGCCGCCCGTCCCCACCGTGCTCGACGCGCTGAAGGACGCCGGCCGCGAGGTGGTGGGGATCGGCAAGATCCCCGACATCTACGCCCACCGCGGCATCACCCGCGCGGTGCCGACCCGCGACGACATGGACGGCGTCGACCGCACGATCGAGGTCCTGCGGGGCGGCGTCGACGGCCTGGCGTTCGGGAACCTGGTCGGCTTCGATGCGATCTACGGGCACCGCCGCGACGCGCCGGGGTACGCGCGCGCGCTGGCCGCGTTCGACGCGCGCCTGCCGGAGCTGCTTGCCGCGCTCGGCCCCGACGACCTGCTGATGCTGGTGAGCGACCACGGCAACGACCCCACCTGGCACGGCACCGACCACACCCGCGAGCACGGCCTCCTGCTGGTGGCGGGCCCCGGCGTGGTCCCGAGACCGATCCCGACCCGCGACAGCTTCGCGGACGTCGGCGCCACGGTCGCGGAGTTGCTGGGCGTCCCCTGGGACGGCGCGGGCACCTCCTTCGCGAAGCTGCTGTTCCAGGAGCCGTACTAGGCGCGAGGGCCGCCACCCACCCAGGCGACCGGCGCGAAGCGAGGCCCAGCCACCCGAGCGACGAGCAAGCACCCTTCACGAAGCGGGGTCCGGGCCCGCGCACGAGGCCGTTGGCGGGGAACCCGACTCCAGGCCTCGTGCGCGGGGCCGGACCCCGCGTTCAACGAAAAGGGCTACTCGTCCGCGACGAGCTCGATGAAGGCTTCCTGCGTGGCGTCCCCACGCCGGGCGCCCAGCCGGTAGATGCGGGTGTAGCCCCCCGGCCGCTCCGCGTACCGCGGCGCGATCTCGTTCATGAGCTTGCGCTGCACCTCGACGTCGTGGATGTCGCGGGAGATGAGGCGGCGGGCGTGCAGGTCGCCGCCGCGGGCGGTGGTGATGAGTTTCTCGACGAAGGGCTGCAGGTTCTTGGCCTTCGTGAGGGTGGTCTTGATGCGGCCGTGGCGGAACAGCGCGGTCGCCTGCGAGCGCGCGAGCGCGACGCGGTGGCTGCTGTTCATGTTCAGCTTGCGGCCGGCGGACAGGTGGCGCATCGGTTACTCCTTGAGCCTCAGGCCGCTGGCCGCGAGGCGCTCCTTGATCTCCTCGAGGCTCTTCTCGCCGACGCCGCCGACCTTCTTGAGGTCGCGTTCGCTGAGGGCGAGGAGGGCGTCGACCGAGTCGATCCCCTCTTCCTGCAGCGAGTGCAGCACGCGCGAGGAGAGCTGGAGGCTCTCGAGGCTCATGCGCACCGGCTCGGGGGCGGCCGCCACGGCCTCGGGGGCCTTCGTGGGGATGGTCATGACCGGCACCTGGTCGGGCTCGAGCTCCGCCATCTCGCCGTTGAACACGTTGAGCTGCGTGCGCAGCGTCTCGACGGCGTGGTCGAGCGCCGTGCGCGGGTCGACGCTGCCGTCGGTCCACACGCGCAGCACCAGCCGGTCGAGGTCGGTCTTCTGGCCGACGCGGGTGTCCTCGACCCGGTAGGCGACGCGGCGCACGGGGGTGAAGAGCGCGTCGACCGGGATCGAGTTGATGCGGTCCTTGGTGCCGTGGATGTCGGCGGGGACGTAGCCGACGCCGGGCTCGACGCGCACCTCCATCACCAGCTTGCCGCCCTTGCCGAGCGTGGCGATGTGCAGCTCGGGGTTGACGACCTCCGCGCCGACCGGCACGTCGAAGTCGGCGGCGGTCACGGCGCCGGGGGTCTCCTTGCGCAACGTGAGCGTGACCGGGTCGTCGTCGTACAGCTTCACCACCAGCTCCTTGAGGTGGAGGATGATCTGCATGACGTCCTCGGTGACGCCTTCGATGGTCGAGAACTCGTGGAGCACGTCCTCGATGTACACGCTGGTGACGGCCGTGCCGGGCACCGACGAGAGGAGGATGCGCCGCAGCGGGTTGCCGAGGGTGACGCCGTAGCCGCGCGCCAGCGGTTCGACGACGAACTCGCCGTAGTCGTCCGTGGTCTTGGCCTTGAACTCCGGAATGATCTGCACCGTGATCTCCGTCCCCCTCAGCGCGAGTAGTACTCGATGACCTGGAGTTCGTTGACCGGCACCACGATGTCCTCGCGCGAGGGCCGATGCTTGAACGTCCCCTTCATCGTCTCCGCGTCGAACTCGAGCCAGGGGAGCTGCTTGCCGCGGCGCCGCGCCTCGAGGTTCTCACGGATGAAGTCGATCTTGCGGGCGCGGGCGTGGACCTCGATGGTGTCGCCGGGGTCGACGCGGTACGACGGCACGTCGACCCGCTGCCCGTTGACCATGATGTGGCCGTGGGCCACGAACTGGCGCGCTTGGCGGCGGGTGCTGGCGATGCCCATGCGGTACACGACGTTGTCGAGCCGCGACTCGAGCAGCTGCAGGAACACGGCCCCGGTGGCGCCGGTCTTCTTGGACGCCTCGTCGAACAGGTTCGCGAACTGCTTCTCGCTCATGTTGTAGTAGAAGCGCAGCTTCTGCTTCTCGCGCAGTCGGACGGCGTAGTCCGACGGCTTGCGGCGCCGCCGCTGGCCGTGTTGGCCGGGCGGGTAGGGGTGCCGTTCCATGTACTTCTGGACCTTCGGCGACTCGACCAGGTTCACGCCTTCGCGCCGGCTGATCTTGACGATCGGACCTCGGTATCGACCCATGCTGTCTCCTTCCGTCCGATCAGCGCAGCTTGCGCTTGCGCGGGCGGCACCCGTTGTGCGGGGTGGGGGTGTCGTCGACGATGCTGCGAACGTTCACGCCGGTGCCCTGGATCGACCGGATCGCCTGTTCGCGGCCCGAACCGGTGCCGCGGATGACGATGTCGAGCTGGCTGAGGCCCATGTTCTGGGCCTTGCGGGTGGCGTCGGCGGCGGCGAGCTGCGCGGCGTACGGGGTCCCCTTCTTGGAGCCCTTGTAGCCGATCGAGCCCGACGAGGACCAGGCGACGGTGTTGCCGTCGGTGTCGGTGATCGTGACGATGGTGTTGTTGTAGCTCGCGTGGATGAAGGCCTTGCCCTCCGCGATGCTGCGCTTGACGCGCTTCTTGGTGGTCTTGGCGGTCTTGGTGCTCTTGGCCATGGGTCAGCGTCCCCTTACTTCTTCGGCGCCCGCTTCTTGCCGGCGACGGTGCGGCGCGGACCCTTGCGGGTGCGTGCGTTGGTCTTGGTGGACTGGCCGCGCACGGGCAGGCCGCGGCGGTGGCGCAGGCCGCGGTAGCAGCCGATGTCCATGAGGCGCTTGATGTTGAGCTGCACCTCGCGGCGCAGGTCGCCCTCGACCTTGAAGCTGCGGTCGATGACCTCGCGGATCTTGGCGACCTCGGTCTCGGCCAGGTCCTTGACGCGGACGTCGGGGTCGACGCCGGCCTCGGTGAGGATCTGGCGCGAGCGCGAGATGCCGACCCCGTAGATGTACGGGAGCGCGTGTTCGATGCGCTTCTCGCGCGGGAGGTCGATGCCGGAGATTCGGGCCATGCGTTATCCCTGCCTCTGCTTGTGCTTCGGGTTGACCGAGCAGATCACGTAGACCCGCCCGTGGCGACGGATCACCTTGCACTTGTCGCACATGGGTTTGACGGACGCGCGGACCTTCATGGTCGGTCTCCTACTTGCGGTAGACGATGCGACCCTTCTCGGGGTCGTACGTGCTGATCTCGATGACGACCCGGTCGCCCGGGAGGATGCGGATGTAGTGCCGGCGCATCTTGCCGCCCACGTGGGCGAGGATCTCCGGCCCGGCGTCCAACTGGACCAAGAAGGTCGTGTTGGGTCGCGCCTCGAGGACGACACCCTCCGTGCGGATGGTGTCCTGGGTGGTCTCCTCGTCGCGGCGCGGCTTGGGAGGGCCGGTGAACCTTCTTCGCGCCATGCCTACCTCCTGGGGGCCGCGGCCGACGCCGGGACCCGATCTTTCGCGGTGAGCACCCAGGGGCCGTCTTCGGTGATGGCCACGGTGTGCTCGACGTGCGCGGCGAGCGATCCGTCCGCGGTGGGTGCCGTCCAGCCGTCGTCCAGTACGATCACCCGGGTGGAGCGGGTGGTCACCATCGGCTCGATGGCGAGGACGAGGCCGGGGCGTAGGACGGGGCCGGTGCCGGCGCGGCCGAGGTTGGGGACCTCGGGGTCCTCGTGGAACGCCCGACCGATGCCGTGCCCGACGAACTCGCGCACGACCCAGAAACCTTCCGCCTCGACGACGCCCTGGATGGCCGCGGAAACGTCGCCCAGACGGTTGCCTGCTTGCGCCGCCGCGATGCCGGCCTCGAGCGAGCGCTCGGTGGCGGCGATCAGGCGGCGCGCCTCCTCGGAGACGTCGCCGATGGCGAACGTGCGCGCCTGGTCGGCGGCGAAGCCCCGGAAGAAGGTCCCGATGTCGATGGACACGATGTCGCCGTCCGCCAACGGTCGTTCGTCCGGTATGCCGTGGACGACCACCTCGTTGACCGACGTGCAGAGCGTGCCCGGGAACGGCGTGGCAGATGCGCCCTGGTAGCCCTTGAAGGCCGGGCGGCCGCCGCGCGAGAGGATAGCATCCTCGGCTATCCCGTTCAACTCGGCGGTCGTGACCCCGGGGGCCACGGCCGCGGCCACGGCGTCGAGTGCCTCGCGGTTGACCCGCGCGGCCTCCGCCATGACCTCGAGCTCGGCGCGACGCTTGAGCTGGATCACCCTGGACCCCGCGTCACGGCAGCACCTGCCGGATGCGCTCGGTGACCTCGTCCACGCTGCCGATGCCGTCGACGAGGCGCAGCTTGCCTTGGCCGCGGTAGTAGTCGAGCAGCGGCTTGGTCTGCCGGTGGTAGACGGCCATGCGGTTGCGGATCGTCTCCTCGTTGTCGTCGGAGCGACCCTCCTCCTGGGCGCGTTTCAACATGCGCCGCACCAGCTCGTCGTCGTCCGCCTGGATGGCGACGGCGGCGGTGACGGAGGTGCCGAGCTCGGCGAGCAGCGCGTCGAGCGACGCCGCCTGGGCCGAGGTCCGGGGGAAGCCGTCGAGCAGGAAACGGATGGCGTCGGCCGCCTCGAGCTCGGAGCGGACCATGCCGATGATGACGTCGTCGGGGACGAGCTCGCCGGCGTCCATGATGGCCTTCGCGCGGCGGCCGAGCTCGGTGCCGGCACCCACGTGGGCGCGCAGCATGTCGCCGGTCGAGAGCTTGGTCAGGTCACGGGCGACCGCCACGCGGGCGGCTTGGGTGCCCTTGCCGGCCCCGGGGGGGCCCATGAGGAGCACGACTTCGTTGCCCTTGGCGGCCATCAGAACCTCCGTCCGCGGCCGCGGATGCGGCCCTTGGAGACGAAGCCCTCGTAGTGTCGCATCATCAGTTGCGACTCGAGCTGGCGGAGCGTGTCGAGCGCCACGCCGACCATGATCAGCAGGCCGATGCCGGAGAACACGAAGCTGAGCTGGCCGGTGCCGGTGATCCACGCCAGGGTCTGCGGCAGCGCGTTGACGGCGCCGAGGAACAGGGCGCCCCAGAGCGTGATGCGGCCGGTGATGCGGGCGAGGTGTTCGGTGGTGGGCTGGCCCGGGCGGACGCCGGGGACGAAGCCACCGTACTCGCGCAGGTTCTCGGAGATGCGCCGCGGGTCGAAGCTGATCTGCGTGTAGAAGTAGGTGAAGGCGACGATGAGCGCGGTCGACACCAGCAGCCCCTGCCACTGGGCGGGGTTGAACCAGGCGCCGATCGCCTGCAGCCACAGCACGTCGGGGAACGAGCCGATCAGCGTCTGCGGCAGGATCATGATCGAGACCGCGAAGATGATCGGGATGACGCCGGCGGCGTTGAGGCGCAGGGGGATGTAGGTCGACTGGCCGCCCATCACCTTGCGCCCGACGACCTTGCGGGCGTACTGCACCGGGATGCGGCGCTCCGCCTGCTGCACGAGCACCATGCCGGAGATCGCCACGATGAGCAGCGCGAAGAAGATGATCAGGGCGAAGACGTTGGCCTCGCCACGACCGATCAGCAGGAACTGCTGGCTGAGCGCGCCGGGGAAGGCGGCGACGATGCCGGCATAGATCACCAGCGAGATGCCGTTGCCGATGCCGTGCTCGGTGATCTTCTCGCCCAGCCAGATGACCAGCGACACGCCGGCGACCTGGGTGACGAGCACGATGAACCAGAAGAACGGCCCGTTCGTCCAGCCGATCTTGAGGGCACCCGAGGGGCCCAGCAGGGCGATCGCCAGGAAGACCGACTGCACGGCGGCCAGCGCGATCGCGCCGTAGCGCGTGAACTGCGTGATCTTCTTGCGGCCCTCCTCACCCTCCTTCGCCAGCTTCTCGAGCGGCGGATAGGTGCTGGTGAGCAGCTGGATGATGATGCTCGCCGTGATGTAGGGGATGACCCCCAGCGCGGCGATCGAGAAGACCTCGAAGTTGCCACCGGAGATGAAGTTCAGCAGCGTGAACACGTCGCCCTGCCCGAACGCCCCGGCGCGCAGGCGCTCGATGTCGATGCCCGGCGTGGGGATGAACACCATCAGCCGGTAGATCGACAGCAGGCCGATCGTCACGAGCAGCTTCGCCCGCAAGTCCGGAATGACCATGGCATTCCGAAAGGCTGCGAGCATCAGGCGGTCTCCGTGGTCCCTGGGGCGTCGCCCTCATCGGAGGATGCGGCCTCATCGGAGGACGCAACCTCGTCGGTGGACGCGGCCTCGACGGCGTCGGCGGCCCCGCCTTCGATCGACTCGGCCGCGCTCGGCACGGTCACGCTGCCGCCGAGGTCGGCGACGGCGCGGGCCGCGGCGACGCTGCAGGCGTCGACCTCGATCTGCAGGCCGCGCACCTCGAGGGCGCCGCCGGCGAGCAGCTTGACCGGACGCGTCAGGTGGCGCACCAGGCCGACGGCCACCAGCGTCTCGACGTCGATCGGGGTGCCCTCCTCGAAGCCGTTGAGGTCACCGACGTTGACGATCTGGAACTGCACCTGGACCCGGGTGAAGCCGCGCTTCGGCAGCCGCATGACCAGGCGCGAGCGGCCGCCTTCCCAGCCGGCGCCCTGGCTGAAGCCGGAGCGGCTGGACTGTCCCTTCTGGCCGCGGCCCGCGGTCTTGCCGCGCCCGCTGCCCAGGCCGCGGCCGACGCGGCGCCGCGTCTTCTTGCTGCCGGCGGCAGGCTTGAGCTCGTTGAGTTTCACGCTGGTCCCTGCCCTTCGATCTCGAGGAGGAATCCGACCTTGCGCACCATGCCGCGCACGTCGGGGCTGTCGGTGACCTCGCGGGTGTCGCCGATCTTGCGCAGGCCCAGCGCGAACACGGTCGCCCGCTGGTGCTTGTCGACGCCGATCAGCGAGCGCTTGAGGGTGATCCTCATTCGGCCAGCTCCCGCTCGCGCTTGGACTCCTCGAAGGTCTTGAGCTGCTTGAGGCCATCGATGACGGCGTAGGCGACGTTGGTCTGGTTCCGCGAACCCAGCTCCTTGGTCAGCAGGTTGCGGTAGCCGGCGAGCTCGACGATCGCCCGCGGCACGGAGCCGGCGATGACGCCGGTACCGGCGCCCGCGGGCTTGAGCATCACCGAGCTGGTGCCGTGCTGTCCCCGCACCTCGTGCGGGATGGTGCCCGGCTCTTCGATCGGCACGTCGATCAGGTTGCGGCGCGCGACGTACTGGCCCTTCTGGACGGCGACCGGTACCTCCTTCGCCTTGCCGAGCCCGACGCCGACGCGGCCGTTGCGGTCGCCGATGACGACCATGGCGCCGAAGCGGAACCGGCGACCGCCCTTGTAGGTCTTGGCGGTGCGGCGGATGAAGATGACCTTGTCTTCGAAATCGGTGTCTGCCATCAGAACTCCAGGCCTCCCTCGCGGGCACCCTCGGCGAGCGCCTTCACGCGGCCGTGGTAACGGAACGGGCCACGGTCGAACACGACGCGGCGAACGCCGGCGGCCAGCGCGCGCTCGGCCAGCGCGGCGCCGACGGCCTTGGCTTGGGCGGTCTTGTCGCCGCTCGGGGCGAGCGACTTGCTGTTGGCCTCGGCCACGGTGACGCCACGAGCGTCGTCGATGACCTGAGCGTAGATGTGCCGCGCGCTGCGGAAGACCGTCAGGCGCAGGCGGTCGGTCGCGACCGGCCGGACGATCCGGCGGCGGGTGCGGTAGGTGCGGCGGTCTCTGGCGGTGAGCGTCTTCATCGCGTCCTAACCCCTCAACGCGCCGCGGCCTTGCCGGGCTTGAGCTTGACGTACTCGCCTTGGTAGCGGACGCCCTTGCCGTGGTAGCTGTCGGGCGCGCGCAGCGAGCGGATGTTGGCGGCCACCTGGCCGACCAGCTGCTTGTCGATGCCCGAGACGGTGATCTTGGTCGGCTCCGGCGCGACGATCGTGATGCCGGCCGGCGGCTCGACCACGACCGGGTGCGAGAAGCCCAGCGAGAGCTCGAGGGTGCTGCCCTTCATGGCGCAGCGGTAGCCGACCCCCTGGATCTCGAGGTTCTTGGAGAAGCCCTCGCTGACGCCGATGACGGCGTTGGCGATCAGCGAGCGCGCCAGCCCGTGCTGGGCGCGGTCGCTGCGGGCGTCGCCGGGGCGCTGCACCAGCACCTCGCCGTTCTCGATGGCGACGGTGAGGCGCGGGCTGAACTCGACCTCGAGCGTGCCCTTGGGGCCCTTGACGGTGACGTGCCCTCGGCGGACGTCGAGCTCGACGCCCTTGGGCAGTGGGATCGGCGAGCGGCCGATGCGGCTCATCACCACACCTCGCAGACGACCTCGCCGCCGACGTTCTTGCGGCGGGCATCGCGGTCGACCAGCAGGCCCTGCGGGGTGGAGATCACGGCGATGCCGAGACCCCCGCGCACCACGGGCACCTGCTTGGCCTTGGCGTAGGCGCGTCGGCCGGGCTTGGAGACGCGCTTGATCTCGTGGATGATCGAGGCGCGCTTGGGGCCGTACTTCAGCCCGATGCGCAGCACGGGGTGCCCGGCCTCGCTGGTGGCGCGCTCGACGGACTTGAGGTAGCCCTCGCGCACCAGCAGCTCGGCCAATGCATGCTTGAAGGTGCTGGCGGGCACGTCGACGGTCGCGTTGGCGATGGCCGCGGCGTTGCGGATGCGCGTCAGCATGTCGGCGATCGGATCAGTCTGCATGCGGTTCCGTTCCGGGCGTGGTTTCGGGTCAAGCGACCCGACCTTCGGCCCATGAAAGCGATGTCTCGGTTATCCCTCGTTACCAGGACGCCTTGATGACGCCGGGCAGGTAGCCCTTGTGGGCCATCTCGCGAACACAGATGCGGCACAGGCCGAAGTCGCGCAGGTAACCCCGGGCGCGGCCGCAACGGCTGCATCGACGCACCGTGCGCACCGCGTACTTGGGCGTCCGGCTCGACTTGGCGATGTGGGCTTTGGTGGCCATCCGTGCTCCTTTACTTGCGGAACGGCATGCCGAGCAGCTCGAGGAGGCTCTTCGCCTCTTCGTCCGTCTTGGCCGTCGTGACGATCGTGATGTCCATGCCGCGGGTGGCGTCGACCTGGTCGTAGCTGATCTCCGGGAACACCAGCTGCTCCTTGAGCCCGAGGCTGTAGTTGCCGCGCCCGTCGAAGGCGTTGGCGCTGATGCCGCGGAAGTCGCGGACGCGCGGGAGTGCGACGTTGACGAGCTTGTCGAGGAAGGCCCACATGCGCTCGCCGCGCAGGGTGACCTTGAGACCGATGCTCATGCCGGCGCGCAGCTTGAAGTTCGACACGGACTTCTTGGCCTTGGTGATCACGGGACGCTGCAGTGCGATGTTGGCGAGGTCGCGGCTGGCCTTCTCCAGCACCTTGCTGTCCTCGCGGGCCTCGCCGACCCCCATGTTCAGGACGATCTTCTCGACCCTGGGGAGCGCCATGACGTTGGTGTAGCCGTGCCGCTCGGTGAGTTGCGGCATGACTTCGGCGTAGAGCCGCTTGATGGGGAGGTCGACCTTCTGCATCACAGCCTCACTCGTCGAGCACGGTGCCCGACTTGACGGCCACGCGCACCTTCCGGCCATCCGGCAGCACCTGGCTGCGGATGCGCGTCGGCGTGTTCGTCTTCGGATCCAGCACGCTGACGTTGCTGGCGTGGACGGGCGCCTCTTGTTCCTTGAAACCGCCCCGGGGGTTGTCCTGGGTGGGCTTCTGCGCCTTCTTGATGACGTTGACGTTCTTGATCAGCACGCGACCCTTCTCGTGGTCGACGCGCAGGACCTCGCCCTCGGCGCCGCGGTGCTTGCCGGACGTCACCCGCACCTGGTCGCCCTTCTTCAGGCGCAGCTTGACGCCGGTGGGCTTGCCGACGATCTTGGCGCCGATCGCGTTGCGTGCCATCACAGCACCTCCGGGGCCAGCGACACGATCCGCATGAACTTCTTGTCGCGCAGCTCGCGCGCGACCGGCCCGAACACGCGCGTGCCGCGGGGCTCGTTCTGGGCGTTGATGATCACCGCGGCGTTGGTGTCGAAGCGAATCGACGAGCCGTCCGCGCGGTTGATCTCCTTCTTCGTCCGGACGATGACCGCCTTGACCACGTCGCCCTTCTTGACGGCGGCGTGCGGGATCGCGTCCTTGACGGCCGCGACGATGATGTCGCCGACGCCGCCGACCCACTGCTGGCCGGTGCCGAGCACGCGGATGCACTGGATGCGGCGGGCGCCGGAGTTGTCGGCCACGTCGAGGAATGTCTCCTGTTGGATCATGGCGTCAGGCTCGCGCCTTCTCGACCAGGCGGGTGACCACGAAGCGCTTGCGCCGGCTGACCGGGCGCGCCGCCATGATCTCGACCAGGTCGCCCGTGCCGTACGCGTTGGTCTCGTCGTGGGCGAGGTACTTCTTGGAGACGGTGACCACCTTGCCGTAGAGCGGGTGCTTGAAGCGCCGCTCGACCAGCACGGTGACCGTCTTGTCGGCCTTGTCTGAGGTGACGCGGCCCTGCAGGACCTTCTTCACTTCCGCTGCTCCTTCTCACGGGCCACCGTCAGCAGCCGCGCGATCTCGCGCTTGGCCGCACGGATCCGCCGGGGGTTGCTCGCCTGGCCCACCGCCGCCTGGAAGCGCAGGTCGAGCAGCTCCTCGCGCCGCTCGGCGACCGCCTCCTTGTTCTCTTCGGCGTTCAGGTTGCGCGCCTCATTGGGCTTCATCGTAGACCTCGCGCTTGACCATCTTGACTTCGATGGGGAGCTTGTGGGAGGCGAGACGGAAGGCCTCGCGCGCCTGCTCCTCGGTGACGTTCGCCACCTCGAACAGGACCCGGCCGGGCTTGACGACGGACACCCAGTACTCGACGGCGCCCTTGCCCTTCCCCATGCGGACCTCTTGCGGCTTCTTGGTGACCGGCTTGTCGGGGAAGATACGGATGTAGATCTTCCCGCCGCGGCGGAAGTAGCGGCTCATCGTGACGCGGCACGCCTCGATCTGGTTCGACTTGATCCAGGCGGGCTCCATCGCCACCAGGGCGAAGTCCCCGAAGGCGACGTAGTCGCCGCCCTTGGTGTCGCCCGTCATCCGGCCGCGCATCTGCTTGCGGTACTTGACGCGTTTCGGCAGCAGCATGGCTCAGCGGTCCTTCCTGACGCGCGCGCGGGCGCCGCCGGGACCCGGCTTGCCGCCGGGGCCGCCGGGCGCACCGTCGCGCCGCCGGGCCGCGGGGCGGCGGCGGCGGTTGCGCTTGTCGTCTTCCTGGCGCGGGCGCGGCAGCACGGCGCGGCCACGCGTGCGGTCGCCGACGATCTCGCCGTGGAAGACCCAGGCCTTGACGCCGATGATGCCGTAGGTCGTCTTGGCCTCGGCGGTGCCGTAGTCGATGTCGGCGCGCAGGGTCTGCAGCGGCACGCGGCCGTCCGCGTACCACTCGGGCCGCGCCTGTTCGGTGCCGCCGAGGCGACCGGAGCAGCGGATCTTGACGCCGCGGGCACCGGACTCCATGGTGCGCTGCACGGCCTGCTTCATGGCGCGGCGGAACGCGAAGCGGCGCTCGAGCTGTTCGGCGATGCGCTGGGCCACCAGGGGCGCGACGATGTTGGGGTTGCCGACCTCCTGCACGTTGACCGACACGGTGCCGTCGACGACGCCGTCGAGCTTCACGCGCAGGGCCTTGATCGACTCGCCGCCGCGGCCGATGACGACCCCGGGCTTGGCGGTGGTGATGGTGACGTTGACGTTGTGGGCGGCCCGCTCGATGTCGATGCGCGAGATCCCCGCCCTGCCGACGTCGGAGACGATGGCGGCGCGGATGGCCTCATCCTCCTGCAGCAGCTTCGGGTACGTCTTGGTGCCGGCGTACCAACGCGCGGAGGAGGTCTTGTTGACGCCGAGGCGGAAGCCCAGCGGGTTGATCTTGTTACCCACGGCGCTCCTCCAGGGTGATCTCGATGTGGCTCGTGCGCTTGCGCAGCAGGTCGGCGCGGCCGCGGGCGCGCGGCAGGTAGCGCTTCAGGGTGGGCCCGTCGCCCACGGCGATGGCGGAGACGACGAGGGCGTCCTCGAACATGTCGTGGTTGTTGACCGCGTTCGCCTTGGCGCTCTGGAGCAGCTTCAGCAGCGGGCTGGCCACCCTGCGGTCGGTGAACTTGAGGATCGACTCGGCCTCGGACACGCCCTTGCCACGGATGAGGTCCGCGACGAGGCGGGTCTTGCGCGGGGTCGAACGGAGCATGCGGAGCTTGGCGGAAGCGGCCATGCTCAGCCTCTCCCGCTGTGCCCGCGGAAGTTGCGGGTGGGCGAGAACTCGCCCAGCTTGTGACCGACCATGTTCTCCTGCACGAACACGGGGACGTGCTGGCGACCGTTGTAGACGCCGAGCGTGTGCCCGACCATCTCCGGCACGATCGTGCTGCGGCGGCTCCACGTCTTGATGACGCGGCGATCACCACTGGCGTTGGCGGCGTCGACCTTCTTGAGCAGATGGCCGTCGACGAACGGACCCTTCTTCACGCTGCGGGCCATCGACTCACTTCTCCTTCCGACGGCGCACGATGAACCGGCTCGAGACCTTGCGCTTGTTGCGCGTCTTCAGGCCCTTGGCCTGCTGACCCCAGGGGCTGACGGGGGGACGGCCGCCGGTAGAGCGACCCTCGCCACCGCCGTGGGGGTGGTCGACCGGGTTCATCGAACGGCCGCGGTTGTGCGGCTTGCGGCCCATCCAGCGCTTGCGGCCGGCCTTGCCGAGCACGATGTTCTTGTGGTCGGAGTTACCGACCACGCCCATGGTGGCGTAGCACTCGCCGTGGACCCGCCGGAGCTCGCCCGACGGCAACCGCAGCGTGACGTACTCGCCGTCGCGGCCCTGGATCTGGACCGAGGTGCCGGCGCTGCGCGCGAGCTGGGCGCCCTTGCCCGGGATCAGCTCGATCGCGTGGACGACCGCGCCGACCGGCACGAAGCGCAGCGGCATGGCGTTCCCCACCACCGGCTCGGCCTCGGGACCGGCGACGATGCGGCTGCCCACGACCAGCTTCTCGGGGGCGACGATGTAGCGCTTCTCGCCATCGAGGTAGTGCAGCAGCGCGATGTTGGCGCTACGGTTGGGGTCGTACTCGATCCCGGCGACCTTGGCCGGGATGCCGGCCTTGTCGCGCCGCACGAAGTCGATGATGCGGTAGCGGCGCTTGTGGCCGCCGCCGATGAAGCGGCTGGTGATGCGGCCGCGGTTGTTGCGGCCGCCGCTGCGGGGCCGGGGGGCGAGCAGCGACTTCTCCGGCGTCTTCTTCGTGACCTCGGCGAAATCCGAGGTGGTCATGAAGCGACGGGAGGGCGTGTAGGGGCGGTACTTCTTGGTGGCCATCGTCCCTCCCTTAGGTCAGGCCTTCGAGCTGCTGGATGCGTTGGCCCTCGGCGACCTTGACGAGCGCCTTCTTGCGCTCCGCGGTGCGGCCCACGTAGCGCCCCATCCGCTTCTCCTTGCCTCGGACCTTCTGGATGTTGACCTTGACGACGTCGACCTTGAACACGCGCTCGACGGCGTCCTTGACCTGCGTGCGGCTGGCGTCGGGGTGCACGAAGAAGGCGTAGGTGCCGCGCTCCACGCCGCCGACGGCCTTCTCGGAGAGGACCGGTCGCTGCAAGACGTCGTAGGGGCTCACGCGTCCGCCTCCTCGCCGAAGATCGCCGCGTCGGCGATCAGGCGCTCGCTGCGCAGGATGTCGTAGACGTTGAGGCCGCGCGAGGGCATGACGTTGACCCAGGGAAGGTTGCGCGCGGCGCGCCGGACGAGCTCGTCGTCGGTGACCAGCAGCACCCGCTCGGTGCCGTCGAAGCCGTGGGCGCGAGCCCAGGTGACGAACTCCTTGGTCTTGCCCTCGCGGACGTCGAACGCCTCGACCAGCGTCAGCTTGCCGTCCTGCGCGCGGGCGGCGAGGGCCATCTCCAGGCCGAGCCGGCGCACGCGCTTGGGGAGGGTGTAGCCGTAGTCGCGCGGGTGGGGGCCGAAAGCGGTGCCCCCGCCGACGAAGATCGGCGCCTTGCGGCTGCCGTGCCGCGCGCGGCCGGTGCCCTTCTGCGGGTAGATCTTCGCGGTGCTGCCGGTGACGCGGGCGCGCGTCTGGGTGGCGGCAGTGCCGCGCCGACGCTTGCTGAGCTGCCAGGCGACGACCTCGTGCAGGACCGCCTCCTTGGGCTCGGGCAGGTCGAGCACGACCTTGCGCTCGCTCCCGATGACGTCGATGGTGACCGCCATCAGCTCACCTTCCTCTTCGAGTCGCGGACGACCAGCAGGCCGCCGTTGGGACCGGGGAGGGCGCCCTTGATCAGCAGGACGCCGTCGTCGGGCCGCACCTCGACGACCTCGAGGCCGACGGTGGTGACGCGCTCGGCGCCGTAGTGGCCGGCCATGCGCTTGCCCTTGTAGACGCGACCCGGGAACTTGCGCTGACCGATCGAGCCCGGGTGGCGGTGCTTCTTCTTGGTGCCGTGGGTCGCCGGCATGCCGGCGAAGCCCCAGCGCTTGATGACGCCGGCGGTGCCGCGCCCCTTGCTGGTGCCGGTCACGTCGACGACGTCGCCCGCGGCGAAGATGTCCACCGTCACCGCGTCGCCCTCCGGGGTGTAGTCGCGGAGCTCGACGAGGTGGCGCTGTGGCTTCACCCCGGCCTTCTTGGCGTGGCCGACCTCGGGCCGGATCGCCGCCTTCTCGCTCTTCTCGACCCAGCCGAGCTGCACGGCGACGTAGCCGTCACGCTCGGGGGTCTTGCGCTGCACGACGGGGCAGGGACCGGCGAGGACGACGGTCACGGGGACCAGCTTGTCGTCTCGCCAGACTTGGGTCATCCCCACCTTCGTGCCCAGGATGCCTTTCACCTTTACCGGCCTCCGACCGTCTTGATCTCGATGTCGACCCCCGTGGGGAGGTCGAGGTGCATGAGGCTGTCGATCGTCGACTTGGTGGGCGACTTGATGTCGATCAGCCGGTTGTGGGTGCGGATCTCGAAGTGCTCGCGGCTGTCCTTGTCGGTGAACGGCCCGCGGAGCACGCAGAATCGGCGGATGCGGGTCGGCAGCGGCACGGGGCCGGCGACCTTGGCGCCGGTGCGGCGCACGGTCTCGACGATCTTCGTCGCCGAGCTGTCGAGGCTGCGGTGGTCGAACGCCTTGAGCTTGATGCGGATCTTCGGGGTCGCCATGGCCTTCACTCGGTGACCGCGGTGACGACGCCCGCCCCCACCGTACGACCACCCTCACGAATCGCGAACCGCAACCCCTCCTCCATCGCAATCGGCTTGATCAACGACACCGACAACTCCACATTATCCCCCGGCATCACCATCTCCACCCCATCCGGCAACGACACCACACCCGTCACATCCGTCGTCCGAAAATAAAACTGCGGACGATACCCCCCAAAAAACGCCGAATGCCGCCCCCCCTCCTCCTTACGCAAAATGTACACCGACCCCCGAAACCCCGTATGCGGCGTAATCGAACCCGGCTTCGCCAACACCTGCCCCCGCTCGATATCATCCCGCCCCACACCCCGCAACAACACACCCACGTTATCCCCAGCCATCCCCGAATCCAACGTCTTCCGATGCATCTCCACCCCCGTCACCACCGACTTCAACGTATCCCGCAACCCCACCACCTGAACCTCATCCCCCGTCTTCACAATCCCCCGCTCCACACGACCCGTCGCCACCGTCCCCCGACCCGTAATCGTAAACACATCCTCCACCGGCATCAAAAACGCCTTATCCACATCCCGCTCCGGCGTCGGAATGTACGAATCCACCGCATCCAACAACTCCCACACACCATCCACCCACGCATCCTCACCCCGCTGCGTGTTCGGACTCCCCGTCAACACCTCCAACGCCTTCAACGCCGACCCCCGCACCACCGGCACATCATCCCCAGGAAACTCGTAACTCGACAGCAAATCACGAACCTCCATCTCCACCAACTCCAACAACTCCTCATCCTCCACCATGTCCACCTTGTTCATGAACACCACCAGATAAGGAACCCCCACCTGCCGCGCCAACAAAATGTGCTCACGCGTCTGCGGCATCGGACCATCCGCCGCCGACACCACCAACACCGCACCATCCATCTGCGCCGCACCCGTAATCATGTTCTTCACATAATCCGCATGCCCCGGACAATCCACATGCGAATAATGCCGCGCCACCGTCTGATACTCCACATGCGCCGTATTGATCGTAATCCCCCGCGCCTTCTCCTCCGGCGCCTTATCGATCTGATCATAAGACATCGTCGTCACCGACGGATCCGCCGCCGCCGCAGCAAACGTCATCGCCGCCGTCAACGTCGTCTTCCCATGATCCACATGCCCAATCGTCCCCACATTCACATGCGGCTTCGTACGCTCAAACGTCGCTTTCGCCATGATCGCGTCCTTTCGGCGCTCCCGCGCCCATCCAGACCGGCGCGTCAGACCCGCGTTGGGGCCCGACGTCCGGGACGTTCGTACGCGGTGCGTTTGGAGCTCGTGGACAGGATTGAACTGTCGACCTCTCCCTTACCAAGGGAGTGCTCTACCACTGAGCTACACGAGCCTAACCCCACCGCAGTGGTCGCCCCGAGGAGGGGCTCCGCGCGAACCCGGAGGCGAGCGTGGAGCGGGAGACGGGATTCGAACCCGCGACATTCAGCTTGGGAAGCTGACGCTCTACCGACTGAGCTACTCCCGCACGTCATCGCTTGCCCGTCCCCGCCTCACCTCGGACGGTGCTCCCGCGAGGGAGCGCGCCGCCTGCGCGGCATCGACGTCCCGGCGTCGCCGGAACGTGCGTGGTGGGCAGGGCTGGATTCGAACCAGCGTAGGCATACGCCAACGGATTTACAGTCCGTCCCCTTTAACCACTCGGGCACCTACCCACGGTGCTTCGGACGAACGCGATCGACCGCCTCGAAACGCGAACCGCGGCGCTGGTTTGGAGCCACCCATCGGAATCGAACCGACAACCTTCCGATTACAAGTCGGGTGCTCTACCAGTTGAGCTAGGGTGGCATCCCGAGGGTGCTGCGCCTGGTTCCGATTGCGGCGGGCGAGTGCGCTCGGTCGCTTCCCACGGGGTCGCGTCCGCGCGCCTTCGCGCACGTCCAAGAAGTGAGGCTAGCACGCGTCCTGGGGGGTGTCAACCGGGCCCGGCCGTGCGCGCACGGACGCACCCGGCGCCGGCGTCGAGCCGACGGTTCATCCGGGCGGGTGCGTCCCGACGGTCCTCTGCTACGATGCGCAGGCAGGAGGTCTGCGACCATGCGCATCGGACCCTTCGGGATCTGGGAAATCCTCATCATCCTGGTCATCGTGCTCCTCATCTTCGGGCCGCGCCGGCTCCCCGAGATGGCCAAGGGGCTCGGCCAGTCCGTGC
Source organism: Trueperaceae bacterium (assembly GCA_011389865.1). GTDB lineage: Bacteria > Deinococcota > Deinococci > Deinococcales > Trueperaceae > JAABTL01. Next base: position 246,786 of record JAABTL010000002.1, read on the forward strand.
GCGCGTTCCGCAAGGAACTGCGCGACATGAAGTCCGAGTTGGACTTCGACGACAAGCCCGAGACGCCCCAGGCGAGCGCCAGTCGCCCGCAGGCGGCGGCCGGGCCCGCGCCGGCGGCCGAGCCCGAGCCCGAGCCCGCCCCCGAGGCGGGTAAGCCGCGCGAGGGTGGCGACGCCGCAGCCTGAGTCGCAGCCCGACGACGTCGGCCGATCGTGCGGTGGGGGCCCTGAACGCCGCACGCCTCGGACCGTGCCGTTGCAGGCGCGCCCGGAGCGTGACCCTTGACCCTCTTCGACCACCTCGACGAACTCCGGAACCGCCTCTTCATCGCCGGAGCGGCGTGGGTCGTGGCGTCCGGCATCATGTTCGGGTTCCGCTTCGCGGTGCTGGACTGGCTGCAGGCGCCGCTGCCCGAGGGCATGCGCCTCACCTTCTTCTCGCTGCTGGAGCCGTTCACGACGTCGATGCAGATCGCGGCGTTCTTCGGCCTGGTCCTGGCCGGCCCGATCGTCGTCGGTCAGATCTGGGGCTTCCTGGCGCCCGGCCTCTACCCCGAGGAGCGGCGCTACGCGGTGCCGTTCATCCTGCTCACGGTGCTGGCCTTCGCCTCCGGCGTCGCGTTCTCCTACTACCTGGTCCTGCCGATCACCATCCCCGTGCTGCTCGCCTTCCTCGGCGACGCGGCCCTGGGCTTCCTGTCGATCGGGCGCTACATCGGCAACGTGCTCATGCTGATGGCCGTCTTCGGCCTGATGTTCGAGCTGCCGGTGTTGGCGTTCCTCCTGGCCCGCATCGGGGTCGTCCGGGCGGAACCGCTGCGGCGCACCCGGCGCTACGCCCTGGTGGGGCTGCTGATCGCCGCCGCAGGACTGTCGCCGACCGGCGACCCGTTCAACTTCGCCCTGGTGGCCGTCCCACTGGTCGTGCTGTACGAGGCGTCGATCCTCGTCGTCGGCCTCGCCGAACGCAAGCCGCGCGACGACGCGGAATCGGCGACCGACGGCGCCACCTGAGACACATCCCGTGCGGTGCGGCGGGCGCCGCGCCGCCCCACGCCCGCGCGCGGAGGAACCCGTGGACGAACGAATCGAAGCCCTGCGCCGACGCATCGACGAGCTGAACCTCGACCTCCTGCGGCTCCTCTCCGAGCGGGCCGCCGTCGCCGAAGCGATCGGCCGCCGCCAGACCGAGGTCGGCCTCTCGCACTACGATCCGATGCGTGAACAAGCGATGCTCGACGCCCTGGTGAGCGCCAACCGCGGGCCCTTCTCCGACGCGACCGTGAAGAGCCTCTTCAAGCAGGTGTTCCAGGCATCGATGCAGCTCGAGCAGGAGCAGGACAAGGTGCAGTACCTGACCTCGCGCCGTCATCGGAGCGAGGACACCGTCGTGTGGGTCGGTGACGTCGCCGTCGGCGGCGACCATCCGGCGGTGCTGATCGCGGGGCCCTGCGCCATCGAGTCGCGCGAGCAGGTGATGGCCACGGCCGCGCACGTCGCTCGCCGCGGCGTCAAGCTCTTCCGCGGCGGCGCCTTCAAGCCGAGGACCGACCCCTACAGCTTCCAGGGGCTCGGGGTCGAGGGCCTCGAGCTCGGGCGCGAGGCCTGCGACGCCCACGGCCTGCGCTTCGTGGCGGAGATCATGGACGCGACCGACCTGCCCGCGTTCGAGCGGCACGTCGACATGCTCCAGATCGGCGCGCGCAACATGCAGAACTTCCACCTGCTCAAGGCGGTCGGGCGCTCGCGCCTGCCGGTGCTGCTCAAGCGCGGCCTCGCCGCCACGATCGAGGAGTGGGTCATGGCGGCCGAGTACCTCCTGCACGAGGGCAACCCCAACGTGGTGCTGTGCGAGCGCGGCATCCGCACCTACGAGCGCTTCACGCGCAACACGCTCGACGTGTCCGCCGTCGCCCTGGCCAAACTCGAGACCCACTTGCCGGTGCTGGTCGACGTCACCCACTCCGGCGGGCGCCGCGACCTGCTCGTCCCGCTGACCAAGGCCGCCCTGGCCGCCGGGGCCGACGGCATCATGGTCGAGGTCCACCCGAACCCGGCCGTCGCCCTCTCGGACCAGAAGCAGCAGGTGGACTTCGACGGCTTCGACGCCTACCTCGACGCCACGCTCTTCCCGCGGACGCTGACCGCCGGGCGCACCGAGCTCTACCGGGGCTGAGGCCGGCGTGTTCCGCGACCTGATGAACTGGGCCTTCAAGCAGGCCGACGTCACGCCGACCTTCGCCAGCCAGCACTGCCTGGCGGTGCGTGGCGGCGGCTGCCGCGCGTGCGCCGAGGTCTGCCCACACGAGGCGATCACGGTCACCCGCACGGTCAAGATCGAGCCGATCGACTGCACGGGCTGCGGCCTGTGCGTGGCGGTCTGCCCCAGCTTCGCCCTGGCGCCGCGCGAACGGGTCGTGACGGACCACGCCGTGCGCTGCTCGGCGGTGCAGGGCGAGACGACCTCGGTCGTCTGCCTGGCGCGCCTGCAGGCCAGCGATTTGGTCCGGATGGCGGCGCCGGGGCGCCCCCTGACGCTCGCGCGGTCGGACTGCGCGGACTGCGACATCGGGGGCGCGGCCGTGCCGGCGGCGGTCGACCGGGCCGCCGCGGAGGCGCGCGACCTGCTCGCCCTCCACGGCCGGACGCTGGAGCTCGAGGTGGTGGAGGTCGAGCGCTTCGACCTCCCGCGCGACCGCGTCGAGATCTCGCGCCGCGACCTGCTGCGCGGTGGCTGGAAGGAGGTCCGACGCTCCAGCAGCTTGCTGCTGGCGCCGCTCGAGGGCTTCGCCGAAGCCGACGAGGACGCGGTCGACCGGCGCGCGTTGCCGGTCGAGCACCAGCGCCGCATCCGCGCCATCGCGCTGTCGAAGCCCGAGCCCGACGCGGTCGTGCCGCTCACGCTCCCCGAGGTGCTCGACGGCTGCATCCTCTGCCCGGCATGCACCCGCGCCTGCCCCACCAACGCCCTGCGACGCGTCTTCGACGGCGACGCCGCCGGCGGGGCGCGACTCGAGCTGGACAACGACCGCTGCATCGGCTGCGACGCCTGCGTCGACGCCTGCCCCGTGGACGTCGTGCGCATGCGCGACGACGTCACCTGGGGCGAGTACACGGGACCGCCGCGGATCGTCTACCGGGCGGACCGGCCGGCCGCACCCCTCGGCGCCGTCGTCCGGGCGGCGTCGGACCCGGCCCCTGGGGGCGAGCCCGGAGGGGAGACGGCGACCGGCGAGGAAGCGGGCGGCCCCGAACCCACCGACGACCTCGACGCGTCTGCCGACGGCAGCGGTGACGAAGCCCACGCGTCGTAGGATGGGGCATGACCGTCGACGACTGGGTCTTCGAAGCCTTGGAGCGAGCGGCAGCCTCCGGCGCCACCGTGCGCGAGGTCCAGCGTTCGATCGACGAGCACCACTACGAGGAGCTGGCGATCGACACGATCGAGACCTCGCTCGCGGCCCTGGCCGCGGCCGGCCGCATCGTGGAGCGCGAGGGCCGCTGGCGGGTGCAACGGAGCACCAGCAAGGAAGACGCGCTCAAGCGGCTGTTCGGCGACGCGTGAGGCGGCGGGCCGCCGCAGGACCCTCCCGGAGGAACGCATGAGCTCGAGCACGACCCGACGGCGCGCCCGCATCGACGACTTCTACGACCTCGACGCACAGCTCGCGCCCGAGGAGCGCATGATACGGGACGGCGTCCGCGAGTACGTGCGCGGCGAACTGCTCCCGCACGTCGGCGACTGGTGGAGCGAGGGCCTCTTCCCGCCCGAGCTGCCGGCGCGCCTCGGCGAGATCGGGGTGCTCGGCGTGACGCTGCCGGAGGCCTTCGGGGGCGCGGGGGCGTCGGCCACCGCCTACGGGCTGGTCGCCCGCGAGATCGAGTACGCCGATTCGGGCCTGCGGAGCTTCGTCAGCGTGCAGTCCAGCCTCGTCATGTACCCCATCCACCGCTGGGCCAGCGAGGCGCTCCAGCGCTCCTGGCTGCCGCGGCTCGCCAGCGGCGAGGCCATCGGCTGCTTCGGGCTGACCGAGCCGGATGCCGGCTCGGACCCCGGCGCCATGCGCACCCGCTGCCGGCGCGTGGGCGACGACTGGGTCATCACCGGCGTCAAGCGCTGGATCACCAGCGGGAGCAACGCACACGTCGCCATCGTGTGGGCCCGCGAGGAGGCCGACGGCGGCGACGGCCGCATCCTCGGCTTCGTGGTCGACACGGACAGGCCCGGCTTCCAGGCGGTCGACATCAAGACGAAGGCCTCGATGCGCGCATCGGTGACGAGCGAGCTCTACCTCGACGAGGTCGCGGTCCCGGAGTCCCAGCGCCTCGACGTCGTCGGCCTGGGCGGCGCGCTGGCTTGCCTCAACCAGGCCCGCTACGGCATCGCCTGGGGCGTGCTCGGGGCGGGTTTCGCCTGCCTGGAGGAGGCGGCGGCCTACGTCGCCGATCGCCCCGCGTTCGGGCGACCGCTGGCGGCGAAGCAGCTGGTCCAGTCGCGCCTCGCCGACATGCTCGCCGACCTGACCAAGGGCAGCCTCCTGGCGCACCACTTGGGCCGCCTGAAGGAGCGTGGCCAGGACACCCCGGCCCGCGTCTCGCTGGCGAAGCGCGACAACGTCCGCGCGGCGCTCGGCGCCGCCCGCGCCGCGCGCGACCTGCTCGGCGGGAACGGCATCACCACGGAGTACACCGCCATCCGCCACATGCTCAACCTGGAGACGGTCGCGACCTACGAGGGCACGGACGCGGTGCACACGCTGGTGCTCGGGCGCGAGATCACGGGTGAAGCGGCGTTCTAGCCGCTCTGGGCACCCGGACCGGGGCCTCGGAACCCTGCGTGGGCGGCGCGCCCCCCGGAAGACCCGCTCAGCGCCCGGCGGTGGCGAGGACCGTCAGCGCGATGGCGACGGTCCCGGCCGCCGCGCGCAGCGCGTGACGCCAGGGGACCACCCTGCGTAGGACGAGGCGGGCGTTGCGCCACGACGTCAGCGACGCCATCAGAGCGCCGGCGGTCACCAGCGGCACGGCCCCCGGGAGCCCGTAGCCGACGGCGACCCCGCCGACGGTGAGCAGCACGGCGGCGATGAAGAAGGCGGCGCCGAACGCCGAGCGGCGACGCACCACGGCCCAAGCCCCGAAGGCGTTCACCACCGCGTAGCCGAAGGCGAACACGACGGCCGCCACGGCCACCGCGGTGTTCACGGTGCGGCCCCGCCCGGATGCAGCAGCGCCCGGAAGGTGCGCTCGCGGTCGGCGAGATCGCGGAGTGGCACCATCTCGACCCGCGCACCCGCGATCGCCTCGGCGCGCCGCGACAGCCACAGGTCGCTGCCCGACGCCCCGTCGACGACCCACCGCAGCGCGCCCACCGAACCCGAGCGGGCGAAGCGGCGCAGCGCTCCCAGGGCCTCGGCGTCGGTGTCCACCAGCGCGGGGTCGACGCGCCGCGCCTCTGAGCGCAGGTCGGCGGGGTCGTAGGCGTACGGACCCACCGCATGCTCGGACGGCCGAGCGACGAGTGCGGCCACCGCGGGCGTGGCCCACCAGGGCTGGCCGAGCACGGCGACGGTCAGCGCGCCGGAAGGCGCCTGGGGAACGCCGCGCCGCGTCCGCCGCGGCGGGTGGGCCTCCGCTCGGTGCTGCGACCACGCGCGGCGCACCGCGCCCACGTCGGGCGTGAGGCGCCGCAGGAAGGGGATCGCCTCGTTCTCGACGGAGCGACCGAGATCGGCCGGCAACGCCCAGACCGGCGGCAGGCCGGGCACCGAACGCGCGAGCATCGTCGGGAGATCGGCCACCCAGGGGTCCTGCGCCGCGCCGCGGGTCGCGCCGTCGTCCGGGTTGAGGCTCGGCGCCACCAGGAGGTCGACGCCCTCCAGCGCCAGCGCCGCCGCGACCGCCAACCTGAACGCGACCGTCGGCGCCACCGCCACCCGCGGGTCCGCCAGGCGCGCGACGACGTCGTCGGGGTCGGGCAGCACGACCTCCGACCCCGCGGCCAGGGTCAGCGTCGTCCAGAAGGGACCGTAACGGTCCCACAACAGGTGGGTGAGAAAGCCGACGCGCACGACCGTCGAGGGTAGCACGGGGCGACCCACGAAGCGGCGCCCGCCGGCCGGCGTCGCGCGTCGGGCGGCGGACGGCGGACGGCGGCCGGCGGGCGGCCGTCATGCTAGCCTGACCGGCCGGATGTCAGCCGGGCTCGTCGTGCTCACCGCCCTCGTCGTTCCGTACCTGGCGCTGATGCTGCTCATCGCGCTCGGGATGCGCTGGCCGACCGCGCCTGCGCCCGCGGTCCGACGGTGGCCGAGCGTCGACGTCGTGGTCGCCGCGCGCGACGAGGAGGTCCGGCTGCCCGCGACGCTGGCGGCGCTGAGGGCGCTCGACTACCCCGGCGTGCTGCGGGTGATCGTCGTGGACGACCGCTCCAGCGACGCGACGGCCCAGGTCGTGCGCGCGGCGCGCCTACGAGACCCGCGCCTGTCGCTCGTGGAGGTGCGACGGTCCTCGCGGCGGATGGCGCCGAAGGTGCACGCGGTCGCCACAGGCGTGCGCGCGGGCAGCGGTGAGATCGTCCTGACGACCGACGCGGATTGCGTCGTGGACCCCGGTTGGGCGCGCGCGATGGTGGCACCGTTCGCCGACCCGCGGGTCGTCTGGACGCTCGGGTCGGTCACCACGCGCCGGCCCGGGGAGGCGCGCGGTTTCCGCGAGCGCTTCGAGGCGATCGACTGGCTCTCCCTGATGCTCGTCTCGCGCTCCCTCTCGCGCCTCGGCTGGAGCCTCGCCTCGAGCGCCAACGCGCAGGCGTACCGCCGCTCGGCCTTCGAGGCGGTCGGCGGCTTCGGGCTCGCGGGCCGCGCGCCATCCGGCGACGAGGACCTGTTGGCGCAGCGTCTGGGCCGCCTGCCGCGCACGCGCAGCGTGTTCGTCGACGAGCCCGCCGCACGCGTGATCACCGCCCCGATGCCCTCGTGGCGCCGGCTGATCGACCAACGGCGGCGCTGGGTGAGCCGCTACCAGCACGTCGACCAGTACCACCGGGGCTTCTGGCTCGCCATCACCCTCCTCGGCGCCCAGAGCCTGGCGCTGTCGCTCGCGCTGCTGTCGCTACCGTTCGTGCCCGGCGCCGCCGGGACGGTGCTCGGCCTGTGGGGTGCGAAGCTCGCCATCGAGGTCCCCGGCATGCGCGTGGGCATGCGCCTCTTGGGTAGGCCCGACCTCGTGGGGGGCGTGCTCGGATGGGCGCTGCTGCACCCGTTCTTCATCAGCCTGGCGCTGGTCGCGTCGCTGCTGCGTCCCGTCCCCCGGCGCGGTCTCGCGCCGGGGGACGGGCACGCCTCATGGCGCATGCCCGCGGCGGCGTCCGGGTACCGCCGACGGCTCTGGCGCGCGCGCTGGCGACGCTGGCGCCGCCGCTTCTCGGCGCGGGCCTGAGAGGCCCGAGCGCGCTCGGTCGCCGGCCCGGGGTGGTAACTTGACGGCCGTGGGGCACGCCGTCCCGGCCATCGACCGGTGCCGCGGGCGGAGGATCCGCCGTCTCGCGTCCGACCGGCGACGGGCGTTCGGGACCGCAGGAGGACGCCGACGATGCGCATCGCGATGTACAGCGAGAACTTCCTGCCGAAGATCGACGGCGTCGTCACCCGCATCACCCGCACGCTCGAACAGCTCCGCGCCCTGGGGCACGAAGCACTGATCTTCGCCCCCCACGACCCGCCGTCGTCCTACATGGGCCACCGGGTGGTCCGCGTGCCGGCGGTGCCGTTCCGCCCGTGGCAACCCGAGCTCTTCCTCGGCCTGCCGCGTCCACGCCTCGGACGCGAGCTCGACGCCTTCGCCCCCGACGTGGTGCACGTGGTCAATCCCGTCATCCTGGGGCTGTGGGGGACCATCGTCGCGCGCCAACGCGGCCTGCCGCTGCTCGCCTCGTACCACACCGACATCACCCAGTACGCCGTGCACCTGGGCATCGGCTTCCTGTCGCCGATCTCCCGGGTCTTCCTGCGCGACGTCCACAACCAGGCCCACGTCAACCTGTGCACCTCGCAGCCGATGGTGAACTCGGCGCGCGGGTTGGGCATCCGCCGCGTCCGCCTGTGGCCCAAGGCGGTCGACACCGAGCTCTTCCACCCCGACCGGCGGGACAGCGCGATGCGCGAGCGCCTGTCGGGCGGCCACCCCGACGCGCCCCTGATGCTGTACGTCGGTCGCGTGTCGGCGGAGAAGCGCCTCGACTGGCTGTACGCTCCGGTCACCCAGATCCCGGGCGTGCGGCTGGCGGTGGTGGGGTCCGGGCCGGCGGAGACCGCGCTGCGCGAGCGCTTCGCCGGCACCGCCACCCACTTCCACGGCTACATGACCGGCGAGGAGCTGGCGCGCGCGTACGCCAGCGCCGACGTGCTCGCCTTCCCCTCCGACACCGAGACGCTGGGCTTCGTCGCCATGGAGGCGATGGCCTCGGGAACCCCGGCGGTCGGCGCCCGCGCCGGTGGCGTACCGGACGTCATCCGTCACGAGGAGAACGGCCTGCTGTTCACGCCGGGCGACCTCGGCGACCTCACCGCCCAGTTGCGGCGGCTCCTCGGCGACCCCGCGCTGCGGGCGACGTTCGCCGAGGCGGGTCGCCGCGACATGGAGCGCTGGTCGTGGCGGGCCGCCACCGAGCGGTTGGTCGACTACTACGAGCTCGCGCGCGAGGTCCACGCGCGCTTCGATCCACCCGGAGACGACCACCGCCGCCGCCGGCGCCGCCGCCGCCGCTAGACGCGCGGCACGACGACCGGCCCGCGCGGCGTGTCGAAGACGTCGACCTCGGTGAGGTAGGCGCGAGCCAGCCGCTCGGGCGACAGCACGCGCGCGGCAGGCCCCTCGGCCACCACCCGCCCGTCGGTCAACAGCATCACCCGGTCGCAGACGCGCGCCGCGAGGTTGAGGTCGTGCGCCACCAGCAGGACGCCCACGCCGTCGGCGGCCGCGGCCCGCGCCGCCGCCAGCACCTCCGCCTGGTACCGCAGATCGAGGTGGCTGGTGGGCTCGTCGAGCAGCAGCACGGCGGGACGCTGCGCCAGCGCCCTGGCCAGCACCACCCGTTGCCACTCGCCGCCCGAGAGCTGCTCGACCGGGCGGTCGGCGAGCTGCCAGACGCCGGTGGTACGCATCGCGCGCTCGACCTCGTCCTCGTCGACCTGGCGTGGACCGCGCCAAGGGTCGAGGTGCGGCGTGCGCCCCATGCGCACCACCTCGACCACGAGGAAGCCCTCGGGCAGCGGCGCCGCCTGGGGCACCACCGCGAGCCGCCGCGCCAGCTCGCGTCGCCCGTAGCGCGCCAGCGGGCGGCCCTCGACCCAGGCCTCGCCCGCGGTCACGGGGACGACCCTGGAGGCGACGCCGATGAGCGTCGACTTGCCGGCGCCGTTCGGCCCGATCAGGCCGACGACCTCCCCGGCGTCCAGGCTGAGATCGACCCCATGGAGCACCGTGCGCCGGCCGTAGCCCGCCACCACGCCGTCGAAGCGCAGCAGTGCGGGTCGCCCGTCGCTCGAGCCCGCGTCGGGCGGGCCCGCGTCACGCGGGCGCGCGTCGCCCGAGTCCCTCACGGCGCCACCCGGCGTCGCAGCAGCAGGAGGAAGAACGGGGCCCCGACGAGCGCGGTCACGACGCCGACGGGCAGCTCGGCCGGCGCGATCACCGTCCGCGCGACCAGGTCGGCCAGCACCATGAACCCCGCCCCCCACACCGCCGACAACGGCACCAGGCGCCGGTGGTCGGGGCCGAGCGCCAGGCGCACGGCGTGGGGGACCAGCAGGCCGACGAAGCCGATCACGCCGGCGACGCTGACGGCCGCCGCGGTCGCCAGGGTGCCGGCCGCCACCACCGTCAGCTTCAGCCCCTCCACCCGCAGCCCGAGCTGGGCGGCGGCGCGTTCGCCGAGCTGCAGCACGTCCAACGACCGGGCGGCGGCGACCAGCACGGCGCCGGCGACCAGCACCGGCGGCAGCAGCGTGCCGACGCGCGCCCAGGAAGCGAACGCCAGGCTGCCGAGCAGCCAGGTCAGCACCCCGGCGGCCTGCTCGCGGGCGGCGAGCAGGACGAACGACGTGCCCGCCGCCAGGCACGACCCCACGACGACGCCGGCGAGCACCAGCGGGACGATCGGCAGGCTCCACCCCCGCCGGGCCAAAGCCACGACCAGCGCGACCGTGGCGGCCGCCCCCACGAAGGCCGCGAGCGGGACGCCGAGCGCGCCCAGGCCGAACGCGCCGCCGCTCACGATCGCCAGCGAGGCGGCGAACCCCGCGCCGCTCGCCGCGCCGAGCAGGTAGGGGTCGGCCAGCGGGTTGCGGAACACCCCCTGAAAGCCCGCGCCGGCGAGCCCGAGCGCGGCGCCGACGAGCGCGGCCAGCGCCACGCGCGGCAGACGGATCTGCCACACGATCGTGTCGATCACGCGCGTCGCCTCGGCCTCCGGGGCGATGCGGGCACCCGCGACGCCCCCCCAGACGCCGCGGCCGACGGCCGCAAGCACCTCGCCGGCGGGGATCCGCACGCTGCCGACACCGGCCGCCACGACCAGCAGCAGCGCCAGCGCCCCGATCGACGCCAGCAGCGGCGTCGCGAGCCGCCGCCGGCCCACGCCGCGCGCGGCGATCTGGGCGACGCTCAGAACGCCCCCGGATGCAGGATGCGGGCCAGCAAGAGCAGGGCCTCGCCCACGCGCGGCCCGGCCCGGCTCATCACGTCGCTCTGCTCCTGGGTCAGCTCGACGACGCGACCGTCGCGGACCGCGGCGATCGTCCCCCACCCCGGCCGCGCGGCCACGGCCGCCGCGTCGACCCCGTAGGGGGCGTCGGCCAACACGATCACCTGGGGATCCGCCGCCACCACGAACTCGGGATCGATCAGCGGGAAGTCGCCGAGGTCGTCCGGCACGACGTTCCGTCCCCCAGCCAGGCCGATCAGGGTGCCGATGAAGCTCGCCGGACCCACCGAGTACGGCGACGGATCGACCTCGTAGAAGACGCTGGGCTCCGCCAACCCGGCGACGACCGCGACGACCCCGTCGAGCTCGCCGCGCAGGCGGCCCGCGAGCAACGCGGCCTCGGTCGGCGCGCCGAGCAGCCGGCCCAAGCGGTCGACGGTCACGAACAGCTCGTCGAGGCGCTGCGGGGTGCCCGCGTAGACCGCCAGGCCCAAGGGCACCAGGACGTCGGCGGCGCCGCTGTACTCGTCGACCAGCACCAGATCGGGGCGCAGCGCGACGATGGCCTCGAGATCGGGCGCGAAGGCGCTGCCCAGGTCCGGCAGCGCGCCCACCGCGCGCGGGAAGTCGCTCCAGGTGTCCCGGCCGACGAGCCGATCGCAGGCGTCCAGCGCGCAGACGGTCTCGGTGTGGCTCGGGACCAGGCTGACGATCCGCTGGGGGGGCGCGGCCAGGGTCACGTCGCGCCCGAGGTCGTCGACGACGGTGACGGGCCAGGCGGCGTGGGCCACGCCGACGCAGGCGAGCACCACGAGGAGTGCGCGGCGCAGGGCCGCGGTGCGGATGGATCGGGTGGGGTTCACAAGGCCTCCATGGGCGCTTGCGAGTCGGGAACGTCCGCCGAGGGGCGGACGGACGGCAGGCGGGCGACCGCGGCCGCCGCATGCTGCCCTTCCTCGTCCGCGCAAGGGGTGCAGTCATCCGCGCGTGGCGATCGGACTCGGCCCGTGGGCCATCACCGTTGCGGGACAGTGCCGGGTTCGCACCGGACTTCCCCACACGCGAACGTGTCCGTAGCGTACGCGCGCGACCGGCCGCGGTCAAGGCGCGAGCGACGGGCACGACGCGGCCGCCGGCGGCCGGTCGCCGGCCGTGTGGTACGTTCCCGCGCGTGCCGCGCCGCCTCTCCGACCTCCCGCCGCCCGCGGTGCCCGGCCGCGAGGACTGGGTGCCACCGCCGCGCTTCGGGCGCGTGAGCTTCGACGCCTACCTGCCCGCCCATCCGACGCAGAGCGCCGCCCTGGCGACGGTCGAGGACTTCGCCCGCTGGCAGCCGGCGCGCCCGCGCTTCCCCTGGTCGCGCGCCGCCCCGCCGCCGATGGCGGGGCTCTACCTCGACGGGGGGTTCGGCGTCGGCAAGACCCACCTGATGGCCGCCGCCTGGCACACCTCCCACGAGCCCCGCAAGGTCTACCTCTCGTTCGCGGAGCTGGTCGCCGCCATCGGCGTGCTCGGGATGCAGGGCGCCCAGGCCGCGCTCGGCCACGAGCGCCTGTACTGCATCGACGAGTTCGAGCTCGACGACCCGGGGAACACCCTGATCGTCAAGACCTTCCTCGCCGCCGTGTTCGAGCGCGGCGCGCGCGTCCTCACCACCTCGAACACGGCGCCCGAGGCGCAGGGGCGGGGGCGCTTCGACGCGGTCGCCTTCCGCCGCGAGATCCAGTCGATCGCCGAGCGCTTCACGGTCGTGGCGATCGACGGCCCCGACCACCGGACCGGCAGCGCCCAGCGGCGGCTGCTGCAGGCGAGCGACCTGCAGCATGCGCCCGACGCCGCGGTGGAGGTCGGCTGGGACGAGCTGCATCGCGCCCTCGAGCGCATCCACCCGGTGCGCTACGGCGCCTGGGTGCGCGGCGCGCCGGCGTGGATCGTCCGCGGCGTGCGCCCGATCCCCGACCAGCAGCGGGCGCTACGCTTCGTCCATCTCGTCGACAAGCTGTACGACCAGCGCGTGCCGCTGTGGCTCGAGGGCGACCTGGCGCTGGACGAGCTGTTCGACCCGCACTACGCCCGCGGCGCCTACGCCAAGAAGCACGACCGCTGCCGTTCGCGCGTCGCCGAGCTGCTCGGCGAGGCCGAGGCGGCGATGGCCGGCGCGCGGCCGCCCGCGGTCCCGCCCGTCCCGACCGGCGGCGGTGCCTGACCCACCGACCGCGACCAGCCGACGGGCCCGGGCCTGGGCCTCACGCCGCCGGCGAACCCGCCAGACGTGCCACCAGGTCATCGGCGATGGCGTCGGTGCCCCCCGCACCGCCGAGCCGCGCGGGCCCATCGCGGCGCGCGGTCGCACGGCGCTCTGGGTCGTCGAGCGCGCGGGCCACCGCAGAAGCGATCGCCGCGGGCGTCCTCGTCACGACCTCCAGCGAGGGGCCCAACAGGCGCGCCTGGTTCGCCAGGAACGCGGGGCCAGGCGCGGGCCACAGCGCGAAGGCGACCACCGGCAGGCCGAGGCCGACCGCCTGTTCCTGGGCGGTGCCGGTGGCGCCGAGCACGGCGTCCGCCGTGGCCAACACGTCACGGAAGCGGCCGCTCACCCACGCGACGCGCACCCCCGCGCGGCGCCACACGGGTCCTACGGCGGAGGGCGCGCGCTCGACCCGCCATCCCGCGGCCGGCGGCGGTAGCGACCCCTGCGTCCAGGCGACGGCGGCCGCCAGCACGCGCCCGTGGTCGGCCAACACCTCGAGGGCCTCGAGCATGACGCCGACGGCCTCGATCGCGTAGGCCCGGCTGCCCGGCAGCAGCGCGAGCGTCGGCAGGTCGGGCCAGGGATCGAGCCGCCGCCCCTGCAGGCCGTCCATGATCGGGTTCCCCAGGAACGTCGCCCGCACCCCGCGTCGGCGCAGCCACGCCGCCGTCGGCTCGTCGCGGGTGTAGACGATCTCGGCCCGACGCAGCAGCAGCCTCTCGGGCGCCCGGATGCGTTCCATGAACGCGCGGTTCCATGCGACCCGGCCCCCGCCGTCGGCCATCCGCACCGACACGAGCGGCTGCAGCACGAAGCGGCGCGGCGCGCCCAACGCGGCCGCCATCGCCTGGGCGAACACGTCGCCGACGATCAGGACGGCGTCCGCCTCGCCGGCCCGCAGCGCGCGCAGCTGGGATCCGGTCTGCGCCAGGACGCCGGCCCGCAGGTCGCGCCACAGCAGGACCGGGTGGTGCATGGTCAGGCCCCCGGCCGGCAGGTTGCGCCGCGGACCGACGATCTCGACCGGGGCCCCGGGCGCGGCCGCATACGCCCGCCCGTCACCGACCAGCGGCAGGGCCGTCGCGCGCCATGCCGGCAGTCGTGCCGCGGCACGGGACCACAGCGCTAGCGCCAGGGCGTCCTCCGCATGGCCGTTGCTCACCAACCACAGTCGGCGAGCCGCCCGGCTCATCGCAGGGCCGGCCTCACGCCGGGCGGACGGCCGGGTCGGCCGTCGCCCACAGCAGGTAGAGCGGGTCGCCGTCGGCGTCGGGCACGAACGATCTCGCCTCGACGGGGCTGAAGCCGCCGGCGGCGGCGAAGTACGAGCGCACCAGGCGACCGTGCGCGGCGTCGTCCGAAACGCGCCAGCACAGCACGGCCTTGGTCGGGAACATGCGGTTCGAGAACGCGACGAGGAACGGCGCGCCGGGCCGCAGGCAGCGGGCGACCTCCGCGAAGACCGCGACCGGTTGCGTCAGGTACTGCACGCTGACGGTGCACACCGCCCCGTCGAGGGAGCGGTCGGCGAACGGCAGCGACGGCTGCAGGTTGAGGTCGAGTTGCCGCCGTTCCGCCAGCATCTCGTTGCGCGCGAGCGCGTCGGCGTCGAGGCCGACGCCGATCACCGCCGACATGCGCTCGGGGAGGTGCGAGGCGGCACCAGCGAAGAGGTCCAGGACGCGCCCCTCGGTCGGGAGGAGCTCGTCGTACCAGCCGGCGACCACGCGATCGGCGCGCTCGTCGAGGTGCGAGGCGGGGCGGGGCACCGCGTAGAACTGATCGTCGGGGCGCTCGTCGTGGCGGCGGAAGAACTCTGGCGGCAGCGAACTCACGAGCCCATCATGACGGACGGGGCCGCCGTGCGTTCTGGTCGCAACTCACCATCCCGTAGCCACGGCGCCTCAGCCAGGACCCAGCGTGGGGCCCTCGGACCACCGCAGTTTGTGCCGCAGCACCGCGAACGGGTCGTAACCGTCGGGCACCAGGCGCACCATGTCGGGTCCCAGCGCGACGTCGATGACGTCGCCGCTGGCCAGGTCGATCCGCTCCTGGCCGTCGAGCACGACGGCGATCTCGTCGACCCGGCCCTCCACCACGAGCCGCAGGCGCGCGTGCTCCGAGAGCACGATCGGCCGGTTCGCCAGCCCCTGGGGGGCCACCGGCGTCACCACGATCGCGCGGACGTCGGGCATCAGGATCGGACCGCCCAGCGACAGCGAGTAGGCGGTCGAGCCGACGGGCGTCGAGACGACCACGCCATCGGCACGGTAGGTGGCGGCAGGGAGGCCGTCCACGTCGAGCCGGAAGTGAATCAGGCGGGTCATCACCCCCTGCGAGATGGTGACGTCGTTGAGCGCCACGCGCGCGGGTTCGCCGCGCACCGAGACGTCGAGCAGCGGCGTCGCCAACGACCGCCAGGGCGCCACGCCGCGCCCCTCCGCGTAGGCAAGGACCTCGTCGGCCCCGAACGCCGCGAGGAACCCGAGCTTGCCCAGGTTGACGCCCAGGACGGGTCCCGGCCGGCCGTTGAGGAGGCGCGCGGTCGCCAGCAGGGTGCCGTCGCCCCCTACGGTCACCACCAGATCGGCGGGGGCGTCGTCCTCGGCGACCGGATGCGCACCCTCGAGGTCGAGGTCGACGCGCGGGACGCGCTGCGCGAACGCCTCGGCGATCGCCCGCGCCGCCTGGTGCGCCTCGGGCTTGTAGCGACTGCTCGCCACGACCACCCGGCGCAGCGCGCCGACCGGCCGCGCCCAAGGCGCACCCGCGGGACGCGAGGTCACGGGTTCACCACCCCCCGGACGCGGGCCAACACCCAGTCGACGACCTCGTCCAGCGTCAGCGGACCGGTGTCGAGGTGCTGCGCGTCCGGCGCGGGCGCCAGCTGGCGCGCGTCCAGGCCGTCGCGCCGCCGGATGGCCTCCGTCACCGACGGCAGGTCCGCCGCGCGCTCGCCCACGCGTCGCGCCGCGCGGACCTCGGGCGACGCCTCCAGGTAGAACTTGTGCCGTGCGCGCGGGAAGACGACGGAGCCCATGTCGCGGCCATCGATGACGAACGGCGCCGGCATCTCACGCAGCCGCTCCCCGACCCACCCGCGCACCTCGGGATGCGCCGCCACCCGTGAGACCACCGCGTCGACCTCGTCGGACTGGACGTCGCGCGTCACGTCCCGCCCGTCGATGCGCAGCACGTCGCCGGCGACCCCGGGCATCAGCTCCACGCGGTGCCGTGCCAGCGTCGCCAGCACGGCCGCGGGGTCGTCCGGGTCCGTGCCGGCGCCGGCGACGATCGCCGTCGCGGCGCGGTACAGCAGGCCCGAGGACACGCACGGGACCGCCAGCGCCTCGGCGACGCGCCGGGCGACGGTCGACTTGCCGGACGCGGCCGGGCCGTCGAGCGTGATCACCTCGTCGACGCTCGCCGAACTCACGCGGCATCGACCCCCACGCCCCACGCCCGCAGGTCGTCGAAGAACGCCGGGTAGGTCTTGGCCACGCAGGCCGGGTCGCGCACGGCGACGCCCGGCCAGCGCGCGCCCGCCAGGGCGAACGCCATCGCCATCCGGTGGTCGCCGTAGGTCTCGACCTCGACACGCCCAGGCGGTGCGGCAGGCGGCACGATGCGCAGCGCATCGACGCCCTCCTCGACCGCCGCCCCGAACTTGCGGAGCTCGGCGGCCAGGGCCCGCAGCCGATCGGTCTCCTTGATCCTGAGGTTGCCGACCCGGCGGATCTCCACCGGCCCATCCGCCGCCAGCGCGAGCACCGCGAGGGTCTGCGCCTGATCCGGCAGGTCGTTGAGGTCGAAGGTGCCGGCGCGCAACCGCCCCCCCTCCGGGGCCGACAGCGTCGACGCCTCGTCCTCCCAGCGCACCTCGCAACCCATGCGCCCGAGCACGTCGAGGAGGGCCCGATCGCCCTGCCGCGAGGCCGCGCCGACGTTGTCGACCCGCACCCGCCCGCCGGCCATCGCGGCGGCCCCCCACGCGTAGCCCGCCGCCATCGCGTCGCCCTCGATCCGGTAGTGCCGCGGTCGATAGCCGCCGGGCACGACGGTGAAGCGCTCGTAGCCGTCGCGCTGGACCTCCACCCCGAAGTCGCGCATGACCGCCAGGGTGAGGTCGACGAAGGGCCTGGACTGCAGTTCGCCGGTCACCCGCACGGTCGTCGCCGCCCGCGCGTAGGGCGCGGCGATCAGCAGGCCGGAGAGGAACTGCGAGGAGCGGTCGCCGGCCACCTCGGTCACGCCGCCCGGCAGGCCGTCCGCGTCGATCTCCACGGGCGGGAAGGCGTCTCCCCCGGCCGCGCCCACGCGCACGCCGAGGCCGCGCAGCGCCGACACCAGGTCGCCGACCGGGCGCTCGCGCATGCGGGCGCTGCCGTCCAGCCGGAAGCGGCCACGGCCCAGCGCGACGGCCGCCGTGAGGAAGCGCAGCGAGGTCCCGGACAGCGCGAGGTCGAGATCGGCCCCGGCGCTCGTCCAGCGGCCGTTCACCCCGTCGACGTCGACGACGGTCGGATCGTCGTCGACGCGCCGCAGCTGCGCGCCGAGCGTGCTCACCGCGGTGGCCATCACCGCCGCGTCGTCCGCCACCAGCACGCCCTCGAGACGCGAACGTCCAGCGGCCAGCGCCGCGATCAACAGGGCCCGGTTGGTGATCGACTTCGAACCGGGCGCGGTCGCCGCGGCGTCGAGCGGCCCGCGCGGCGAGATCACGTAACGGTCGGGGTACGTCGGCATGACGTCCACCAGGGTACCACCGCCGCCTTGCGCGCCCGTGACCGCCGTCCGGGCGAACGGGTGACCGCAGTTCGTGCGCCCGGCGCGCCCACGTGCTACGATTCGACGTTCGCGCGGATCGCCCGCGCCCACGGTCCCGGCTCGACGGGCCGCCTGGAGGACGTCGTGAAGAAGAACATCCATCCGAAGATGGTGCCGTGCAAGGTCATCTGCGAGGGCCAAGTCGTGCTCGAGACCTACAGCACCCGCCCCGAGGTCCACGTCGACGTGTGGTCGGGGAACCACCCGTTCTACACGGGCCAGCAGCGCTTCATCGACACCGAGGGTCGGGTCGAGAAGTTCCAGAAGCGCTTCGGCACGAGTTACCGCAAGTAGGCGAGCCGCGGCGGCGGCCGCCGCTAGCGACGTCGATCAACCCGGGACCCGCGCATGGACGCGGGTCCCTTCGCCTGGACGGCTGACGACCTCGAGGCGCCCGCCGCGCCCCTCCACCCGCTCGCGCATCTGGCGCAGGCCGAGGCTGCCGGCCGTCGTGACCCGATCGCCGACCTCGCGCGGGTCGAAGCCGACGCCGTCGTCGGCGACCTCGAGTTCCGCTCCCCCCTCGCCGTCGCGCAGCACGATGCGGACGCTCACCGCGTTGGCGTGCTTCGCCACGTTGTGCATGGCCTCCTGGAAGATGCGGAAGAGCACGGCCTCGGTCTTGACGGAGACGCCCTCGACCGGCGCGAGCTCGAGCACCACCCGCACGTCGTTCTGCTGACCGAAATCGACCGCATAACGACGGACCGTCTCGACCAGCCCGAAGCGTTCGAGGTCGATCGGGCGCAGCGCGAAGATGCTGCGCCGCACCTCGCGGATCATCTCGCGGATGGTGTCCTTCGCCCGCCGCACCTCCTCCTCGGCCTTGTCGGGGTCACGCCGCAGGATGCGCGCCACCAGGTCGAGCTTGAGCGCTGCGAACGCCAGCGACTGCGCGACCCCGTCGTGGATCTCGCGTGCGATCCGCGCGCGCTCCTCGGCGATCGCCAGCTCCTCCGACTGCAGGTAGGCGTCGGCGTTCCGTACCGCCAGGGTCACCTGCCCCGCCAGGAGCGCCAGGAAGGGGACGTTGACCGCGTCGAAGCGGTCGGGGTCCGGGTGGGTCAGGGCGACCAGTCCGATCGTGTTCGGCACGCCGGCCGCGGCGCCATCGCCGGCGAGCAGCGGCAGCAGCACGGCCGAGCCCGCTCCGCGCAGCAGCGGGTCGCAGCCGTCGTCCGCCAACTCGCTCAGCCGATCGACGACCTGCGCCTCGCCCGCGGCGGCCGCGCGACCGATGACGCCCTCGCCCAGGCGCACCGGTGGCACGCCCGACTTGGCCGCGGCCGGCAGCCCGCGCCCCACGGCGGCCCGCAGTTGCAGGATGCCGTCCTCGTCGACGAGGAACACGCCCGCGCCCTCGGCCCCGACCCTGGCGGCCATCTGCGTCAACAGGGAGTCGAGAAGCCGCGCCAGGTTCCCCTCGGCGCGGATGCTGCGGTCGACCTCGAACAGCGTCAGCAGGTCGCGGGTGCGCGCCTGCACGGCCTCCGCGGCGGCGGCGAACTCGGACGCGAGGATCGACAGGGTCTCGCGCGCCTTGGGGTCGGGATCCTCCGCCAACCACGCGTGCAGGCTCCCCTCGTGACGGCCCCCCCACACGAGCGGGTACGTGACCACCGCGCCTTCGCCCCGCCAACGGGCCTCCGCCGGACCGGCCGCGGCCCAGCCGCGGTCGACGTCGCGCGCGTGTGCCTCCAACGCGCGCAGTTCGGGCGCGCCCTCCACGATGCCGGGCTCGTGGTCGGAGGCCGTGATGCCCTGGCGCAGCACCAGGACGGCGGCGCGGGCCCCGGTCGCGTCGCGCGCCCCCTGAACGGCCGCGGCGACCGCCGCCTGCAGGTCGGGGGCCGCCGCGAAGCGCTCGGTCACCCGCTGTAGGCCACGCAGCAGCGCGAAGCTCTCGCTCAGCTCGCGGTACAGCCGCTGGAGCTCCCGCTGCGCCTGCTCGCGCTCGCGCAACGCCTGTGCGATCCAGTCGAGGACGACGAACGTGACGATGGGACCGAGCAGCGCGTAGAACAGCAGCTGCCCCCAGAAGCGGAACCCTGCCCCGCCGAGCGGCAGCACGACGAGCTGGTGAACGAGCACCACACCGACGATCAGCACGGGCAGCCACAAGCGCGCGAGGCGAACCTGGGCGTACAGCGAACCGCGGTCGCCGCTGGCGGTCTCGGGGCTGGAGTGAGCCATCCCCGCCATCCTAGCCCCAGGCCGACCGCGGCGCGGGGCGCGCGGCGGTACACTCGCGCCCATGACCGCGACGCCCCCCGAGCCGACCGCCCCGATACCCGTGGAGGGACCGCGCCGCACGCTCGACGTCGACGGCGTGCGGTTGACGCTGCTGGGCACCGCCCACGTCTCCCGCCGCAGCGCCGAGGAGGTCGCGGAGGCGATCGATGGCGGCGGTTTCGACGCCGTGGCCATCGAACTCGATCCCGCCCGCCACGCGGCGCTGGCGGACCGTGAGAGCTTCGCCAGGCTCGACCTGTGGCAGGCATGGAAGGCGGGCAAGCTGGGGATGGTCGCGGTCAGCCTGGCGCTGGGCGCCTTCCAGCAGCGGCTGGCGGATCAGCTCGGGATCGAGCCCGGCGCCGAGATGCGCCAGGCGATCGAACGCTCGGGCGCCCACGGTCTGCCGCTGTGGCTGGTCGACCGCGACCTCGGCGTCACGCTCCGCCGGGTCGTCGCCAACGTCCCCTGGTGGCAACGCGCCACCCTACTCGCCGGCGTGCTCGGCAGCGTCGTCAGCCGCCAACCGATCGAGGAAGCGGAGATCGAACGGCTCAAGGAGGGCGACGTGTTGGCGTCGACCTTCGCCGAGTTCGCCGAGGACGAGCGCCGGGTCTACGAGCCGCTGATCACCGAACGCGACCGGTTCATGGCCGCGCGGCTGCGTCAGGAGATCGCCCGCGCCCGACGCCGTGGTGCGGTCCCCGAGTCCGTGCTGGTCGTCGTCGGCGCCGGGCACCTGGCGGGGATCGCGCGCGAGCTCGAGGCGGCCGATCCGGGCGAGGCGGCCACCGCGGAGGAGGTGCTCCGCCTCCAGCGCACGCCGCCTGCGGGCGTGGCCAAGCGCGTCCTACCGTGGCTGCTGGTGGTGCTGATCGTGACCGGTTTCGCGATCGGCTTCGGCCGCGAGCAGGAGCTCGGCTGGCGCCTGCTGCTGGAGTGGACGGTGATCAACGGCGGCCTCGCCGGCCTCGGCGCGGCCCTCGCCCTGGGCCACCCGCTGACGGTCCTGGCGACCATGGTGGCCGCGCCGTTCACCTCGCTCAACCCGATGGTCGGCGCCGGCTTCGTGGCCGCCGGCGTCGAGCTCTCGCTACGCCGCCCGCGCGTCGGCGACCTGGCGAACCTGCGCCAGGCGGTGACGTCGCCGCGCGGCTGGTGGTCGAACCGCGCGGCGCGCGCGCTACTGGTCTTCGTGCTCGCGACCACCGGGTCGGTCGTCGGCACCTACCTGGCGGGCTTCCGCATCATCGAGCGCCTGATCGGCTGAGCACGGCCCGTCATTGCGGACCCGCCCATCGGGTCCACCCGCCCATCAGGGCGTGCCGTCCAACACCCACTGCGCGAAGGCATCGGCCAGCGCGAAGGTCGAGCGGCTCGCGCCGCTCTCCAGCAGGTGGTCGACGAAGTCCAGCAGGTCCTGCTCCTCGACGGCGGCAAAGATCTCGCCGCCCGACATGCCGGCGAAGCGCCCGCTGGTCGCCTCCGGCAGCGCCTCCTCCGCCAACGCGGCGGTGGCGCGAAGCTCGTCCAGCCAGCGTGCCCACACCGTGCCCGGTGCGACGCCG
The DNA here is from genome assembly GCA_011389865.1 of Trueperaceae bacterium. Classification (GTDB taxonomy): domain Bacteria; phylum Deinococcota; class Deinococci; order Deinococcales; family Trueperaceae; genus JAABTL01. Next base: position 268,365 of record JAABTL010000002.1, read on the forward strand.
AGGTCGCGCACCGAGATCAGGTTCTGGCCCGTCTCGAGCGTCGTGGGCACCAGCCCGCGCCCGATCAAGCGTCGGAGACGCTCCGGCGCGCCCGCCACGGCGACCTCGCGGGTGGCACGGGCCTCCTGGCCGTCGCCGGTGGCGACGACCACGAGCGTGTAGCCACCGCTCGGCAGCGTCTCGGGCAGCTCGATCTCGAGCAGATCGAGAACGTAACCGATGGCGCCCGTCGGCACGTCCACCGACGCGGCGTCCGCGACGAGCGGCTCACCGTCCGCGCCGAGGAGCTCGACTTCCAGCTCGAGCCTGCGTGGCAACGCGTCGCCCGGGGTTCCGACCTCGAAGGTCACGGTCAGCGGGTCGCCCGGCTGGGCGGTCTCCACGGCCGGCCCGCGGCGGCCCAGGCTGAGCGTGGGTGGGTCCTGGATCTCGATCGGCGGGAGCGGTGCGCGCAGGGCGACGATCCGGGCCTCGGCCTCGCGCGCTCGGGCGGCGTCGGCGCCCGCGGCGTCGGGCTGCGCTGCGACACGCTCGACGTAGCGCTCGTAGGCCTCGGCCGCCTCGTCGCGCAGCCCGGCCCGGTCGAGCAGGAACGCGAGCGCGAACGACACGCCCACGGCCTCGGGGTAGTCCTCCTCGGCCGCGACCAGGTCGGCGATGGCCTCGCGATCGACCTCGGGGTCGAGGCGGATCGCCTCGCGGTAGTCGCCGAGCGCGGCCTCCAGGCGATCGGTCACCACCCGCACCAGGCCGAGGTTGAAGCGCGCGATGAACTGGCCCGGATCGAGCTCGATGGCGCGCTGCGACGCGGCCTCGGAGCGGTCGAGGAAGCCGAGCAGGTACCACGACCAGCCCAGGTTCGTCCAGTACAGGTCGCTTTCGGGCTCCAACTCGACGGCGATCGCCAGGGTCTGCGCGGCGGTCAGGGCGTCGTCGCGCGCGAAGGCCAGGAACGAGCGCCGCTCGAACGGGTAGGTCAGGAAGGGCGCCGCGCGTCCCAGCGACGCCAGCAGGCCGTCCTCGAGCTCGTCGTCCTCCAGCGCACCGGCGGCGAAGGCGGCCGCCAGCAGCGCGGCGGGTTCGCCCGCGTCGATCAGGCCGACCAGGTCCCGGCGGACCGACGCCAGCGCCTCGGCATCGTCGGCCTCGAGCGCCGAGGTGACGCGGTCGGCCGCCTGCGCTGCGCGCCCGAAGGGGTAGGCCTCGGCCGCCGCCGCGAACGCCCGATCCGCGGCCTCGTCGTCGCCGACGCCGCGAGCCCAGGCACCCGCCCACACGTCCGCAACGGGGGGACCGCCCTCCGCGCGCCAGCGCGCGAAGGCGCGCCCGGGCACCTCCGGATCGCCCGACGACAGGGCCGTCATCGCGGCCAGCGCCGCGTCGCCATCGGCCGTGCCGGCGACGGCGGCGCGGAGGTCGTCGCGCAACCGCGCGTCGATCGGGTGCGGATCCGTCAGGCCCTCGAGCAACTCGAGCGCCTCGCTCGTGAAGCCGGCGCCGATCAGCGCGCGGGCGCGCGCGGGGGCCTGGTCGTCGCCGGCGAGGTCCAGCGACCGGGTGGCCCGCGCCGTGGCCCCGACCCACCACGCGACCCTCGGCGCGGCCCTTGCCACCAGCAGGTCGAGGTCCCCCATCGGGGCGCGGACCGTCGTGCTGCGCAGGGCGCCGTCGACCGCGGCGACGAGGTCGAGCCTCAGGCCATCGGCCTCGATGGCGAGCACACCGCTGACGACGACCGGAACCCCGGTCCCGCCTGCCAGCAGGGCGACGCCGCTGCGGTCGAAGGCGCCGTCCGGTGCGACGACCAGCGGGTTGACGAACCCACCGGGAACGACGACCGGCGCCACGAGCATCGGGGCGATCTCGGGCCCCATGACGACCGCGCCGTCCAGCGACGAGGCGATGCGCTCGGCAACGGCCACGCCGACCACGGGGTCCTGACTGCGGAAGGGATGGACGACGGCATCGACGGCCGCCGCCCAGGAGACGAGCGCGATGAGGAGCGTGAACAGCGTGCGACGCACCATGGGACACCTCCGAGACTGCCGGCGACGCTAGCACGGGGCCGGTGAGAACCCTGGAGTCGCCCACACGAATGGTCCTTCACCGGTGCTCGCACCGGTGAAGGACACGGGGTCAAGTCAACAGGGCCTCGAACTCGGCGAGCAGTTCGGCGGCCGCCTCGACGCTGCGCGCCACGACCAGGATGGTGTTCTGCCCCGCGAGCGTGCCGACGATCTCGTCGCGATCGAGCTTGTCGATCACGTAGGCGATCCCGCTGGCGTGCCCCTCGTCGGTGTTGATGACGAGCAGGTTGTCGCCGCGGTCGAGGTCGCGGACGAACAGCCGGAAACGCTGCGACAGCTCACCGACGACGTCCTCCTGGGCGGCCAGCGGGGTGGAGCGGTAGCGATGCTGCCCCGGACCGGCGGGCAGCCGGACGAGGCGCAACTCGTTGACGTCGCGGCTGATCGTCGCCTGCGTCACCTTGATGCCACGGCGCGCGAGGTGCTCCGCGATCTCCGCCTGGGTGGAGATGAACTCCTTCTCGACGAGCTCCTCGATCAGGCGCTGGCGGTACTCTTTACTCGGCATATGCATGCATGATACGCCATCGCGCCGCAGAACGAGCCGGGTCGGGCCGCCGCGCCGACGACGCATGGCATGGCACGGCCTGGGCACGCCCAGCGGGCGGACCCACGCCGACACGGACGCCGAGGGTCAGTCCTCGTCGTCGCTCTCGAAGCTGATGCGGGAGACCGTGAAGCTGGGCTCCTCCCGTCGACGCTCGTCGACGACGGTGCGCTTGAGCTCGTCGAAGGTCGGGAGCTCGTCGCCCCAGCGCACGTCGCGACCGAGCTCGAACTCGCGCATCGCCACCGACACGGTGTTCTGCCCCGCCTCCGGCATCTCCTCGGAATCGAGCGTCGTCGGGATGCCACCCTTGAGCTGCGCCGCCCGGCGGGCGACGATCATCGACAAGCGGTAGCGCGAATCGGTCAACGCCATCAGGCGGTCGTATCCTTCTTGTGCCACGCAGGTCCTCCTACCGTCCGCCGGCCCGGTCCGGGCCGTCCGGCGGCGACCCCGATGCTACCAGAGCGGGCGGCGCAGCGGGGCTCAGGACGCGAGGAAGGCGTCGATCTCGTCGTCGACCACGCGCCAGGCCCGCGCCCGCTCCGCCGCTATGACCGCTCGCAGCGTCTCCGCGGCCTCCTCCAGCCGGTCGTTGACGATCAGGTAGTCGAACTCGCGCAGGGCACGGATCTCCTCACGAGCACGCTCCAACCGCCGCTGGATCTTGGCCTCGCTGTCGGTGCCGCGCCCGCGCAGCCGGCGCTCGAGTTCCGCCAGCGAAGGCGGCGCGATGAAGATCATCACCGCCTCTGACCGGACCGCCTTGACCTGCCGGGCACCGGCGAGCTCGATCTCGAGCAGGACGTCGCGGCCGGCCGCGAGCGCCGCGTCGACGGGCGCGGCCGGCGTGCCGTACAGGTCGCCGACGTAGCTGGCGTGTTCCAGGAACTCGCCTCGCGCGATCATGCGCTCGAACTCGGCCCGCTCCAGGAAGTGGTAGTCGACGCCGTCGGTCTCGGCCGGTCGTCGCGCGCGGGTGGTGGCGCTGACCGAGTAGATCACCGTCCGCAACGCGTCGGCCGCCGCGGCCCTGAGGCTGCCCTTGCCTACGCCCGACGCGCCCGTGAAGACGAAGAGGATGCCGCGCCTGCCGCGCCCGGGTCGCATGTCCATGGTTCCGCCTCGGGGGCACCCGCCTGGAGGGCGACGCGCCCGGCGGCCGCCCGGCCGCCGACGCCGACGGTAGCATGCGGACGGCCGGACGAAACCGGCCGTCCGGCGCACGGCCGGACGAAACCGGCCGTCCGCGCACGGCCGAGCCAAACCCGCCCGGCCGGCGCCGAGCGCGTTCTGTCGCCGCGGTGGCCGGTGTTACGATGCGGTCCCGGGAGAAGGTGAGACGGGTGGACACGAAGTTCGTCTTCGTCACGGGCGGCGTCGTATCGAGCCTCGGCAAGGGCATCACGACCTCGAGCGTCGGCGCGCTGTTGCGCGCCCGGGGGTACCGCGTCACGGCGGTCAAGATCGACCCCTACATCAACGTCGACGCGGGGACCATGCGCCCGTACGAACACGGCGAGGTCTTCGTCACGCATGACGGCGCCGAGACCGACCTCGACATCGGCACCTACGAGCGCTTCCTCGACGTGGATCTGGAGCGCCGCAACAACGTCACCACCGGCCAGGTCTACCTGACCGTGATCCAGCAGGAGCGCCAGGGCACCTACCTGTCGCAGACCGTGCAGGTCATCCCGCACGTCACCGACGAGATCAAGCGCCGGATCTACGAGGCCGGCGAGGTCGCGCAGGCCGAGATCGTGCTGGTCGAGGTCGGCGGGACGGTCGGCGACATCGAGTCGCTGCCGTTCCTCGAGGCGATCCGGCAGATGCGCTTCGAGGTCGGTCGCGAGCGCTCCATGTACCTGCACGTCACCCTGCTCCCCTACCTCGGCACCAGCGAGGAGTTCAAGACGAAGCCGACCCAGCACTCGGTGGCGACCCTGCGCGGCGTCGGCATCCAGCCCGACGGCCTGGTGCTGCGCAGCAAGAGCCCCTTCCCCGACGAGGCGCGCCGCAAGATCGCGCTGTTCACCAACGTCGCACCCGAGGCGGTGTTCAGCGCCTACGACGCCGACCACGTCTACGCGGTGCCCGAGATGCTCGAGCAGCAGGGGCTCGCGCGCTGGATCGAGCGGCAGCTCGATCTCGAGCGCGTGACGCCAGAGTTGCGCGTCTGGCAGGACGCGGTCCGCGTGCTGCGCCAGCCGGACGCCAACGTGTCGATCGGCGTCGTCGGCAAGTACGTCGCGATGCCGGACGCGTACCTCAGCCTGATGGAGGCGCTCAAGCACGCCGGCATCGCCAACCACGCGCGCGTCGACATCGACTGGGTCTCGGCCGAGGGCGTCGCCGACGGCGACGAGGCGGACCTGCACGCGTTCGACGGCATCCTCGTGCCCGGCGGGTTCGGCGTCCGGGGCATCGAGGGCAAGGTCCGCGCCGCGCGCTTCGCGCGGGAGAACGGCGTCCCCTACCTCGGCATCTGCCTCGGCATGCAGGTGGCCGTCATCGACTTCGCCCGCAGCGTGGCGGGGCTCGACGCCGCCAACTCGACCGAGTTCGACCCCTACACGCCGCACCCCGTGATCGACCTCATGCCCGAGCAGCTCGAGGTCGACGGCATGGGCGGCACCATGCGCCTGGGCTCCTGGCCGATGCAGGTGCGGCCGGGCACCCGCATCGCGGCCCTCTACGCGGGCCGGCTCGAGGCCCCCGGCGGCGAGGGGACGGGCGTGGTCCTCGAACGCCACCGCCACCGCTACGAGGTCAACCCCGCCTACGTCGAGCGGCTCACGGACGCCGGGCTGGTCGTCTCCGGCGTGACGCCCGGGATGGCGGGCCGCGGGGCCGGCCTGGTCGAGGCCGTCGAGGTGCCCGACCACCCCTTCTTCGTGGGGCTGCAGTCGCACCCGGAGTTCACCTCGCGGCTCATGCGCCCCAGCCCGCCGTTCACCGGCTTCATCCGGGCGGCCGTCGAGCGCCGACGCGCGGCGTCGGCCGCGGGGTAGGCCGGACCGCATGCTCGTCATCGGGCTCGCCGGGGGCACGGGTTCGGGCAAGACGACGGTCGCCGACGCCCTGGTCGAGGCGGCCGGCGTGTCCAAGGTCACGGTGCTGCCGCAGGACGCGTACTACCGCACCCAACCGACGCTGGACCTCGCGACGCGGGCGGCGACGAACTACGACGAGCCCGGCGCCTTCGACACCGCGCTGCTCATCGGGCAGATCGACGCCCTGCGCGGCGGGGCATCGGTCGAGCGCCCGGTGTACGACTTCGTCGTCCACGACCGCGCGGCCGAGACGGTGCGCGTCGACCCGACCCCCGTGCTGGTGGTCGAGGGGATCCTGGTCCTGGCCGACCGCGACCTGCGCCGGCGGTTCGACCTCAAGGTCTTCGTCGACGCGCCGGCCGACGAGCGCTTCATCCGGCGGCTGGAGCGCGACGTGCGCGAGCGCGGCCGTAGCGCGGACTCGGTCATCGACCAGTACCGCCAGACGGTCAAGCCGATGCACGATCGCTTCTGCGAGCCGTCGAAGCGCTACGCCGACCTGATCGTGCCCGAGGGCGGCGCCAACCGTGCCGCGCTCGGCGTGCTGCGCGGCTTCGTGCGCGACCTCCTGACGAACGGCCGCGCCGAGACGGCGGGCGCGCCGTGACCGGACGCGACCGGCGAACGGATGCCGCGCCCCGCCGCCGGATCGCGCTCGCGGCCGCCCTGCTGCTCCTCGCGTCCCTCCCAGCGGCCGCCGCGCTGATCGCCGAGCGGGCCGCCGTCGAGGGTCGTTCGCGCACGGTGGCGGTCGTGATGGACGAGCTGGCGCTGGCCGAGCAGGCCGCCCTGCTCGGGACCACGGCGCTCGAACTGGGCCTGCATTACCGCGACCTCGGCTTGGCCGGCATCGCCATCTACGAGGAGACGATCGAGACGCTGGCGAGGACGGGCGCGATCGTCGCGCTGCTCGGGCGCGAGGCGCAGGCGCTGGCCCTGCTCGCGGGCGAGCCGCCGCCCGCCGTGCCGGGCGACGCCACCCTCGTCTCCGAGGTGGTCCCCGGGGCCGCGGCCACGCTGCTCGCGAAGAACCGGCCGCAGGCGACCGAGGTCGAGATCGCCGGCCGCAGCTGGTGGTGGTGGCCGGGCGAGAGCCTGCGCACCCGCCCCGCCGGCCCGGACGTGGCGCGGGTGGCCGCGTGGGCCGAGGCCGGCTTCGACATCGCCTACCGGCCGCGGAACTTTCCCAACCTCCAGGGCGTCGGCAGCGACTTCCCCCCCGAGGCCCGCTACCTGGTCCACGCCGGCCTGCAGGTCGCCGGGCACCCGCTGGCCCTCGACGCCACCGTCGCCGCCTCCCAAGACCGCCTGACCGCGCTGATCGAGGGCACGCCGCAGGACGGCCTGCGCGACGTCGCTCGGCGGGTCCCCACGGTCCGCCTGCTGTCGTTCAACCAGGACTACCAGAACCTGCGCCTGCGCCCCGCGGACCTGATCGAGAAGTACCTGCTGGCCGCCAACGAGCGCGAGGTCAGGCTGTTGTACCTGCGTCCCTACACCGAGGAGCAGTTGGGCGACATGCTGGCCAACACCGAGGCGCTGGTCTCGGGCCTGCGCGTCGCGCTCGAACGCGAAGGCTTCGAGGTCGCGCCGCTCGCGCCCCCCGACGCCGGCTACTCGCCGCCGACGTGGCTGCGCGCGGGTGCGGCCGCGGGCGTCCTGGCGGGACTCGTCCTGCTCGCGACCGCACTGCCGGCCGGGTGGGGCGCGCTCGCGGTGGCGGGCGTCGTCGCCGTCGCGCTGCTCGCCGCCGGTGCTTCGTGGGCGGCGATCGCGCTGATCGCCGCGCTGGTCTTCCCCGTCCTGGGATTCGCGCTGCTCCCGTGGCGCTGGTGGGCGCTGCCGGCCGCGACCGGCATCAGCCTGGTCGGCGCGGGCCTCCTGGCCGCGGTCGGCAGCGACCGCGCGTCGATGCTGGCGCTCGAGCCCTTCGCCGGTGTCGGCGCCACCCTGGTCATCCCACCGGCGCTGCTGGTGGCCGTCGTCCTCCTGCAGCGGCGTTCCGCCGCCGCTTGGGTGCGCTCCCTGTGGTCGCACGCTCCCCGCCTCGGCGAGGTCGCCCTGGCGCTCGCCGTGCTCGCCGCCCTCGGCCTGGTGGTCATCCGCCGGGGGAACTTCCCGCTGATCGGCGCCAGCGAGGTCGAGCTGGCCCTGCGCAGCGCCCTCGCCGACTGGTTCGTGCGGCCGCGCTTCAAGGAGCTGCTCGGGCATCCGCTGGCCCTGCTCGGCCTGCTCCAGGTCCGCTGGCCCTGGTGGGCGCGCGGCGGGCTCCTCGTGGCCGGCGTCGTCGCACAGGCGAGCGTGCTCAACAGCTTCAGCCACTACCACACGCCGCTGTTCGTCTCGCTCCAGCGCAGCCTGATCGCACTGGCCCTCGGCGTCGTGGTGGGACTCGCGCTGGTGGCGGCGGCCCGCCTCGCCGAACACCACGGCCGCCGTTGGCTCGGAGGTGATCCGCCATGAGAGGTCGTGACCTGCGTCTGCTGATCTCCGGCTACTACGGCGCCGGCAACCTCGGCGACGAGGCCCTGCTGGCCGGGCTGCTCGCGGCCCTGCGCGACGCGCCCGTCACGCCGGTCGTCGCGAGCCTCGACCCGCGCGCCACCACCCGCGACCACGGCGTGGCCGCGGTCGACCGCTGGCGGGGGCTGCCGGGCGCCATCCTCAGGGCCGACGCCGTCCTCTCCGGCGGCGGCGGGCTGCTGCAGGACGTCACCTCGAGCCGCTCGTTGGACTACTACCTGGGCGTGCTGCGGCTCGCCCGCCTCCTGCGCAAGCCGGCGGTCGTCTTCGCCCAGTCCCTCGGACCGCTCTCAGACGTCGGCGAGGACCGCGTGCGGCGCGCGCTGCGCGGCGTCCCCCTGGGTCTGCGGGACCAACCCTCGCTCGAGCTCGCGGCCCGCTTGGGGCTCACCGCACACGCCGTCGCGGACACCGCCCTGCTGCTCCCGCCCTGCGACGCGCTCGGCGCCACGGGGACCGGGGTCGGCGAAGGAGAGACCGCCGACGGCGCGTTGGTGCTGGTGCCACGAGCTGGATACCCGGCCGTCGGCAACGTGCTGTGCGACCTCGGGCGCGCTCACCTCGATGCCGGCGGTCGGTTGCGCATCGTGCTGCTGCACGCCGCCGCCGACGACCACGAGGGCCATCGCCTGCACGCGCGGTTGCCCGAGGCCGAACTCGTGGTGCCTGCCACCGTGTCCGCGGCCAGATCCGCCCTGAAGGGCGCCCGCGCGATCGTCAGTGGGCGGCTCCACGGCATGGTCCTCGGCGCGACGTGCGGCGTGCCGGTCGCCGGCTTGGCCTACGACCCGAAGGTGGCCGGCTTCGGCGCCGAGGTCGGCGCCCCCGTCGTGCCGATACCGACCGGCAGTGAGGACGGCAGCCGGGCCGCCGCGGTCGCCGCTCTGACACGTTTCGCGGTCGAGCCGCGGCTCGACGCCGCGGCGGTGGAGCGGACGACGGAGCGCGCGCGATCGGGTGTCCGCTGGCTCCTGGACGAGGTGCTTCACGTCGGCTCATCGAGCGACCCGTAGACTGTGGGCCATGCGTCGCCACCGGCTACCCGCCCTCGCGCTCGCCCTGCTCCTGAGCCTGGCGGGTCTCGCGTGGGCTCAGGACCCGCTGCAGCCGATGCGCGACCTGATCGACCGGGGATACTGGCACTCGGCGGCCCAGCTGACGGGGCCCGCCCTGGTCGCCCAGCGGCCGGACGATCCCGAGGCCCACTTCCTGTACGCGACCGCGCTGTACCTGACGGGCAACATCGACGCGGCGGCCGGACGGCTCGACCTCGCGACGTCGCTCGTGACCGGCGGCGTGCCGGCCAGCCACGTCCACCTCGCGGCGCTGATCCGCGCCGACCGGGGCGATCCGACGGGCGCGGTGCGCCAGCTCCAGAACGCCTTCCTGCGCGAGCCGGACTACCGCTACGCGATGGACTGGGGCCGGATCGCCTGGCAGGCGGGCCTGCTCACCGAGGCCGAGGCGGCCTTCCGGGCCGCAGCCGCCACACCCGAGGGCGCGCGCGAGGTCTGGCCGCACATCGCCCGCGGTCGCCTGTTCACGGCCCAGGAACGGCTCGAGGAGGCGGTCGACGCGTACCTGCGTGCGCTCGACGTGTACGAGGCGCACGATCCCGGCGGGCCGCGGCCGCCCGGACCCGGCTACGTGGAGGCGTGGTACCGGTTGGGTGAGGCCTACGAGGCCCAGGGCCGGCTGCGCGAGGCCGAGGCGGCCTACCGGGCGGCGCGCTCCGTCGACCCGAACCACGGTCCCTCGGTGCAGGCCGTCGACCGGCTGGCGCGGCGCGGGGAGTAAGTGTGTGTCCCAGCACGCGCCCGGACACCCTCAGTTGACCAATTTGGTACGTCGCGCGGGCGCGCCCCCACGTCCCAGCACGCGCCCGGACACCCTCAGTTGACCAATTTGGTACGTCGCGCCTGGAAGTCCTGCAGCACGTACTGACCGATCGTCCGCGGGGTCGTGAAGTAGGCCTTGCCGCGCGTCATCCGCGAGACACGCTGCACGAACGCGATCAGCTCCGGCTCGCGCGCGAGCATGAAGGTGTTCACCTGGATGCCCGCGCGGCGGCAGGCGCCGACCTCGCGCAGCGTCTCGCCCAGCACCAGCGGGTCGAGCCCGTAGGCGTTCTTGTAGACCCGCCCGCCGGGCAGGGTGATGGCCGACGGCTTGCCGTCCGTGATCATCACGATCTGCTTCATGTCCTTGCGCTGGCGGGCGAGCAGCCGCTGAGCGAGGCGCAGTCCCTGCGCCGTGTTCGTGTGGTACGGGCCGACCTGGGCCGTCGCGAGCCGCGCGAGCGGGATCTCCTCGGCCGTATCGTGGAACAGCACGAAGCGCACGGTGTCGCCCGGGTACTGCGTGCGGATGAGGTGCGCCAGCGCCAACGCCACGCGCTTCGCCGGCGTGAAGCGGTCCTCACCGTAGAGGATCATCGAGTGCGAGCAGTCGAGCAGGACGACGGTGGCGCAACTCGACGAGAGCTCGCTCTCCTGCACCCACAGGTCGCCCTCCTCGAGCACGAGCCCGTCGCCCAAGCCGCGGCGCGCCGCCTGCTTGAAGGTCTCGGTGACGTCGAGGTTGAGGGCGTCGCCGAAGGCATAGGGCCGGGATGCGCCGGTCGTCTCGACGCCGGTGGTCGTCGCGTCGGTCTCGTGGGCGCCGACCGATGCCGCTCCAGCGCCACCCAGCACGTCCTTGAGCGTGCGGTAGCCGAGGAAGTCGATCGCCTTGTCGGTCAACTCGAAGGTGGCGCGACCGGGGTCGCGAGCAGGGGCCACGGCCCCGGGCCCCGAGCCCTCGGCACCGGGCTCCGAGCCGCCGGGTTCCTCGCCCTCGCCCGGGCGTAGGAAACCGTCGCGTTCGAGCCGCTGCGCCAGGTCGCGCACCAGGCGCCCGAGCTCGCTCTGGCGCCAGTCGTCGGCCTCCATGGCGGCGTCCAGCAGCGACTCGTCGACCAGGCCCTCGCGCAGCAGCGCCTCCGCGATGGCCTCGTGGAGGTCGTCCAGCGTCGGCCGCGCGTCCGGGTCGGGGTCCCACGGGTCGCGCTCGTAGCCCGACGCCAGCAGCCGGTCCTGGATCATGCGCATGAGCTCGGCGCTGTCGAGGTCGTCGAGCGTCGGCTCGTACTTCGAGTAGCGGACCGCCCGCCCGGGGCGCACCATCGGCGGGCGCCTCAGTTCCAGCGCCGGCGCGGCGCGCCGCCGGCGACCGGCTCGGGATCGGCCGCCACGAAGCCGCGCTCCTCCGAACGGGCGATGGCGCGGCGCGCCACCAGCCCCTCGAGGACGAACTCCGCGGCCGCCGCCAGGTCGTCGGGATCGTCGCCCTCCGCCACGGCGCGGGCCGCGTCGAGCAGGCCCGGAACGGCGGCGTACAGCCCGAGCTGCTCCACCCCGCCGACGCCGTCCGGCACCCGCAGGCTGCGGTCGAGGTCGAACCAGGCGGCGATCTCGTCGACCGGCGTCGCGCCCAGGCGGCGCGTCAGCGTCTGGCCGATCGCGCGCCGGACCACCTCGCGGGCGACGGCCTCGCCCCCCTTGAGTTCCCCCTCGTACTCCAGCTCGAGCTTGCCCGTGATCGCCGTCAGGCCGGCGTAGAGGTCCGACACCCGCGCCAGGGCGACCGCCTGGCCAGCGATCAGGGCGCGCCGTTCGGCGTTCGAGGCGACCGACTCCAGGAGCGTGATCGGCAGCCGCTGCGACACGCCGGCGTGCTTGTCGACCCGGGCGTCGTCGCGCGCCTGGAAGGCGACCTCCTCGACCGCCTCGGCGACGAACGAGGGCAGGCGGACGCCGGTGTCGCGCGCCACCCAGGCCTCCTGCGCGGTCACGGCCATGCCGTCCTCGACCGTGCGCGGGTAGTGGGTGCGCACCTCGCTGCCGATCCGGTCCTTGAGCGGGGTGATGATCTTGCCCCTCGCGGTGTAGTCCTCGGGGTTGGCGCTGAAGACCAGCATGACGTCGAGCGGCAGGCGCAGCGGGTAGCCCTTGATCTGGACGTCGCCCTCCTGCATGACGTTGAACAGCGCCACCTGCACCTTGCTCGCCAGGTCGGGGAGTTCGTTGACGGCGAAGACGCCCCGGTTCGCGCGCGGCAGCAGCCCGTAGTGGATCGCCCGCGGGTCGCCGAGCTGGGTCCCGAGCTTGGCGGCCTTGATCGGGTCGATGTCGCCGATCAGGTCCGCGACCGTGACGTCGGGGGTGGCCAGCTTCTCCACGTAACGGGCCTCGCGCGGCAGCCAGCCGATCGGGGTCGCGTCGCCGGCCTCGGCGACCAGGGCCATCCCCTCGACGGTCACCGGGGCCAGCGGGTCGTCGGGGAGCTCCGCCCCGGCGATCACGGGCACCTCGGGGTCGAGCAGGTCGGTCAGCGAGCGCAGCAGGCGGGTCTTCGCCTGCCCCCGCAGGCCCAGCAGGATGAAGTGGTGGCGCGAGAGCAGCGCGTTGACCACCTGTGGCACGACCGTGTCCTCGTAGCCGAGCAGACCCGGGAACACCGGGCCGCCGCGCCGCAAGCGCTCGATCAGGTTGCTCCGGAGCTCGTCGGCGACCCGCCGGCCGCCATGGACGGCCCACGGCGACGCGCGCAGGGCGCCGAGATCGGTGGGCCTCATCGGGTCTCCATCGCGTGGGACACGGCATCGAGGGGGCGGTTGCTGCGCATGCGGCATGCTAGCACCGGCCCTCCGCCGTCACCGTGTCCGGGGCCGAAGTCCTCGTCCGCGGCGCGCCCGCGCGGCCGGCGTTAACCTCTGCCATGCCCCCGTTCTCCGTCCGCAGCGCCGAACTCCTCGCCGTCGGCACCGAGCTGCTGCTCGGCGAGATCGTCGACACCAACTCCGCCTGGCTCGCCCAGCAGCTCGCCGACCGCAGCGTCGACGTGTACTGGTCGCAGCGCGTCGGGGACAACCGCGCCCGGATCGCCGAGGCGGTGCGCCAGGCGGCCGCCCGCAGCGACCTCGTGGTGGTGTGCGGCGGCCTCGGACCGACCGACGACGACGTCACCCGCGAGGCGCTCGCCGACGTCGCCGGCGAGGAGCCGCGCGTCGACCCCGGCCTCGAGGCCGAGCTCCGCACGCGCTTCGCCCGCTTCTCGCGCACGATGCCCGAGCGCAACCTCAAGCAGGCGTGGCTCATCCCCTCGGCGGAGGCGCTGCCGAACCCGGTCGGTACGGCGCCCGGCTGGCTGCTGCGGCTGCCGCGCCCGGGTGGCGGCGAGACCATCGTCGTCGCCCTCCCGGGGCCGCCCGCGGAGATGATGCCGATGTGGCTCGACCGGGTGCGGCCGCGGCTCGCCTTCCCCACCGCCCGCTTCGTGGCCACCACCTTCAAGACCTTCGGCATCGGCGAGTCCCACGTCGCCGAGCTCCTCGGCGCCTGGACGCAGCGCGCGAACCCGAGCGTCGCCACCTACGCCAAGCGCGACGGGGTGCACGTGCGCGTCGCGGCCAAGGCGGACGACGACGCGGCCGCGCGGGCGCTGCTCGCGCCGGCCGCAGCGGCGGTCGCCGACGCGCTCGGCGACCGCGTCTGGGGGACCGACGGGGACGAGCTGGCGGAGCGCGCGCTGGCGGCCGTCGCAGCGCGGAACGGCAGCCTCGCGCTGGTCGACCTCGCGACCGGCGGGCGGCTCGCAGCGCTGTTGAGCGACGCCCGTCCCAGCGACGACGACGCGGCGGCGGACGCCGAGCGCGCCGGCAGCCTCCGCTCCGGGCCGCTGAGGGGCGCCGTGATAGCATGGCGCGACGAAGCGCTGGACGTGCTCGGCGTGCCGTACGCCGTTCGCGATGCCGTCACGACCGACCCGCTCGGGGCCGGCAAGACGGATGACGAGGTGGACGACGCCGCGGCGCTCGCACGAGCCGCCTGCGCGCGTTTCGCGACGGACCACGGCGTGGCCCTGACCCCCTGGCGGGCGCGGGCCGCGGATGGGATGGCAAGACCGAGTTGGACCGCCTGTTGGGCGGTGGTCGGTCCCTTCGGGACCGAAGCGCGGCGCGTGACCTTCCCGCCTCAAGGCGCGGGAGCCCGTGACGAGCGGCTCGCCTTCTCCACCCTGTTCGCGCTGTGGTCCCTGACGAAGACGTAATGCGGTCCGCCGAGCCGGTGGACCGACACCAGCGCCCCGCGCCGAGCGGCCCCGTGGGCCCGCGCCGCGCTCTGGGGCGCGCCGACCGCCCCGGTCGGCCGAGGAGGCGCGAGCGACGTGGAACCACAACGTAGAAAGGCGCTGGACGCGACCCTGCTGCAGATCGAGAAGCAGTTTGGTCGTGGGGCGATCATGCGGTTGGGGGATGATCCTGGGGGGTTGTCGCATGGG
>JAABTL010000030.1 GCA_011389865.1 Trueperaceae bacterium
ACAATCCGAAGACCTTCATCCCTCACGCAGTGTCGCTCCATCAGGCTTTCGCCCATTGTGGAAGATTCCTAACTGCTGCCTCCCGTAGGAGTGGGGCCCGTGTCTCAGTGCCCCTGTGGCCGGTCACCCTCTCAGGTCGGCTATCCGTCGTCGCCTTGGTAGGCCATTACCCCACCAACTAGCTGATGGACCGCGGGCCGATCTCCAAGCGAGAAATCTTTACTGAGGCCCCAGAAAGGCCGCAGCACATGCGGAATTAGTCCCGGTTTCCCAGGGTTATGCCGCACTTGGAGGTACGTCACCCACGTGTTACTCACCCGTTCGCCACTCAGTCACCGATCCCCCGAAGGTTCACGGTGCTTCGTTCGACTTGCATGTCTAAGGCACACTGCCAGCGTTCATCCTGAGCCAGGATCAAACTCTCCAAAACAGTTCCAGAATTGTGGCTCTGGTGGACCGTTTCGAACAGTGTTTGGTGTTCTTTCGGAATCGACAGGTTCGTTTCGCGTACCGGATTGTCAAGGATCTCCGCGCCGCATGGCGCGAATACCTAGAGTACCGGATTCGCGGAAGCCTGTCAAGCCCCGCGCATCGCCGACCACGAGGATCGAACGACACGGCACCGGATCGGAGCTCCGGGCGGGCTCGGTTCTTTCGGAATCGACAGGTTCGTTTCGCGTACCGGATTGTCAAGGATCGCGGCTCGCGGCCCGTAGGCCTTCGCAAGCGCAAGGGGCAACATACGGGGCCAGCCCTGGCCATGTCAAGCGCGATCGGACGAAGACCTCGGAACGCCGGAAGGCTGGGGCCGGGAACCGACCTCGTCGACGGCAGTCCGGCGTCGTCATCCGCGGGCCGCGCGTCCGCCGGCCTGCGCGTCCGCCGATTCGCGCCGCGAGTCGGTAGACTCGGGCCGCGAGTCGGTAGACTCGGGCCGCGAGTCGGTAGACTCGGGCATGCGACGAGACGAACTGGTGCGCTGGCTCGACGACTTCCTGGCGATCGGGGACTACGAGGACAAGTCGCTCAACGGCCTGCAGGTCGAGGGCAGCGACGAGGTGACCAAGGTGGCGGTGGCCGTCGACGCGACGCTGGCGACGCTGGAGCAGGCCGCCGACATGGGCGCCGACATGCTCATCACCCACCACGGCCTGTTCTGGGGCAAGGTGCTGCCGATCGTTGGGCCCCATCGCCGGCGGGTCGAGTACCTCCTGCGGCACGAGATCAGCCTCTACGCCTGCCACATCCCGCTCGACGCCCACCGCGAGGTCGGCAACAACTACGGCATCGCGCGGCTGCTCGGCCTCGACGACCTCGAGGACTTCGCCTTCCACGGCGGCCGGCCCATCGGCGTGAAGGGCCGCTTCCCGACACCGATGCCGCTGCGTGACCTCGCCGACCTCATCGAGCGCGAGCTCGGGGAGTCGGTCCTCGTGCACGCCGGCGGGCCGCTCGAGATCGCGACCCTCGGCATCGTCTCCGGGGGCGCCGCCGGCGACGTGATCGCGGCGGCGGACGAGGGACTCGACGCCTTCCTGACCGGCGAGCCCAGCCACGCGCTCTTCGCCGAGCCCTTCGAGCGTGGCATCAACGCGCTCTTCGCGGGGCACTACATGACCGAGACGATCGGCGTGAAGCTCCTCGCCCACCAGCTGGAGGAGCGCTTCGGCCTCGCGACCGAGTTCGTCCTGCTCCCCACCGGCCTGTGAGCGAGGACCCGGCGACCGGTCGCTTCATCGTCTTCGAGGGCCCCGAGGGCGCCGGCAAGTCGACCCAGATCGCCCGCCTGGCCGCCCGGCTGCGGGCCGGCGGCCACGACCCGCTGGTCACCCGCGAGCCCGGCGGCACCCCCGCGGGCGACCGCATCCGCGGCGTGCTGCTCGACCCCGACCTGCGGGTCGACGCGGCCACCGAGTTCCTCCTCTACGCCGCGGCGCGCGCCCAGCACGTGTCCGAGGTCATCGGGCCGGCGCTGGCGGACGGGCGCGTCGTCCTCAGCGACCGTTTCGCCGCCGCCTCGGTCGCGTACCAGGGCTACGGCCGCGGGCTCGACCTCGACTGGATCCACGACGTCAACGCGCGCGTCACCGCCGGCCTGCGCCCCGATCTGGTCGTGCTGCTCGACCTCGAACCGAGCGTCGGCCTGACGCGCGTGGCCGCCCGCGGCCGCCCCGACCGCCTCGAGGTCGCCGAGCTGGCCTTCCACCTGCGGGTCCGCGACGGCTTCACCGCCCTCGCGAGCGCCGAGCCCGACCGCTGGCGGGTGTTCGATGCCGGCGAGCCGGCGGCGACGCTGGAGTCGCGGGTGTGGAGGGCGGTCGCGCCCGTACTGGGGATGCGGCCGTGACGCGCCGAGGGCCGACCCGCTGGCGCCGCCCGGCGGCGTGGGCCGCGCTGATCGCCCTTGCCCTCGCCGCCAGCGCCTGCTCGGCCCAGGGGATCGAGCGGCTGGTCCCCGAGGTCGTGCGCACCCTGCCGCACGACCGCGACGCGTTCACCCAGGGGCTGCTGTTCGTCGACGGCCGCTTCTACGAGAGCACGGGCCGCTACGGGCTCTCCGACCTCCGCGAGGTCGACGCCCAAACCGGCGCCGTCGTGCGCAGGCGGCCGCTCGAGGATCGCTTCTTCGCCGAGGGTCTGGCGTTGGCCGGCGAGCGGCTGATCCAGCTGACGTACCGCGAGGGCACGGCGCTCGTCTACGACCGGGAGACCTTCGAGGAGATCGACCGCTTCCGCTACGAGGGCGAGGGCTGGGGCCTGTGCTTCGATGGCACGGGCCTGTGGATGTCGGACGGCTCGTCGTCCCTGCAGCGCCGCGACGCGGCCACCTTCGCGCTGACGGATCGGCTGGACGTACGTCTCGACGGCCGGCCGGTGCCGCGCCTGAACGAGCTCGAGTGCGTCGACGGGCACGTCTACGCCAACGTCTGGCTCGCGACCGAGATCGTGCGCATCGACGCCGCCAGCGGCCGGGTGGACGCGGTCATCGACGCGGCGGCGTTGCTGCCGGACGACCCGGCGCTGCGGGCGAACCGCGACGCCGTCCTCAACGGCATCGCCCACGACCCCGAAACGGGACGCTGGTGGCTGACGGGCAAGCTGTGGCCGGCGCTCTACGAGGTCCGCTGGGTGGACACCGAGCGCTGACGCCGGTCACTCAGCGCGGCAGGGCCTGCAGGTGGAAGGGACCCTCGCGCCGGTAGGCCTCCGCGAAGGCGAAGCGCCCGTGGCTGCCGGCGCCGGCGTGCAGGTGGGTGACGCGGTCGAGCACGCGGTGCACGGCGCGGCCGCGCTCGTACGGGTCCTCGAGCGCAGACCAGCCCGGCACCATGGCCTCGAGGTGTTCGGCGGCGAAGGTGCGCCCGTAGTGCTGGCCGCTGAACGCCATCTGCGAGCGCAGCTCGTCCATCGCCAGCTCCTTGCGCTCCCAGACGGGCGACACGTCGACCACGCAGTTCGGCCGGTGCGGCGTCATGTAGTAGATCGTGGGGACGGGGTGTGGCGCCAGCCCGGGCATGGCGTCGAGCCCGAAGTCGCGCCCCGCGAGCGCCAGGCTCTCGAGCAGCAGCGTCATGGCGGGCCGGCGGTCGGGGTCGAGGTCGTGCAGCGAGTGCTCCGGGTCCTGGGTGATCACGACGTCGGGGCGTGCCTGCCGGATGGCGCGGACCAGCGCCAGCTTCGACGGCACGTCGACGGTGACCTCGCCGTAGCGGAAGTCGCCGAAGGCGACCTCGACGTCGAGGTGGTGGGCGGCGCGCTCGATCTCGGGGCGGCTCTCGGGCCGTGACAGCATGACGAACGCCGACGAGCGCCCGCCCTGGGCGGCGTTGCGGGCGAGAGCGCCGCCCGCCTCGACGACCTCCATGCCGTAGACGGCCAGCAGCTGCAGGTTGAGGGGCTCGGTCACGGGCTACCTCCGACGGTGGCTCAGCGGCCGCGCAGGCGCGGCAGCAGGACGGCCTCGAGCGAGCGCCCCACGAGGGCGAAGCCGAGGACGGTGAGGGCGATGAGCAGGCCTGGCGGCACGACCCACCACGGCCAGGCGCCGCTGAGGAAGGCGCCGCGCGACTGGGCGTAGAAGAGCACGCTGCCCCACGACTTCTGGATGGGGTCGCCGAGGCCGAGGAACGCCAGGCTGGCCTCGGCCAGGATGGCCGACGACACCGCCAGGATGAACTGCGAGAGCGCCAGCGGCAACACCGCCGGCACCACGTGGCGGCGCAGCACGTGGCCGAAGCCGCCGCCGAGGGCGTGGGCGGCCTCGACGTAGGCGTGGCCCGCGATGCCGAGCGCGTGGCTGCGCACGACGCGCGCCGGGCGGGCCCAGATCACCAGCGCCAGCACCAGCGCGGTGTTGCCCAGGCTCGGCCCCAGGAAGGCCGCCAGCACGATCGCCAGCGGCAGGAACGGCAGCGTCAGCACGACGTCGGTCGCGCGCATGAGCACGGCGTCGACCCAGCCGCCCGCGAGCCCGGCGACGACCCCGACGGCCGTGCCCACCAGCACCGCCGCCAGCGCTGCGACCAGCCCGACCGTCAGGGACGCGCGCGTGCCCCACAGCAGCTCAGAGAAGATGTCCTGGCCGATGTCGTTCGTGCCGAGCCAGTGCTGGGCGCTGGGCGGCTGGTAGGGCCGCGCCACGACCTCGCGCGGGTCGTACGGAGCCAGGGCCCGACCGAACAGTGCGGTCGCCACGACCACGGTCAGGACGAACGTGCCGAACGCAGCCGTGCGCGTCCGGAAGAGCGCGGCGAGCCAGGGCCGCTGGCGAGCACCGACGGCCGCGCGGTCGCTGCCGGCGCCGGCGAGCGGTGCGGCGAGTGGGGTCCCCATCAGCCGCCCCGCCGTACGCGCGGGTCCAGCAGCGGGTAGACCGCGTCGGCCAGGGCGTTCGCCAGCAGGACCGAGACGGTGAGCATGAAGAAGGCGCCCTGCAGCACCGGGTAGTCGCGCGCCAGGACGGCCTGGTACAGCAGCGTGCCGACGCCGGGGTAGGCGAACACCGTCTCCACGACGGTGGCGCCGCCGACCAGGAAGCCGAGATTGAGGAACACCACGGTCGAGACCGGCAGCAAGGCGTTGCGTACCGCATGCCCCATCACCACCCGTCGCTCCGGCAGGCCCTTGGCGCGCGCCGTGCGGACGTAGTCCTGCCCGAGCACGTCGAGCATGGCGTAACGCATGACGAGGAAGGTCCCCGACAGCGACGCCAGCGTGAGCGTCGTCGCCGGCAGGACCAGGTGGCGCGCGACGTCGAGCACGAAGGGCCAGCCGCTGCGGTCGCCCCAAGGGGTGTAGGCCCCGAAGACGGGCAAGAGGCGCCACGAGACCGCGAAGACCGCGACGAATAGCATGCCGAGCCAGAAGGTGGGCAGCGCGTCGACCAGGATCGCGCTCGAGAGCGCCGCGGTGTCGAAGCGACCGCCCCGACGCCAGGCGGCGATCGCGCCCGCGATGATGCCGAACGCCGTCGCGACCAACAGGCTGGAACCGACCAACAGGAGCGTCCACGGCAGCCGCTCGCGGATCGCCTCCGCGACCGGCTTGCCGAGCTGGAAGGAGAAGCCCCAGGCCCCTCGGAGCGTGTCGCCGAGGTACGCGACGTACTGGGCGGCCAGCGGCCGGTCGAGGCCGTAGGTCGCGCGCAGGTCGGCGACCTGCGCGGGCGTCAGCAAGCCGACGTCCTCGCCGGCGAGGTAGCGCAGCGGGCTCCCGGGCATCGCCCGCGGGAGGGCGAAGTTGAAGGTCATCGCGACCAGCAGCACGAGGCCGTACTGGCCGACGCGACCCAGGTACCAGGCCACCGCGGGAGCGCCCCCGCCTCAGCGCCGCAGGAACGAGCGCTTGTGGAGGATCCCCTGCCCCGCCATGTAGCTCCAGCCGTCGAAGGCGGAAGGCCGGTAGGCGTACACGCCGTCTTGGTAGAAGAGCGGCACGAGCGGCACGTCGCGAGCCATGCGCTCCTGCAGCTGCCACAAGACGGCACGACGGTCGTCGGCGTCGATCGTGGCCACGGCGCGGTCGGCGAGCTCGTTGACCTCGGGATCGTCGTACCCGGCGAGGTTCAGCGTGCCCTTGGCCGGGTCGCCGTGCAGCAGGCCACGCAGGTTGGCGCGGGCGTTCACCGGCGCGCTCCAACCGAAGACCGCCAGCTCGTAGTCGCGCCCCTGCGAGACGTCGAAGTCGGGCCACACGCGCTGCGTCAACGCTTCGACCTCCATGCTGCGCACGGTCACCGCGATGCCCGCCGCGGCGAGGTCCTGGGCGATGAGCTCGGCGGCCCGCAGGCGCGTCGGGTTGCTGGCCGGCGCCAGCAGCACGAACGCCAGTGGGGCGGCGCCGGCGGCGTCTTCGGGGGCGCCGTCGGTGAAGGCGAAGGTCCCGTCGGCCCGCTCCAGGTAACCCGCATCGCGCAGGACGCCACGCGCCTCCGCCGGCGAGAGGCGCGGCGGCTCGGCCGTGGCCGGGTTGGCGAAGGGGTTGTCGGGGTGCAGGAACCCGGGCGTGCCGACCGTCCCGAACCCGAGCAGCAGCAGGTCGACGAGGCGACCGTAGTCGATGGCGCCGGCGATGACGCGGCGCACCGCCGGGTCGTCGAGCCCGGGCCGCGTGACGTCCAGGATGAGCAAGGTGGTGGCGAAGCCGGAACCCTGCGCGATCGCCAGGTCGGGCCGCGCCTGGAACGAGGCGACCGAGCCGGCCGGCACCGGGCGCACGGCGGCGTCGATCTCGCCGGCGAGCAGCGCCTGGAAGGTCGTCGTCTCATCGCGAACGATCGGGGCGATGATCGTTCCCACCGCGGGCGGCGGGCCCCAGAAGTCGGGATTGGCCTCGAGGCGGTAGAACTGCTCGCTGCGCGCCTCGACCAAGCGGTAGGGACCGGTGCCGATCGCCTCGGCCATCGCGCGGGGCTCGTCGACGTCCTGCCACAGGTGCCGGGGCAGCATCGGCAGGTCGGCGAGGGCCGCCTCGACGAAGGTGGCGTCGGGGCCGTCGAGCGTGAGCGAGATACCGAGTTCGCCGTCGACGCGAACGTCGGCGACGCGGTTGGCGGAGCTGGTGAAGCGGCCGAGCGGATGGGTCTGGTAGTAGCCGATCGTGAAGGCGACGTCGTCCGCCGTGAAGGGCTCGCCGTCGTGCCAGCGCACGCCCTCGCGTAGCGTGAGGACGTAGGTGAGGTCGTCGACGATCTCGAGCCCGGCGGCCAGCCAGGGCCGCGGCACCAGCTCCTCGTCCATGAGGAAGAGCTGGTCGTAGATCAGGGTCATGAGCTCGTATCCGGGGTACCCCGTGACGTAGGTGTACGGGGTGAGCGTCCCCTCGTCGCCGGTGATGGCGACGCGGAGCGGTCGGTCGACCTGCGCGCCCGTCGAGCCGATCCACAGCAGCGCGACGAGGAGCGGCAGGAAGCGGAGCGACGAGCGGTTCATGGCACCTCCGGGGATCGGGGCCGGCGTCTGCGGGCGCCGCGATGCCTCGCCACTATCGCATGAATTCGCAATAGCACCTGGAGTCGAATGTCCGCGGGTGGCAGCCCCGCACGTGTGCGGTAGAACCGCACGTGTGCGGTAGAACCGCACGTGTGCGGTAGAACCGCACCTTGCCGCCGTGCCGCCCCGGTGGTACACCGGTCGTGAGCATGTCGCACCACACCTGGAACTACCAGCAGGCCCTGAGGGACGCCGGATACCGCGTGACGCCGCAGCGCGAGCTGATCATGGACCTCGTCTGCGCGTCGGGCGGACGGGTGACGGCGCAGCAGCTGTGCGACGAGGCGCAGCGCCGGGCGCCTGCGATGAACCCGGCCACGGTGTACCGCAACCTGCGCTTCCTGAGCGAGCGCAAGCTCATCCGCGCGATCGACGTCGACGGCCACACCAGCTACGAGCTGGCGGGGCCGCACGCCTCGCACCACCACCTGGTCTGCCGCCACTGTGGCGCCGAGCTCGAGATCCCGGTGACCGCCACCGAGGCGTTCTACGCGCAGCTCGAACGCGACTTCGGATTCGCCGTCGACAGCGACCACCTGGTGCTGCACGGCCGCTGCGCCGCGTGCCGGCGGACGCCGCCCAGCTGACGCGCGCGCCATCCGCTTCGGACTGCCCACGGCGACGTCGCGCCGCGGCGGTGGCCACGGCGCGACGTCATCGACGTGCGGGCGGTGCGCTCAGTCGGTGCCCGAGGCCGCCGCGGGCGCCGAGGCTGCCGCCGACGGGGGCGGGGGCGTGTCGGCCTTGGGCGACTCGGTCTTGGCCTGGTCGGCCTTGGCCGCGGGCTTGGTCGCGCCGTTCTTGCCGCGGCTGTCGGTCACGTAGAAGCCGCTGCCCTTGAAGGCGATGCCCACGGGCTGGATGACGCGCTTGACGGGGTCGCCGGTGGCCGGGTCGGCGGTGAGCGCGGCTTCGGTGATGCGCTGCTCGACCTCGAAGGTGGCCCCCGTCGTCAGGTTCTTGTAGACGTAGACCGGCATGGTCCCTCCATGGCGAACGTGGTGTGGGGTGGCGTGCGGCGGCTTACCCCGGGGGGATACCAACGCACGAGCGTGAGTGTAGCATCCCGGCCACGGCAAGCGCACGTCGGACGCGTCATCGGCGCCCCGCCGCGGCCGCACACCCGTCCGGATGGAGCCTTGGGGGCCGACGGCCGGGTGAACCCGACACGGGTCGCGGCCCCACCTCGGTGCTAGCATGGCCGACGGCCGGCCCGCCGCCCCGGTGGCGGGAACGGAGACCCGCACGTTTTCGTGCGGACCCGCACGCTTCGTGGGGACCCGCACGCACGTTGCGGACCCGCACCAGCGGTGCGGCGGAGGACTGCATGCCAGCGATCGTCGCCCGTGACCTCACCAAACGCTACGGCCGCGCCGTGGCCGTCGACCACGCGTCGTTCGAGATCGGCCGCGGCGAGCTCGTCGGCTTCCTCGGCCCCAACGGCGCCGGCAAGACCACCACCCTGCGGATGCTCGCCGGGCTGATCCGCCCGACCTCCGGCGAGGGCCGTGTCCTCGACCAGCGCGTCCCCGGACCCGCGCTGCGCCGGGTGGGCACGATGATCGAGGAACCGAGCTTCTACCCCTACATGACCGGCCGCGACAACCTGCGCTACGCCGCCAGGCTCCACGGCGGCGTGCCCGAGCGCCGCATCGGCGAGGTGCTCGACTTCGTCAAGCTCGACCGCGCGTCGGACAAGCGCGTCAGGGCTTACTCGCAGGGCATGCGCCAGCGCCTCGGGCTCGCCCGCTCGCTGCTGTGGTCGCCCGACGTGCTGCTGCTGGACGAGCCCACCAACGGCCTCGACCCGGTCGGCATCGCCGAGATCCGCGAGAACCTGCGCGCGGTGGCCGCCGAGGGCGTGACCGTGCTCGTGAGCAGCCACATCCTGGCCGAGATCGAGAAGCTGGTCGACCGCATCCTGGCGATCGACCACGGCAAGCTCGTGTACGACGGTCCGCTCGACGCACTGGTGCACCGTCTCGACACCGACACCGTCACCTACCACCTCCGCGCCGACGACGGGCCGGCCCTGCTGACCGCGCTGCGAGACCAGGGCCTCGAGCCCGTGGCCGAGGGCGAGATGGGGGCGCGCGTGACGCTGCCGCCGGCGGACGCGGACGCGCTCGTAGGCCGCCTGGTGAGCGCAGGCGTCAACGTCCTGGAGGCCCGCCGCCAGGTCGACGACCTCGAGGGCGCCTACCTGCGCCTGGTCCGCGGCGACGGGAGGCCCTCGTGAGCGCGTTCTGGAACGTCGTCTCCGCCGAGCTCTTCAAGCTCGTGCGCAAGCGCCGCACGTACGTGCTGGCGGGGCTGTGGTGGCTGCTGCTGCCGACGCTCGTGCTGATCGTCGGCCGGGTGCTGGTGAGCAACCTCGCCGCATCGTTCGCCAACGAGGCGGGCGGCGTCGACCTGCTGCTGCAGACGATCGCGTCGCCGTTCGGCATCGCGCTCATCGGCGTCGTCGGCCCGGCGTACGTCACGCCACCCTTCTACGTCATCGTCGTCGCGGCCCTCGCCGCCGTCCTGATCGGCGAGGAGCGCAGCCACAAGATGTGGAAGACCATCCTGGTGGCCCAGCCGTCGCGGCCCGCGGTGCTCGCCGGCAAGCTGGTGACCGCCATGCTGGTGGTCGGCGTGCTGCTCGGCGGGGCGCTGCTGAGCGGCGTCGCCTTCGGGGCCGTCGGCACGCTCTTCCTGCCGACGACCTTCGCCGGCGACTGGACCGGCCTCGTGCAGACCTACCTGCTGCAGTGGGCGTTC
Source organism: Trueperaceae bacterium (assembly GCA_011389865.1). Classification (GTDB taxonomy): domain Bacteria; phylum Deinococcota; class Deinococci; order Deinococcales; family Trueperaceae; genus JAABTL01. Next base: position 10,254 of record JAABTL010000030.1, read on the forward strand.
ACGGGGGCCATCGTGGCGTTCGCGTTCCTCATGGTCCACGTCGCCCGCAACGTCGCCGTCGGCATGATCCTGGTGTTCTTCCTGCCGGGGCTGCTGGAGACGCTGTACACCGTCTACGCCGCGGTGGTGGGCTTCCAGCCGATCAACCGCTTCAACGTCTTCCTCCAGGGCATCCGCTTGCGGCAGGTGCTCGAGGACCTGCCCACCTACTTCTTCACGGCCAACGTGTACGCGCCGGCGCGGGCACCGGTCCGCGAGTTGGCCGCCACGTTCACCGCCGAGGCCGCCGCCGAGGGCCTCGACCTCTCCGACCTGCTCGGCAGCAACATCACGCTCGAGCGCGCGGCGGTCGTCGCGGCCGCGTACGCGCTGCTCTTCCTGGCGCTGCTCACGTGGCGCTTCCTGCGCGCTGACGTCGACTGAGCCGCGACCCCGCCGCGCCCCCGTCGCGGCACCCACGGGGCTACACTTGGACGCCATGACGCCCCCGTCCCACGCCGAGCACCCTCTGGCCCGCCACCTGCGCGAGCGGGTGCTCGTGCTCGACGGGGCCATGGGCACGATGATCCAGCGGGCCGCGCTGGCCGAGGCCGACTTCCGGGGCGAGCGCTTCCGCGACCACCCGCGCGACCTGCGCGGCGCCAACGACCTGCTCGCGCTCACCCGCCCCGAGCTGATCCGCGGCATCCACGACGCCTACCTCGCCGCGGGCGCGGACCTCATCGAGACGAACACCTTCAACGCCACCCGCCTGGGGCTGGCCGACTACGGCCTCGAGCCGCACGTGGCGGACGTCAACCGCGCCGCCGCGCGCCTGGCCCGCGCCGCCGCCGACGCCGCCTCGACGCCCGAGCGCCCGCGCTGGGTGGCGGGCGCGATCGGGCCGACGAACAAGACGCTGTCGCTCTCCCCCCGGGTGGAGGACCCCGGCTTCCGCGAGGTGACCTGGGACGAGGTCGTCGACGGCTACCGCGAGCAGGCCGCCGCACTCATCGAGGGCGGCGTCGACGTCTTGCTGCTCGAGACCGTCTTCGACACGCTGATGGTCAAGGCCGCCCTGTTCGCCTGCGAGGACGCCATGGTGGCGGCCGGCCGCCACCTGCCGCTCATCGTCTCGGGCACGATCACCGACGCCTCGGGGCGCACGCTGTCGGGCCAGACGCTCGAGGCCTTCTGGACCTCGATCGCCCACGCCGACCTGCTGGCCGTCGGTCTCAACTGCGCGCTGGGGCCCAAGGAGCTGCGCCCCTACGTCGAGGAGCTGGCGCGCCTCGCGCCGGTGTTCACCGTCGTCTACCCCAACGCCGGCCTGCCGAACGCGTTCGGCGGCTACGACGAGGGCCCCGCGGAGATGACGCCCGTGCTGCGCGAGTTCGTCGCGGAGGGCTGGGTCAACGTGCTCGGCGGCTGCTGCGGCACCACCCCCGAGCACGTCCGCGCGTTCGCCGAAGCCGTCCGCGACCTGCCGCCGCGTCTTCCGCCGTCGCCCGACCCCACCCCGCGATTCGCGGGCCTCGAGCCGCTCGTCGTCCGGCCCGAGACCAACCTGGTCAACGTCGGCGAGCGCACCAACGTCACGGGCTCGCGCAAGTTCGCCCGCTTGGTCCGCGCCGGCGACCTCGGCGCCGCGCTCGAGATCGCCCGCGAGCAGGTGGCCGGGGGCGCCCAGGTGATCGACGTCAACTTCGACGAGGGCATGATCGACGGTCCCGCCACCATGGCCGCGTTCCTGCGCCTGCTGGCCGCCGAGCCGGACGTGGCGCGGGTGCCGGTCATGCTCGACTCGTCGTCGTGGCCCGTGCTCGAGGCCGGGCTCCGTCACCTCCAGGGGAAGGGCATCGTCAACTCGATCTCGCTCAAGGAGGGCGAGGCCGAGTTCCTGCGCCAGGCGCGCCTGATCCGCCGCTACGGCGCCGCCGTCGTCGTCATGGCCTTCGACGAGGACGGCCAGGCCGACACCCTGGAGCGACGCACCGCGGTCTGCGCGCGCGCCTACCGCCTGCTCGTCGACGAGGCGGGCTTCTCGCCGCACGACCTGATCTTCGACCCCAACGTGCTCACCGTCGGCACCGGCATCGCCGAGCACGCGCGCTATGCCGTCGACTTCATCGAGGCCGTCCGCTGGATCAAGGCCAACCTCCCCGGGGCGCTCACGTCGGGCGGCATCTCGAACGTCTCCTTCGCCTTCCGCTCCAACCACGCCGTCCGCGAGGCCATGCACGCGTCCTTCCTGTATCACGCCGTCCGCGCGGGCCTCGATCTCGCGATCGTCAACCCCGAGACGCTCACCGTCTACGAGACCGTCCCGGACGACCTGCGCGAGCGTGTCGAGGACGTCCTGTTCGACCGCCGCGCGGACGCCACCGAGCGCCTGATCGCCTTCGCCGAGGCGATGGACCCGTCGGTCGCCACCGCCCGGGCCCGCGACGTCGCCTGGCGCGACTGGCCGGTCGAACGGCGCCTGCGCCACGCCCTGGTGCAGGGCATCGACGAGCACGTGCAGGCCGACGCGCTGGACGCCCTGACCGAACTCGGCCGCCCCTTGCAGGTCATCGAGGGCCCGCTGATGGACGGCATGAACGAGGTCGGCGACCTCTTCGGCAGCGGCAAGATGTTCCTGCCGCAGGTGGTGAAGAGCGCGCGCGTGATGAAGAAGGCCGTCGCCGTCCTCACGCCCTACCTCGAGGCGGAAGAGGCGGCCGGCACCGGCCGCGCGGCCGGCCGCGCCCTGCTCGCCACCGTCAAGGGCGACGTGCACGACATCGGCAAGAACATCGTCGGCGTGGTGCTCGGCTGCAACGGCTTCGAGGTCATCGACCTCGGCGTGATGGTGAGCGCCGAGCGCATCCTGGACACGGCCGTCGAGCGCGGCGTCGACGCCATCGGCCTGTCGGGCCTCATCACGCCCTCGCTCGAGGAGATGGTCCACGTCGCGCGCGAGATGACGCGCCGCGGCCTCGAGCTACCCCTGCTCATCGGCGGCGCCACCACCTCGCGAGCGCACACGGCGGTCAAGATCGCCCCCGCCTACGGTGGCCTCACGGTACACGTGCTCGACGCCTCGCGGGCCGTCGGGGTGCTGAACCGGGCGGTCTCGCCCGAGCTGCGCCCCGGCCTGGCGAGCGAGGTCGCCGAGCAGTACGCCACCCTGCGCGCCCAGCACGCCGAGCGCGACGCCGGCAGGCAGCTGCTGCCGATCGCCGACGCGCGCGTCCGCGGCCCGAGATGGGACGACTGGGGCCATGTGGTCCGGCCGAAGACCCCCGGCACCCACGTCCTTGCGGACTATCCGCTCGGCGAGTTGGTCGAACGCATCGACTGGGGGCCGTTCTTCCAGACCTGGGAGATCGCCGGGCGCTACCCCGACGTGCTCGACGACCCGGTCGTCGGCGGCGCCGCGCGCGACCTGATGGCCGACGCCCGGGCGATCTTGGAGCGGGTCCTGGTGGAGGAATGGCTCGAGGCGCGGGCGGCGTTCGGCCTCTTCCCCGCCGCCGCCCGCGGCGACGACCTGCTCGTGTACGCCGACGAGACCCGCACCACGGTGCGCGCCGTCGTGCCCACCCTGCGGCAGCAGGCGGCCAAGCGCCCCGGCCAGCCCAACCTGGCGCTCGCCGACTTCGTGGCGCCGGAGGGATCGGGGATCGCGGACTGGGTGGGCGCCTTCGTCGTGTCGATCCATGGCGCGGAAGAGCGCGCCCGCGCCTTCGAGGCCGAGCACGACGACTACCACGCGATCATGATCAAGGCACTCGCCGACCGCCTGGCCGAGGCCCTCGCCGAGCGGCTGCATCAGCGGGTGCGCACCGAGTTCTGGGGTTACGCCCCCGACGAGCGGCTCGGCAACGCCGAGCTGATCGCCGAGGCCTACCGTGGCATCCGCCCGGCGCCCGGCTACCCCGCGTGCCCCGACCACCGCAGCAAGACCACGATCTTCGAGCTCCTCGAGGCCCAGCGGACGCTGGGCGTGGCCCTGACCTCGTCGCTGGCGATCACCCCCACGGCGGCGGTCGCCGGCTTCTACTTCGCCCACCCCGAGTCGCGCTACTTCGGCGTCGGCAAGGTGGGCCGCGACCAGGTGCTCGACCTGGCGGAACGGACCGGCGCGGATGTGATCGAGGTCGAGCGCTGGCTGGCGCCCTGGTTGGCGTACACGATCTGAGTTCTGTGGCGTGCCGCAGCACCCTACAGGTCGTCCACCGGCGCCTCCTGCTCGAGCCAGTTGAGTTCACTGTCGACCAGGAACTGATTCGGCCAATCCAGGGTCGCCTCGTTCTCGCCCGCGAAGGCCAGCACCCCGTCCTTCAGGCGCCGGGCGGCGCCGACGGAGGGACCCGCCAACAGTTCGGCGATCAGGTCGGCGAAACGCTCCGGCTGGCGAGGCACGCGCTCGGTCTCCCGCAGCAGCCACTTGTGGTACGGGAACAGCGCCTCGTTGGCGTTGAGAACGACGCGACAGGCGAACAGCACCAACTTGTGCGTGGCCACGGTCGTCAGGTAGGCGTTGGCGTGCTCCTCGGCCTGCTCCAGGTACCAGGTCCAGGCCAGGAGCTGGCAGAGGAAGCGGCGCTGGCGCTCGGCGCGGCGTTCCGACGGGAAGCGCGCCGCCCGCTCCAGCAACGCGCCGATCGTCGGGTCGCTGGCCGCCAGGACGACCGCGTCCCGGAAGGCGTAACGGGCGGGGTCGCTGCCGTGGTGCGCGACCCGCTCCAGCATGGACCGCGACGTGACCTTGACGTCGACGTAGCCGCCCGGCCAGCCCGCCAGGTCGTGGATCACGAACGCCAGCCGGCCCTCGCTACGGCGCAGCTCGAACGCCTCCTCCGTCGCGACCAGCATGACGTCGACGTCCGACCCCGGGCGCCCCAGCCCGTGGGCCAGCGACCCGACCAGGAGCAGCGCGACGACCGCGCCATCCCCCGCATAGCGAGCCACGACGCCGTCGACCGCGGCCAGGTGGTGCGGTGCCAGCCGATCGCTCAGCTCCGCAACGCTGTCGTACGCGCGCGTCACCGGACCACGACGACCTCGACGCCTACCTCTGCGTCGCGCCACGCCCGGTCGGTCGTCAGGACCGGCAGACCGAGGCGGCGCCCGAACGCCAGGCATGCGCGGTCGCCGAGCGACAGGCTGCGGCATCTGGCGGACGAACGCAACCAACCCGCGTCGAACGCCAACCCCTCGTCGAACGGCACGATCCGCAACTGGAGACCGACGAGCGATGCGCGCGCCTCGGTCTCCGCGAAACCCGCGTCGCACAGCTTGCCGACGACCTCGGCGTAGTTGACCGAGACCATGCCCGCGCCCTCCACCAGCGCGCGCTCCACGCGCTCGCTGCCAGGCTCTGCGTGCAGCAGGGCGAGCACCGCGGAAGCATCAAGGACGAACCGCACGTCACTCGTTCGCGGCCGCGGCGCGGCGCTCGGCGATCAGTTCGTCGGCCAAGGAACGCTCGGCCGGTACCCGCTGCGCCATGACGCGCTGAGCCCGCCGCACGGCCGCGCGGAGCGTCGTGACGCGCAGCTCGTCGTCCACCAGGGCGAGGCTCAGCTCATCACCCTCGGCGACGCCCAGGGCCCTGCGCACCGCGGCTGGGATCACCAGGCGACCGTTAGTACCAAGCTTGACCACGAACTCGTTCATCATCCCAGACTAGCACCGGCTAGCCACGAGTGCGCATCTCCACCAAGATCGCCGTGATCATGGCGCACCATCCCGCAAGCCCCTCCCAAGCCTGGCTACGACCTCCTCCTCGAGCATCGCGTACACGAAGGTGTCGGTCCAGGCCTCGCTGCCGTCGGGCCCGCGGCGGAAGCACGCGTTCCGGCGCAGCAACCCCTCGCGGCGCAAGCCCACCCGCTCGAGCACCCGCCACGACGCGCGGTTGTCCGGGTTGCAGTGGGCCACCACGCGGTGCACGCCCATGACCGCGAACGCATGTCGCAGCAGGGCGGCCGCCCCCTCGGTGGCGTATCCCTGGTGCTGGTGCGCCGGATGCACGCTGAAACCGAGATCCCAGGTCCGCCACGACGTCGGCTCGGCCTGCGCGAAGTACAGGTGCCCGACCATCCTGCCGGACGCCCGCGACGCCAGCGCCCAGAAGTCCGCTCCCTCGGTACGTTCACGTGCGACCCGCGCGGCCGCCTCCGCATCGATGGGCTCGCCCGGCTCGAAAGCGTAGATGGCCGGATCGGACAGGTAGGCGTGCAGGTCCGGGCCGTCGCTGGGGGTGAAGCGCCGGACCACGAGCCGGTCGGTCACGATCACAGGGCCCGATCCGTGCGCCGTCACCCCAACACCTCACCCAGCCACGCCCGGATCCCGACGCGAATCGGGGCCGATCCGGCCGCCGTCACCCCAACACCTCACCCAGCCACGCCCGGATCCCCACCCGAATCGGCATGAAGTACACGTGGTCGTCGTGCCGCGCCGCGAAGTCGAGCGCCTCGCCGGCGAAGCGCCGGTGCCACGCCAGCGTCGGCTCGAAGCCGCCGGGGAACACCGCGCGGTTGCGCGTCAGCCAGTAGCGCCGCGAGCGCTCCGAGGTGACGCTGGTGACGCCCCAGTAGATCGGCACGCCGGGAAAGAGCTCGCGCCACACGCCCATCAGCCGCACGTCGAAGAACGGCTGGGTGAAGAAGGCCTCGACGCCGGCGTCGAGCTTGCGCTGCACGTAGTCGCGCTCGGAGGCGAAGCCGGCCCGGTACGGGTCGAGCGCGGCGTACACCCGCCAGCCCGGCCTATGGCGCTTGATCATGCGGATGACGTCGATCACGTTCGCGCCGGTCACCGGGTGCCGCATGTCGGTCGGCGGGTCGCCGGTGATCACGAGCAGCTCGTCGACGCCGGCCTCATCGAGCGCCTCGAGCGGGCGCCACGGTCGGCGCAGGTCGACGTCCATCGCGCGCACGTGGGGGATCGCCGTCCAGCGACCGGCGCGGCGCACCTCGCACGCCGCCTGCCAGCCGCGCAGGTCGAAGCGCGTGAGGTCGGGCAGGTTGACGGCGTCGACCCGCCGCAGCCCGGCGACCTCGGAGAGCTGGGCGGCGACGGCCGCCAGGTCGCGGGGGACGAGTTCGACGACGACGCGCATGGGCGGACGTTACCAGTCCGTCACGACGACGCGGAGGTGTAGTTCGCCAGCGCGTAGCGCCACAGCGCCTGCGACGCCGCGAGCAGCAGCGCGGCCACCCCGACGGCCGCCAGGCCCCACGCCCACGTCAGCGTCCCGGCGGCGGCCTCGGCCGGCACGGTGGTGAGGAAGGCGACCGGCACCACGAAGGTGAGCAGCGCCCGCACCCAGCCCGGGTAGGCGCTGACGGGGAAGCGCCCGGCCGCGAAGAACGCCGTGAACAGCTCGCTGACGTTGTCGACCTTGACGAACCAGAAGGCCGTGGTCGTGAGGGCGAACCACACCGCGTACAGCGTGCCGATGGCGGCGACGAGCATGAGCGCCAGCAGGCCGAGGTGCCCGGGCGTCAGCGTCCCCTGGCGCGCCATCCCGACGAGGATGACCGCCAACGCCAACCCGAGCTGCGGGACCCACCAGACACTGGCGTAGCGCGTCGAGACGATGAAGCGGGCGGCGATCGGCTTGAGCAGCAGGTAGTCGAGCTCCCCCTTGCGCACGTACTGCGGGACGCGGTTGAGGTTCGGCACCAGGAACACGACCGTCACCCCCTCGATCAGCAGGTAGACGCCGAGCAGCGTCAGCGCCTGGTCGAAGGTCCAGCCGCCGATCGCGTCCGCCTGGGTGAACACGACCCACAGCACCAGGGCACTCGAGCCGAGGAAGAGCAGCGTGTTGAAGGCGTTCATCCACCAGTTGAGGCGGTACTCGAGGTCCTGGATGAGCGAGTGGGTGAAGAAGATGCGCCAGATGCGCAGGTAGCGCCTCACCGATCACCGCCTCCCTCGCGAGCGGGGGCCGTCACGCCCCCACCGCCCCGTAGCGCCGGATGCCGTGGCGCCACAGCAGGCGCGACCCGACGACGAACGCGAGGCCCCAGGCGCCCTGCACCGCGAACGCCTGCAGCAGCTCCGCGCCGCCGAGGCGCCCGAGCAGGGCCTGCACCGGCACGTCGACCAGGTACGGGAACGGCGTGTAGGGCAGCACGCCGCGCACGACCTCCGGGAACAGGTCCAGCGGCGCCAGCGCCCCGCTGAGCACCATCGACACGGAGAACCACACCCGCTCGAGCCCCACCGTCTGGTCGGTCCAGAAGGTGAGCAGGCCGGTGGCGTACTGCTGGAAGAACTTGATGACCCACGCGCCGACGACGAGCAGCGCGAAACCGCCGAGCGACTCGAGCGTCAGCGGCAGCCGGGCGCCCGCCCACCACAGGCCGGCGATCACCGGCACCAGCACCAACGGCAGGCGCACCGCCTTCTCCGCGAGGTTGTCCGCGACGTGGCCCCACAGCGGGTCGATCGGGCGCAGCAGCTTCGGCGACAGCTCGCCCAGCCGGATCTCGCGATCGAGCTCCCAGATCACCCACACGACGGTCAGCTGGCGCACGAGGAAGACGACCAGGAAGTACGCGGCGAAGTCGGCCGGCCCGTAGCCGCCCACCGGACCGTCCGCGGCCAGGCCGATCCACATCGCCATCATCACCAGCGGCAACGAGCCGGAGATCATCCAGATGACGATCTCGGCCCGGTACTCGGTCATGCTCGCGAAGGCGTGGACGAAGAGCGCGCGGGCCTTGCGCCAGTTCGCGCCCAGGGCGATCAACCGTGGCCCCCGGCGGTAGTGGCGCCCGCCTCGAGCGCCGCCCGCGCCGCGTCCGCAGCACGCGCTGCGCGCCCCTGCGCGAACAGATCGGCGACGATGTCCTCCACGGGTACGTCCTCGATCGCCACGTCGACCACGGGCAGGCGCGCCAGCGCCGCCGCTGCGACGCGCGCGACGTCGGCGCGCGGCACGCCCAGCTCGATCTCGAGACCCTCCGCCGCGTGCACCCGGCCCAGCGCCGCGAGGTCGGCGCGGTCGACGCGCTCGGAGAGGACCAGCCGCAGGCGCTTCTCCGGCGCGCGCGCCTCGACGAGCGCGGAGAGGTCGCCGTCGAACACCAGCCGCCCGTGGTCGATGACCAGGATGCGGCGCGCGAGCGCCGTCACGTCGGCCATGTAGTGCGACGTCAGCACGACGGTGGCGCCGTGGCGGGCGTTGTAGTCGGCGATGAAGCGGCGGACCTGCTGCTGCATCGTCACGTCGAGCCCGATCGTCGGCTCGTCGAGGAAGAGGACGTCGGGGCGGTGCAGCAGCGCGGCGGCCAGCTCGCACTTCATGCGCTCGCCCAGGCTGAGCTTGCGCACCTGCTTGTGCAGCAGACCGTCGAGCGACAGCATCTCCGTCAGTTCCCCGAGGCGATCGCGGTAGACGGCGTCCGGGATCTCGTAGACCGCCTGGTTCACCAGGAACGAGTCGACCGCCGCCAGGTCCCAGGAGAGCTGCTGCTTCTGGCCCATCACCAACGTGATGCGGCGCAGGAACGCGCCCTCGCGTCGGCGCGGCTCGAAGCCGGCGACGCGCACCGTGCCGTCGCTGGGGTGCAGCAGGCCCGAGAGCACCTTGAGTGTCGTGGTCTTCCCCGCTCCGTTCGGGCCGAGGAAGCCGACGACCTCGCCGGGGGCGACGCCGAAGGTGACGTCGTCGACCGCGACGACGTCGCGGTAGCGGCGATCGAGGAAGGCGCGAATCGAGCCACGCAGGCCCGCCTCCTTCTCGTGGACGCGGTAGACCTTGCGCAGACCGTCGACCCGGATCACGTCGCCGAGGCTAGCACGGGGTGGGCGACCGGCAGCCGCCGGGTGCCGCGGTGCAGGCGCGTCAGGGACGCTCGCGGTCCGGCTCGGGCGGCTCGCCGGCGGGGCTGCCGGCCGTCACCTCGGCCGCGACGTCGTCCGGGTTGGTGTCCGTGGACGCGTCCACCGACCTGGCCCCGGCATCCGCCTGCCGCACCGTCCACAGCAGCAGCGCGCCGATCAGCACGAGGAAGACGGCCGTGCCCAGCGGACTGCCACGGAAGAAGCCCCAACCGAGGACGCCGTCCAGCACGCTCCCGAGTGCGACGATCCCGCCGATGGCGACGAAGGCGCGGCCGAGGCCGAGGTAGACGCGGCGCGAGGCATCGGTCATGCCGGCCACGCTAACCCGGCACCGCGACGGGCCGCGCTCAGCGTGCCCCGGCCAGCCCACCGAACTTGCGGTCGAGGTACGCCAGGTACGGCCGCAGGTCCAGCGGGCCGCCGGTCGCGTCACGCACCAGTCGGTCCACCGGCTTGCGCCTCCCGTGTCGGTAGACGTTCTCGCTGAGCCACGTCCGCAGCGGCGCGAAGTCGCCGACCGCCATCTGAGCGTCGACGTCGCCGAGGTCGCGCGCGGCGGCGGCGAAGAACTGCGCGCTGAGGACGTTGCCCAGGGTGTAGCCCTGGAAGCTGCCCCCGATCGTGCCGGCGAACCAGTGCACGTCCTGCAGCCAGCCGTCGGCGTCTCCGTTCGGCGTCACCCCGAGGTCGGCGGCGTAGCGCTCCGCCCACGCCTCGGGGAGGTCGCGCACCGCCAGCCGGCCCTCCAGCAGCTCGAGCTCCAAGTCGAAGCGCACGATGACGTGGAGGTTGTACGTCACCTCGTCGGCGTCGGTACGGATCAGCGACGGCTGGACGCGGTTCACCGCGCGGAACGCGGCGTCGACGTCGACGCCGGCCAGCGCGGGGAAGCGGCGCTGCAGCCCGGGGAGCGCGAAGTCCCAGAAGGCGCGGCTGCGCGCCACCTGGTTCTCCCACAACCGCGCCTGGCTCTCGTGCACGCCCGCCGAGGCACCTTCGGCCAGGGGCGTCCCCTCGAGCCCCGGATCGACACCCTGCTCGTACATCGCGTGGCCGGCCTCGTGCAGCGTCGAGAACAGCACCTCGGTCAGGTCGTCGGGCTTCGCACGGGTGGTGATGCGCACGTCGCCGTGCGCGAAGCGGATCGCGAACGGGTGCGCCGTCAGGTCCTGGCGGCCGCGCTCGAGGTCGTAGCCGAACGCCTGCGCCAGCTCCAGGGCGGCCGCGAGTTGCTCGTCGACGGCGAACGGACCGACCGGCAGCGGCGGAGCCGGCGGGGCAGCGGACCAGGCCGCGACGCGGGGTACCAGCGCGTCGCGCAGGCTGCCGAACAGCGGCCGGAGCGACGCGACGGTCGCGCCCTCGTCCGCATCGTCGATCAGCGCGTCCGCCGGATGCGCGACTTGCGGGAAGAAGGCCGCGTACTCCAGTGACAGGTCGAGCGTGCGCTCCAGCATGCCGACCACGCGCGCGATCGCCCCGCCGCGGCGCGCGTCGAGCCAGGCGTCGTAGGTCGCGGCCGCGTGGGCGGCGGACCGGGCGACGTAGTCGTTGGGCACGCGCGATGCCCGCTCGAGGTCGTGACGCACCACGCGCACGAGATCGGCCGTCGCGCCGTCGGGCGCGTCGCGCTCCACGGCCGCCAGGTCGCGCTCGAGGCCCGGATCGAGCCAACGCTCGTGCCGCAGCCGACCCAGCGTCGCCAGTTGGCGTGCGCGCGCCTCGGCGCCGCCGGGCGGCATCTTGACGCTCTGGTCCCAGGTGAGCAGCGAGAGGGCGCCCCCCAGGTTTTCGATCTCTTGCAGGCGGGCTAGGAGCGGCTCGGTCACGTCGGTGGTCATGCCGCAGGTTACGTGGAGCGACGGGATCTCCGCGGTGAAGGAATCCCGCCGATCGCTTCGCCGCCGAGGGAAGGGATCGCTTCGGTCGCGTTCAGGCAGGCAGGACGTAGCGCAGCATCAACACGAAGTGGCTGGCGCTGCCGGCGAGCACGAACAGGTGCCAGATCTCGTGGTAACCGAAGACGTTCGGCCAGGGGTCGGGCCGCTTGAGGGCGTAGATCAAGGCGCCGACGGAGTAGAAGAGGCCGCCGACGAGCAGCCAGGTGAGCGCGCTCCAGGGGAGCGCCTGCATCATCGGCACGACGCCGATCATCGCCATCCAGCCCATCGCGATGTACATCGCGACCGACAGCCAGCGGGGCGCGTCGAGCCAGAACAGCTTGAACACGACGCCGAGGGCCGCGAACCCCCACGCCGTGCCGAACAGCGCCCAGCCCCACGCGGGGTTCTCGCTGCGCAGCGCCACCAGGGTGATCGGCGTGTAGGTGCCGGCGATCAGCAAGAAGATGGCCGCGTGGTCGAGGATCCGCAACCGCCGGATCACCCTAGCGGGCGCGATGACGCCGTGCATGACGGTGCTGGCGAGGTACAGCGCGATCAGCGACGCGCCGTAGATCGAGAACGCGACCGTGCGCCAAGGCTCGCCCTCGGAGAGCACGAGCAACACCACCACGCCGACCGCGCCCAGCAGCGCCCCCAACCCGTGGGTGAGGGTGTTGACCGGCTCACGCAGCCAGCGGCCGAGCGGCTGGCGGGGGGTCTCGGAGGCGAGTTCCATGCCTCCAGCCTACTGGACCGGCGTGGGCCGCGGATGGGAACACGTACCTTGCCGCGGGCCGTGACGGCCCGCGGGGACGCTCACCCCCCGTTGGGCTCGGCCCCGAGCGCGACCGGGGCGTCGGCGTACGACACCCAGTCCGACCACGAGCCCGGGTAGAGGCGCGCGCCGGCGATGCCACAGGCCTCCAGCGCCATCAGGTCGTGGGCCGCGGAGACGCCCGACCCGCAGTAGACGACGACGGTGTCGGCGTCGGCCAGCGCGGCGTAGCGCGCCCTCAGCGCCGCGGCCGTGCGGAAGCGGCCGCCGGCGAGGTTGTCGGCGTAGGGTAGGTTGATCGCGCCGGGGATGTGGCCGCCGCGCGGGTCGATCGGCTCGACCTCGCCGCGGTAGCGCTCGGGGGCCCGCGCGTCGACCACGATCACGCCGGGGTCACCCGCATGCTCGAGCAGCCAGGCGCGGTCCACCGTCATGCCGTCGCGCACGCGCGGCTCGAACGCGGTCGGCGCGACCGCCGGGACCTCGGTCACCATCTCGCCTCCGGCGGCCGACCAGGCGTCGACGCCGCCGTCGAGGACCTGCACCCGCTCGTGCCCCAGCCAACGCAGCATCCACCACAGGCGGCCGGCGACCATCCCCCCGGCGTCGTCGTAGGCCACGACGTGGCTGTCGGCGTCGATGCCTACCGCGCCGAAGACGGCCGCCGCCCGCGCGGGATCGGGCAGCGGGTGGCGCCCGCCATGCGCGCCGAGCGGGGCGGAGAGGTCGGTCTCGAGGTCGAGGAAGACGGCGCCGGGCAGGTGACCGGCACGGTAGGCACGGCGGCCGGCCTCGTGGTCGGCGAGGCTGGAGCGGACGTCGACGACGCGCAGGTGGGGCGAGCCGAGCTGCGCCTGCAGCGCCTCGGGCGAGATCCAGGGGGTCATGCCGCAGTCTACCGACGGGGGTAGCATGGCGCGCGATGGCCCGCGCGATCGACAGCCCCGCCAACCCCCTCGTCAAGCGGCTCGTGCGCCTGCGCGAGCGCCGCGCCCGCGACGCCGAGGGCGTGGCGCTGGTGGAGGGCGCCCGCGAGGTCGTGCGGGCGCTCGACGGCGGCTGGCGGCCCCGCCTGATCGCGACCTGCGCGGCGCTCGCATCGCCGGCGGCGACCGACCATGCGGAGCGGCTCGACGCCGCCGACGCCGAGCGCGTCGAGCTGAGCGCGGCGGCCTTCGCGAAGGTCAGCCTGCGCCAGCACCCCGACGGCGTCGTCGCGCTGTTCGAGCCACCCGAACTCGACCTCGACGCTCTGGCCTGGCCCGACGACGGCCTCTTCCTGGTGGCGGACGGCCTGGAGAAGCCGGGGAACCTGGGGGCGCTCCTGCGCACGGCCGACGCCGCCGGCGCCGATGCGGTGTTCGTCACCGGCCGCGGCACCGACCTGCACAACCCGAACGTGGTCCGCGCCAGCATGGGGAGCCTCTTCTCCCGCCCCGTGCTGGCCGTCGAGCCCGAGGAGTTGCGCGCGACGCTGCGGCTGCACGGGGTGCGCCTCGTCGTCACCAGCCCGGGGGCCGAGCGCGACCTGTGGGACGCCGACCTCCGCGGCCCGACCGCGATCGTGCTGGGCACCGAGCACGAGGGCCTGGCGCCGGCGTGGCTGGCGGCCGCGGACGAACGCGTGCGGGTGCCGATGCGGGGCCTCGCGGACAGCCTGAACGTGGCGACGACGGGCGCGCTGCTGCTCTTCGAGGCGAGGCGGCAACGGCGCGCGCTGACGCGCGCGCCCGCGCGTCAGCGCGCGGGCTGACGGGCGGGCCCGCGGTGATCCGCGCGGTTCAGATCGTCTGCGGCTCGCCGGCCAGCACGCTCTTGACGAGGGCCCGGAAGTCCTTCCCCTCGAGGGGCTTGAGGACCAACGCGTCCACCGGGATCTCGCGGGCGCGCTCGCGCGTGCGCTCGTCGCGCGAGGCGGTCAACAGGATGATCTTGGTGTCCTTGAGGCGGCTGACGCGCCGTATGCGGTCGGCGACTTCGAGCCCCGACAGGAAGGGCATCGCCACGTCGAGGATCGCGAGCTCGGGCGTGTGCTTCTGCAGGTGCTCCAGCGCCTCGCGGCCATCCTCGACCAGCGTCAACTCGTACCCCTCGATGGAGAGGAGCAGGTCGAGCAGCTTGCGGTGTCCCTCTTGGTCGTCGGCGACGAGCACCTGAATCGCTTCCATGTCGCGAGCATCGTACGCCACCGTCGATGAGCGGATGTCCTGAGTCGGTCGCCGCGCGCCTCGGGGCGACCACGGCGCCCTGCGGGCCGAGGGTAGGATGCCGTCGATGAACGAGAACACCCGGCCCCCCGCGCCTTCCGCGGCGATGCCGGCCGGCGCCCGCAAGGGCGGCCGACCCTGGGTCGACTACGGTCACGAGGCGCGCGTCATTCGCAACCCGGCGCTGCGCGGACTGTTCATCGCGCTCGGCTGGCTCTGCGTGGCCTCCGGTGCGATCGGCGTGGTCGTGCCCGGTTGGCCGACCACGATCTGGATCATCCTCGCGACCTACTTCTTCGCGCGCTCGAGCCCGCGCTTCTACAACTGGGTGATGAACCACCGCGTGTTCGGCCCGCTGATCCGCGATTGGCGCGACGGCAAGGGCATGACGGCCCGCGCCAAGGCGGTCGCCGTCACGACGATCATCCTGACGATCGGCATCAGCATCGCGGTGATCCCGGTCGTGTGGGTCAAGGCGCTGCTGTTGGCGATCATGGTGATCCTGTGCACCTACCTGCTGCGCCTGCCGACCAAGCCCGCCGAGGTCCCGGCCTGAGGGCGCCGATCGGGCACGACGGAGCTAGTACAGGATGACGAACTCGACGTAGGCCGGGCCCGCCCGGTCGATGGGCTCGCGCGCGACCACGCCGATGACCACGGCGCCCTCCAGGCGCATGAGCTGGTTGGCGAAGGCCTCGTCGCTCGATCCGACGAAGATCGGCGCCTGCAGCTCGTCGAGACCGGTGCGCCGCAGCGAGCGGATGATGTCGGCCCGGAACTGGGCGATCCAGCCGCGTACCTCGTCCAGGGTGGTCGGGAGCTCCGGCGTCCCCAGGTGCACGCGTCGCGACAACAGCAGTTGCCCCGCGTCGAACAACCGGGTGTTCTCCAGCGCCTCGACCATCACCTCGACCCGCGCCGGGTTGAACTGGTTGCGTGGCGAGATGAAGCGCACCAGGTCGGAGCCCTGCGTCTCGCTGATGACCTCGACGAGGCCCCCGAACTGCTCCGCCGTCAGGACGACGTCGCCGGCGCCGAGGCGGGCGGTGTGGGCGCTGGCTTCGCGCACGAACGCCGCCAGCTCCTCGCGCGCATCGGCGACGTCGGCGGCGAACAGCGCGCCGGAGTAGATCACCTGGTCTCGAGCGAAGGTCACCTCGCCCGACGCGGCGCGCGCGAACTCCTGCTGGAGCTCGGCGAGACGGCGGGCCTGCTCCTCGAGGCGGTCGTTCAGGCCCACCACCTGGTCCTGCAGCGCGCGCACCTCCTCGTTGCCGGCGACGATCTCCGACTGGAGCGAGACGTTGAGCTCCTGCAGCGCCGAGTTGCGCGAGAGGAGTTCGGCGTTGCTCTCCGCGAGCTGGTCGTTGCGCGCCTGCAGGCCGACGTTCTCCCGCTCCAGCTCCTCCGCCTCGGTCGTCAGGCGCTGCGCGAGCGCCTCGAGGCCCCTGGCCTCGTCGCTGAGCGACGCCGCCTGGGCCACGAGTTGGTCGATGCGCAGGCCCAGTTCGTCGACCTGTGCCTGCGCGGCCTCCCGCTCGAGGACCGCCTGCTCGCGTTCGGCGACGGCCGCCTCGCGCGCGGCCTCCGCCTCGAGACGGGCGGACTCGGCGAGCGCGAGGTCGGCTTCGGCGGCCTCCAGTTCGGCGACGGCGACGGCCTGGGCGGCCTCCGCCGCGTCGGCGGCCGCGATCGCCTCGCGCGCCGCCGCCTCCGATGCCAGGCGCAACTCGTCCGCGGCGGCCAGGGCCGCATCGGCCTCGGCCAACTGCACGTCGCGCTCGAGCAGCCGGGCATCGGCCGCCTCCAGCGCGGCCTCGACCTGCGTGACCTCGCCTTCGAGCGCGACGATCTCCCGCCGCGCGGCCTCCACCTCGGCGACCGCCCCGTCCCGCTCGGCCCTCGCCTGCGCCAACGCCGCCTCGACCTCGTCGAGGTCTTCCTGGGCCGACGCGAGCTGGTCGCCGAGGTCGAGCAACTGGGCGCGGGTGGCCTCCGCCTCGGCACGCAGGGTGTCGCGCTCCAGGAGCGCCGCGTCCCGCGCGCCCTCCGCCTCGCCGATCGTCTCCCTGGCGGCGCGGAGGTCTGCCTCCAGCGCCGCCTGCTGCGCCAGCAGGTCGCTGAGCTCCCGCTGGAGCGCGCGTTCCTGGCCCTGCAGCTCGGTGAGCTGCTGCGCCGTGCGCTGCGCGTTCAGCAGCGTCTGGGTGGCGTTGCGGAAGGCGAGCGCGAGCACGCCGAGGGTGGTGAGCATGATGACGATGCCGGCGGCGACGCCGACGATCTGACCGGTCCGCCGCGGTCGCGCGCCGAACAGCGTCAGCCTCCGACGGCCGACCCAGGTGCCGAGCCGGTCGCCGGCATACGCGATGATGCCCGCCAGCAGCAGGAGCAGCGCGACGAGGCCGACGACGTAGGTCAAGCGCTCACCCTCCCGATGCCGACGGGGCTGTCACAGCTGGAACTCGTGGCCCAGGTAGGAGGCGCGGACGTCGGGGTCTTCGGCGAAGCCCGCCGGCGAGCCGTCGAAGCGCACCCGCCCGTCGAACATCAGCACCACCCGGTCGGCGATGGCGAGCGTCTCGCGCACGCTGTGGTCGGTGAGCAGCACGCCCAGCCCGCGCCGCTCGCGCAGGTCGGCGACCAGACGCTGGATCTCGCGGATCGACTTCGGGTCGACGCCGGTGAACGGCTCGTCGAGCAGGATGAAGTCGGGGTCGATCGTCAGGCTGCGCGCGATCTCGAGACGTCGCCGCTCGCCGCCCGACAGCGTGTCGGCACGGTGGGCGCCCAGGTGCGCGAGTTGGAACTCCTCCAACAGGGCTTCGGCCCGCTCGTTCTGCTCGGGCTTCGACAGCGGCTGGAACTCGAGGATCGCGAGCAGGTTGTCGCGCACGCTCATGCGACGGAACGCCGAGGGCTCCTGGGCGAGGTAGCCCAGCCCGGCGCGGGCGCGCCGGTGCATCGGCCAGCGGGTGACGTCGGTGTCACCGAGCTCGATCCGGCCGCGGTCCGGCCGCACGAAGCCGACCATCATGTAGAACGACGTCGTCTTCCCGGCGCCGTTGGGGCCGAGCAGGGCCACGATCTCGCCGCGCTTCAGGTGCAGGTCGACGCCGTCGACCACCGTCCGGCCGCCGTAACGCTTGGTGAGGTTCGTGGCACGAAGCGTCCGCGCCACGGTCGGGGCGGCGGCCTCGGCGTGGGGCGCGGGAAGGACGACCGACATACGCGGGCCATGCTAGCACCCGAAACATGAGGACCTGGCCCCTACCGAGCGGCCGCACCCATGCGGACGCGGCCGGGCCAACCGCGCAGGCACGACCGCGTCGGACGATCATCGTCGATGGAGCACGCCGACCGGTCGGCCGGGTCAGCCCTCCAGCGTGAGCAGGTAGGGCTCCTCGACCGCCTGGCAGACCCAGCGCAGGAAGCGCGCCGCGGAGGCGCCGTCGATGAGGCGGTGGTCGTAGGTCAGCGCCAGCGGCATCATCAGGCGCGGCACGAACTCCGCCTTCTTGGCGTCCCAGACGGGCTTCATCGCGCTGCGCGAGACGCCGAGGATGGCGACGTCGGGCGGCGTGACGATGGGCGAGAAGCCGGTGCCGCCGATGCCGCCGAGGTTCGACACGATGAAGTTGCCACCGCTCATGTCGTCGGGCGAGAGCTTGCGGTTGCGCGCCTTCTCGGCGATCTCGCCCAGTTCGACCGCGAGGTCGACGACGCTCTTCTCGTCGGCCTGCTTGATCACCGGGACGAGCAACCCGTGCTCGGTGTCGACCGCGGTGCCCACGTTGACGTACTTCTTGTAGACGATCTCCTGCGTGCCCACGTCGATGCTGGCGTTGAAGTCGGGGAAGCGCCGCAGCGCCACGGCGATCACCTTGAGCAGCATCGCGGTCGGCGTCAGCTTGGCCCCGGCCTTCTCGACCATGCCCTTGAAGCGCTGGCGCAGCTCCTCGAAGCGGGTGGCGTCCGCCTCGTCGAAGTGCGTGACCATCGGCACGTTCGCCCAGGCCTGCGCCATGGTGCGGACGGTGACCTTGCGGATGCCCGACATCGCGACGCGCTCGGTCTCGCCCCAGCGCGAGAAGTCGGGGAGCGGCGGGGCCTCGACGGCGACCGCGCCCGGCCGGCCGGCGCCCGGGCCGCCCGTGGCGTAACGCTGCACGTCCTCGGCCGACACGCGGCCGAGGGCGCCGCTGCCGACCACGGCACGGAGGTCGACGTCGAGCTCGCGCGCCAACCGCCGCACGGAGGGCGCGGCGGCGATGAGGCGCGGGCCGCCGTCATCGGACGCGGGCGCGGAGGGCGTCTCCGCGGGGGGGGCCGCGGGGGCCTCCGCCTTCTCTGCGGGCTCGGCCTTGGCGTCGGACTTCGCCCCGGCCTTCGCCTCGTCCTTCGGTTCGTCCTTCGGTTCGTCCTTGGCCTCGTCCTTCGGTTCGTCCTTCGGCTCGTCCTTGGCCTCGTCCTTCGGCTCGTCCTTGGCCTCGTCCTGCGCTTCGGCCGAGGCTTCCGCTCCCTCGGCGACGGTCAGCACCACCTGGCCGATGCGGGCCTCGGCGTTCGCCTGCACGTGGACCTTCTCGACGACGCCGGCGACCGACGAGGGGACCTCGACGACGGCCTTGTCGGTCTCGAGTTCCATGACCGGCTGGTCGATCTCGACCCTGTCGCCCTCCTTGACCAGCACCGCGACGACCGTGCCGGCCTCGATCCCTTCGCCCACCTCGGGCAGCTTCATGTCGGTTGGCACAACGTTCCTCCTCGGCCCGTGGGATTCAGGCGACGTGCGGGTTCGTCTTGTCGGGGTCGATGTCGAGCGTCTTCTGCGCCTTGGCGAGGTCGTCCTCGTCCAACTTGCCTTCGCCGGCCAGCGCGGCGAGCGCCGCGTACGCGATGTGCTTGGCGTCCACCTCGAAGTGGTCGCGCAGCTCGGCGCGGGCGTCCGAGCGGCCGAAACCGTCGGTGCCGAGCGACACGATGGGCCGCGGGGCGTAGCGCGAGAGCGCGTCGGGGAGCATCTTGACGTAGTCCGACGCCGCGACGATCGGCCCCTTGGCGTCCGCCAGGGCCTCGTGCACGTAGGGACGACGCGGCGTCTCGCCGGGGTGCAGCCGGTT
>JAABTL010000031.1 GCA_011389865.1 Trueperaceae bacterium
CACGCGCTGGCGCTCGCCGGGGCCCTCGAGGACGAGGAACGCCAGCAGCGTCTGGCGGTCGGCCGTTGACCCTCGTCGACGCCAACATCCTGCTGTACGCGGTCAACGCCGCGTCGCCGCAGCACACGCCGGCGAAGGCCTGGCTCGACGACGCCCTGTCCAGCGACGCCCGGCTCGGTCTCCCGTGGCTCTCGCTGCTCGCCTTCCTCCGCATCGCCACGCACCCATCGGTGTTCCCGCGGCCGCTCTCCGTCGTCCAGGCGCTCGAGGTCGTCGACCTGTGGCACCGCGCTCCGAACGTCGTTCACCCCGAACCGGGTCGCGCCTTCGCGGAAGCGTTCACCCGCATGCTGCGTGCGGGGTCGGCACCGGGCAACCTCGTCAACGACGCGTACCTGGCTGCGCTGGCCATCGAGCACGACGCCGCCGTCGCCACCTTCGACCGCGACTTCGCGCGCTTCCCGGACGTCGAGATCGTCGTCCCGAGCGTCCGAAGCGACGATGCGCGGTAACCCGCTCTGCCGACGCCCGCTCTCCCGTAGACGTGAGACGATGTGCGCATGTGTGCACGCACCGCGAAGCCCCGCTCCACCGCCCGCGGCACCCGCCTGCCTAGCGTGCTCGACGAGGCCATCCAGGCCGAGGCGGCCGTCCGCGGCAGCAGCTGGTCCGCGCTGACGACGGAGATGCTCGACGAGGCGCTTCGTCAGCGCCGGGCACCGGGCGTGGCCTTCGTCGATGGCGTCACGGGACGCCGCGCCGTGCTGGCCGGCACCGCGCTCGAGGTGTGGGAGATCGTCGCGGCCTGGAAGGACGCCGACGAAGACCTCGCCCGCACGCATGAGGCGTTCTCGTGGTTGAGCGAACTCCAGGTTCGGGCGGCCCTCGGCTACTACCAGCTGTACCCGGACGAGATCGACCGCCGCCTCGCCCGGGAAGAAGCCTGGACGCGTGAGCGGCTCCAGGCCGAACTCCCCTTCGCGGTTCCGCGGCCGGGCTGACCCAGCGCCCTGGGCCCGACGACATGCGATTCCTGCTCGACGAAGACCTGCTTCGCGTGACCGGCACCGGCGCCGCGGACACGGCGACCCGCCCGCCGGCACGAACCGAGCCAACCTGGGCCACGACCGGGACCCCGCCGACACCGCCACGCCTGCCACGCAAACTAAAGCCATGAGCGCGGACACCCCCCGCAACGTCGCCACCCCGGCTATACTCCGTCTAGCCAAGGGAGGCCGCGACGTGCCCACCAAGATCCAACGCTGGGGGAACAGCCAGGGCATTCGCGTGTCCAAGAGCGTCCTCGCCGACGCCCGCCTGCAGGTCGGCGACGTCGTCGACGTTCGCGCCGTGGACGGCACGCTCGTCGTGACGAGGGCCCGGAGCCGGCGCGGACGGGCATCGCTCGAGGATCTCGTGGCGGCCCTGCCCGAGGCCGGCCCGCATGGCGAGACGGATTGGGGCCGCCCGGAAGGCGACGAGGTCTGAACGTGGCGCGCTACGTGCCCGGCAAGGGCGACATCGTGACCCTCGCGTTCCGCCCCGAGGCCGGGCACGAGCAACACGGTCGGTTTCCGGCGCTGGTCGTCTCGAACGATCTCTTCAATCGCTCCACCGGATTCAGCCTGGTGTGCCCCATCACGAGGACCGAGCGCGCGAACCCGTTCCACGTGCCGATCCCACCGGGCGGACGGGTCACGGGCGTCGTCCTCGCGGACCAACTCCGCTCGGTCGACCATGGCGCCCGCGGCGTGCGGCGACTCGGCCAGGCACCAAGCGGACTCCTCGACGACGTCCTGGCGATCGTCGACGCCGTCATCTTCTGACGCAGGGACGAGGAGCGATCGCTCACCCGCCGAACGTCGCGCGACCCCCGATCGCTCGCTCCGCCGCCGCCGTGGCGTGGATCGCGGTCGTGTCGAACAGCGGGACGCTGGCGTCCTCGGGCCCGATCAGCAGCGAGATCTCGGTGCAGCCGAGGATGACGCCCTGGGCGCCACGCGCGACCAGGTCCTCGATGACGCTCCGGAAGGCGGCGCGCGAGGGCTCCAACGTGTGCCCCAGCACGAGCTCGTCGTAGATCACCCGGTGGACGACCTCGCGGTCCTCGGCCGGCGGCGTCAGCACCGTCAGCCCATGGCGTGCCTCTAGCCGCCCGACGTAGAAGTCCTGCTCCATCGTGAAGCGGGTGCCGAGGAGCCCGACCGTGTCGAGCCCGGCGGCGCGGATCGCCGCCGCGGTCGGGTCCGCGATGTGCAGCAGCGGGATGCCGACCGCGGCCTCGATGGCGTCCGCCACCTTGTGCATGGTGTTGGTGCAGACGACGATGAAGTCGGCGCCGGCCGCCTCGAGGGAGCGCGCCGCGCCCGCCAGCAGCTCCCCCGCCGCGTCCCACTCGCCCGCGTGCTGCAGCCGCTCGACCTCGGCGAAGTCCACGCTCAGGAGCGCGACCTTGGCGGAGTGCAGCCCGCCGAGGCGCGCCTTGACCACCTCGTTGACGGTGCGGTAGTAGGGCACCGTCGACTCCCAGCTCATGCCGCCGAGCAGGCCGATCGTCAGCACCGGGCACCTCCTCGCTCGGCTTCGAGGCTACCGCGGGGCGCGGCGCTCCGCAGCGGGCTCGCCGCTCCGCCGATGCGCACGCCGGGCCCTCGGCCCCGACACCGACACAGGACGCTCGGCCGGTGCCCGGTCCTTGAGCGACGGCGCTCTCCAACGGACGGATGGGCGGCTACCATGTTCCTAGGAATCGAGGGTCGCGCCGTGCCCGAATCGCTCACCGCCACCGAGGTCGCCCGCCGCCTCGCGGACCTGCTCGACAGCGTCGCGTACCGCCGCGAGTCCTTCGTCGTGGTCCGCGGCAAGCGGCCCCTGGCCGAACTCAGGCCGCTGCCCGCCGGCACGCGCCTCGCCGATCTCCCCGCCGTTCTCGCCGAACTCCCCGGTCTGGAACCCTCCGAAGCCGACGACTTCGCGGCAGACCTCGATGCGGCCCGCGCCGAACTGGCGTCGCTCGAGACCCGCGACCCATGGGCGTCCTGATCGACGCCGGCGGACTCCTCGAGGTCGATCGCCCCATGTCGGCGTCGGCACCCTAACGACGACGGTCGCTGGACGTCGGCGGTGCGACCGCGCTGCAGCTCCCCACTGGTGCCTCGGGCCTGACCACTGACGCGACATCCAGGTCGGCGGCCCCACCCTCGACGCCGCGCGGCCCGGTGCGCAACGCCTGCAGCCCCTGCTCGATGCACGCCACCAGGAACGCGTTGAGGCTCGTCCGCCGGGCCGCGGCGGCCAGCGCCGCTTCGCGGTGTAGCGCCGGATCGAACCGCAGGTTGAGCCGGCCCGAGAACGGCCGCGCCGGCTCCTTGCCGCGCTCGGCGCACCAGTCCAAGTAGGCATCGACGGCGGTCGCGAAGCCGGCCTCGAGCTCCTCGACCGTCCGACCGGTGAAGGAGATCGTGTCCGCCAGGTCCATGACGTCGCCGACGAACAGCCGGTCGTCGCCGTCGTACTCGATCGTGGCCGTGTACCCGCGGTACTGCATCGTGTTGAGGCTCATCTCGGCTCGATTCCACCCTCCAACGAGAAACGGCGAAGCCGCAGCACCAGGGCTCTCGGCAGCAGACCGCTCGGATGCGGCTCGTGCCCGACCAGGTCACGACCACCTGGGGTCCGCGGCGAACGCTGCATGATGGCAGAGTACCGGATTTCGGTACCATTGCGCACCACCTGCACCGTCGCCCCTCGTTCGTCCATCCCACGAGACACCGTCTACGAGCCCAAGGATGCGGCTCCTTCGCCCCTGCCCATGACCTCTGGGCACCGACCGACATGGCGCCTGACGAACACCACGGGCCCCTTGACAACGTTGTCAGCATCGGCTACCCTCACGCCAGAACGCAATCGAGAGGTGTCCCGTGGCCGCGACCATTCGCGATGTCGCCCAGCGTGCCGGAGTGTCGTTCAAGACCGTCTCCAGGGTCCTGAACGACGAGCCCTCGGTGCGACCCGAGACCCGCGAGCGGGTGCGGGCGGCGATCCGCGAGCTGGCCTACACGCCCCACCACACCGCCCGCCAGATGCGCACGCGCCGCTCGAAGACGATCGGCTTCGTCAGCGACGAGATCGCCACCAGCCCCTTCGCCGTCGACATCGTCAAGGGCGCGCAGCTCGCCGCCTGGGAGCACGGGATGATGCTGCTGGTCGTCAACACGGAGCGCGATCCCGAGGTCGAGCGCGCGGCGATCGCCAGCCTGCTGGAGCGGCGGGTCGAGGGCATCGTCTACGCCGCCATGTTCCACCGGGTGGTCGAGCCGCTTCCCCGCCTGCGCGAGGTGCCGACCGTCCTGGTCGACTGCCACGACGCCGCCGGCGCCTACCCGGCCGTCGTCCCCGACGAAGAGCAGGGCGGCTACCTGGCCACCCGCACGCTGATCGACCGCGGCCACCGGCGCATCGGCTTCGTCAACCTCGATCCGGTGGCCAGCGCCGCGGCCGCCGCCGGACGCCTCGCCGGCTACCGCCGCGCGCTGCGCGACACCGGCCTCCCCTTCGACGAGCGCCTCGTCCTGCACGTGACCACCGCGCCCGACCAGGGCTTCCGGCTGACCTCGGCGCTGCTCGACCTCGAGGATCGGCCCACCGCCCTGTTCTGCGGCAACGACCGCACGGCGGCCGGCGCCTACTGCGCGATCTACCAGCGGGGCCTGCGCATCCCGGACGACGTCGCGGTCGTCGGCTTCGACGACCAGGAGGAGATCGCGGCCCACCTCATGCCCCCGCTCACCTCCGTGGCCCTGCCGCACCTGGCGATGGGCCGCTGGGGCGTGGAACGCCTCGTCCAGTCGTTCGAGACGTCGTCGCGGCCGGCCGCGACGTACGCCGTCCAACGCCTCTCGTGCCCACTCGTCGAGCGGGCGTCCCACTGACGAAGGAGGTCCGCCTGGCCCGACCGAGCCCATGTCGCACGCCGATGACAACGTTGTCGGCCACGGGTCCCCGGACCCCTTCGACGCCACCGGCCCTGACCCAGCACGGCCATCCGCACGCCGGCCACCCGAATCCCAGACCCGAAGGAGCCCACATGCACGCCCGCCTTCGCACCATCCTCACGCTCGTCGTCCTCGCGCTCTTCACCGCCGCCCAGGCCCAGCAGATCACCGCCTGGGTCATCGACGGCGAGAGCGAGCGCCCCTACTTCGTGCAGGTCCAGGAGGCCTTCAACGCCGCCTACGCCGACCGCGGCATCTCGGTCGAGGTCGTGCGCCTGCCCAACATCAACGACGCCCTGCAGGCCGGCTTCCTCGGCGGCGACCTCCCCGACGTGGTCATGGTCGACGGCCCCAACATGGCGGCCTACGTCTGGTCGGGCCAGCTCGCCCCGCTCGACCCCTACCTGAGCGAGGACCTGCGCGCCGACCTGCTGCCCGCGATCATCGACCAGGGCACCTACGGGCCCGACGGCCAGATCTACGCGATCAGCCCCTACGACTCCAGCGTCCTACTGTGGGGCAACCGCAGCTACCTCGAGCGCGCCGGCGTCCGCATCCCCGAGAGCGTCCCCGACGCCTGGACCTTCGAGGAGATGGAAGCCGCGCTCGCCGCGCTGGCCGAACTCCCCGAAGTGACCTGGCCGATCGACATGAAGCTCAACTACACCGGCGAGTGGTACGCCTACGGCTTCTCGCCCTTCCTGCAGGCGTGCGGCGCCGACCTCATCGACCGCGATACCTGGCAGGCCAGCGGCACCCTCGACGCCCCCGCCGCCGTCACCTCGCTCGAGCGCGTGCAGGGGTGGGCCACCAACGAGTGGATCGTCCCGTCCGCCGCCGGCGACAACCGCTTCTTCGGCGACAAGACGGCCGCCCTCGCCTGGGTCGGCAACTGGATGTGGCGCGTCCACCTCGAGGGCCTCGGTGACGACCTCGTCCTCATCCCCGCGCCCAAGTTCTGCGGCGACCTGCAGGCCTCGCCCAACGGCGGCTGGAGCTACGCGATCCCGGCCGTGGCCGAGCACAAGGACGCCGCCGGCGAGTTCGTCGCCTTCGCGATGTCGACCGAGCAGGTCGCGCTCTACGCGGACACGACCGGCTACGTGCCCGCGCGCGCGTCCGCCATCGCGCTGAGCGAGCTCTACGGCCCCGGTGGCCAGGGCGCGCTCATGGCCGAGCAGTCGGCCACCATCGCCGTCGTCCGGCCCGTCCACCCCGCCTACCCGGTGATCTCGGCCGCCTTCGAGCGCGCCGTGACCAACATCCTCGACGGCGCCGACGTGGCCGCCGAGCTGACCCGCGCCGCCCGCGCGATCGACGACGACATCGCCGACAGCGACGGCTACCCGCCCTTCGGCAGCCGCTGATCCGTCCAGGGGCGGTGCCGGTCTTCCCGGCACCGCCCCGGCACCGCCCGGCCCCCCCTCGGCCGCGCCATGGCCCGGTCGTCCCGCGGAGGTAGCACGATCGTGATCCGATCCGCACCACCGAGCTCCGTGCCCGCCCCCGTGCGCGCGCCGCTTCGTCGCCGCGAGCGCATCACGGAGTGGCTCAACGAGGGCGCGCTCATCCTGCCGGCCGCGATCCTCCTGATCGTGTTCCTGATCGGCCCGTTCGTGATGGCGGGCTTCCTGTCGTTCACCAACGAGCGGCTCGTCCCTCGGCCGATCCCCACGCGCTTCGTGGGCTTCGACAACTACGCCCGTGCCCTCGGCGACCCCGACTTCTGGCAGGCCTTCCGCAACACCTTCTACTTCGCGCTGCTGGTCGTCCCGCTGCAGCTCTCGATCTCCCTCGGCAGCGCGATGCTGCTCAACGCGAAGATCCACGCCCGCTCCTTCTTCCGCACCGTGACGCTGCTGCCGCTCGTCACCCCGATCACCGTCGTCATCGTCATCTGGGCGGCCCTCTTCCAGATCCCCGACGGCATGCTCAACAACCTCCTGCGCCTCTTCGGCTACGACGGCGCCTACGTCAACTGGCTGGGTGACGCCCGCTGGGCGATGCCCTCGATCGTGCTGCTGTCGGCCTGGGCGACGTTCCCGTTCCAGATGCTCATCTACCTGGCGGGCCTGCAGGAGATCCCCGTCGAGCGCTACGAGGCCGCGCGCATCGACGGCGCCAACGCCTGGGCGCAGTTCCGCTACATCACCTTCACCGGCCTGCGCAACGTCCACGTCTTCGTGCTCATCACCACCACCATCCAGGCCTTCAAGCTCTTCGTGCAGGTCGATCTGCTCACCCGCGGCGGACCCCTCGGCGCCACCAACACGCTGGTGCGCTACATGGTGCAGGAGGGCTACTCCGCCCAGAAGATCGGCTACGCCTCCGCCGTCGCCATCCTCTTCTTCGTGCTGGTGGCCGGCTTCGCGCTGCTGCAGCGGGCGCTGATCCCCAATGATTAGGCGCCTGGGCCGTCTCCTCCCGACGCTCGTCGCGGTCATCCTCGCGTTCGTGGTGCTGGTGCCGCTGTCGATGATGTTCACCGTCAGCCTCAACCCCGACGAGGCGCGCATCCAGATCAGCCTGGGCACGATCGAGGCGTTCATCCCCCACGTGGCGTCGCTCGAGAACTACCGCGAGGTGCTGTCCGACCCGCACCAACCCTTCCTCCGCTACCTGCTCAACACCCTGATCGTGGTGGCCGGCATCGTGGGGACCGGACTGATCGTGAACGCCGCGGCCGCCTTCGCCCTCGCATGGGGGCGCGGGCCCTACCGCAAGGCGTTCCTCGCCACGGTGATCGCCGTCTACGTCATCCCGGGCGAGAGCCTGGTGCTGCCCCTGCTCCTGATGATGAGCCGCATCGGCTGGGTCGACTCCTACCAGGTGCAGATCTTCCCGTTCATCGCCAACGCCTTCGCGATCTTCCTCTTCTACCAGTTCTTCTCGGGCATGCCGCGCGAGCTGATCGAGGCCGCCAAGATCGACGGCGCCGGCCTGCTGCAGGTCTTCTTCCGCATCGGCCTGCCGCTCTCCATGCCGGTGGTGTCGACGCTGGCGATCCTAGGCTTCCTCGACGCCTGGAACAGCTACCTGTGGCCCATGATGGTGACCCGCGGCCCGGAGTACCGCCCGCTGAGCGTCGCCATGGCCGCCTACTTCACCAGCCAGCAGGCGTTCTGGGGCAACGTGATGGCCTTCGCGGTGCTCATGACCCTGCCCGTCCTGATCGTCTACCTCATCTTCCAGCGCTGGTTCGTGGCGTCCGTCATGAGCTCCGGCGTGAAGGGCTAGGTCCACCCCCCGTGAACCCCCCCGGCGTCCCGGCGGCGTCCGCCGATCCCGCCCCCGATCCGCACCGGCCCACGTTCCACTTCCTCCCACCGAGCGGCTGGATGAACGACCCGAACGGCCTGCTGGTCGTCGACGGTCGGCTGCACCTCTTCTACCAGCACAACCCGGACGGGCCGTTCCACGACCGCATCCATTGGGGCCACGCCGTCAGCGACGACCTGCTCCACTGGCGCCACCTCCCCATCGCCCTGACGCCCGACCCGAACGGCCCCGACGCCCACGGCTGCTGGTCGGGTTGCGCCGTCGTCCACGAGGGCGTTCCCACCCTCCTCTACACTGGCATCCAGCCGCAGGTGCAGTGCCTCGCCTCCGGCGACGGCGACTGGCAGACGTGGCGCAAGCACCCGACCCCCGTGATCGCCGGTGCACCCCCCAGCGTCGCGGTCGTGGGTGACCCTCCCGAGATGCGCGATCCCTGGCTCTGGCGCGAGGACGGCGCCTGGCACATGCTCCTCGGCAGCGGCCTGGCGGCGCCCGATGGCGGCGCGGACGGCGCCCTGCTCCACTATCGTTCCGACGACCTGCGCGCGTGGACCTACCTCGGCGTGGCGCACCGCGGCCGCTTCGCCCCCGACGCCTTCGTGTGGGAGTGCCCGAACCTGTTCGAGCTCGACGGCCATCACGTCGTGCTCGTCTCCGAGCAGCTCCAGTTCAGACACACCTACGCCCAGACCGGCGGCTGGGACGGGGCCACCTTCACCCCCGCCTGGTCGGGGATCGCGGACCACGGGCACGTCTTCTACGCCGGCCTCACCGTCGAGCACCCGGTCCACCGGCGCCTGCTCTTCGGCTGGATCAAGGAGCGACGCCCCGACGCCGTGGTCCGCGCCCGCTCGCGATGGTCCGGAGCGCTGTCGCTCGCGCGCGTGGTGGGGATCGACGCGCGCGGACGCCTCACCATGGTCCCCGCGCCCGAGTACGCCACGCTGCGCCGCGACGCCGCGGCCGAGCGCGACCTGGTGCTGCCCGACGGCGCCACCCGCGGGCTGGACGACGTTCGCGGCGACGCGCTCGAGATGTCGCTGACGGTCGACGTTCCCGCCGGCGCGCGCCTGCTCCTCGAGCTGCGCGCCACCGACGACGGCACCGAGCG
Source organism: Trueperaceae bacterium (assembly GCA_011389865.1). Lineage (GTDB taxonomy): Bacteria > Deinococcota > Deinococci > Deinococcales > Trueperaceae > JAABTL01. The sequence continues at coordinate 9,385 of JAABTL010000031.1, forward strand.
CACGCGGCTGGTCGTCGACGGCAGCCGGCGGACGATCGTGGTCGACACGACCCGGTCGACCCTCGACCCCGAGATCACCGGTGACCTCGTGGCCGCACCCTTCGACGCCGACGGACCGCTCGACCTGCGCGTCTTCCTCGACCGCTCGATCGTCGAGGTCTTCGCCGGTGCCACCACCTGCGTCACCGCCCGCGCCTACCCCACCCGGCCGGACGCCACCGGCGTCTTCCTGCGCGCGGAGGGCGGCGAGGTGCGCGTGCCCCGACTCGAAGCCTGGCGCATGACGGGGGTGTGGTGAGGGGCGGATCGACGGCACACCTGGAAGCGAACCTCAACGGTGACCCAGGCGGGCGCGAAACGGTAAGGTAGATCGCTGCGAAACGGTAGAGCGGACCTGCTCGGCGTCCGAGGCCCACCCCCTCACAACACGTCGTACTTGTCCGGCCGGCCCCGCGCCCGCTCCACCGGATACTTGCGTTCGTTCTGCAGCATCTTGCGCTCGAACTCCGACTCCAGGTCGATGCCCAGGTCGTGGGCGAGCAGCAGTGTCCAGTACAGGACGTCGGCCAGCTCGTCGGCGACCGGCTCGGGGTCGGCGGCGACCTTCGCGCGCAGCGCCGCGTCGTCATGCCAGCGCAGGTGCTCGGCGAGCTCTCCCGCCTCGATGAGCAGCGAGAGCGCCTCGTCCTTGACACCGTGGAACTGCTTCCAGTCGCGGGCGTCGCGGAAGGCGAGGATCCGGTCGGTGAGGTGACGCATGGCGCAGGGTACGGGAACGGCGCCGCCGCTGCCAGCGCACGGTAGAACCGCCATCAGGTAGGAGGTAGCGATGGACGAACCCGCCACCGCCGACGGGGCGGCCGCTCGAGCGGCGCGCCCAGGCGCGGGGAGCCCCGCCGTCATCGGCATCGACTGCGCCACCGTCCCCGCGAACGTCGGTCTCGCCCGCGCCCGCCACGAGGACGGCGGCTGGCGGCTGATCGACGCGTTCGTCGCCTCTCCCGCGCGGCCACCGGCCGCCGTCGTCGCCGAATGGCTGCGCGAGGAACCGCGCGCGCTGCTCGCCCTCGACGCGCCCCTCGGCTGGCCCGCCGGGCTCGGCGCCGCCTTGGTGCCGCACCGGTCCGGCGACCCGCTCGCGGCGCCCATCGAGACCCTCTTCAACCGCGTCACCGACCGCACGCTGCAGGCACGCATCGGCAAGCGACCCCTCGAGGTCGGCGCCGATCGCATCGCGCGTACCGCCTGGGCGGCACTCGACCTGCTCGAACGCCTGCGCCGCGCGACCGGCCTCCCCATCCCGCTGGCCTGGGGGCCCGACACCGCCGACTTCCCCACCGCCATCGAGGTCTACCCCGCCGCTACCCTGATCGCCCACGGCCTCCCCAACCGCGGCTACAAGCACCCCGGGAGCGGACCCCGCGCCGCGATCGCCGCCTGGCTTGGCGCGCGCCTCGACCTGGCCGGCCTGGACATCGCGACGGCGCCGGGCCACACCCTCGACGCCGTGCTCTGCGTCGCCACCGGCCTCGACTTCCTCGCGGGCGCCGCGCTGGGGCCCGACGACCCCGACGTCGCGCGACAGGAGGGGTGGATCTGGGTCAGGGGCTGAGCGGGGCTGCTACCCTGGCCCGGGCGCGCGGCCGACGGGCCTCGCCGGGACGGGAGCGCGACATGCCCGACGAACGGTACGACGTGGTGGTGGTCGGCGGTGGCTCGGCCGGTGCGGTGATGGCTAGCCGACTGAGCGAAGACCCCGACACGCGCGTGCTGCTGCTGGAGGCAGGTCGCAGCGACTGGCCCTGGGACGTGTTCATCCACATGCCGGCCGCGCTCCCCTTCCCCATCGGCAGCCGCTTCTACGACTGGGGCTACCGCTCCGACCCCGAGCCGCACATGGGCGGTCGGCGCGTCTACCACGCGCGCGGCAAGGTGCTCGGCGGCTCCTCCAGCATCAACGGCATGATCTTCCAGCGCGGCAACCCGATGGACTACGACCGTTGGGCGCAGGCGCCGGGCATGGCGGCGTGGGACTACGCCCACTGCCTGCCGTACTTCAAGAGGATGGAGACCTGCACGGCCGGGGCCGACGACTACCGCGGCGGCGACGGGCCCCTGGTCCTCGAGCGCGGGCCGGCCACCAACCCGCTCTTCGGCGCCTTCTTCGAGGCCGTGCAACAGGCGGGCTACCGGCTGACCGACGACGTCAACGGCTACCGCCAGGAGGGCTTCGCGCCCTTCGACCGCAACATCCACCGCGGCCGCCGCTGGTCGGCGAGCAAGGCCTACCTCGCCCCCGCCCGTCGGCGCCCGAACCTGACGGTGCGCACGCGCGCCTTCGTCGAGCGGGTGCTCTTCGACGGCACGACCGCGACGGGCGTGGCGTACCGGCACGCAGGCGCCGCCCGCACCGTCCGCGCCGGCGAGGTCGTCCTCTGCGGCGGCGCCATCGCCTCACCGCAGTTGCTGCAGCTCTCGGGCGTCGGCCCGGCCGAGCACCTGCGTTCGCTGGGCATCGAGGTCGTCGCCGACCTGCCGGGCGTGGGGCAGAACCTGCAGGACCACCTGGAGGTCTACATCCAGTACGCCTCGAAGCAGCCGGTGTCGATGGCGCCGCACCTCGCCTGGTGGCGGCGGCCGTGGATCGGCTTCCAGTGGCTCTTCCTCCGGCGCGGCCCGGGCGCGACCAACCACTTCGAGGGGGGCGGCTTCGTCCGCTCGAACGACGAGGTCGGCTGGCCCAACCTCATGTTCCACTTCCTACCGCTGGCGATCCGCTACGACGGCACCTCACCGGCCTCGGGCCACGGCTACCAGGTGCACGTGGGACCGATGTTCTCGGACGTGCGGGGCGAGCTCAAGATCGTCTCGACCGACCCGCGCGCGCACCCGTCCCTGCGCTTCAACTACCTCTCCACCGCGAACGACCGCCGGGAGTGGCTGGAGGCGGTCCGGACCGCGCGCCACATCCTGACGCAGCCTGCGTTCGAGGCGTTCGATGGCGGCGAGCTCTCCCCCGGCCCCGACGTCGAGAGCGACGAGGAGATCCTCGCGTGGGTGGCGAAGGACGCGGAAACCGCGCTGCATCCGTCATGCACCGCCAAGATGGGCAGCGACGCGATGTCGGTGGTCGATCCGGACACGATGAAGGTGCACGGGCTCGAGGGCCTGCGGGTGGTGGACGCCTCGGTGATGCCGATCATCACCAACGGCAACATCTACGCCCCCGTGATGATGCTCGCCGAGAAGGCCGCCGACCTGATCCGCGGCCGCACGCCGCTGCCGCCCTCGACCGCACCCGTCTACCGGCACGCGCGACCGGGTTCCTGAGGCCGCAGCCCGACGGCGGCGGGCGCTTCCCTCAACCCCGCCGCGCGCCCCCGCGCCCGAAGGCGTCGCTCCGACCCGGTCGGCCGTTCAGGTAGAGGTGCTGCTCCTCCTGGAACTCGCGCAGCCCGGCGCGCCCCAGCTCGCGGCCGACGCCGCTGGTCTTGAAGCCGCCCCAGGGCGCCTCGGGGAAGTACGGGTGGAAGTCGTTCCACCACACCGTCCCGAAGCGCAGGCGCTCGGCCGCGGCCAGCGCGGTGGCCAGCTCGCGGGTCCACACGCCGGCGGCGAGGCCGGTGTCGGTGGCGTCGGCGCGGGCCAGCGCGTCGTCGAGGTCGCGCACGCGCTCCACGGTGAGCACCGGCCCGAAGACCTCCTCCCGCGCCACCCGCCCGTCGGGCGGCAGGCCGAGCAGCAGCGTCGGCTCCAGGTACCAGCCGTCGCCGAGGCCCGGGTCGGCGGGGCGCCGGCCGCCGAGCCGGAGCTCGGCCCCCTCCTCCTGCGCCAGGCGCACGTAGCCCTCGACCTTCGCGCGGTGCTCCGCGCTGATCAGCGGCCCCATCTCGGTCGCCGGGTCCCAGCCGGCACCCAGGCGGATCGCCGCCACGCGCCCCGCGATCCGCTCGACCAGCTCGTCGTGCACCTCGTCGGCGACCAGCAGCCGCGAGCCCGCCGAGCAGACCTGGCCGGCGTGGAAGAACACGGCCTCCAGGGCGTGGTCCGCCGCGGCGTCGAGGTCGGCATCGGCCAGGACGATGTTGGGGTTCTTGCCGCCGAGTTCGAGCGCCACCTTCGCCGCCCGCTGCGCGGCGGCCTGCGCGACGCGCCGGCCTGTCGCGAGCCCGCCCGTGAACGAGACCATCTCGACCCGCGGGTCCTCGACCAGCGCCGCGCCCACGCTCGTGCCCGCACCCGTCACGACGTTGGCGACGCCGGAAGGCAGCCCGGCCTCGGCCAGGGTCTCGGCGAGCGCCAGCGTCGTGAGCGGCGTGAGCTCGCTGGGCTTCAGGACGAAGGTGCAGCCGGCGGCCAGCGCGGGCGCGACCTTCCACGAGGCCTGCAGCAACGGGTAGTTCCACGGGGTGATCAGCGCGACCACGCCGGCCGGCCGGGCCAACGTCAGGCTGAGGACGGCGCCCTCGGCGCGGTTGACGTGCCCGCCATCGACGCGGATCAGCGCCGCGAAGTAGCGGAAGACGTCGGCCACCTGCGTGACGTCGTCACGACTCTCGCCCAGCGTCTTGCCGGTGTCGAGCGTCTCGAGGGCGGCGAAGCGCTCGCGGTCGCGCTCCAGCAGGTCGGCCACGCGCTCGAGCAGCGCCGCCCGCTCGCGCGGCGTGGCGCGCGGCCAGGGACCGTGGTCGAACGCCGTCCGCGCGGCGCGCACGGCGCGGTCGGCGTCGGCCGCGCCTCCCTCCGCGACCTCGGCGAGGGTGCGGCCGGTGGTCGGGCACACCACCGAACGCCGGGCGCCATCGGCACTCGGCACGAAGGCGCCGTCGACGAACAACTCGGGGGTGGGGAACATCGGTTCCGGGGGTCGCCCGTGCATGGTGCCCTCCTTGGATCGTCCCGGCCGCACCGTGGCCGGTTGGGTCATCGAGACCGGCGCCGACGACGCGACCGGTCAGGGCGTCCCGTCGAGCGCGAGCCAGCGACGGGCCGCCTCCAACGATTCCACCACGTGCGGGGTGTGACGCCCCAGTGCCCTCCGCTGCTCGGCGTCGGCCGCCACGCCCAGGCAGCGCAGGCCGGCCGCGGTGGCGGCGCGGGCGCCGGTGGGGCTGTCCTCCAACGCCACGCAGCTCTCGGCGTCGAGCGACAGCCGCTCCAACGCCAGCAGGTACGCGTCGGGAGCGGGCTTGGGACGGGCGACGTCGTCGGCGCTGACCCGGACGGTCAGGGCCGATGCCCAGGGGTGCGGCGCCAGGCTGCGGCGCACCACGTCGGCAGAGGAGTTCGACACCACCGCGCAGCGCAGGCCACGGCGCAGCGCCGCCGCCACCAACTCACCAGCGCCCGGGCAGGCGGCCACACCCGCCAGCGCACCCGCCAACGCGTCCATGATCGCCGCGCGCAGCTCCGCCGGGTCGGTGTTCGGGACGTACCCTTCGCGTAGGCGCGCCACCATCGTGTCGGTGTCGAGGCCGACCAGCGACGCCTCGGCGGTTCGCGGCAGATCGCCGCCGAAGCGCGCCACGGCGGCTTGCTCGGCCTCGAACCACAGGCGCTCGCTGTCGATCAGGGTACCGTCCATATCGAGAAGCAGCCCGCTCGGGGGCCGGCTCAGCGTCATCCGCGCTCGCTCGCGCGGGGATCGACCGCATCGCGCAACCAGTCGCCGAACAGGTTGATGCCGAGCGCGGTGATGGCGATCGCCACCCCCGGGAACACCGCCAGCCACGGGTAGATCGTCAGGAACTGCCGGCCCAGCGCCAGCATGTTGCCCCAGCTGGGCACGTCGGGCGGGACCGACAGGCCGAGGAAGCCGAGGCCGGACTCGTAGAAGATCATCGCCGAGACCTCGAAGGTCGCCAGCGTCACCAGCGGCCCCACCAGGTTCGGCAGCACGTGCAGCGGGATGATGCGCCGCGCACTTGCCCCGAGCCCGACCGCCGCCTCGATGTAGGCCAGCCGCTTCAGGCGCAGCACCTCGCCACGCGCCACGCGCACGAACAGCGGGCTGCCGGTGACGCCGAAGAGCAGGATCACGTTGGTGAGGCTGCGCCCCAGCACCGTGGCGATGACGATCACCAGCACCAGGTAGGGAATCGACAGAAGCAGGTTGGTGATGCCGGTCACGACGCTGTCGAACCAGCCGCCGAAGTAGCCGGCGAGCAGCCCGAAGGTGACGCCGATCGACACGGCCATCAGCGCGCCCAAGACGCCGACCAGCAGCGACACCCGGGTGCCGTACACGATGCGGCTGAACACGTCCTGCCCGAGCTGATCCGTACCGAGTAGATGCGCGCTGCTGCCGCCCTCCATCCACGCGGGCGGCAGGCGCGCGCTCATGAAGTCCCCCTCCGTCGGCCCGTAGGGCGCGACCCAGGGGGCGAACAGGGCGAGGAACACGACCGACAGGACGATGAGTAGGCCGGTCATGCCGGCCGCGTCCCGCCGCAACAGCCGCCACAGGCGCCGCGGCGCGAACAGCGACTCGCCGGCGTGCCCGTCGTCGGTCGCATCCGGGTCGACGGCGCCGACCGGCGCCGACCCCGCCGCCCGCTCGCCGGACACCCGCGTCACGCGCGCCTCAGGCGCGGATCGAGCATGCCGTACGCCAGGTCGGTCAGGAGGTGGATGCTGATGGCGAAGAGCGAGATGAACACGGTGATGGCCTGGACCAACGGGAAGTCGGCGTCGCGGATCGCGTTCTCGAGGAGCGACCCGAGGCCCGGCCAGGCGAAGACGACCTCGATGTACACCGAGCCGCCGAGAAGATAGGTGAACTGGATGCCGAGGACGCTGACGATCGGGATGGCGACGTTCGGTAGCACGTGCCGGAGCGAGACGCGCAGGGCGGACATGCCCTTGGCGTTGGCGGTGCGTACGTAGTCGGCGCGCCGCACGTCGAGCACGGCGGAGCGCGTGAGGCGCACCAGCTGGCCCATCCCGGCGAAGCCGAGCGCGACGGCGGGCAGCACCAGCGAGGCGGGCCCGTCGCGGCCGAAGGAGGGCAACCAGCGCAGCGTGACGGCGAACAGCACGATGAGCAGCATGCCCAGCCAGAAGCTGGGAATCGTCTGCCCGGCCAGCCCGACCGCGCGCGCCAGCCGGTCGACCGCCGTGCCGGGCCGCATGCCGCCCGCCAGCCCCAGCGGCACCGCCACCAGCACGGCGAAGGCCAGCGCGGACAGCGCCAGTTGCACGGTCGCCGGCAGCCGCTCGAGGATGATGTCGAGGTTGGCCTGCCCGCGCCGCCGCAGCGAAGACCCCAGGTCGCCGCGGACGGCGCCGCTCATGAAGCCCCAGAACTGCACCGGCAGCGGGTCGTTCAGCCCCATGATCTCGCGGAGCGCCTCGCGCTGGGCGGTCGGCGCGTCCATCGGGACGATCAGGCTGACCGGGTCGCCGGTGAGGCGCACCAGGAAGAACACCAAGACGAGCACGCCCAGCATGAGCAGGACGGACTCGAGCACCCGGCGGACGGCGAAGCGCAGCATGGAAGCGGAACGAAGCGCGGGCGCCGCTCCAGGGAAGCGGCGCCCGCGATCGGAGCCTCAGTCCAGCGAGACCTGGAACAGGTAGTACTCCTCGGCGGCGCGCGGCGCGTAGTCCTGAACGCGTTCGTTGACCGCTTCGAAGATGGTCGGCTGGTAGAGGTAGATGAACGGCGGGTCGTCGCGCATCAGCTCGTGCATCTCGCGGTAGAGCGCCGCCCGGGCGTCGCGGTCGACGGTGAGGGTGATCTCCTCGACCAGGGCGGCGAAGCGCTCGTCCTCCCACGCCGTGTAGTAGTTGCCGGGAACGAGCGCACCCTCGAGCCGCGGGAGCGCCTCACCGATGGCCGACGACCAGCTGTCGACGAACATCGCACCGACCGCGCCGTACTGCGGCTGGCTCCAGAAGCTGTTGGTGGTGCGGAACTCGACGTTGACCTCGACGCCGATGTCGCCGAGCGTGCGCTGCAGCGCCAGGCAGACCTCGTTGATGTTCACGTAGCCGTCGGCCGGGCAGCCCATCGAGATCTCGAAGCCGTCGGGGTAGCCGGCCTCCGTGAGCAGCTCGCGCGCCCGTTCGGGGTCGTACGGGAACGGGGTCATCGTCGCCGCGTCGTATCCGAGGTTGCCCTCGATGATGAAGCCCGGGATCGGCTCGGCCTGACCCGAGAAGATCGCGTTGATGATCCCGAAGCGGTCACTGCCGTAGTTCAGCGCCTGACGCACGCGCGGGTCCTCGAGCGGCGTGCCGGCACCGGCACCCACGTTCTTGAAGCCCACGTAGTACGCGCGGTCGTTGAGGTAGGAGACCACCTCGACGCCGGGGGCGCGCTCCAGCGCCATCGCCTGATCGGGCGACAGGCGGTTGGCGATGTGGATCTCGCCGGTCTGCACCGCGGCCATGCGGGTCGACGCGTCGGGAATGACGCGGAACTCGAGTTCGGCGACCCTCGGGTAGCCGGCGCGCCAGTAGTCGGGGTTCGCCTCCATCAGGATGCGGTCGCCGGCCGTGCGCGAGACGAAGCGGAACGCGCCCGTCCCGACGGGTGCTTGCGCGAAGCCGTCGAGGCCCACCTCGGCGATGTACGCCGGCGGCACCATGCCCCATGAGAACGCCAGCGTCGTCAGGAACGTGGCGTTCGGTTCGGGTGTGGTGAAGCGCACCGTGTAGTCGTCGATCGCTTCGACGAGCGAGGCGGCGGTGAAGAAGTTCGCGTAGTCGTTGCTCGCGTCGCTGCCGGTCTCCCAGGTGGCGACCACGGAGGCCGCCGTGAACGGTTCGCCGTTGTGGAAGGTCACGCCGCGGCGGAGGTGGAAGACGTACTCGGTGCCGTCCTCGGAGATCTCCCAGCTCTCGGCCAGAGCGGGCTCGAGCTCGAGGTCGTCATTGATCCAGATCAGGCTGTCGTAGAGCGGCAGCGAGGCGTTGTGGGCCGTTCGATCGGAGGCCCGCGGCAGGAAGAGCGACGTCGGGTCGCTGGAGAGCGACACCACCAGGCGGTCCCCTTGGGCCTGGGCCACGAGGGGCAGGACGATCATCGCGAAGAGCGTCAGGAGCAGGGTCGGCACGGTTCGTCTCGTCATCACGGTCCTCTCTCGTTCTTATCGTGAGCGATCGGCGAAACCCACGACGGACCTCGGCCGCGACCGCGCGTCCCACGCTCGAGGAAGGCGGCAGCCCGGACATGTGTGGGCACGAGGAACCTAACACGAAGGGCCGCCGAGGGCGCCATCGCGGCCTACAGCATCATCCGGCGCCGATGTCTGGAGCGTGTCAGCAGAGGGCGCGCCCGCCACCGGGCATCGGCAGTCCCAGGAGCGCGCTCGCGGTCGCGGCCACGTCCTCGGCGGACGCACGCGGCAGCCGCCGCGCCTCGATGCCCGCACCCGCGACGATGAGGAAACGCTCGTCGGAGGCGGTCCCCGGCGCGAAGCCGTGCCCCGAGAGGTAGCGCGACGGGCCCGAGACGGCACCGGCGCGATCCACCGGCGCGGTCGTCTCGAACCCGACCGCGCGGCCGGGCACGGCGAACGCGGCCAGCCCGTCGCGCCGATCCGGCGGCAGGTGGTCACCGGGCAGGCGCGCGACGCCGTGGGGACGCAGTCGCGCCGCTACGCGCTCGGCCTCGCGCGGGCCGTCGACCGCCACGTACGCCACCCCGCCCTCGCTGGCGCAGGTCGCGCCGGGCAGGAGGGTGTCGAGGTAGAGCGCCCCGTCCACCGGGCCGTGCCCGTGGTCGCTCGTCACCACGACGGTGGTCGCCGCGAGCCGGCCGGCGGCCTCCAGCGACCGCAGCACCTCGCCCACCAGCGCGTCGGCGTAGCCCAGCGACCACAGCGCGAACGGGTGATCGTGGCCCGCCACGTGCTGGACGCTGTCGGGCGTGAGCACCTCGGTGACGATCAGGTCGGGCGGCTCCGCGCCGGCCGCCAGCGCGGCCGTCCACTGCAGCATCGTCTGGTCGCCGGTCAGCTCACTCATCAGGTAGTGCATCCGGTCGCCGGCGTACGCATCGGGCACGCCGGCGGGCAGCCCGGCGGCGGCCAGCGCCGCGAGACGCCCGGACGCGTCCGCGTGCCGCGAGGTGCGCAGCCACCCCTCGTCCGCCGCGATCGGCGCCTCGTCGCGGGCGCGCTGCAGCATCTCGTTCGCCCACCACGCGTGATGGAACGTCGTCGCGTCCTCCGGCCGCACCATGCCGTAGCCGAGCACCGCCACCTCGAGCCCGGCGTCCAGGGCGCGCCGCGGCAGCGTGGGCACGCGCACGTCGTCGGGGTTGGCGTAGCGGAAGCGGCCGCCGTCCCAGATGAGGTTGCCGTAGATGCCGTGGGCGGCAGCATCGACGCCGGTGAGGATCGATGTCCGCCCCGGCAGCGAGGTGGCGGGGACGTCGGCGGCGACCCGCTCGACGAACAGGCCGCGGGCCGCGAGCCCCTGCAGGTACGGCATGCGAGCCTGGAATCGGGCGAAGGCGTCGGCCGAGATGCCGTCGAGCATGATCACGATCATCGGGTCCATGGCGGGATCCTACCGGGGCGGCGGCATCGCACGCCGGTCGGCCCACCCACGACGTTCGCCCCTACCCGCCCGCCCGCCCCCGCCGGGATGATGGGGCGAGACGCGGCGCCGGCCGCTTCGAGGTGACGTGATGCCCCAGCCCGCCGCAGGCCCGTCGGACCCGCACGAACTCCAGCGCTTCGTCAACGCCCAGCGCGACGTCTACGACGAGGCCCTCGCCGAACTGCGCGTCGGCCGCAAGCACGGCCACTGGATGTGGTTCGTCTTCCCGCAGGTGGCCGGCCTCGGCCACAGCGCCATCGGCGCGCGCTACGCGATCGCGTCGCGCGAGGAGGCCGTGGCGTACCTGGCCCATCCGGTGCTCGGACCCCGCCTGCGCGCGTGCGCCGAGGCGGTCCTGGGCGTCACCGGCAAGACGGCGCACGACATCTTCAGCTACCCGGACGACCTCAAGCTGCGCTCGTCCATGACGCTGTTCGCCCGCCTCGCCGAGCCCGACAGCCCCTTCCAACGCGTGCTGGAGCGGTACTACGAGGGCGAGGACGACCCCGCGACGATCGCCGTGCTGGAGGCGTGGGAGACCGCGGCCTGAACGATGGCCGGGGCCCGACCCGCGCTCAGGGCGGGCGTCATCGGTAAAGGAAGAACGACGCCACCACGATGACCAGGCCGACCGCGCCGACCGCGAGGTCGACCATGACGACGCCGCGGCCGCGGTCCTCCTTCAGCAGGCCGGCGACCCAGCGCTGGAAGCGCCCGTAGTCGAACAGCAGGGCGATCGCCTTGAGCGCGGTGAGCGAGAAGAGCACCGTCACCACCCACGAGTACGGCACGCCGGCGGTGAGGTGCAGGTACCACGTCAGCGCGACCCAGGCGAGGCCGAGGACGGCCACGGGCACGATCCACGCGGGGCGCTGCCGATCGTAGGTCTTGGCGAGGAACGCCTGCTCGTCCCACGGCAGCACGTGCATGTAGACCGGCTTGAGCATGGCGGCCAGGCCGAAGACCATCCCGAGGACCAGGAAGTAGTTCACCTCTCCCCCTTCGCGTCAGGCGTAGTACGCCAGGACGAGGAACAGCGGCACCAGCACCATGCGTGACAGCGCGAGCTTGCGCCAGGCGGCGTCGCCCTCGATCGCGGTGACGGTCGCCTGGCCCTTCGGGTTGAACACCACCAGCGCGCCCTTGAGCGCCACCCCCACGGGAATCGCCACGACCAGCAGCCAGGCGGCCCAGCCGCGTTCGGGCGCGGTGACGAACCCGTAGAGGGCGAGGCCGTACAGCGCGAGGAAGGCCAGCGCCGCGGCGACGAACCACCACGGGCGGCGGTCGCCGGCGTAGGCGCGGCGTTCGACCTCCTGGAAGCGTCCGCCCAACACGATCATCCACAGGCTCGTGGCCAGAACGGCCAGTGCGAGCACGAGCGCGAACACCTTCGCAAGCAGCATCGCGTCACCTCTCTCGCGGTCGTCGCGCATGACTCATCAGTCACATGACCGCTCGGTCATAATCGCCCCAGCGGCCGCCGGCGTCAAGGGACGTTGACCTCTGGCGCCGCGTCAGGATATGACCGCAGGGTCACACACCCCCGGAGGCGCATGCCCAAGCCGACCTTCCTCAACCTGCCGCCCGACAAGCGCCGGCGCTTCGTCGACGCGGCGCTGAACGAGTTCGCCTTGCACGACTACCGTGCGGCGTCGGTGGGCCGCATCGTCGACGCGGTCGGCATCGCCAAGGGCAGCGTCTACCAGTACTTCGACGGCAAGCTCGACCTCTACCGCTACCTCGTCGACCTCGCCGCCGAGACGAAGTTCCGCCACATCGACGCCCGCCTCGCCAGCGACGCCCCCGACTTCTTCTCGCAGTACCGGCAGGCCACCTTCCACGGCGCGCGCTTCGACTTCAGCGAACCAAGCTACGCGAGCCTCCTCTACCACGCGACCTACGAGCCCTCGGCGCCGGAGACGGCCGAGGTCTCCGCGCGGCTGCGTGCCGCCTCGCACGCCTACCTCCTGGGCCTCGTCGATGCCGGCGTCGCCCGCGGCGACCTGCGGGCCGACATCGACCGCGACATGACCGTCTACGCGCTCTACCAGCTGACCGTCGCGCTGCGCGACTTCCTCGGCGCCCGCTTCGGGTTCTCCTTCGAGGACGCCGTGCATGCCGGTGCCGGCTCCCCGATCGGTGACCAGGACCTCAGCGCCGTGCTCGACGAGCTGGTCGGGGTCTTGCGGCACGGACTGGCGCTGGGGTAGCGCGCCCTCGCGCTCCACGCCGCACCAGCGCACGGTGTTCACCTTGCACGCCGTGCCACCATGACCGCGATGCAACCCTTCCCCGGCCTCGAGCACCAAACGTTCAGAGAGGGTGACGGCCCCGCCACGGCCGTGCTGGTGCATGGCTTCCCGGGCACGCCGGCGGAGGTGCGGCCGCTCGCGGCGGCGCTCGTCGCCGTCGGGTGGCGCGTGCATGGGCCGCTGCTCCCGGGCTTCGGCCCGGACTGGGGCACGCTGCGCGAGCGCCGCTGGACCGAGTGGCGCGACGCGGTGGCGAGCGAACTCGCGACGGCGGCCGCGTCGGGCGGCCCCGTCATGGCGATCGGCTTCTCGATGGGCGGCGCCCTCACGCTGGCTGCGCTCGAGACCGGCGCGCCCGCCGACGCCGCGGTGCTGATCGCCCCCTTCACGCGCTTCGACGACCGCCGCACCTTCCTGCTCCCGCTGCTGCGCCACGTCGTCCGCGACCTGCGCCCCTACGAACGCGCCGACCTCGACGACCCGCAAGTGCGGCACGACCTCGCCGAGAAGCTCGGCGACGTCGATCTCGACGACCCGGCCACGCGCGACCACGTCCGGAACGCGGTGAGCCTCCCCACCGCGGCGCTCGACGAGGCGGTGCGCGCCGGCCGTCGCGCCTGGCGCGCCGCGCCGCGGCTCCCCGCGCGTCCCACCCTCGTCGTGCAGGGGCTGCAGGACACCACCGTCACGCCGGCGACGACGGTGGCGCTCCTGCGCCGACTGCGCGGCGCCCCGCGACGACTCATGCTCGAGGGCGCCGACCATCGCGTGATGAGTCCGGGCGCACCCGGCCACGACGAGCTCCTGCGCGCGCTGCAGCGCTTCGGCCACGAGCAGCTCGGTCGACTGGGTTGAGAGCGGGTCCGCTCAAGCGTCGTCCCAGGCCAGCGTCCGCGTCAGCGAGGCGCCAAGGAGCACCACCTGGGCGGAGAAGAAGACCCACAGGAGCAGCACCACGAGCGAGCCGGCCGCGCCGTACGCCCCCGCCACGGCAACGTTGGCGACGTAGATGCCGAACAGCCAGCTGAAGAGCACGATGAGCGCGGCCGTCACCGACGACCCGATGGCGATCGCGCTCCACGACGCCGCTGCGTTCGGGAGCAGTCGGAACGTGAGCCCGAAGACCACCACCAGCGCGCCGAAGGCGACGAGCCGATTCAGCAGGCGCCAGGGTGCCGGTCCACCCGGCAGCACGTCACCGGCTGCCGCGATCGCCGTGCTGACGACGGTCGCGAGGAACAGCGCCAGCAGCAGGAGCAGGCCGATGGCCAGGACGAGGCCGAGCGCCCTCGCCCGGCCCCGCAGCAACGCCTTCGCGCTCCCGAGCCCCGGCGCGACCTCCGGAACCGTGCCCCACAGGATGTCGAGCGCGCGCTTCAGCTGGAAGAACAGGGTGGTGGCGGCGAACAACAAGATGGCCACGCTGGTGACCGTCGCGAACACCCCGCCGCCCTGGCGGGCCTGGCCCTCGATCATCGTGCGCACGATCGCGGCGCCGTCCTCACCCACGACCCGCGCGACGATGTCGAGCACGGTCCCCTGGGCATCGCCGGCGCCGAAGAACACGAACAGGGCGATGACGATGACCAGAAAGGGCGCCAACGAGAAGACGCTGAAGTAGGCGAGCGCCGCCGCGAGGAGCGGACCGTTGGCGTCGGAGTAGCGCTTCAGGGCGGCCTGGATGGTGCCTCGCATGTGCCCTCCACCTCATCTTCTCGCTCACGGCGAATACACGGATCGCACGTCCGCCCCTCTATCGTCGAGGGAACCCCCGCCCCCGTGGGTGAACGCTGCACGGATCGCGCCGCCCGCGGCGCGGTAGGCAGGAGGCACGACCGTGAAGGATCCACGACACGAGGGAAACCGATCGCCAAGCGCAGCGCCGACGGCCACGGAGGATACCGCCAGCGACGTCATCCCGGTGCAGTACGGTAGCGCCGTGCTGGCACCCACCCAGGATAGCCCCGTCGAGGAGGCCAAGGCCGACACGAACCTCGCCGGCGAGCCGAAGCAGCGGCACGTCGATCAGCCCGACCCACCCGCGATGGAGACGGCGGTGCTGGGTCGGCTCGAGGGCCTGGGCATCCTCGTCGTCCTGCGCGACGCGGACGGCAACGTGGTGTCTGCGGACGGCAGCTGGCAACCCGGAGACGAGTCGTCCCAGATCGACGATCTGCGGCAGTCGTTCCCCGAGGGTTCGACGACGACCTACGCCGGGAAGGCCATCGAGTCGCCGGGCGATCGGCACGCCACCAACGTCGATCTCGAAGTCGTCGTGACGGGCCACGGCCACTACGAGGCCGCCGACGGCCGGACGCTGCTGCTGGTGCGCTTCGAGCCGCGCCAGCTGGGCTGACCGCCAGGCCTCACGGCCGCGAGCGCCTCGTCGTCCGCCCGCGCTGCAGCGGCGTCCGCGCGTAGTCGAACAGCCCCGCCTCGTCGAGGATGACGCGGTCCTCGTAGCCGTCGAACCACAGCGCCTCGGGGTTGCGGCCGACGATGGCCGCCTTGCCGCGGTCGGGCGCGTCGGCCGCCGAGCGCAACAGCTTGAACACGACCACCCCGTCGGCCCAGGCGGGAACCCCCGCCATCGGGCCATCCGTGACCGTGACGACTTCCGTCTTTCCCTTGTAGTGCGTGATGGAGAGCCGCGCGTGCGCCTCGACGCCCGACAGCCCCTTCTGCGACGCGTTGAGGAGCTGCCAGGCACGCTCGATGGGCACGTTGAACGACCGGTGCGCGACGATGTCGCGCCCGCAGAAGAAGTAGTGGTTCTCGACGCCGGCGCGCTTGAGCTCGCGCTGCAGCACGCGCAGGGCGTCCGCGTCGTCGTTGACGCCGCGGATGATCGGCGCCTGGTTCTCGACGTCGATCCAGCCGCGCGACCTCAGCGCGTCCAGCGCCCGCCGCGTGCTCGGGTGCCAGCGCGGCAGGCCGCTCGGATCCTCGACGATGGAGCCGCCCGGGTCCGTGAGCAGGAACTCGTGCGGATGGTCGAAGTGGACCATCAGGCGGAAGGCGACGTCCGGGTACGCCTCGTGGAATGCGTCCATCATCGCCAGGAAGGCGTCGTCGAAGCGGTCCGGATGGAACGCCATCTCCTTGGTCCCCAGGCGGATCATCTCCACGCCGGCCTCGGCCAGCCCGCACAGCCACGCCGCGATGCGGGCGTTGGAGAGGACCATCGGGTCGCCGCCAGAGAGCAGCACCTCACGCAGCTTCGGGCGGCCCGTCTCCGGATGGACGCCGCCGCTCTTCGCGACGCGGCGGTTGTGCGCCCGGACGTAGGCGGCCACCTCGGGCAGCCGCGCGAGGCCCTTGCGCGCGACGCTGCCGTCGGCCCGCTCGACACGCTTGCCGGCGATCAGCTCCTCGCGGTAGCAGAAGCGGCAGTGGGCGGAGCAGGTCGACACGGCGTACACGAGGGCCATCTCGTACTTGTGCAGCATGCCCTCGATGGGGCTGTAGTCCATCTGGAACCCGGGGTCCTGGGCGCCCGTGAGGTCGAGCGTCTCGCCCGGGTCGGCCTTGACGATCCGCTGCAGGGCGGGGCTGTGGCGCGCGAGGCCCGCGTAGTGGCGGGTGACCTTGACCGGCATCCGCGCCTCGACGTCGCGCTCGGTGCCGCG
>JAABTL010000032.1 GCA_011389865.1 Trueperaceae bacterium
AAGGGTGCCTCTGCCCGGGCGACCTGAGGGGCGCGTGTGCCGCTGGTGAGCCGCTGTTGCGCCGCCGGTGCGCCGCGGGAGCGGCGCTGCTGCGCCACTGCTGCGCCGCAGCTGCGCCCGGTCAGGCGACCAGCCCCCGCTCGACGGCATCCGCCGCCGCGACGGCGCCGCCGGCCGCGCGGTAGGCCCGCGCGACCGCCTCGGCGCCGGGCCGGCGGGCCATCGCCGCGCGGACCTTCGCCCGCAGCCGCTCGGCGCCGAGCCGCGAGGCCGGCAGGCGCGTGCCTGCACCGGCGACCTCGACGCGGCGGGCGACCTCGAACTGGTCGCGGCCGAAGGGCACGGCGCAGACCGGCACGCCGTGCGCGAGGGCCTTCTGCGTGGCCCCCATGCCGCCGTGGGTCACGGCGCAGGCGGCGCGGGGCAGCACCGCGCCGTGCGGGACGAAGCGCTCCAGGCGCGCGTTCGCGGGCACCGCGTAGCCGTCGGGGTCGCCCGACGGCAGCGTCGCGACGACGAACACGTCCTCGCCCTCCAGCGCCGCGAAGGCCGTGCCGACGAGCTCGCCATCGTCCTGGAACTCCGACGAGGTGGTGACGAGCACGATGGGCCGGTCGACCGCGTCGAGCCACGGCAGCGGATCGTGCGGCGGCTCCCAGTGCGTCGGGCCCACCAGCGCGTACGACGCCGGCCAGTCGCGGCGGGGGTACTCGAAGGGCTCGGCGGTCAGGTAGATCAGCAGCGGCGCCGCCGTCTGGAGCTCATCGAGGGAGCGGAAGGGCGCCAGGCCCAGGCTGGCGCGCAGGGCGGCGACCTTGGGCAGGGTGGCGCGCTCGACGGCGCCCATGACGAGCGGACGCACCGCGGCGTCGCGCAGGCGCCCGAGAGGACCGCGCGCGGGCGGCAGGCCGAGGCCGAACGGGGGCGCGTCCGGGGAACTCAGCGGGATGGGGTACGGGCAGAAGGCGGCCCACGGCCCGCCCCATGCCTCGGCCGCGGCCATCGCGCCCCAGGTGTTGATGTCGACGATGACGCCGTCGGGCCGTTCGGCCTCGATGGCGGCGCGCAGGTCGGTCACCTCGTGGGCCGCGCGCGCGGCGAACACCGTCGTCGAGCGCGCGATCGAACCGGCGGGGCTCTTGGCGCGGTAATCGTCGAGGGCGATCGCCTCGATGCGGTCGTCGATCGCTGCAGCGTCGAGGCCCGCGCCGCGCATCCGGTCCACGCCCGCGGTCAACGTGCGGAGCGTGACCGCGTGACCCCGCCGCTGCAGCTCGAGCAGGATCGGCGCGAGCGGGAAGAGGTGCCCGAGGGCGGGCGACGTGTAGGCGAGGATGCGTGCCATCAGGACTCCTCCAGGAGGGGCTCGAGCATCTCGAGCAGCGCGGTCTCGGTGTCTTCGGGCGTCAGGCCGGCGTCGCGCCGCAGCAGCTTCCAGGTGTAGACGTCGCACACGGCGACGACCTGCGCCATCCGACGAGCGCGGACGGAGGCGTCGAGGCGCTCGAGCCGGGCGCCGAAGGCGCCCGCGCACCAGTCGCGGTGCAGCGCGCGGCCGCGCTCCGCCAGCGGCGCCAGGGCGGGCTCGTGCAACTCGGCGGCCAGCAGCCGGAACGCGCCGTCGCCGTCGCGCTCGTAGTGCTCGACCAGCTGGCGGACCGCGCCGGCGGTGTCGGTGATCGCCGCGGGGTCGCGCTCGCTCGCGACCCGCGCGTGCTCGCGCTCGGCGGCGGCGGTCATCAGGCCGTCACGGCCACCGAAGCGCCGGATGACCGTCTGCACGGTCACGCCGGCGCGGGCGGCGACGTCGTCGAGCGAGAAGGCGGCGCCGGGCCGCTCCCAGAAGAGCGCGACGAACGCGTCCAGGATGCGCTCGCGCGTCTGCGCGGCCCGCTGGGCGCGCACGCCCATGCGGTAGGGGCGGGGCGTCGTGTCTTTCATGTTAATGATACTAGCACGACATTTGCAGCCCGTCACCGGGCGTCGCACCACCCCACCCGGTAGCCTGGTCCCGTGGCCCCTAGCTCCGCACGACCTCCCCTCCGCGAGCTCGGCGCGACCGGCCTCGCCGCCTCCCGCCTCGCCCTCGGCCTGGCCGCCCTCGGCCGGCCGGGCTACATCAACGTCGGTCACGGCGACGACCTCGAGGGGGAACGCAGCGTCGCGGCCATGGAGGCGCGCGCCCACGAGGTCCTCGACGCCGCCTGGGCCGGCGGCGTCCGCGCCTTCGACGCCGCCCGCTCCTACGGGCGCGCCGAGGCGTTCCTCGCCGGCTGGCTCGCCAGCCGCGGCGTCGCGCCCGGCGACGCGCTGGTGAGCTCGAAGTGGGGCTACACCTACACCGCCGGCTGGCGGGTCGACGCCGAGACCCACGAGGTCAAGGAACACTCGGTCGCGGCGCTGCGGCGCCAGTGGCCGGAGAGCCGCGCGCTGCTCGGCGACCACCTCGGCCTCTACCAGGTCCACTCCGTCACGCCGGACAGCCCGGCCCTGGACGACGCCGCGCTGCTCGCGGAGCTCGCCGCCCTCAGGCGCGGCGGCCTCCGCATCGGCCTGTCGACCAGCGGGCCCCGGCAGGCCGACGTGATCGGACGGGCGGCGGAGCTCCGCGTCGACGGCGAGCGCCTCTTCGACGCCGTCCAGGCGACCTGGAACCTGCTGGAGCCCTCGACCGGCCCCGCGCTGGCTGCGGCCCGCGACGCCGGTATGGGCGTGATCGTCAAGGAGGCGCTCGCCAACGGCCGCCTGACCGACCGCAACCGGGACGCGGACTTCGCGGAGCAGCGCGCGCTGTTGGCGTCCGAGACCGAGCGGCTCGGCGCGACGGTCGACGCCCTCGCGCTTGCCGCCGTCCTCGCCCAGCCGTGGGCCGACGTCGTGCTCAGCGGCGCGACGACCGTGGCCCAGCTGCGATCGAACCTGCGGGCGCTGGAACTCGGCTGGGACCGGGAGGCGGCGACGGCGCTGGCCGCGCTCGCGGAGCCGGCCGAGGCCTACTGGCGCCGGCGCTCCGGGCTGACCTGGACGTGAGGGACGTTCACTCCAGCAGCTCGCGCAGCGCCGCCCGCAGCGCCGCCGGCGCCCGCTCCCACAGGCGCTCGGGCCGCGCGAGCTGCGCCGCGATCAGCCGGGTGGCGAACGGCCCCGCGGTCTGCACGACGTCGATGTCCGGGTAGATGGCGCGCGCGACGCCCTCGACGGTCACCAACGCCTTGACCAAGAGCCCGTAGCCCTCGGGGATCGGGATGCGGAAGTCGGCCAGCATGGCGAGGAAGCCGAGGGCGAAGCCGCGGACGTCGGTCGGCTCGCGGTCCAGCAGGTGGGCGCGCATGAGGGCGTCGACCGCGGCTCGGACCTCGTCGACGCGGGCGTCGGGCACCTCGAGGCCGAGCACGCGCGAGTAGCGCAGGGCCCGCTCGGCGTCGCCGTGCACCAGCGCCGCGAGCACCTGGGCGATGGCGACGCGCTGGTCCGGCGTCGTCGTGCCGGTGATGCCGAAGTCCAGGTAGCAGATGCGGCCGTCGGGCGTGACGAAGAGGTTCGCCGGGTGCAGGTCGGCGTGGAAGCGGCCGTGAAGGAGCACCTGGCGCAGGAACACCTCGGCGCCGTGGGCCGCGAGGCGGCGCGCGTCGATGCCCGCCCGCTCGGCGTCGCCGAGCTCGGAGAGGCGCCAGCCGTCGACGAACTCGGTGGTGAGCACCCGCCGGGTCGTGTGCCGCCACGCCACCCGCGGGACCACCACCAGCGGGTCGTCGGCGAAGTCGAAGGCGAAGCGGTCCGCCACCCGGCCCTCGTTGCGCAGGTCGAGCTCGCTGGCCAGGGTGGCCTCGAACTCGCGCAGCAGCGCGGCGGGGCGCCAGCGCGCCAACCGCGGCACCCGCGCCAGGCGAGACGCCCAGCGGCGGGCCACGCCGAGGTCCTCGGCGATGGCGGCCTCGACCCCGGGCCGGACCACCTTCACCGCCAGCCGCGTGCCGGCGGCGAGCGGCGCGCCCACCACCGGCCGGACGTCGTCGCGCAGCGTCGCCGCGTGCACCTGGGCGATCGAGGCCGTGGCGACGGGCTCCGGATCGAACGAGGCGAAGACGCGCTCCGGCGCCGCGCCGAGCTCCGCCGCCACGATGGCGCGCACCTCGGCGAACGGCGCCGCGGGCACGCGGTCCTGCAGCCGCTCGAGCTCGAACACGACCTCGGGGGGGAACACGTCGGGGCGCACCGAGGCGAGCTGCCCCAGCTTGATGAAGGCCGGGCCCAGCTCCTCGCAGGCGAGCCGCAGCTGCCGCGCCACGGCCTCGCGGCGCGCGCGACCGCGGCGCAGGCCGCACCGGGCCTGCCAGGCCGCGGCGGCCGAGCGCCGGAGGGCGACGGCGGCGATGGTCCGACCGCGCGCCGACACGGGGGCTAGCCCCCGTCGCCGGCGGGGTCGCGCTCGCGCAGGCGCGCGGCGACGGCGTCGACCGAGGCCTGCAGCGACTCGACGCGCCCCCGCAGCTCGGCGAGCTCGAAGCGCACCTCGGCGAGCGCCGCGGCGAGCTCGGGCGGTGCTCCACCCGTCGCCGCCGATCCCCCCGTCAGCTCGCGCCGGAGGCGGTCCTTCTCGTCGGCGACGAGGGCCGCGAGCGCGTCCGCGAACGGCTCCGCGCCCTCTGCCGGCGCGCCGAGCCGGATCGTCCGGCCGCGCTCGACGGCGGCCAGCCACGCCTCGTCGGCGCTCTCGTGCAGCAGCGCCCAGGCGGCGAGGAAGCGAACGAAGTCCTTCGTGGGGGGAACCGGTGCATCGTCGATGCCCTCAGGTTACCGCGGCCGGCGCCGCGACCCGGCTCAGGCCGCAGGCAGCAGCGACCCCACCGCCATGAGCAGCAGCGCGACGAGCGCGAACGCCATCGCGGCCGGCACGCCCCAGCGACCCAGGCTCCACGGCGGGTCGACCACCGGACCGCGGCGGCGCGCCTCGATGACCATCGGCAGCGTGATCAGCGCCAGCACGAGCGCCGTGGCACCGGCCGCCAGCCGCAGCCACTCGAGGAAGTGCATGGCGCCCAGCCACAAGACGAGAAGGGAAGGCAGCGTCGCAAACACCCAAGCCAGCCGCACCTGGGCGCCCGTACGCTCATGCACGATGTCCGCGAGCGCCAGCGACACCGACCAGTAACTGGTCAGCAGCGCGACCAGGACGAGCAGCGACCCCGTCGTGCCCGCCCACGGGCCGACCGCGGCCGCGATGCCGACGATGGCGACCTCGGTCACCTCGGCGCGGACGGCCAGCGCGACGAGCGCGACCAGCGCGGTGAGCGCGCCGTTGACGGCGAGGCCGACCGCGATGGCGCGCACCGCGGCGCGGGCGTCGGACCCGAGCCCCTTCACGACCTGCGGCACGCTGTAGAAGGTCCAGTAGGCGTACATGACCATCGCGTAGAGCGCCAGCCACGCCGGCACGCCGCCGCCGCCGACGGGGTCGAGCCGCAGGGGCGTGCGCAGCGCGCCGACGCCGATCGCGACGACCAGCGCGACGAGCACCGCGGCGCCGTAGCGCTCGGCGACGCCCACGGCCTTGAGCCCGAAGAAGACCACGCCGGCGGCGACCGCGAAGACCAGCGCCTCGGCCAGCCGCGTCGGGGCGCCGCTCAGCGCGGCCACGATCTCGCCGGCGCCTGCGACGTAGGCGGCGAGGTTGGCGAGGAAGGCGACGGCCAGCAGGGCGAAGACGAGCCACGTCAGCACCCGCCCGACGGGACCGCGCAGGACGTAGAGGCGCATGAGCTCGACGACCTGCAGCGGCCGGCCGGTGCGGAACAGCACCTCGGCGAGCATGAGGTGCACCAGCGCGCTGGCGGCCCAGGCGAGCGGCAGGACGACCGCGAGCCCCAGCAGCCCGACGCGCTCGGCGAGGACCGGGACGGCCATGATGCCGGCGCCGACGCCCGCGCCGACGGTCAGCGACGTCGCCTCCCAGGGGGTCAGGCGGTGTTCCTCCACGCGTCGCCCCTTCACGCGGCCCTCCCTCGTCGACGTCTTGGGCGCGTCACAGCGTCGCGATCTCCACGTACGGCACGCGGCCATCGAGGCGCGCCCGCGCGTCCTCGGTCCACGACAGCGCAATGAGGTCGCTGCGGTAGGTGACGTGCGGTCGGCGCCGGACGACCGGCAGCAGCGGGTCGTCGTCGGCCAGGCCCAGCATGAGGAAGGCGAGGCCGCGCGCCTCCGCCGCCGCGCTGCAGGCGCGCAGCAGCGCGCGCATGACGCCGGGGTCGTCGTCGGCGACGCAGACGCGGGCCGCGAACGCCAGCGCGATCGCCTCGCCGGGCGGCGTCAGCGGTCGGGCCCCCCAGAGTCGGGCCGCGAGGTCGAACGCGGGCCGCAGGCGCCGCAGCGTGGGCCCATAGGCGTCGACCACGTCCTGCTTGTACGCCGACTGCTCCCACAGCGCCATCGTGCCGACGACGCGGCCGCCGCGCCAGGCCACCTGCACGTGCTCGGGCCGCAGGCCGCGCAGCGTGGCGCCGTCCGCGAAGCCCGCGGCCGTGGTCACCGGGAAGAACTGCCGCCGCGGACCATGGGCCTCCCAGAAGGCGAGGGCGTCGGCGAGGGTGGCCGCGTCGGCGGGGCGAACCTCGATGCCGCCGCGCCCCGCCTGCCCGGGGGGCGTGCGCCCGCCGGGGGCGCGCCCGGGGCGCAGCACGACGGCGCAGGTCGTCAGCCCGCCCACGCGCGCCACCCGCAGGCCCGCCGGCAGACGCGGTCCCACCAGCGCCCGCGCCGCCCTTGGGTTCTCGCGCGCGATCACGCCGAACGACAGCGTCCCCGGCGGTGTGCGCTCGCGCAGCAGCCGCGCCCCCCGCGTGACGAGGCCGCGGCCGCGCGCCCAGGGCGCGATGCGGATCTGGCCCAGGTAACCGACGCGCGTCGGCTCGCCACCGACGTACGCGTCCTGCTCCCCGCGGCAGGCGACGCCCGCGAGCGCGCCGTCGCCACGCCGCCGCGCGACGACGACGTCGCAGGGGTCGCCCATGATCGTGGTGCCGAGGAAGTAGTCCGGCTCCCGGACGAAGCGGATGGCGACGTCGCCCGGCATCGCCACCGAGCCCACCAACTCGCGAACGTCGGGCTCGTCGGCGCGGGTGGCGAGCCGCACCTCGAACTCGTCGCTCACCGCGTCCCCAGCCGCATGTCCTGCTTCTTGAACGACGCGCGCCGGAAGAGCGGGTTGTAGGCGCAGTACACGGCGAAGCGCTCGAGCGAGTGCAGGTGGGTGGCGGGGTCGAGGGCACGGCGCACGATCGAGCCCGGGCTGCTCCAGCGCCGGCGGCAGCGCCAGCCGACCTCGGTGAGCTCGTCGGCCGTCATGCGCGCGGGCCGGAAGGCGGCGTGGTTGAAGCGGTAGTCGGGGTGCAGCCACCAGCGGCCGTCGTACAGCAGCCGGTCCTCCTCGGCCAGGCGGGCGTAGAGCGCGGTGCCCGGGTACGGCATCAGGACGTTGAACGCCGCGAAGGCGAAGCGCTGCTCGATCGCCCAATCGCAGGTCGCCTCGAGCGACGCCACCGTGTCGTGGTCGAAGCCGAGGATGAACGCTGCCCAGGTCTGCAGGTGGTGGGCGCGCAGGGCGGCGACCTCGTCGGCGTAGGCGGGCGAGGCGTGCAGGTTCGGGCCCTTGCGCGCCTCCCGCAGGCTGTCGGGGTCGAGCGACTCGAAGCCGACGACGTTGCCGAGGCAGCCGCTGTCCGCGAACGCGCGCAGCATCTCGGGGTCGTGGGTGTGGTCCAGGCTCGCCTGCGACACCCAGCGAACGCCGAGCGGCGCCAAGGCGCGCAGCAGCTCCTTGGCGGCGTCCGGGTCGGCGACGAGGTTGTCGTCGACGAAGAAGAGGTCGCGCCGCCCGCTCGCCTCGATCTCGGCGACGACCTCGGCGACCGGGCGCGCGTGGTGGCGGTGCGCGAAGTAGGCGCCGACGGCGCAGAAGGCGCAGCCATGGGGGCAGCCGCGGCCGAACTGGACCAGCGCGACCGGCAGGTAGCCCTTGCCGCGGTAGAGGTCGCGCCGCGGGCACGCGCCCGGCTGCGGCACGCCGCAGGCGCCGTGGTAGCGGGGCGCCAACCGCCCCTCGTGGGCGTCCCGGACCACCCGCGGCCACACCGTCTCGGCGTCCCCGGTCACCACCGCGTCGGCGTGCTCGGCGGCCTCCTCCGGCAGCAGCGTCGCGTGCATGCCGCCCATGACCACCGGGACGCCGCGCTCGCGGTAGGCGGCGGCGATCTCGTAGGCGCGCCGGGCGGTGAAGGTCTCGACGGTGATGGCGACGAGGTCGGTGGGGGCGTCGGGGTCGAACGCGTCGATGCGGTCGTCGAACAGGCTGAGGTCGACGCCGTTCGGCGTCAGCCCGGCGAGCAGACCGAGCGAGAGCGGCTCCATGCGCGCCTCGTCGACGAAGCGGTCGTCGTGCTCCGTGCGGCCGAGCGTCGGCTTGACGAGCGTGACGTGCACCGCCGGCCTCCCCTGCACGATCGCTCGATCGTCACGGGTCGCGATCGCGATGAGGACAGCGTACGATGGCCGTCGAGATCAGGCGCGGGAGGTTCGGACATGCGGCACATGTTGACGGCGATCATCGAACGGGAAGACGACGGCTACGTGGCGCTGTGTCCGCAACTCGACATCGCGAGTCAGGGAACCACCGTGGACGAAGCGCGGGCGAACCTGCAGGAAGCACTCGAACTCTTCTTCGAGTCGGCTCCGGAAGACGAGGTACGGTCGCGCCTCGGCGGGGAGGTGTACGTCACGCAGCTGGAGATCGCGGTTGGGTAGGCGGCTGCGCACGCCCCGCCCTCACCCCCGAAGGGCCTGCAACGCCACCCGCGCGATCGCCGGCAGCTTGAAGCTGAACAGGTGCCGCTGCCAGAAGAGCTCCTGCTTGTCGCTGACCGTCGACTCGCTGAAGCGCGCGATCTCGCCGCGGAGCTTCGGGTCGGCCGTGGGGTCGCCCCCGTTCGCCATCGCGGCGTTGAGCCGCTCGCGCAACGCGCGCGCGCCGGAGATGCCGTCGGCGACGGCCTTCGCCCGCTGCTCGCTGATGTAGCCGTAGCGGCGCTTGAGCTCGTTGAGCCGCTCGGCGGCGTCGTACGTAGCGTCGACCAGCCGGGCGCGCGTCATCCACTCCGTCTCGTAGTTGAGGATGTGCTCCCAGCTCGGCTGCACCAGTAGCTGGCGGTGCTCCTCGAGCGTGTGGGCGAGCTTGCGGAAGCCGAACTCCTCGGGGTCCTCGAAGATCTGGCTGCCGGGGTCGAGGAACGGCCCCATCGGCGAGATGAAGGCCTGCAGCCGCTTGTCGCCGAACTGGAAGAGACGCTCGCAGTAGTCGACCGTCTCCATGACCGACTCGTAGGTCTGGTGCTGCAGGCCGATCATGTAGAAGACGTCGATGCGGGTGCAGCGCAGCTTGAGCGCCTCGCGCAGCATCTCCTCCATCTCCTCGTTCTCGTACCCCGCCTGGCCCTCCAGCGCGTGCCGCACCTTGCGGTCGTGGCTCTCGGGGCTCACCTCGAAGCTCCACTTGTGCAGCTTGGCGTCGATGTGGCGCAGGAAATCGACCGGCGGCACGTCGAAGAACTCGAACATGACGTCGTTCTTCACGCCCCGGGCGGCGATCTCGTCGATGGCCGCGCGCGCGTAGCGCAGGCCGCCCTGCAGCAGGTCGCCGGGGATGACGATCGTGCCGCGCGACAGCCGGGCGATGGCCGCGAGGTTGTCGGCCAGGTTGGCCGGGCTGCGGTAGACGGGCTTCTTGCGCAGCGTCATGTGGCTGCAGGTGGTGGCCGAGCTGCCGCAGGTGATGCACTCGTAGGCGCAGCCCTTGAGCGGCAGCACCATCGTCGTCGGGTTGCGCAGCCAGCCGTTGAACGGCAGCACGCCGGACAGGTCGCGGTAGCGGATCGCCATCTCGATGAGCAGTTCGGGCTTCACGTCGACGTAGTCGAGCGTCTGCGGCACGTAGCTCAGCGGGTTGATGCGGACCTTGCCGGCCGCGTCGCGCCAGGTGAGGTTGGGGATGTCGGCGAGCGCGTCGTCGCCGGTCGCGCCCCCCTGCAGCGCCAGCAGCAGCTGGTGGAGCGGCGGCTCGGTGCTGTCGCCACGGAGCACGAAGTCGATCTCCGGGTATGCCAGCAGCTCCTCGTGGAAGTAGGTCGAGGAGAGGCCGCCGAAGATCACCGGCACGTCCGGGTGGACCTCCTTGGCGATGCGGGCGATCTCGATCGCGCCGTGGCAGTGCGGCATCCAGTGCAGGTCGATGCCGATCATCCGCGGCTTCTGACGCGCCAGGAAGCGGCGCACGTCGAAGCGCTTGTCGGTCAGCATGCGCAGCGCCACGTTGGCGATGCGGACCTCCATCCCTCGCTCCTGGAGGTAGCCGGCCATCGTCAGGAAGCCGATCGGGTAGAGCTCGAACATGACGGACGACGGCACCATGTCGGAGACGGGGCCGTACAGGATCGACTTCTCGCGGAAGTCGTAGACGCTCGGGGGGTGGAGAAGTAGCAGGTCCATCGAAGCCCTCGGCATGCCGGCCACCTTACGTGGGCGCGCGACTCGGGAAGCGTGCGCCCGCTACCGATGGGGACGCCCAGCGCCGCGGCCATCGCGGTCGCCGACCGCGCTGCGACGACGCCGTCTGCCCACCCGTGCCACCATGGACGGGTGCGTGACCGCGTCCGCGTGATCTGGCTGGTCCTCCTGGCGGGCCACTTGCTCCTCGCCGCGGCTTCGGCCGACGGCGGCGTCGTCCACCCGCCCGCCGCCGCGGTGCCGTACGCCCCCGCGGTCGCCGTCATCGACCTGTTCGGTCCCGACACCCGCTTCGCGCACCAGAGCACGGCCGGCCGATCGACCGTCGTCGACGCCGGCACCGTCCGGGGCGAGGGCTCGCTGTCGGTGACGACCGACGGCGACGGTACCCAGGTCAACGTGCGGGCCTCCGACCTGGCGCCGATCGACCTGCGCGACGCCCACCTGCGCCTGCTGCTTCGCGTCGACCGGCCCGAGCTGCTGGACGACGTGTACCTCTACCTCAGCTCGGACGGCTTCGCCGGCTATGAGACCTACCGCCTCGCCGGCGGCAGCGAGGACGACCTGGCGTACGTCCTGCCCGACCGCTGGATCGCGGTCACGGTCGCGCTGGGGACGCCCGTCGCGCGCGTCGGCGAAGACGCCGTCGACCTGGGGCGCGTCACCGACCTGCAGCTGTCGCTGGTCGACCTGGGACGCGGTCCCGTGACGGCCCACGTCGACGTGCTGGAGGTCATCGCCCGCCCCGCGCGCGGGGCCGTGAGCCTGGTGTTCGACGACGCCCGCGACGGGGTCTACCGCCTCGCCCGACCGCTGCTCGACCGCCACGGGCTGCGCGCCAGCGTGGCGCCGATCGTCGAGCTGGTGGGCACGCCGGGCTTCATGACGGTGGACGAGCTGCGCTCGCTCGAGCTCCTCGCCGGCTGGGACGTCGTCGCCCACCACGTGAGCCCGCTGCCCGACGAGATCGGCCTCGTCGACCTCGAGGACGACGCCGTGCTCGCCGAGCTGCTGGGCGCGCGCGCCTGGCTGCTGACGCACGGCTTCCGCCGCGGCGTCGACCACCTCGTCTACCCGTACGGCGGCTTCGACGCGCGGTCGATCGAGCTGGCCCGCGGCGTGTTCGCCTCCGGCCGCACGATCGTGCGCGGCCTGGGCCAGGAGACGCTGCCGCCGGCGGATCCGTACCGCATCCGAGCGCTGAGCGTCACCGAACGCGACGCGCCCGAGGCGCTGATGGCCGCGATCGACCGGGCGGCCCGCGAGCGCAGTTGGCTGGTGCTGGTGTTCCACCGGGTGGTCGACGGGGTGGCGGATGGCATGACCGCCTACCGCGCCATGGACCTGGCCGCGGTCGTGGTGCACCTCGCGGCCGCCGACGTCGACGTGGTCACGCTGTCGGAGGCCCTGGTCACGGGCCGCTGACGCGCGGGCCGTCGACCCCGGCCGGGCCCCGCCCGAACCGCGCCGCGGTGCCGAGCAGCCCGGCGACGAACACCAGCTCGCCGACGTTGGCCACCGGCGGCGCGTAGGTGCCCCAAACGGGGCCGCCGGCGGCCGCCACGAACATGACGCCGGCCGCGACGGCGAGCCACGGCCAGCGGCGGGCGCGCCACAGGGCGAGGCCGACGACCAGCACGACGACGACCATCACGACGGCCACCAGCGGGCCGGGCCCGATGCGGTGCACCTCGGCCTCGGGCCCGCAGAAGTACGCGGGCGTGAGCGTCGCCGTGTAACGGATGGCGTCGCCGATGCAGCCCAGGCGCAGCTCCACGCCCGGGAACGGGCCCACGGAACCGAACACGACGCCGATCGCGTAGGGGACGTCGACGACGAACAGGATGACGGCCAGCGTCAAGAACCAGGCGCGACCGATGGGGTGCCGCGCCCAGACGAGCCCCGCCGCCCGCGCGATCACCCCCGCCGCCACCACGAACACCGGCAGCATCGTCCAGTGCCAGGCGAGCGCCGGCACGCTGAGCGCATACAGGAACTCGCCCTCGCCGATGAAGCGGCCGACGCCGATGCGGGCGTTGTCGTACCAGAGCAGGGCGGTGGGCACGAGCACCCACAGCAGCGCCGTCGGCCGGCCGCCGCGCGGCCCGCCGACGCGCGGCCGGCCGCCGCGCGCCCAGGCGCGCCACCCCCAGGCCCACAGCGCCAACTGGGCGACGGCGAGGAAGAGGTACAGGATCGAGATCATCGGCTCGGCGCCCACGAAAGCATGGCCCGAAGTCTACGCGACGGCGCCCATGGACCCGCAGGGCGTTTGACCGTAGGCGAGCCGGCAGGATATATGTACGGACGTCACGTTGCACGCCCGCCCCATCGACCCCGCATTGCGTCTCGGGGCCTTGGGACTCTCAGCCCCGTCCCCCACGGGGCCGATCTTCTCGAAAGGAGCCACCATGAAGCGACTCGTCTCGATCTTGGCCGCTCTCGCGTTAGCCATCGCCGGCGCCGCGCATGCCCAGACCTTCCTCACGATCGGCACCGGCGGCGTCACCGGCGTGTACTACCCGGTCGGCGGCGCCACCGCGCGCATCGTCAACGAGGCCGGCGTCGGCCTTCGCCTCACCGTCGAGTCCACCGGCGGCTCGGTGTTCAACGTCAGCGCCATCCGCGGCGGCCAGCTCGACCTCGCCCTCGCCCAGTCCGACGTCGCCTACCAGGCCTTCAACGGCGAGGCCGCGTTCGACGGCGATCCCTACGACGGCCTGCGCGTGATCATGGGCCTGCACCCCGAGCCGATGCACCTCGTCTGCCAAAACGACGCCGGCGTCGAGGGCTTCCGCGACATCGCCGGCAAGCGCGTCTCGATCGGCAACCCGGGCTCCGGCATCCTCAACACCGTGCAGGCGATGCTCGAGGCGTACGGCATGAGCGAGAGCGACTTCACGCCCGAGTACCTGCGCGCCGCCGAGGCGCCGGACTTCCTCCGCGACGGCCGCATCGACTGCTTCTTCTACACGGTCGGCATCGGCGGCGCCGCGATCCGCGACATCACCGCCACGGCCGACGTCAGCCTCGTCCCCCTGGCCGACCCCGAGCTCGAGACGATGATCGAGGAGTTCCCGTTCTACGCCTTCGCGACCGTGCCCGCGGGCACCTACGGCGGCCAGGACGAGGACCTGACCCTCTTCGGCGTCAAGGCGCTGTTCGTCTCCAGCACCGACCTCTCCGAAGACAACGCGTACGCGATCGTCAAGGCCGTGCTCGACAACCTCGAGGCGTTCCAGGCGATCCACCCGGCCCTCGCCAACCTGACGGCCGAGGACTTCCTCTCCGGCCTGGGCGCGCCGCTGCACGCCGGCGCCGAGCGCGCCTTCAGCGAGGCGGGCCTGTACTGACGCGCGACGTCCCACGGCCGCGTTCGCGGCCCGACGGAAGCCTCACCGCACCGTGACCACGCGCCCGGGGCGCCGCGACCGATGCGGCGCCCCGGGTCCATCACCGGTCGGCGCGCCGAGCGATGCGCCCGCAGGAGGACCGCCGCATGCCACCCCGACACGATGACGAGGCGCCGGACCGCCGCGAGCCGACGAGCGCGGGCGACGACACCGCAGGCGGGCCGCGGCCCGAGACCGCTGCGACCGATCACGGCGGATCCACCGAAGGCACGCACTTCAGCATCGACCAGGTCCTCGCGGAGGCCGCCAAGGACGAGGGCGCCGCCGAGGCGGCTCGGATGGTCGAGGAGGCCGAGGCCGGCGGGCGCACCCCGAACGAGCTGATGACGTGGATCATCTTCGCGCTGGCCCTCGGTTGGTCGCTGTTCCAGCTCTCGATCGCCAGCGTCTGGGTGCTCGACGCCACCCGCGCCCGCGCCATCCACCTGGCGTTCGCGCTGCTGCTCACCTTCCTCGTGTTCCCCGCGCGCCGGCGGCGCGGCGCGAAGCGCATCCCCTGGTACGACTACCTCTTCGCGATCGTGTCCAGCGCCGGGGTGCTGTACCTGGTGGTCGACTACCTCGGGATCCAGACACGTTTCGGCATCCCCATCGAGCGCGAGGTCTGGCTCGGCAGCGTCACGCTGATCCTGCTGCTCGAGGCGACGAGGCGCAGTCTCGGGCCCGCGCTCGCCATCATCGGCGGCGTGTTCCTGCTCTACGCGATGATGGGCCCCCGCGGCGCCATCCCCTACACGCTGCCCGACCTGATCGCGCACCGCGGCTACCCGATCGACCGGATCATCAGCCAGATGTACGTCACCACCGAGGGGGTGTTCGGGGTGGCGCTCGGCGTGTCGGTGCAGTTCGTGTTCCTCTTCGTGCTCTTCGGCAGCATGCTCGACCGCGCGGGGGCCGGGAAGTACTTCATCGACCTGGCCAACGCCTTCCTGGGCGTGTACCGCGGGGGGCCGGCCAAGGCCGCCGTCGTCGCCTCCGGCATGACCGGCATGGTGTCGGGGTCCTCGCTGGCCAACGTCGTCACCACCGGCACCTTCACGATCCCGCTGATGAAGCGCGCCGGCTACCCGGCCCACAAGGCCGCCGGCATCGAGGTGGCGGTGTCGACCAACGGGCAGCTCATGCCGCCGGTGATGGGCGCGGCGGCGTTCATCATCGCGGAGTTCACCGGGCTCCCCTACTTCGACATCGTCCGCGCGGCGTTCGTGCCGGCGGTGATCTCGTTCATGGCGCTGTTCTGGATCGTCCACCTCGAGGCGCTGAAGCTGGGCCTCGAGGGGCTGCCGCGCGCGCAGCTGCCCTCGCGCTGGCGCACCTTCATCGAGGGCATCCACTACCTGGCGCCGCTGGCGGTGCTCATCCACTTCCTGGTCATCGCTCGTGCCTCGCCGGCGTTCGCCGTCATGTGGGCGATCGTCACGCTCGTGTTCCTCATGCTCGCCCAGGCGCCCGTGCGGGCGCGCATGCGCGGCGAGCCGATGTGGCCGGCGCTGGTGGCGGGCGCCGGCGACGTCGTGCGCGGGCTGGAGGCGGGCGCGCGCAACATGGTCGGGATCGCGGTGGCCGTGGCCACCGCCGGCATGGTCGTCGGCACGGTCAACCTCACGGGGCTCGGCCTGCGCCTCACCGAGATCATCGAGTCGGTCGCCAACGCCATCGCCGGCGCGCTCGGCTTCCTGGTGCTGCCGATCGTCGACCTCCTCGGCGGCAACCCGGACGCCGCCAGCAACCTCATGGTCTTCTCCGTCGTGCTCGTCATCACCGCCATCGCGAGCCTGATCCTCGGGCTGGGCCTGCCGACGACGGCCAACTACATCGTCATGGCCACGCTGACCGCGCCCGTGATCTACAGCCTGGGCCAGCAGTTCGGCTTCGGCTTCCCGCTCCTCGCGGCGCACCTGTTCGTGTTCTTCTTCGGCATCCTGGCGGACGACACCCCACCGGTGGGCCTGGCCGCCTACGCGGCCGCCGCCATCGCCCGCTCCAACCCCATCAAGACGGGCATCCAGGGCTTCACCTACGACATGCGCACCGCGATCCTGCCGTTCATGTTCATCTTCAACACCCGCCTGCTGCTGTTCGGCGTCGAGACGTTCGCCGAGGGCGCCTGGGTGTTCCTCTCGGCCCTGCTGGGGATGATGGCCTTCGGCTCCGGCACGCAGCGCTACCTGTTGACGACGACCCGCTGGTACGAGCAGATCCTGCTGCTGGCGGTGGCCTTCATGCTGATCCAGCCGACCTGGACCACCGACGCGATCGGCCTGGCGCTGGTGCTGCTGATCGCCGGTTCGCAACAGCTCCGACTGCGGCGAGCACGGGCCGCCGCGGCCGGGTGAGGAGGCGAACGTGTTCAAGAAGGTCCTGATCGCGATCGACGAGGACAGCCACGCGGAGGCCGCCGTGCGCTACGGCGGCCAACTGGCGCACGACCTGGACGGTCAGGTCGTCGTGTTCCACGTGGTCCGACCGCCCCCCACGTACGCCACCATGGCCGGCATGTACCTGCCCGAGGGCGAGCTGCGCCGGGCGGCCACCGAGCACGGCCGCGAGGTGCTGCGGCAGGCGGCCGAGAAGCTGCCCGAGGGCGTGCCCTCGCGCCTGGTGGTCAAGTACGGCGAACACTCCGAGTGGCGCGAGATCGTCCAGGAGGCCGAGCGCGAGAAGGTCGACGTCATCGTGCTCGGCGCCCACAGTCAGGCGAGCTTCGCGCGCCCGGTGCTGGGCAGCACCGCCGAGAAGGTCTCGCGCCACGTCAAGGTGCCGGTCCTGCTGGTGCGCTGAAGCGCGCCCCGGGATGCCCTCGGGGCGACCGACGCCGGCGGCCGTCGGCTGCGGTGTATAAACCCTCATGGCGACCCCACGCGCCGCCGGGCCCCGTCGGCGGGCCCCCCGGACCTTCGGTCCCCAGCTCGACGGACCGGTGTTCCTGCGCGAGCTGTCGCGCGAGCCGATCGTCGTCACCCACGCCCGCGGCGCCGTCCTCTACGACCAGCACGGCAAGGCGTACCTCGACGCGGCAGCCGGCGCGGCCGTCGCGTCGATCGGCCACGGCCGCCGCGAGGTCGCCGACGTCCTGCGCGACCAGGCCATGCGCGTGGCGTACGCCCACCCCTCGGTGTTCGTCACGCCGCCGACGATCGAGCTGGCCGAGAAGATGGTCGCCCGCGCGCCCGAGGGGTTCGACCACGTCTTCTTCACCTCGGGCGGCAGCGAGGCGGTCGAGGCGGCCATCAAGCTCGCCCGCCAGGTGCACCTGGCCCACGGCCGCACGGAGCGGAGCAAGGTCGTCTCGCGCCGCACCAGCTACCACGGCGCCACCCTGGGCGCGCTCGCCGTGACCGACCAGGCGGAACGCGTGGCCCCCTTCGCGGGCATCCTGCGGGTCGAGCCCAAGATCGCGGCCCACTACCCCTACCGCTGCCCCTGGTGCGCCGGCGCGGGTCACTGCGGCCTGCACTGCGCGGACGACCTCGAGCGCGTCATCCAGGCGGAGGGCGAGGACAAGGTCATCGCCTTCATCGCCGAGCCGATCGTCGGCTCCAGCGCGCCCGGGACCGCGGGCGACGCGGCCTACTGGCGACGCATCCGCGAGATCTGCGACCGCCACCAGGTCGTCTTCATCGCGGACGAGGTCATGAGCGGCAA
The DNA here is from genome assembly GCA_011389865.1 of Trueperaceae bacterium. Taxonomy (GTDB): domain Bacteria; phylum Deinococcota; class Deinococci; order Deinococcales; family Trueperaceae; genus JAABTL01. Next base: position 17,613 of record JAABTL010000032.1, read on the forward strand.
CGGGCGCTCGGGCAGCTGGTGGGCGATGCAGCGCACGGGCGTCACGCCCGACCTCATCACCACCGCCAAGGGCATCGGCGCCGGCTACGCCTCGCTGGGTGCGCTGCTGGTGAGCGGCCGGACGTACGACGCGTTCCGCAGCCGGCGCGACGACTTCCGCCACGGCCACACCTACTCCGGCCACCCGCTCGCCGCCGCGGTCGGCAGCCTGGTCATCGACGTCATCGAGCGCGAGGGCCTGCTCGAGCGCGTCCGACGCATGGGCGAACGGCTGCTCGGGCGCCTGCGCGAGACGCTGGGCGACCACCCGCACGTCGGCGAGGTGCGCGGCCAGGGGCTGCTGCTGGGCGTCGAGTTCGTCGCGGACCGCGCCAGCAAGAGGCCGTTCGACCCCGCCCTCAAGCTGCGAACGCGCGTTCGCCAGACCTGCCTGGAGCGCGGACTCTACATCTACCCCGGCGGCGGCAGCGCCGGACCGCTCGGCGGCGACCACGTCCTCCTCGCGCCGCCCTTCGTCGTCGACGAGGACCAGGTCGACGCCATCGCGGGCATCCTGCGCGAGGGGCTGGACGCTGCGCTCGCGGAGCTGCCGAACGGCTGACGCGCCCGCTCGCCCGGTCTCAGCCCGCCAGCAAGCGCCGCCGCAGCTCCGCGACGGCCGTGTCCGGCGTCGTGAGCACCGTGCCCCCGGTCGCCGCGCGGACGCGCTCGGCCGCCCGCGCCATGGAGAACTGCGCCAGCGCCACCACGGTCCCCCCGCCGCCGAGACGGGCGGCCGCCTCGGCGATCGCCGCGTCGTGGCGCTCGGCGTCGCCGGCCCGCAGCGCCGCCAACGCGCCCGCCACGTGGGCGGTCCGCAGGTCGAGCGCGCAACGCTGGCGGGCGGCCTCGGCCTCGAACTCCGGGCGCATCGAGTCCAGCGTCGGCGCGAAGGTGGCCAGCAGCGCGACCGGTGCCCCGCGCGCGACCGCGGCCGCGACCATCGCCTCGTTGGGCTTCATCACCGGGACGCTCACGGCGTCGCGGGCCGCCTCGATCGCGCGGCCGAAGGCCGAGCAGGTGAAGAGGACCGCGTCGGCGCCGGCGTCGACCGCCGTCCGCGTCAGCGCCACGAAGCGCCGCTCCATGGCGGCGTCGACGCCGCCGGCGCGCTCGAGGTCGGCGGGCAGCGCGTCGTCGAGCAGCTGCGCGAGGCGGGCCTCGGGCCATGCCCGCGCGAAGGCGGCCTCGATCGGCGCCATCGAGGCGCGCATGGCGTGCAGCAGCGCGATGCGGGGGGCCATGCGGCAGGATACCGGCCGCGGCCGCCGGGGCCGCCGGACCGCGGCGCGTTGACAGCCGGCGGCCGGGGCCCTATCATCGGGGAAAGGCTCGGTTAAACGATTAACCTCTGCTTCGCGACCCGCGGCACGCGGCACGCGGCACGCGGACCGCCACACGGCGCGCCGAACGTGACGCAACACGCGGCACAGGAGGGCGGATGGCACGACTCAAGGACGTGGCGCAACGCGCGGGGGTATCCACCGCGACCGTGTCCAACGTGCTGCGCGGCGCCAAGCCGGCCACGCCCGCGGTCCAGCGGCGCGTCCTCGCCGCGGCCGCCGAGCTCGGCTACGTGCCGAACCCGCACGCCCAGTCGCTCCGCACCGGCCACAGTCGCGCGCTGGGGCTCGTCGTCCCGGACCTCACCAACCCCTACTTCCCCGCGCTGGTGCAGGCGATCGAGGCGACCGCCCGCGCGCTGGGCTACGCCCTCATCGTCATGGACGCGGGCAACGACGGCGAACGCGAGCACGACTCGCTCGTTCTGCTTGCCACCTACCGCGTCGCCGGCGTCGTCTGGGTGCCGGTCGACGACCGCCAGACCGTCGACTGGCCCTTCCCCATCGTCACCGTCGACCGCCCGCTCGACGGCTGCGACGCCGTCGTCGCCGATCACGCCCAGGGTGGCGCGCTGGTGGCGGCCCACGCGATCGCCCGCGGCCACCGGCGCGTCGGCCTCTTGTCGGGCCCCCGCGCGCTCGCCAGCGCCGCCGCGCGCCGCACGGGGTTCCTCGGGGCCGCCGCGGGCGCCCTCGAGATCGCCTGGGAGCATGAGGTGCCGTTCTCCAGCGAGCTGCCCCCGGCGGCCGTCGAGCGGCTCGCCGCGCCCGACTGCAGCCTGGTCGTGTGCGCCAACGACGCGATCGCCGTCGGCGCGCTGCGGGCCCTGCGCGCCGCGGGCGCGCGCGTCCCCCAGGACGTCTCGGTGATCGGCTTCGACGACGTCCCCTGGGCGGAGTTCGTCGAGCCCGCCCTCACCACCGTGCGGCAACCCCTCGCCGCGCTCGGCGCGGGCGCGGTCGCGATGCTGCACGCGCGGATCGCCGCGCCGGGCGACGCCCGGCGCTTCGAGACGCATCCGGTGACGCTGGTGACCCGCCGATCCGTCGCGGACCGGCAGGCAGCCACCGTCGCCGCCGCATCACCAGCAGGAGGACGCCCGTGAGCATCGTCGTCGTCGGCAGCCTGAACATGGACCTGGTGGTCAGCGTCCCGCGCTTCCCCGTGGCCGGCGAGACGCTGCTCGGCGGCGACTACGCCCGCCACCCCGGCGGCAAGGGCGCCAACCAGGCCGTGGCCGCCGCCCGCGCCGGCGGCGCCGTCGCCATGATCGGCCGCGTCGGCGCCGACGCCTTCGGCGAGGCGCTGGTGGACGGCCTGGCGGCCGACGGGGTGACCACCGAGGCGGTCGCCGCGCTGAGCGACGTCCCGACCGGCGTCGCCTTCATCAGCATCGACCCGGGCGCGCAGAACACGATCATCGTGGCGCCGGGCGCCAACGCGCGCCTCTCCCCCGACGACCTCGACCCGGCCCGCTTCGACGGCGCGCGCGTCGTCCTGCTGCAGCTCGAGGTCCCGCTCGAGACCACCCTGCGGGCCGCGAAGCTCGGGCGGGGGGCCGGCGCGCGCGTCGTCCTGAATCTGGCGCCGGCGCAGCCGCTGACGGCCGCCGAACTCGCCGACGTCGACCTGCTGCTGGTCAACGAGACCGAGGCGGCGGAGCTCACCGGGATCGCGGCCGCCGAGGTCGCGCGCGCGCCCGAGCGCGCCGCGGCCGCCCTCGCCGACCTGGTGCCCGCCGCGGTGCTCACGCTCGGCGCCGCCGGCGCCGCGTGGGCCGAGGCGGCCGCGTACTCCGCCGCGGGCGCGGGCGGGGCGCCCGCCACCGGGCTGGTCCCCGGCTTCGCCGTCGAGGCCGTCGACACCACCGCCGCGGGCGACGCCTTCGCCGGTGCCCTGGCCGTGCGGCTCGCGCACGGCGCGCCCCTCGCCGAGGCGGTGCGCTACGCCAACGCCGCCGGGGCGCTGGCCGCCACCCGCCCCGGGGCCCAGCCCTCGCTGCCGACCGCCGCCGAGCTCGACGCGTTCCTCGCGGAGCGGGGCCCCTCCGACGAACCGCAGCGGCCCGCGGGCGACGAGGCGACCTGATGCCGCTGCTGCAGATGACCGGGGTCGACAAGCGCTTCGGCCAGGTCGCCGCGCTGACGGGGGTCGACTTCTCCCTCGAGGCCGGCGAGGTGCACGCGCTCGTCGGCGAGAACGGCGCCGGCAAGTCGACGCTGATGAAGATCCTGGCCGGGGTCCAGTCGCCCGACGCCGGCAGCATGACGCTCGCCGGGCAGACGGTCCGCTTCCACGGCGTCGACGAGGCCCAGGCCCACGGCGTCGTCATGGTTTATCAGGAGCTCGCGCTGGTGCCGAGCCTGTCGGTCGCCGAGAACCTCTTCCTCGGGAAGCTGCCGAGGGTCGTCGGCTACCGAGACCTCTACGCGCGGGCCCGCGGGCCGCTCGCCCAGGTCGAGCTCGACCTCGACCCCGCCGGCGAGGTGGCGCGCCTGGGGATCGGCGAGCGGCAGCTGCTGGAGATCGCCCGGGCGCTGGCGCGCGAGGGACGCATCCTCGTGCTCGACGAGCCCACCGCCGCGCTGTCGAGCAGCGAGAGCGAGCGGCTCTTCGCGATCATCGAGAAGGTCAAGGCCAGCGGCGTCGGCATGGTGTACATCAGCCACCGGCTCGAGGAGGTGTTCCGCATCGCCGACCGCGTCACCGTCCTGCGCGACGGGCGGCTGGTGGGCACGCGCGTGGTGGCCGACACGACCGCCGACGAGATCGTCCAGCTGATGGTGGGCAAGTCCGTGCGCCGCTACCAGCGCTCGCCGCGGGAGACGGGCGAGGCGCTCGGCACCTTCGAGGCCGCCGGCCCCGGCCTGGAACCCCTCTCCATCGCCCTCGAGGCGGGCGAGATCGTCGGGCTGGCGGGCGTGATCGGCTCGGGCCGCGAGCGCATCCTGCCGACGCTCTTCGGCCTCGAGGGCACGGCCAGCTGGGCCGGCGACCCGGTGCGCTCGCCGCGCGACGCGATCCGCGAGGGCATCCTGCTCGTCCCCAGCGATCGCAAGGCGCAGGGGCTGGTGATGGAGCTGACGGTGCAGGAGAACGTGTCGCTGACCACGCTGTCGCGGTTGCAGCGGCTCGGCTTCATGGACGCGCGGCGCGAACGCGAGCAGACGCGGACGTGGATCGACCGCCTGTCGCTGCGCCCGCCCGAGCCGCACAAGCCCGTCCGCGAGCTCTCGGGCGGCAACCAGCAGAAGGTGGTCGTCGCCAAGAGCCTCGCCACCGAGCCGACCGTGCTGCTGCTCGACGAGCCCACCCGCGGCGTCGACGTGGGCGCCCGGGCCGAGCTCTACGACGTCATCGACGGCCTCTCGCGGCGTGGGCTCGGCCTGCTGCTGTCGTCGTCCGACACCGAGGAGCTCATCGGGCTCTCGGACCGCATCCTGGTCTTCCGCGGCGGCCGCGTCACCACCGAGCTCCGCCCCCCCTTCGACTACGAGGAGGTCGTCGCCCATGTCACTGGCGCGCGTCAACTGGCGTGAGGTCTTCGCCCGCTTCGGCCTGGTGATGGCGCTCGTCGCGCTCATCGTCATCCTGTCGCTGCTCTCCGACCGCTTCCTGACGGCCTCGAACGTCGTCAACGTCCTGCGGCAGATCTCGATCAACGCGATCATCGCGTGCGGCATGACGGTCGTCATCATCGGCCGCGGCATCGACCTGTCGGTCGGCTCGCTGCTGGCGCTGACCGGCGTGGTGGGCGCGGGCCTGGCGGTCGGCGGACTGCCGGCGGGCCTCGCGGTGCTGGTGGCGATGGCGCTGGGGACGGCGCTCGGCACCTTCAACGGCCTCTTCGTCGCCTACGCGGGGATCGCCCCCTTCATCGTCACGCTGGCCGGCCTGACGATCTTCCGCGGCGCCGCGCTGGCGTACACCGACGGCCGGCCGATCAGCGGCCTGCCGCCCCTGTTCATGACGCTGGGCTACGGCACCTTCCTCGGCCTGCCGGTGCCGATCTGGATCATGCTCGGCTTCCTGCTCGTCACCCACGTCATCCTGCGCTACACGGCGCTGGGGCGGGCGGTCTACGCGATCGGCGGCAACGAGGAGGCCGCCCGCCTCTCCGGCATCCCCGTCCGCCGCGTGCAGGCGTTCACCTTCGCCTACTCCGGCCTGGCCGCCGCGCTGGCGGCGATGGTCCTGACGGGGCGCCTCAACTCCGCGCAGCCGTCGGCGGGCGTCATGTTCGAACTCGACGCCATCGCGGCGGTCGTCGTCGGCGGCACCTCGCTGTTCGGCGGCCGCGGGGGCGTGTTCGGCACGCTCGTCGGCGCGCTGATCATCGGCGTGATCAACAACGGGATGAACCTGCTCAACGTCCCGTCCTTCTACCAGCAGATCGTGAAGGGGGGTGTGATCCTGGCCGCGCTGCTCATCGAACGCCTCGTCGCCACCCGCCGTACCTGAACGCCCGCTCCCAAGGAGGACCCATGCGCACTGCCCTACGCACGCTCGCCATCGCCTCGGCGCTGCTGCTCGCCAGCTCGGCGCTCGCCCAGACGATCGGCCTCTCGGTCTCCACCCTCAACAACCCGTTCTTCGTCGACCTGCGCGACGGCGCCCAGCAGATGGCCGACGAGCTCGGTCTCGAGCTGCTGGTGACCGACGCCCAGGACAGCGTCAGCACCCAGATCAACGACATCGAGGACCTCGTCCAGCGCGGCGTCGCCGTCCTCATCATCAACCCGACCGACTCCGCCGCCGTCGTGCCCGCCGTCATGGCCGCCAACGACGCCGGCATCCCGGTGATCGCGGTCGACCGCGGCGTCGACGGCGGCAACCTCGCCTACTTCATCGCCTCCGACAACGTGGCCGGCGGCGCCAGCGCCGCGGAGTTCATCTGCACCCAGCTCGAGGGCGTCGGCGCGGTCGTCGAGCTCGAGGGCATCCCCGGCACCTCGGCCGCCCGCGAACGCGGCGAGGGCTTCAACACCTTCATGGTCGAGAACTGCCCGGGCGTCACGATCGTCGCCCGCCAGACGGCCAACTTCAACCGCGCCGAGGGCCTGTCGGTCATGGAGAACATCCTCACCGCCCAGCCGCAGATCGAGGCCGTCTTCGCCCACAACGACGAGATGGCGCTCGGTGCCCTGCAGGCGATCGAGGCCTCGGGCCGCGACATCCTGGTGGTCGGCTTCGATGCCACCGACGACGCCGTCGCCGCCGTCCGCGAGTGCCGCATGGGCGCCACCGTGGCGCAGCAGCCCGCCATGCTCGGCGCCGAGGCCGTCGAGGCCGCCGCCGACATCATCGCCAACGGCGCGCCCGCCGACACCGTCGCGATCGCCGTGGGCCTCGAGCTCGTCACCGAAGCCAGCTGCGACTGACACACGCTCTCGTGGCAGGCGGGGTCGGACCCCGCCTGCCCTTCCCCGCCCTGCACGGCCGGCCCTGCGCGACCGACCGCGACGAGGGCCGGTGAGGGGGTCCGCATGAAGAAGCATGGCCTCCTGCACGCCGAACTCTCGCGGCTCGTCGCCGCGATGGGCCACCACGACCTGCTGGTGATCGGCGACGCGGGCCTGCCGGTGCCGAAGGGCGTGCCGGTGATCGACCTGGCGCTGCGCCCGGGCGTGCCCGGCTTCCTGCAGACGCTGGAGACGGTGCTCGGCGAGCTCGTCGTCCAGGAGGGCGTCATCGACGTCGAGATGGCGACCGTGTCGCCGGCGATGCGGGCGGCCTTCGACGCCGTCTGGCCCGGCGACCTGCCGCTGCGCGAGGTCCCGCACCCCGAGCTGCTCGACATCACCGCCGGCGCCACCACGATCGTCCGCACCGGCGAGTTCACGCCGTACGCCAACGTCGTGCTGGTGGCCGGCGTGCCGTTCTGAGCCCGGCCGGTCGCGGCCGCTGACGCGCGACCTCAGCCCCCGAGCACCGCCCGCCACACGGACACGGCCTCGTCCACCAGCGCCGGCTCGCCGGCGAAGACCGAGAGCCCGGGCGCGTGCACCCAGTCTTCGGGCGCGTCGCCGAACGCGACCGCGCCGCCCGCCTCGCGCACCAGGCAGACGCCGGCGGCGACGTCCCAGGCCTTGAGGCCGAACTGCCAGAAGAGGTCGGTCCGGCCGCTCACGAAGTGGCAGAAGTCGCGGCAGCAGGCGCCGCTCTCGCGCACGCCGGCCGCGCGCCGCACGATCTCGTAGAACACCGCCTGGTCGACGGGCGAGCGCGCCGACTCGGACGTGAAGTTGGTGCCGACCAGCGCGTGCTCCAGGGGCCGCGGTTCCGGGCGCCGGAGGCGCGCGCCGTCGCGCCACGCCCCCTCGCCGCGCACGGCCCAGTACACCGCGTCGTCGACCGAGTCCCAGATGACCCCCAGCACGCTCTCGTGGTCCACCACGAGGCCGATCGAGACGCAGAAGCCCGGGTAGCCGCGCACGAAGTTGTGGGTGCCGTCGATCGGGTCGATCACCCAGGTGGGCGCGCCCGGCAGCGAGGCGTCCAGTCCCTCCTCGCCCACGAAGCCGACCCCGGGCGCGGCCTCGCCCAGCGCG
>JAABTL010000033.1 GCA_011389865.1 Trueperaceae bacterium
GGACGTCGACGAGACGCCTGTGGCCGGCGAGGCGCCCGACGCGATGGTGCTGCGGCTCGCGCGCTCGAAGGCGCGCGCCGTGGCCGCGCGCCGGCACCCGGCGTCGGCCGGCGGCGCCGCGCCGGCCGACGCCGCCGCGTCGGGCGGCGGCGAGGCCGGGTCGGCCGGCGCTTTCGCGTGGCCGCTCGTGATCGCCGCGGACACCACCGTCGTGCTGGACGGCGAGTCGCTCGGCAAGCCGCGCGACGTCGAGGAGGCGGCCGCGTTCGTCGCCCGCCTTTCGGGACGCGATCACTGGGTGCACACGGGCCACGCGCTGCGGCTGGGGGAGCGCGAGGCGACCGTGCTGCGCAGCACCCGCGTTCGCTTCCGGCCGCTCGACGCGGCCGAGATCGCCGACTACGCCGCCACCGGCGAGGGCCTCGACAAGGCGGGCGGCTACGCCATCCAGGGCCTCGGCGCGACGCTGATCGACGCCATCGACGGTTGTTACGGCGCGGTCGTCGGTCTCTCGCTGCCCGCGGTGCTGCTGGCCGCCCGGGAGCTGGGGGTGCGGCTTGTCTAGCTTCGTCCGGGCCTGGTACGTGTTCGTGGGCCTCGCGCTGCTGACCTTCGCGTTGACGGCCTTCGTGGGGCGCGTGCCCGTGCAGTTCTCGGCCGCGGTGGCGCTGCCGCAGACGGCGGTCTACCGCGCCGGGCTGCACACCCGCCTGACGCTGGAGGCGATGCTGGAGCGGCGCGACTACCGGGCCGAGGTCGCGACGTTGCGGCGCGCCTTGACGGCGAGCGAGGAGCGGGAGCGCCGCCTCGAGCTGCAGCTCGCCGAGCTCGAGCGCCTCCTCGGCGCCCGCCGTAGCCAGTCGCCCGCGGCCGCCCTCAGCGCGCCGGTGATCGCGCGCACCAGCGGCGGCGTCGGTGACGCGCTGACGCTCGGGGTGGGCGCGGCGAACGGGGTCGTGCGCGGCATGCCGGTCACGGCCCCGGAGGGCCTGGTCGGCGTCGTGACCGCCGTCTCCGAGGGCACGGCCCTGGTGCGCAGCGTGCTCGACCCGCAGTCGCGGGTGGGCGTCACGGTCCGCTCCAAGGGCGGTCAGGGCGTGGCGATCGGCGAGGTGGGCGGCCTGCTGCGGGTGGACCGCTTCATCGACGAGGACCCCGTCGAGGTCGGTGACCTGGTCGAGACGAGCGCGGCCGGCGGCCTCTTCCCGCGCGGCCTGCGCGTCGGGGTCGTCGTCGAGGTGCTGCCGCAGGACCCGAACGAGCTGCGCCGCAGCTTCCTGGTGGCGCCGGCCGTCGACATGGCCACCCTGCTGGACGTGGTGTTGATCGCAACGCCCTGACGGGCGACGGTCAACCCTGCGGCTTGACCACCAGGTTGACCAGCTTGCCCGGCACGACGATCTCGCGCACCACCGCCATGCCCTCGAGGTGGCGCCGCACGTTGGGGCTCGCCTTGGCGGCCGCGAGCACGTCCTCCTTGCCGGCATCCGCCGGCACCGTCACCTCGCCGCGCAGCTTGCCGCCGACCTGCACCGCGATGACGATCTCGTCGCGGGCCAGGGCCTCGGGGTCGGCCTCCGGCCAGGCCTGCAGGTGCACGGACGTGGCGTTCCCGGCGCGGGCCCACAGCTCCTCGGCCAGGTGCGGCGCGATCGGGGCCAGCAGCAGCGTCATCGCCTCGCATGCCTCCGACCACTCGGGGCTGCCGGCGGCGCCCGCGGCCCTCGCCTTCGTCAGGGCGTTCTGCAGGGTCATCAGCTCGGCGACCGCGGTGTTGAAGCGGAAGCCCTCGAGGTGGTCGCTGACCTTGGCGATCGCCTGGTGCACGGCCCGGCGCAGCTCCTTGAGGGTCGCCGGGTCCGCCTCCGGCCCCGCCTCCTCGGGCGGCGTGGCGATCGCGGCCCACACGCGGTTCAGGAAGCGGCTGACGCCCTCGATCCCCTGGTAGTTCCAGGGGCCGCCCTGGTCCCACGGACCGATGAACATCAGGTAGGCGCGCACCGCGTCGGCGCCGTACGCCTCGACCAGGTGGTCGGGGTTGACGACGTTGCCGCGCGACTTCGACATCTTCTCGCCGTCCTCGCCCAGGATCATGCCCTGGTTGCGCATGCGCACGAACGGCTCGCCGTGGTCGATCAGGCCGAGGTCGCGCAGCACCTTGGTGAAGAAGCGCGAGTACAGCAGGTGCAGGATGGCGTGCTCCACGCCGCCGGTGTACATGTCGACCGGCGCCCACGCCGCGGCCAGGCGGCTGTCGAGGGGCGCCGTGTCGAGCTGCGGGCTGAGGTAGCGGAACCAGTACCACGACGAGTCCATGAAGGTGTCCATCGTGTCGGTCTCGCGCCGCGCCGGCCCCCCGCAGGTCGGGCAGGTGGTGTTCAGGAAGCCCTCGTGCAGCGTCAGCGGCGACTGGCCGGTCGGCAGGAAGTCGACGTCGGCGGGCAGCTCGACGGGCAGGTCCTCGTCGGGCACGGCCACGATGCCGCAGGCGTCGCAGTAGACGACCGGGATGGGCGTGCCCCAGTAACGCTGGCGGCTGATCAGCCAGTCGCGCAGGCGGTAGGTGACCTTCTTCTCGCCGATGTCGCGCTCGGCGAGCCAGTCGATGATGCGCCCGATGCCCTCCTTGGCGGTCTCCTTGCCGACCCGCAGACCGTCGAACGGGGCCGAGTTGACCAGCACGCCGTCGCCGGCGTACGCCTCCGCCATCGTCGCGCCGTCGAGCGGCTCGGCGCCCTCGGGCTGGACGACCACGCGGACCTCGAGCCCGAACGCGCGGGCGAACTCGAAGTCGCGCTGGTCGTGGGCCGGCACGGCCATCACCGCGCCGGTGCCGTAGGTGGTGAGCACGTAGTCGGCGATCCACACGGGGACGCGCTCGTCCGTGACCGGGTTGATCGCGGTGGCGCCGGTGAAGACGCCGGTCTTGGTCTTGCCCTCCGCCTGCCGGTCGATCTCGCTCATGCGCGCCGCGGCGGCCTGGTAGGCCTCGACCTCGGCCCGCTGCGCGTCGGTCGTGAGCTGCGGCACCAGCGGGTGCTCCGGGGCCAACACCATGAAGGTCGCGCCCCACAGGGTGTCGGGGCGGGTCGTGAACACCTCGATCGGGCCGGCCTCGGTCCGGAAGGCGACCTGCGCGCCCTCGGAGCGGCCGATCCAGTTCGTCTGCATCGTCTTGACCTTGTCGGGCCAGTCGAGGCCCTCGAAGTCGAGCAGCTCGTCGGCGTAGTCGGTGATCTTGAAATGCCACTGCGGCATGAGCCGGCGCTCGACCAGCGCGCCGGAGCGGTCGCCACGGCCGTCGATGACCTGCTCGTTGGCGAGCACGGTCTGGTCGACCGGGTCCCAGTTGACCATGCTCTCCTTGCGGTAGGCGAGGCCGCGCTCGAACATGCGCAGGAAGACCCACTGGTTCCAGCGGTAGTACCCCGGGTCGCAGGTGACGACCTTCTTCGACCAGTCGAACATCGCGCCCATCTGGTCGAACTGCTTCTCCATGCGGTCGATGCGCTCGTACGTCAGCGACATCGGGTGGACCTTCTCGCCCTCGCGGGCCGCACGGATGGCCGCGTTCTCGGCCGGCAGCCCGAAGGCGTCGAAGCCCATGGGGAAGAGCACGTTGTAGCCGCGCATGCGCCGGTAGCGCGCGGCGGCGTCGGCGGGCGCCTCGGCGTACCAGTGCCCCACGTGCAGGTCGCCCGAAGGGTAGGGGTACATCGTCAGGAAGTAGTACTTCGGGCGCGAGCGGTCGTCGAGGTCGACCGTGTACAGGCCCTGGTCCTTCCAGGCCTGGCGCCAACGCGCCTCGAGGGTCTGTGGGTCGTAGCGACCGGCCCGATCGTTCCGATCGGCCCGATCCGAACGATCGGCACGATCGGCCCGGTCGCCACGGACGGCGCGCTCGTCGGCCCGCGGCTCGTCGGCCGGCGGCGCGTCGCCGCGCGGTTCGGAGGGGGAGTGATCCATGATTCGCGCAGTCTACCGCCGGGGCGGGCCGCGGGCGGCGGGCGGCTCGTCCCGGCGGGTGCCGCGCCACGGCACGCCCCGCCGCCGCTCACGCCAGCGGCAGCGCCGCCGATCCGTCGTGGAGTTCGTCGAGCCGGTCGCCGAGGTGTTCGAGCAGCGCGCCCACGTAGAGGCGCGCGCGGGTGTCCGGCTCGGCCTGCAGCACGATCCAGCGGCGCGCCTCGAAGTAGAGACAGGCGCGCAGCTCGTCGAGATCGTCCGGTAGCCGCCGCTCGCGCAGGAAGGTGTCGAGGGTGCGGTTGGCCAGCTCGCCGCACGCCTCGAGTCCGAAGCGCGCGTAGCCGTCGAAGCCGTAGGCGAAGGTCACGATGTCCTCGAAGTCGGCGCGCGGGTCGGGCACGTCGTCGCGGGTCAGCGAGCGGTGCGGCACGGAGGTGTCGGGTCGGGCCATGACCGGCATGGTACGGCCGCCGTGGGGCGGGGACGGTAGACTGCGGCGCTGCCGCAGCGGCGCACGTGCGCCGACGGCCACCAGCGGCCGCCACCAACGACGGCCACCAGCGGCGGCCAGATGCGGCCGCCGGCCGCCATCGTCGGCGCACCGGGAACGCGGCGCCCTACGCCCGCCCAGGAGGACGTTGTATGGACTACGACCTGATCGTGATCGGCTCGGGCCCCGGCGGGTACCACGCCGCCATCCGCGCCGCCCAGCTCGGCCTCAAGGTCGCCTGCGTAGAGAAGGGCGACGTCGGCGGGGTGTGCCTCAACGTCGGCTGCATCCCCACGAAGGCGCTGCTGCACGTCGCGCACACGCTCGAGGAGAGCCGCCACGCCACGGCGTACGGGGTCGAGTTCGGGGAGCCGAAGGTCGATCTCGAGGCGCTCTCCGCCTGGCAGGCGAAGGTCGTGCAGAAGCACACCGGCGGCGTGACGCAGCTCCTGAAGGGCAACAAGGTGGACCTGATCGCCGGCGAGGCGCGCTTCGTCGAGGCCCATGCGCTGGAGGTCGGCGACCGGCGCATCACGGCCGATCGCTTCATCGTCGCCACCGGCTCGCGGCCGATCGTCATCCCGGGTTTCGAGCCCGATGGTGAGCGCATCGTCGACTCGACCGGCGCGCTGCAGATCTCCGAGGTGCCCAAGCGCTTCCTGGCGCTCGGCGGCTCGGCGATCGGCCTGGAGTTCGCCGACGTCTACGCCTCCCTCGGTAGCGAGGTCACCGTCGTCGAGATGATGGACCGCATCGTGCCCACCGCGGACAAGGACGCCAGCAAGGCGCTGCACAAGGCGCTGGCCAAGCGCGGGATCACCCTCAAGACGGGGACCAAGGCGGTCTCGCAGAAGAAGGTCAAGGCCGGCACCCAGGTGGTCGTCGAGGGCGCCGACGGCAAGCAGGAGAAGATCGTCGTCGACAAGGTGCTCGTCGCGGTCGGCCGCGTGCCGAACGGCAAGGGGCTGGGCCTGGAGGAGATCGGCGTGACCGTGGACGAGCGCGGCTACGTGCAGACGGGCGACACGATGCAGACCGACGTGCCGCACGTGTACGCGATCGGTGACGTCGCCCGCGGGCCGCTCCTGGCGCACAAGGCGATGAAGGAGGGCCTGGTGGCCGCCGAGCACGCCGCCGGCAAGAAGGTCGCCTACGACACGCTGGTCCCGGCGGTCATCTACACCCACCCCGAACTCGCCAGCGTCGGCATGACCGAGGCGGAGGCGAAGGAGGCCGGCTTCACCGTGCGCGTGGGCTCGTTCCCGCTCAGCGCCTCCGGGCGCGCGACCACGATGGGCGCCACCGACGGCCTCATGAAGATCGTGGCGGACGAGGAGACCGACCTGGTGTTGGGCGTGCATCTCGTCAGCCCGATGGCGGGCGACCTGATCGCGGAGGCCACCTTCGCGATGGAGATGGGGGCGACCGTCGAGGACATCGGCGCGATCCAGCACGCGCACCCGACGCTCTCGGAGGGCCTGATGGAGGCCGCCGAGCACGCCCACGGCAAGGCGATCCACATCCCGAATCGCAGGCGCTGACGGCGCTGGGTCGGGTGCGATCCGCCTGGATCGCCCGCGATCCACATCCCGAATCGCAGGCGCTGACGGCGCTGGGTCGGCCCGCCGGGCGGCTCAGGTCGTGTAGAGCGCGTTGATCTTGACGTAGTCGGCCGTCAGGTCGCAGCCCCAGGCCTGCCCCTCGGCGGTCCCGGCGGCGAGGTCGACCTCGATGCGCACGTCGGGGCCGCGCATCGCGCGTGAGACGGCCTCGGCGTCGAAGTCGACCGGCGCCCCCCGGTAGACCGGCGTGCCCTGGAGCGCGATGGCGACCGCGCCGAGGTCGGCCACCACGCCGGCCTGGCCCACCGCCGAGAGGATGCGGCCCCAGTTGGGATCGCGCCCGTGGACCGCGGCCTTGACGAGGCTCGAGCCCGCGACGGACCTCGCCGCCGCCATGGCGTCCGCCTCATCGCGTCCGCCCCGGACCTCGACCGTGATGAGCGTGGTCGCCCCCTCGCCGTCGCGCGCGATCGCTCGCGCCAACTCGCCGGCGACCCACTCGAGCGCGCCCGTCAGCTCGTCCAGGGAGGCGGCCCGGCGGCCGCTGGAGAGGACGATGGCCATGTCGTTCGTCGAGGTGTCGCCGTCGACCGTGATCTGGTTGAAGGTCCGCCGCACGATGCCCCGCCATGCCTCGCGCAGCTCCGTCTGATCGACCTGGGCGTCGGTGAACAGGAAGGCGAACATCGTGGCCATGTTCGGGTGGATCATGCCCGAGCCCTTGGCGACCCCGACGACGCGGGTGCCACCGCCGAACTCGACCTCGGCGGTCTTGGTCACCAGGTCCGTCGTCAGGATCGCCTCCGCGAAGGCGTCGACGTCGTCGCCCAGGTCGGCGATCGCCAGCGGCAGGCCCGCGCGCACGCGCTCCATCGGCAGCTTGCGGCCGATCACGCCGGTGGAGGCGGTCAACACCTCCTGCGGCCGGCCGAGCGAGAGCGCGTGCGCGGCGCTGGCCGCGAAGTCCTCGTTGTCCCAGATCCCCCCGTCGCCGTTGGCGCAGTTGGCGTTGCCGGCGTTGACGACCAGCGCGCGCACCGGCTGCTCCGAGGCGGCGCGCGCCCGGTTGCGGGTCACGCACGGCGCGCGCACCAGGTTCCGGGTCGTCGTCAGCGCCCAGACGAGCGGACGGTCGCCCGTGACCAGGCCGAGGTCGGGATTGCCCGACGGCTTGATGCCGGCGCGGACGCCGGACGCGCGGAACCCCGTGGGGAGCTTCATGGCCAGTGACCCTCCAAGCGCAGCCCGAGCGTCTCGGGCAGCCCCCGTGCGACGTTGAACCCCTGGACGGCCTGACCAGCCGCCCCCTTGCCCAGGTTGTCGATGGCGGCGAGCGCCACCACGGAACCGGTCCGACCATCGTAGCGGACGCTGACGAGCGCGCGGTCGCCACCCGCCGCCGCCTTCGTCTGGGGCAGGTCGGACTGCACGTGCACGAGGGGATCGCCGGCGTAGAAGTCGCGGTAGAGCTCGAGTAAGGTCGCGTCCGATGGATCGCCGCGCTGCGGTCGCGTCACGGTGGTCGCCAGGATGCCACGTGCCATCGGCACGAGGACCGGGTTGAACGCGATGCGCAGCGGGGCGCGCGCGCCGTGGGTGCGGGCGTCCTTGCCCTGGGCGGCCACGCGGCCCAGGTTGATCTCGACCTCGCCGGTGTGGCGGTGGCTGCCTGCGACCTTGTAGGCGCGAGCGTTCTCGTCGAGTTCGGCGTGGTGCAGGCCGAGGTCGAGGGCGCGGCCGGCGCCGGAGACGCCGGTGACGATGGTCGCCACCGGCACCTCGCCGAGGAGGCCCTCGGCGGCCAGCGGGGCGAGCGCCAGCGTCGCCGCGGTGGCGTTGCAGCCAGGGCTGGCGACGATCGCCGCGCCGGCCAGCTCCGTCCGGTGGAGCTCGGGAAGCCCGTACACCGCCTCGGCGATGAGCTCCGGGTGCGGGTGAACGCCGTACCAGGCGCCGTAGGCCTCAGCATCGAGCCGGAAGTCCGCCGACAGGTCGATCACCTGCCGACCGGCGGCCCGCGCGGCGGCGACGAGCGGCGCGGTCGCCGCGTGCGGGGTGGCGCAGAACAACACGTCCGCGGCCGCGATGGCGTCGTCGGTGTCGACGAAGCGCAGGTCGAGCAGGCCGGCGAGGTGCGGCCAGGCGGCGTCGACGGGCCGGCCGAGGTACTGGCGCGACGCCAGCGCGGTCAGTTCGACCTCCGGGTGCCGGCGGAGCCGTTCGATCAGCCCGGCGCCGCCGTAGCCGCTGGCGCCCAGGACGCCGGCGCGCAGCGTCACCTCAGGCGTCCCGCAGCAGCTGGAACAGCACGCCCTTCTGGGCGTGCAGACGGTTCTCGGCCTGGTCGAACACCACCGAGCGCGGGTGGTAGACGGCCTCCTCCGTGCACTCCTCGCCGTAGTGGGCGGGCAGGTCGTGCATGAACACGCCGCGGGGCGACAGCGCGTCGAACCAGCTGGGGTCGATCGTGTAGCCGGCGAAGGCCTCGCGGCGGCGCTCCGTATCCTCCTCCTGGCCCATCGAGATCCACACGTCGGTGTACAGCGCGTCGGCGCCCTCGGCGGCCTCGCGCGGGTCACGGACGATGGTGACGTCCGCGCCGCGGTCGCGGGCGGCGCCGAGGATCCGCGGGTCGGGGTCGAACCCCTCCGGGCAGGCGATCGTCAGGCGCGTGCCGGCGTGCGCGGCGGCGTTGACGTGCGAGGCGCAGACGTTGTTGCCGTCGCCGACGAAGGCGACCTTGAGGCCGGTCAGTTCGCCGAACGTCTCCTGCAGCGTCATGTAGTCCGCCAGCAGCTGGCACGGGTGGAGCAGGTCGGAGAGGCCGTTGATGACGGGCACGTCGGCGTGCAGGGCCAACTCCTCGAGGGTGCCGTGGCCGTAGGTGCGCGCCATGATGCCGTCGACCCAGCGCTCGAGGTTGTAGGCGACGTCCTTGATCGTCTCGCGCACGCCCCAGCCGATGTAGTTCTGCGACAGCAGGACGGAGTGGCCACCGAGCTGCACCATCGCGATGTCGAAGGTCGAGCGGGTGCGCAGCGACTGCTTCTCGAAGATCATGGCGATCGTCTTGTGCTCGAGCGGGCGGGGCCGGACCCTGGCCTTCCACGCGCGCTTCAGCCACAGCGAGCTCCGGAGCAGCCCGTCGAACTCGGGGGTCGTGAGGTCGGCGAGCGAGAGGAGGTCGCGACCGCGGAGGCTGTCGACGATGGGGAGGTCCATGAGGGGCCCTTCTCGTGCACTGCGGCGGCTCGGCCGGCGCCGGGGGAACGGTGTGGGCGCGTGCCTCGCGCCGGTCGGCGCCAGCCACGCGTGGGAGACGATGCTATCAGACCCCCAGGAGGTTCAGGTACCAGGCGATGAGGGCGTCGCCGAACGCCCAGGCGAGCAGCCCACCGACCACCAGGAAGGGGCCGAAGGGGACGAAGCGGGAGCCGCCGAGCGCCCGCTGCGCGACGCCGACGACGGCGCCGATCACCACGGCGAGCAGCAGGCCGACCAGGAAGCCGGTGGTCCCCAGCAGGGCGCCCAGCACGGCCGCCAGCTTGACGTCGCCGAAGCCCATGGCCACCGGTTCGCCCTCGTCGTCCTCGGGCGCGCCGGCCTCCTCGGCCGGCGGGATCCGCGTCCCGCCAGCGGGCCCCGCCGCGCGCAGGTCGGCCAGCCACCACCAGGCGGCGCCCAGCAGCGCGAACGTCCCCGCACCGATCAGGCTGCCCGCCAGCGCCTCGATCAGGTCGACGCCCCAGGTGAGGGTCCAGCCGCCGAGCGCCACGATCAGGGCCGTCAGCCACAGCGCGTAGACCCAGGGCTCGGGGAGCCGGACCGGGCGGCGAGCCAGCGCGCTGAGGGCCACCTGGGCGAGGCCCGCGGCGAGCGCCCACCAGCGTCCGCCGAGCATGCCCGCCAGCGCCGCGACGTTGACGGCGTCGAGCGAGAACGGCCATAGGCGCTCCTCGGTGTCGCGCAGGCGCCGCAGCACCAGGCCGCCGAGGCGGTTGATCAGCACCAGCACGCCGGCGGCGATCGCGGCGCCGACGGCGGCCTCGGCCGGGGTCGGGAGCCCGGCGGCGGGGTCGTACGCCCAGGCGCCGACGATGCCGACGGCGATGGCAGGCAGCGTCAGCCCGTCGGGCAGCAGGTAGGTGTCGAGGTCGATCAGCGCCGCCATCCCGAGCATGGACACCAGGACCAACAGCGGCAGGACCGTGAGGCCGAAGGCCTCGATCGGGTACGCCCAGGCCAGGACGCCGAACGCGACCGCGAAGCCGGCCTCGACCGCCGGGTAGCGGCCCGAGATGCGGGCGCCGCACGTGCGGCAGCGTCCCCGCAGGGCGAGCCAGGAGAGCACGGGAAGGAGGTCGAGTGGCGAGAGCGTGCGGCCGCACCCAGGGCAACGCGACCGCGGGCGCACGACCGACTGCCCCCGCGGCCAACGGTACACGACCACGTTGGCGAAGCTGCCGATCAGCGAACCGACGATCGCGACCAGCGCGATCCAGGCTGCGGTCATGGCGGGGTGGGGGGCGCGCTGGGCGTCTGGGGCATGGCGACCGGCTTCTCATGGTGCCCGTGCTACGCTTCGCGTCGCTATGAAGAGACTCACCCTCGCACTCGTCGCCGCCGTCGCGGTCGCCCTCATGTTGGGCGCGAACCTCGGCGCCCAGGACGCGCCGACGCGGATCGCCTTCGTCGATTCGCAGGCGCTCATCGCCTCCCACCCCGCCGGCCAGTCGGCCAACGAGCTGCGCGAGCTGGCCGCCGAGGAGATCGGCGGGTTGCGCGAGCGGCTCGACGGCCTGCAGACCAAGGCCCGCGCCGAGGGCCTGAACAACGAGGAGGCCGAGCTGTTCGACGTGCTCGTGGCCACCTACGACTCCGTCCAGGCGCGCTACGCGTCGGACATCGCCGAGGCCGCCCAGCCGGCGATCGAGGCCGTGAACGCGGCCATCCGCAGCGTCGCGGAGGACAACGGCGTCGCGGTGGTCATGGACATCGAGGCCGCCGCCGAGAGCGGGATGATCGTGTACGCGGCCGACGGGCTCGACCTGACCGAGGCGGTCGCCGACCTGCTGCGCTGACCCCCCGCCGGCGCGTTCAGGCCCCGTCTTGCGGGCCGGCGCGCAGGCTCGCCAACCACGCGCGATCGTCGTCGTCGAGCGGCGCCCCCTGCAACAGGTCGGGGCGCCGCTCGAGCGTGCGGCGCAGCGCCTCGCGCCGGCGCCAGCGGGCCACCTCCGCGTGGTGCCCCGAGCGCAGCACCTCGGGCACCGGCGATCCCTCGAACTCGGGCGGGCGGGTGTACTCCGGGTGGTCGAGCAGGCCGGTGGTGAACGAGTCCTGCGCGTGGCTGTCCGCGTCGCCCAGCACGCCGGGCAGCAGCCGCGCGACCGCCTCCACCAGGCACAGGGCCGCGAGCTCGCCGCCCATCAGCACGAAGTCGCCCAGTGACACCTCGCGGTCCACCAGCGCCTCGGTGCGCGCGTCGAAGCCCTCGTAGCGACCGCACAGCAGCACGAGGTGACGCTGACGCACCAGCGCCTCGACCGTCCGCTGGGTCAGCGGGGCGCCGGCGGGGGAGAGCAGCACGACCTCGTCCGGCGTCGGGTCGCCGGCGCGCGCCTCCGCGATGGCCGCCGCGGCCACGTCCACGCGGATGACCATGCCCGCCCCGCCGCCGTAGGGCGCGTCGTCCACCCGACCCGTCCGGTTGCCGGCGAAGCGGCGGAGGTCGCGCGCCTCGAGTTCGATGAGCCCGTGGCGGGCGGCGCGGCCGATCAGCGCCTCGCCTCGCCAGGCCTCGATGAGCTGCGGGAACAGCGTGTAGACGGTGAAGCGCACGGCGGGCCTAGCGCGCCGTGCCGACGCCGGCGGCGCGGCGGCCGCGGGGGCGATGCTGCGCCGTCACCCGCGCGTAGACGTCGGCGAGCGCGCGGGCGCGTCGTTCGACGTCGAACTCGGCCGCCGCCGCCCGCGCCCGCGCCCGCAGGGCCTGCGGGTCGGGCGCCGACAGCGTGCCCACGATCTTCGCGGCGAGGTCGTCCGCCGTCGGTGGGCAGATGCCGTCGAGGTCGCCCGAGAGCAGGTCGCGGGCGGCGGCGGAGGCGACGGCCACCACCGGGGTGCCGGCCGCCAGGGACTCCAGGAAGGTCATCGGCAGCACCTCGGTCGTGGACGCGGTGACGAACAGGTCGGCGGCGAGCAGGTAGTCGGCGACCCGCGCGTGCGGCACCGGGCCCACCCAGCGCACCTGCGGGTGGCTACGGCCGCTCAGCGCCGCGCGCAGCGGGCCGTCGCCCACCATGAGCAGGTGCAACCGCGGCGACCGCTCGCGCGCCCGCTCGAACGCCTCGAGCAGCATGGGCAGGCCCTTCTCGGGCCCCATCCTGCCGACGTAGACGAGCAGCGGCGCGTCGGCCGGCACCCCGTGGCGCTCACGCAGGCCGGGGTCGGGCTCGTGCAGGAAGCCGGCGAGGTCCACCGGGTTGGCGAGCAGCTCGATCGGGCCGTCGAAGCCGTAGCCGCGCAGGACCTCCACGATCGCGTTCCCGGGGGCCAGCACCAGGTCGGCCTCCTTCGCGAACGCGCGGACGTGTCGCTTGACCGCCCAGGCGGTGGGGCCCGCCGGCGTGGGCGCGTACTGGACGTACGCGTGGTACTGCGTGTGGGCGGTGAAGACGAGCGGCACCTTGGCCCGTCGTGCCCAGCCCAGCGCGATGTGACCGGCGACGAACGGGTGCATGGTGTGCACCACGTCGAGGTCGTGCACCGGGAGCTGCTGGGTGGCGATCGGGCCGACGGGCAACAGGATGGGGTAGTCGGGTGGTGCGCTGACCTGGAGGCCGGGCAGCCGGACGACGTCCGGCTCGGCCACCGCGCCCGGGTGGCGGGGGGCGAACACCCGGACCGTGTGCCCCAGCGAGCGCAGCCCGCGCGCGAAGAGCGCCGTCGACGTGGCGACGCCGTTCTTGGACGGGGTGAAGGTGGCGGTGACGATGCCGATGCGCATGGGTGTTCGGGTGCTCCTCGGGTGGGCGGATGGGTCGCCGTTGCCCCAGCTTACGCGGGAGCACCACGCCCAGCATCACGGTCAGCCGTCGTCGAGCAGGCCGGGCGGCGGGTCGTCGATGGCGACCGCGTCGCCGTCCCAGCGGACGTAGGGCGCCTGCCACGGGACCCAGCGCGGCCCCTCGGGCCCCTCGACCTCCAGCAGGTCCTGCGCCCCGAGAACGACGCGCGCGACGCGACCGTAGGGGCGGCCGTCGAGCCGCACGGGCGCCCCCTCCAATAGCTCCACGGCGACCACGTCGCCGCCGGCGGCACCCGCCTCGAGCGAGGCGACGAGCGGACCCGCGGCCTCCGGCGGGCCGGCGCCGTGGTCGGTGGGGCCCCACAGGTCGCGGTGCACGTGGTCGCGCGCGCGCTCGGGGGTGTAGATGCCCTGGAACGACACGGCCACCCCGCCGCCGATCCGCCGGGCGCCGCGCAGGCGCGTCGCGCCGACGCCGCTCAGCCACACCGTCTCGCCGGCCTCGCCCAGCTCGAGCAGGAGCAGGTCGGCCGCCGGACCGAGGGTCTGCGCCCGCAGCGCGCCGCGCAGCTGGAACGGCCGACCCAAACGCGCGAGGCGCACCCAGCCCGCGGGTGGGTGCGCCTCGTCGGCGATCGGCGTGTCGGGTCCCGGACGCCCGCTCACGTTCGCTTACTCGATCAGGTGGACGTCGACCCGCTGGCGGCCGTCGGTCGCCGCGCGGGCCAGGGTACGCAGGCCGTTGATCACGCGGCCGCCGCGCCCGATGACGCGCCCGGCGTCGTCCTTGGCGCAGCGGATCTCGATGCGGACGCCGCCGCGGTCCTCGTCGACGGCCCGGACGTCGAGCGCATCGACGTCGGCCACGAGGTTCTGGACGACGTAGGTGACCAGTTCGCGGGGCATCCGGGGATCAGGCCTGAGCCTGGGCCGGGGCCGGGGCCTGCGCCGGGGCCGCGGTGCGGGCGACGTAGCTGCTGCCGCGCTTGGCCCTGACCGAGGGAACGGCGACGCCGGCCTTCTCCAGCAGCCGCACCGCGGTGTCGGTCGGCTGGGCGCCCTGCGACAGCCAGTAGGCCGCGCGCTCGGCGTCGATCTTGAAGGAGTTCTCGGTCGTCTCGCGCGGGTCGTAGTGGCCCAGCGATTCGATGTAGTCGCCACCGCGCTTGACGCGCGCGTCGACGACGACCATGCGGTAGTGGGGGTTCTTCTTCGCGCCCAGGCGCATCATGCGGATCTTGACCATGCTGTTGGGTTCCTCCGGTGGGGACGGCGAGCGCTCCACGGCGGGCGCCCGGGTCGGTCGACTCAGCCTCTGATGCTACACGCTGGCGGGCCGGCTGTCCAATCCATCGGCGCGGTCGCGTGCGGCCGCCCCAGGGGCGGGCCGCCCCTCAGGGGCGGGCGCGCCCCATGCGGCCGCCCCGCCCCGGCGGGCGCTTGCCGAAGCGCTTCATCATCGTGCGCATCTCCTCGTAGTTCTTCACCAGCCGGTTGACGTCCTGCACCGTCGTGCCCGAGCCGCGGGCGATGCGCTTGCGGCGGCTGGCGTTCAGGAGCCGCGGTTCGCGTCGCTCCCGCTCGGTCATGCTCGAGATGATCGCCTCCACCCGGCCGATCTCGCGCTCGTCGACCTGCGCGCCCGCGGGCAGCAGCTTGCCGGCGCCCGGGATCATCGACAGGACGTCGCTGAACGACCCCATCTGCTTGATGCGGCGCATCTGCGTGAGCATGTCCGACAGGGTGAAGTCGGTGGGCGCGCGACCGCTCGCCGGGCCCTCCTCGTCGGCCTCGAGCACCTTGGCCTTCTCGATCAGGGTGAGCACGTCGCCCATCCCCAGGATGCGGCCGGCGACGCGGTCGGGGTGGAACGCCTCGAGCCCGTCGATCTTCTCGCTCATGCCGGCGAACAGGATCGGCTTGCCGGTGACGTGCCGCGCCGACAGCGCGGCGCCCCCGCGGGCGTCGCCGTCGAGCTTGCTGAGGATGAGGCCGGTGACGCCCACGCGCTCGTCGAAGCTCTTGGCGACCGGCAGCGACTGCTGACCCGTCATCGCGTCGATCACCAGGATGCGTTCGGTGGGCTGCAGCGCGTCGCGCAGCGCGGCCATCTCGTTCATCAGGGGCTCGTCGATCTGCGAGCGCCCGGCGGTGTCGACGATGATCAGGTCGCGGAAGTCCTGCTTGAGGGCGTCGGCGACGCGCTGCTTGGTGATCGACACGGCCTCGCCGTCGGCGACCTCGAGCACGGGCACGCCGATCTGCCGGCCGAGCGTGCGCAGCTGCTCGCGGGCGGCCGGGCGCTGGGTGTCGGCGGCGACCAGCAGCGGGCGGCGGCCCTGCGACTTGTACTTGTGGGCGAGCTTGGCGGCGGTGGTGGTCTTGCCGGCGCCCTGCAGGCCGACGAGCATCCACACGTTGCCCTCGTTGCGCAACTGGGGCTGCACGGCCTTGCCGCCGAGCACCTCGACGAGTTCCTCGTGCACGATGGCGACCACCCGTTGGTCGGGGTTGAGCGACATCAGCGTCTCGGAGCCGACCGCCTTCGCCTGCACGCGGGCGACCAGGTCGCGGGCGACCTCGAGGTTGACGTCGGCCTCCAGCAGCGCGATGCGCACCTCGCGCAGGGCCGCCTTCACGTCGGCCTCGCTGAGCTTGCCACGCCCGCGCAAACCGTCGAAGACGTTCTGGAGTCGATCGCCGAGGCTCTGGAACATGGGGTCCTCTCGCCCCGCAGCGTGGACCGCGGGGCGACCAGGCTAACCGCGGCGGGGGGTCCGGTCAACCGATGGCGAACGCGGCCGCCGGCCGCGTTCGCACGTGGCCTTCATCGCCGCCGGGTACAACGTAGGGGATGGTCGACCGCCGGGCGAACCCGATCCTGCGCGCGTGGTTGGTCGTGGCGCTGTTGTCGCTCGCGGCGGTGGCCGCCGCGCAAGCCGGCAACGCGCCGGCCGACGCGTTGCCGGGCGGCGTCGCGCCCGGCGAGCCGTCCCTGCCGGCGTCGGCGGCGGCCCCGTTCGCGGCGGCGCTGGCGGCGGCCGAGGACGCCGTGGCGAGCCCGCCCCCGCGCCACCCGGACGCGCCGGCGTGGCGGACGGCGCTCGCGACCGCCCGCGCGGCCGTCGAGGCCGCCCCCGACCACCCGGCGACGCGGCGGCTCATGTTCCGCGTCTACGCCTTGGTGGGGTGGTGGTCGCGCGCGGCGGAGGCCGCGGAGGACCTGCGCGCCGCCGCCGCCGCGCTCGACCCGCCGCTCGCCGACCCCTGGGCCGATGCCGACCCGCCCGTGCCCGACGGCCCGAGCACCCTGGAACTGGTGGGGCGCGGTTACGCCGAGTTGGGGTTCTCCCGCTACCAGGCGGGCGCGTGGGACCAGGCGCTCGCGGCCTACGAGCGGTGGCTGGATGCGTTCCCCGACGAGCCGGAGGCCCTGCGCTGGATCGGCCGCCTCCGCCTCGAGCGCGACGATCCGGAGGGTGCGCTGCCGTACTGGGAGCGGTTGGTCGAGCTGCAGCCCGACGACGAGGCGGCGCGACACTTCCTCACCGCCGCCCGACTCGGGGTCCAGGTGGGACCGGCGGCGAGCCGGGCGTTCCAGCAAGGGCTGGCGAGCTACGAGGTCGGTGACCTGGCCGGCGCCGCCGAGGGGTTCGCGAGCGCGCTCGAGGCGGCGCCGTCGTTCGCCGACGCGCACGCCTGGGCAGGTCGCGTGGCGCTGGAGGACGAGCGACCGGCCGACGCCACCGGGCACTACCGCGCCGCGGTCGCGTTGCGGCCCGAGGATGCGGGGCTGGCGTACTTCCTGAGGATCGCCGAGACCCAGCGCGAGCACGGGGTGACGGCCGGCCGCGCCTTCTTCGACGGCGTGAACGCGTACGAGGCGGGGGCGCTGGATCGCGCCGGCGAGGCCTTCGAGTTGGCGGTGGCCGCCGCCGCCGGTTTCGGCGAGGCCTGGGCGTGGTTGGGCCGCGTGCGACAGGAACAGGGTCGCTACGCGGCCGCCGAGGAAGCCTGGGCGCGGGTCCTGGCGCTCGACCCGGGCGACGAGCGCGCGCGCGGCTTCCTGAACCTGGCGCGAGAGCAGCGGGCGTACGCGGACGAGGGGCCGGGCGGCAGCGCGGCCGCGGCCGAGGCCTTCGCCGCTGGCGTGGCCGCGTTCGAGCGGGCGGAGCTGTCGGTCGCGGCGGCTCGCTTCCGCGAGGTGGTCTCGCTCGACCCGGCCTCGGTGCTGGGGTGGACCTGGTTGGGTCGGGTGGCCTACTCGCAGCGCGACTTCGCCCTGGCGGCCGACGCCTACGGGCGGGCGCTCGAGCTCGATCCGGGCGACGACGACGTCGCGTGGTTCGCCGAGGACGCGGCCGCCCGCGCGGCCGCGCAGGAGGCGGCCGCGCAGGGCGCGAACGACGACGAGGGCGACGGAGAGGGGGACTCGCCGTGACGACCGGATCGGGCGGACAGGTGCGCACCGTCGCGCTGCGGGTGGTCGCGCTCGCCCTCCTCCTGCTCCTGGCCCTGGTGGGCGCGCTGACGTTCAACGTCCTCAACCGGGTCCCCGACACGACGGTGTTCCTGGTCCGCGACGACGGGGGCGCGATGACCCTGGAGCCCGTGTACCGCAAGCTGCGGCCGACCGACCCGCTGGCGGCCGCCGAGGCCACGGTGGCGGCGTTGGCGAGCGGTCCCACGGCGGACGAGGCGGCGCGCGGCCTGGGGAGCGAGGTCCCGGCTGGGACGGTGGTCCGCGCCGCCCGATGGCGTGACGACGTCCTGGTGCTCGACCTCAGTGGCGACGTCGTGGCGGGTGGCGGCAGCGCCTCGATCATGGGTCGCCTGGCGCAGCTGACCTACAGCCTGACGCAGCCGAGCGCGGTCGATGCGGTCGAGCTGTGGGTCGACGGCCGGCTGCTGGCGGCCTGGGGCGGCGAGGGCGTGATGGCGAGCTGGCCGTGGCGCCGTCCCGAAGGGGGTCTGCCGCGATGGTGACGAGGGGGCTCTGGCGCGGAGTCCGGCGGGTCGCGCTGCTCGTCGGGGTGCTCTGGCTGGGGTGGGCCGCGGCCCAGTCGGCCGTCGACGCCTGGCCACGGCCGGCGGAACGGCCGCTCGCGGGGGAGCCCGCGTGGCTCCACCCGGAGGGGCGCGAGCGCCTGCTGCAGGAGCTGGTGGCGCTGTTCCGGACGAACTACTGGGACGCCGGTCACACGGACTGGGGCGCCTGGGGCGCCCGCTACCGCGAGGCGGTCGTCGCGGCCGAGGAGCGTGGCGCGCTCGACGCGGCCTTGGGTCGCATGGTGCGCGAGCTGGGCGACGACCACTCCTCGTGGCTGGGTCTGCCGCCCGGGACGGACACCCAGGGACGCGACACCCCCCCGACGCCGCGCCTCGGGGTGCAGCTGTCCTACGTCGATGGGCGCGGCCTGGTGGTCGAGCGCGTCTACCCGGGGACGCCGGCCGCGGAGGCCGATCTCCGACGCGCCGACGTCATCACCGCGGTCGGTGGCCTCGAACTGGGTTCGGCCGGCAGCCTGTTCGAGGCCAACGCCGCGCTCGCGGCGGCGCTCGGCGACGGGTCCGCCGCGCTGCGCGTCGAACGCGGCCGGATGGCCTTCGACGTGGAGGTCGGCGCCTCGACGGTCGCCTTCTCCGAGGTCGCGATGCAGCCCTACGCCGTCATGCTGGGGGACGACGTCGGCTACTTGCACGTGCCGACGTTCAACGCGGCCGGCGTCGGGTCGGCGTTCCACCTGGCCCTGCGGGGACTGGCGGCGGACGGCGCCCGCTCGCTCGTGCTCGATCTGCGCGGCAACCTCGGGGGGCGCCTGGTGGAGGCCGGGCTGGTCGTGGGCGCCTTCCTGGAGGGGCCGTGGGCCCGCGCCACGTCACGCGGTGAGGTCGCGTGGTCGGCCACCTACGAGGTGGGGCCGGCGCCGAACGGCGGCCTGCGGGCCGTGTCGCGACTCGTTGAGCCCGACGGCGCCGTCATCGGCGAGGCGCGCGTGGAGGACCCCGCGGCGTTCGCGGGTCCCGTCGTGGTGGTCGTGGGTTCGGAGACCGCGAGCGCCGGCGAGATCGTGGCGGGCGCGTTGCTCGCCGCCGGGCGCGCCCGGGCGGTCGGCGAGACGACGCAGGGCAACGTCGAGGCGGTCCGCGCCTACGCGCTGTCGGACGGCTCGCGCGTGCTGGTGGCGATCGCACGCGTGGAGGCCAGCGATGGCGGCGCGCTGGACGCGGGCGTGGTGCCGGAGGTGACGGCCCGGGCGTCGATGCTCGACCTGGCGCGCGGCGTCGATCCGCCGGTGGCCGAGGCCCTGCGGCTCCTGGGCGGCCTGCCGTTCACGCCGGGCCGCTGGTTCTGACGTGGCCGCGCACCCCACCGCTGCCGGGTCGGGCGTCCTCATCGGGACGCTGCGCATCCTCATCGGGGGCCCGTGATACACTCTCCGACGCTGCGCGTCGAAGTCTCGACGCGGGCACGAAGAACGACGCGGACGTGTGAACGCCGCGTCGTGGGTGGTGCGCCCGACAGGACTCGAACCTGTGGCCTTTCGCTCCGGAGGCGAACGCTCTATCCGACTGAGCTACGGGCGCGCGACTGGGGATCGACGGTCGACGCCGATCCGAACGTGCAACCGCCAACCTAGCACCGCCCCTGGAGGACGTCAACACCCATGAAGCTCAGCCGCCGCGCCAACACGATCATCCTCTGGTTCGTCTCCATCGGCCTTCTCGCGGGGATGGTCATCACCTTCACGCCCTCCCTCGGACTCGGCTTCGGTGGCGCCAACGAAACGGGCGCCGTGGCCCTGCGGGTCAACGGCGAGCCGATCCGCGAGCTCACCGTGGCCCAGGCGCGCTCGAACCCGCTGTTCCTGTCGGTCACCGAGGGCGAGGTCGGCGAGGACCTCGAGCTCCTGCTGGTCGACGCGCTGATCCGCCAGGAGGTCGTCCGCCAGGAGAGCGCCCGCCAGCGTGTCTCGGACGCGGACGTGCGCCGGGCCGTCGACGAGTTCCGCACCACGCGGGGCATCGCCGGTCGCGCCAACGACTCCGCCTACCTCGACCTGCTCGCCCGCTCCGGCTTCACCGACGAGACGTTCCGCGTCTACCTGCGGCAACAGCTCCAGGAGGAGGCCTGGGAGGCCGCCGTCATCGATGGCGTCGAGGTCGACGACGAGGAGGTCCGGGCCTTCTTCGAGGGCAACCGCGACCGCTACGTCAGCGAGGAGCGCATCGAGGCGCGGCACATCGTGACCGATGATCGCGAGACCGCCGAAGAGGCCCTCTCGCGCCTGCAGGCCGGCGAGTCCGCCGCCCTCGTGGCGCGCGAGCTCTCGGTCGAGCGCGCCGATCGCGACGGCGCCCTCGGCGCCGCCGCCGGTGAGACCGAACCGCGCCCGGTCGGCCGGCCAGCGCTGCCGACGACGGTGGCCACCGCCGCCTTCGCGCTCGGCGGGCCGGGCATCACCGACGTGATCGAGTCCGACGGCCGCTTCCACGTGGTCGTGGTCGAGGCGTACCTGCCGGTCGAGCCGCGGCCGTTCGACGAGGTCGCCGCCGCGGTGCGTGACGACGCCCTGGCCGCCAAGCGTAGCGGCGTGCTGGAGGCCGAGATCGAGCGCCTCGTGGCCGCCGCCCGCGTCGAGGTGCCGGAGGAGAGCTCGCTGCGTTTCGACGACCAGCCGGTCGCCGTCGTGGGCGACGTCGAGATCATGGCGACGGACCTGGTGCGGGCCACCTACACCAACCCCCAGATCCAGCAGGCGCTGTCGCCCGACACCGCGTTCATCATCACCGCCTTCTTCAAGCCCTCCGTGCTCGCGCAGCTCGTCGACCAGGAGCTGGCGCTCCAGGGGCTGGCGGAGCTCGACGCACCCTTCGTCGGCCCGCGCGCCGTGGTGGCGCAGAGCGCGCTGAACTACGTGGCCCGCGACGCCGAGGTCGACGAGGACGACGTCGTGGCCTACTACGAGCAGAACCAGACGACCTTCACCGTCCCCGCGTCCGCCGAGGTGCTCCAGGTCGAGGCCGGCTCGCTCGAGGTCGCCGCGGCCTTCCGTGACGCGCTCTTGCGTGACGGCGACGTCGCGCTGGCCGCCGAGGAGACCGGGGCCGAGGTCGTCGAGTTGGGCCTCGTCGTTCCGGGCCAGCTCGAGGGCCTGCTCGACCTGACGCTCTTCGGGACCGACGCCTTCGAGCCGCTGCCGGAGGAGCCGTGGCAGGTCTCCGACATCCTCGTCGTGACCGACGAGGTTCCGGTGCTGCCCGAGGCGCTCGAGGTCGACGCCGAGGCGGAGGAGGGTGCCGCCGAGACGGAGGAGGGCGCCGCCGAGGCCGAGGAGGGCGCCGCCGAGTCGGAGGAAGCGGCCGACGCCGAGGCCGACGAGCCGCTCACGCGCTTCGTGGACCGCTACGTGTTGCTGGTCGCCGATCGGCGCCCCGAGCGGGTTCGTCCGCTCGCGGAGGTCCGCAGCCAGATCGAGTCGACCGTCCTGGCGGAGGCGCGCGCCGAGCTGCGTGAGGCGTGGGTCGAGGAGCTGCGCGAGACGATCGACGTCGAGCTGCTCCTCGAGGATCCGGCCGCCGAGTTCGACTTCGGCCTGCCGCTGGACGAGGACGTCGACGCCGCCGAGCTCGAGGAGTTCGTCGAGTCCGCCGAGGAGGGTCTCGCCGGTGGCGAGGACGCCGATGGCGAGGGCGCCGGTGGCGAGGGTGCCGGTGGCGAGGGCGCCGGTGGCGAGGACGCCGGTGGCGACGACGCCGACGACGCCGACGGCGATGGCGACGGCGCGGCGGAGGGCGAAGCCGAGTCGCAGGAGGAACCCGCGTCGGAGTGAGCGTCTGACGTAGGAACGTTCGCACCGGGCGGGTCGGGCCGGCGCCTGGTAGCCTCGGGCATGCCTCGAGCCCTGCTGTCCGTCTCCGACAAGACCGGCCTCGCCGAGTTCGCCAGTGCCCTC
Organism: Trueperaceae bacterium; assembly: GCA_011389865.1. GTDB lineage: Bacteria > Deinococcota > Deinococci > Deinococcales > Trueperaceae > JAABTL01. The sequence goes on from JAABTL010000033.1 coordinate 22,006, forward strand.
GTCGCCCTCGGCTACGAGATCGTCGCCACCGGCGGCACCAAGCGGGCGCTCGCCGAGGCGGGCCTCCCCGTGATGCCCGTCGCGGACGTCACGGGCGCCCCCGAGATCCTCGACGGCCGGGTCAAGACCCTGCACCCGGCGATCCATGGCGCGCTGTTGGCCCTGCCCACGCAGGCGCACGACGACGAGTTGGCCCGCCACGGGCTGACCCGCATCGACCTCGTCGCCGTCAACCTCTACCCCTTCCGCGAGACGGTCGCCCGTGCGGGCGTGACCGACGCCGAGGCGATGGAGAACCTCGACATCGGGGGGCCCACGATGATCCGCGCGGCGGCCAAGAACCACGCGCGCGTGCTCGTGGTCGTCGATCCGGCCGACTACGACGGCGTCCTGGCCGACCTGCGCGGGGGCGAAGTGCCGCTCGCGCGCAGGCGCGAGCTGGCGCGCGCCGCCTTCGCCCACACCGCCGCCTACGACGCCGCCATCGTGGGCTACCTCGACGGCGACGAACCGCTGCCGCCGACGCGGCACCTGACCCTCGAGCGGGCGGAGGTGCTGCGCTACGGGGAGAACCCCCACCAGGCGGGCGCCCGCTACCGTGAGGCCGGCCGCAGCGGCTGGTGGGACGGCGTGGTGCAGCACGGGGGCCTCGCGCTCTCCTACCTCAACCTGTTCGACGCCGACGCCGCCTGGCGTCTCGCCCACGCGTTCCCCGGGCGCCCGACCGCGGTCGTGGTGAAGCATGCCAACCCCTGCGGCGTCGCGGCGGTCGACGACGCCGACGGTGGCCTCGCCGAGGCCTACGAACGCGCCTTCGACGCCGACCCCAAGTCCGCCTTCGGCGGTGTGGTGGCGCTCAACGGCGTGGTGGACCTGGCGCTGGCCGAGTCGCTGGTGGCCAACCCCAAGGCCGACGTGCTGATCGCGGCCGGCTACGAGGATGCCGCCCGCGACCTGCTGGTCCGCAAGCGCAAGAACATGCGGGTGCTCGAGGCCGCCGCGCCCGGCCCCGCCGCGTTCGGCCTGCGGCGCGTCGACGGCGGCTTCCTGGTGCAGACCCCGGACGCGGTCGAGGCGGACCGCGCCGGTTGGCAGGTGGTGACGCGGCGACAGCCGACCGACGCCGAGTGGCGCGACCTGGAGATGGCCTGGGCCGTCTGCGCCGCGGTCTCCTCCAACGCCATCGTGTTCGTCGAGGGCGGCCGGGCGGTCGGCATCGGGGCCGGGCAGCAGAGCCGGGTCGACGCGGCGGAGCTCGCGGCGGCCAAGTCGGCCGGCCGGGCGCGCGGGGGCGCCTGCGCCTCGGACGCGTTCTTCCCGTTCCGCGACGGCCTCGACGTCGCCGCTGGCGCCGGCGTGGCGACGGTGATCCAGCCCGGCGGCTCGGTGCGCGACCCGGAGCTGATCGCCGCCGCCGACGAGCACGGGATGGCGATGGTGTTCACCGGGCGGCGTCACTTCCGGCACTGACGCGTCCCGGTTGGCCCGCCGGGGCCCCACCGGCGGGACCGCGCGGCCGCCTTGCGCGTCGTGCACGCGGTTCCGGCGCCCGGCGGTACCAGCGCTGGTCGTGGCGCCGGCATTGACCACCACATCTTGTACCCGTGATAGGATCGCGCTTGCGCCCCGAGGGCTCCGCTCGATGCCAGACCCCGTCACCGGGGTTGTGACGAACCTCCCACGGCGCGCCCCGCGGTTCTAGTATCAATGGGACCTGGGCATACAAGATGTAGTACTTCACGACACCCACGTTCGCCTTGGCGCGAACCGGAGCCCTGAGCGGCAGCGACCCCTCCAGGGCTCGACCACACGAGAGAGGATCTACAGCGTGGCCGACGTCGCTCCCACCCGCCTCACCGATGCCCTCGCCGCCTTCGACGACCACGCGGTCGCGATCGCCAAGCGCCAGTACTTCCAGGAGGGCGACGGCGACCTCCTCGGCTTGTTCCGGCGCGTGGCCGACTGGGTCGCGCGCCCCGAGCCGGCCGAGCTGCGCGCCGCCCAGGCCGACCGCTTCTTCGACCTGATGGTCAGCAAGCGCTTCTGTCCCGGCGGTCGGGTGTTGGCGGGGGCCGCGACCGCGCACGGCAACGTGCTCAACTGCTTCGTGCAGGACGGCCGGCCCGAGGTCGAGGGCAGCGACGCCTGGGTCCTCGAGCTCGCCACCAAGCTCGCCGTGGTCACCAAGGTCGGCGGCGGCAACGGCCTCAACCTCGACCCGCTCGTCCCGAAGCGCGCCTACCGGGGGCCCACCGGGCGACTCTACCTGACGATCAGCCCCAGCCACCCGGACTACGAGAAGGTTCGCGACGGCACCTTCATGGACCTGGTGCACGGCACCTACGTCACGCGCGGGTACCACACCGCGCGCTTCGTCGAGTACCACGAGGCGCCGGTGCACATCGCCGTGAAGCAGGTCGGCGACTCCGTCGAGAGCATCTGGGCACACGCCGCCGAGGTGGTGACCGCGCTGCTCGCCGGCGACGACCTGCTGCTCGACCTCAGCGGCCTGCGTGCCGAGGGCACGCCCGTCAACGGCTCCGGCGGCTCGTCGAGTGGTCCGTCCTCCTTCGCCGTCGAGGTGTTCGACAACTTCGCCCGCTGGGCCGGCCTCGGCGGCGCCGCGTTCGCCGGCCCGGTCGCGACGCTGCGCTACGTGTTCGCCCCTACGCTGCGCGTGATCAGGCAGGGCGGGACGAGGCGCGGCGCCGGGATGGCGACGATCTCGATCACCCACCCCGACGTGCACGACTTCATCACCTCCAAGGACCTCGAACGCGAGCAGGCCGAGGGCGACATCAGCACCTTCAACATCTCGGTGCTGGTCAGCGACGAGTTCATGCAGCGCGCCCAGGCCGAGGGCCCCCAGGGCGTCCTGTGGGAGATCGCCCAGCACGCCTGGCAGACCGGCGAGCCCGGCCTGATCTACGTCGACCGCATCAACGAGTTCAACCCGATGCGGGAAGCGCTGGGAGATATCAAGTCCACGAATCCATGTGGCGAGATCCCATTGTTTCCCGGCGAACCTTGTGACCTCGGCGCGATCAACCTGGCGGCCTACGTGCAGACGCAGGGCGTGGGCATGGCGGGCTTCGACGTCGAGACCTTCCGCGAGGACGTCGGCAGCACCATCCGCTT
>JAABTL010000034.1 GCA_011389865.1 Trueperaceae bacterium
CCAACGAGGGCAAGGTCATGATGATCGTGCCGCCCGAGGAGGCCGAGGCCGCCCTGGGCGCCATGAAGGCGCATCCGTTCGGGCGCGAGGCCGCCATCATCGGCGACATCGTCCGCAAGCCGGAGGGCGTCGCCCTGGTCGAGACGGCGTACGGCACGCGCCGCGTGCTCGAGATGCCGATCGAAGAGCAGCTGCCCAGGATCTGCTGATGCTGCGTAGCCAGCGCAAGTTCATCGAGGCGGTCATCGAGGAGGTCCGCGACGCCAAGGACGTGCTGTTGCCGGCGCTCGCGATCGACGACCCCGAGGCGCCGTGGACCGCCGCATCGCTCGAGCGCCTCCGCGCCCAGCTGGACACGCTCGATCCGCTGATCCGCGAGGCGGCCGAGATGGTGCTGACGTTCGAGCTGCCGTTCATCGTCGAGGAGGAGCGCCTCGCGGCCGAGGGCGTCACGCTCGCCGCCGACATGGGCCGCTTCGAGCTCGCGATGGTCGAGTTCGAGCGGGCGTTCTGGGACGCGCGCTACGCGGAGTACGAGGCCGATCCCGGGCGCTGGCACCTGCGCGAGGTCCCCACCTACGACGTGTGCGAGCAGCATCGGCTCGACTCGGACCGTGTGCGGCGCGCCATCCGCGACCACGGCGCGACCAGCTTCGAGGACGTCGCGCCCATGCTGGGCACGGGCCCGACCTGCGCCGCCTGCAAGACCGGCATCACCCGCCTCCTGATCCAGGAGGTGCGGCGGCAGAAGGCCCAGGCCAACTGATCCCGCAGCGACCGGCGGCCCGGGCGACGCGTGCGCCCGGGCCGCCGCCGTCGTTCAGTCGGCCACCTCGCCCAGCAGCGCGGCGGCGGCCAGCCCCGAGAGGTACGCGCTCTCCAACCGGCCACCGCTCTCGCCCCCGAAGCCGTCGCCGCACAGGACGAGGCCCTCCGCCGCGAGCAGCGCGCGCTCCGGGTGCGGCGTCATGGCCAGCGCGTAGCGCCAGCGCTGGTGGTCGGTCCACGCCGGCCGCTCCGCGCCGGGGACGACGGCCGACGCCGCGCGCAGCAGGTCGGCGACGACCGCTCCCGGCGGGTCGTCGTACCTTCGCCGCGTGAAGTCCGCCGTGGCGTGCAGCACGAGCACGGTGCCTCCGCCGCCGGCGTCGCGCTTCGCGCCGTCGTTGGCGATCCATGCGAGGTCGGGGTGGTCCGGCAGGCGCACGCCAGGCCAGGCCGGCGCCGGTACATACGGGTACCCCGCCATGACGGCGAAGCAGGGGGCGTAGGCAACGCCCTCGAGGCCGTCGCGCAGGGCGCTCGGCAGGTCGACCGCGCTCAAGAGCTCCAGCGCCTGCGGCACGGGGGCGGTGACCGCGACGCGGGACGCCCGCCGCCGCTCGCCCCCCTCGAGTTCGACCTCCCACGCCCCGTCGGAGGGGCGCACGGCGACCGCGCGCGCCCCCCGCGTGACCGCGAGCCTCTCGGCCAGCCGCTTGCCGAGGGCGTTCATGCCGCCGGGGCAGGCGTAGCGGGGGTTCGCGCCGGCTTCCGGGTCGCGCCAGCCGCCTGCCGCGCTCCAGCTGGGGAAGCCCTCGGCCCACACGCGGGCGACGCCGTCGCGCAGCCAGCCGTCCACCTCCCGTTGGAAGCCGGGGTCGCGGGCGGTGAAGAACTGGGCGCCGTGGTCGACGCGCGCGCCGTGAACGGTGCGGGTGGCGGCGCGGCCGCCGACGCCGCGGCTCTTCTCCAGCACCTCCACGGCGAGGCCTTCCCGCTGCAGCGCGCGGGCGGCGGTCAGGCCGGCGATGCCGGCGCCGATCACGAGGACGTCGGGCGGCGGCGGGGGCGTGGTCGGGGCCGGGGGCGTCATGCCCCAGTGTGGACCCTCGGGGGGCTCCCGACCGTGCCCCGAGCGGCGAAGATGGGGGCATGGACCCCATGACCATCGGTTTCCTCCACCCGGGCGAGATGGGCGTCTCGCTCGCCGCCACCGCGCTGCGCGGCGGGCACCGGGCGCTGTGGGCCTCGCAGGACCGCGGCCCGGCGACCCGCGACCGCGCGGCCGACAATGGCCTGACCGACGCCGGCAGCGTCGCTGCGCTGTGCGCCCGCAGCGACCTGGTGGTGTCGATCTGCCCCCCTCACGCCGCGGAGGCGGTCGCCGCCGCGGTGGGCGCCACCGGCTTCCGCGGCACGTTCGTCGACGCCAACGCGATCGCGCCCGAGCGCGTCATCGGCATGGGGCGGCGGCTCGCGGGCGCGGGCATCGAGGTCGTCGACGGCGGGGTCATCGGTGGGCCGGCGTGGACGCCGGGCACGCGACTGGTGCTGTCCGGTATGCGGGCGGCGGAGGTGGCGGCCGCCTTCACCGCGGGTCCGCTGGAGACGGAGGTGTTGGGCCCCGAGCTGGGTACCGCGTCCGCGCTGAAGATGGCGTACGCCAGCGTGACCAAGGGCACGACGGCCCTGCTCGTCGCGGCGCTCGCCGCCGCCGAGGGCCACGGCGTGCGCGAGGCGCTGTTGCGGCAGTGGGACCTCGACGAGGCGGGCGCGGGCGACGCGCGCATCGAGCGGGCGCGCCGCGTCACCCGCAAGGCGTGGCGCTTCGCGGGCGAGATGGAGGAGATCGCGAGCACCTTCGAGGCCGCGGGCGTGCCCCGCGGCTTCCACGCGGCCGCCGCCGAGCTCTACCGGCGCCTGGCGGGCCTGAGCGGCGCTGCGGCGCTGCCGGCGCTCGCGGCCGTGCTGGCGGCGGCCGGGGGCGGCGGCACGGCTCGAGTTGCCGACGGCCAGGTTGCCGACGGCCCGGGTGCCGACGGCAGGGCTGCCGCCGGCGGCGACCGGCTGGAGGACCCGCGGTGAGCGCGGCCACGCTCCCGGTCGGTCGCCGCTACCGCGACGAGGACGACTACTGGCGGCTGCGCGCCTTCCTGCGCCGCGTCTACCTCCTGGAGGAGCGGCACGAGCGCAGTTGGCACGTCGCGCGCCTCGACTACGCGCGTTGGCACGCCTGCCTCAACGGCGCCGGGGTGGGGCTCGACGAGGTCGCCTGGCTGTGGGAGGCCGACGGCGAGGTCGTGGGCTTGGTCATGCCCGACGGCGGCCGCGGCGAGGCGCACCTCTCGGTCGATCCCGGCCTGCGCACGCCCGAACTCGAGGGAACCATGCTCGACGTCGCCGAGGCCGAGCTGAGCGAGGCGACGCCGGAGGGCGCCCGCCGGCTGGTCGTGTGGGCGATGGAGGACGACCCGCTGCGGCCGGCGCTCCTCGCCGATCGCGGTTACGAGCGCCGCGAGTGGGTCGACCACAAGTGGCGAGGCGACCTCACGCGGCCGCTCCCCGAGCCCGAGGTCGCCCCCGGTTACGCCGCCCGGGCGCTCGGCGACGGCCTCGAGCTGCTCGAGCGTTGCTACGCCTCGGGCCTCGGCTTCCACGAGGGCGACACGGCCGTCGCGCTCGACAACCGCGCCGACCCGAGCTGGTACCGCAACATCCAGCGAGCGCCGCTGTACCGGCGCGACCTCGACCTGGTGGCGGTCGCCCCGGACGGCGCGATCGCCGCGTTCTGCACGCTCTGGTTCGACGACGTCACCCGCAGCGCCTACGTCGAGCCCGTCGCCACCGTGCCGGTGCATCGTCGGCGCGGCCTGGCACGGGCGTTGCTGCTCGAGGGCCTGCGGCGCGCGCGGCGGCTGGGCGCCACCCTGGCGACGGTTGGAGGCTTCAGCGAGGCCGCCAACGGCCTGTACCGCTCGGTGATGGGCGACGACCACGACCGGCTGGTGCCGTGGGAGCGGACCTGGGTGTGAGGCGCGGGGCGGCGCCGCGAGCCCCCGACGCCCGCGGGCGCGCGATCAACCACCGACGCCCGCGGGCGCGTTTCAAGCCCCGACGCCCGCGGGCGCGTTTCAAGCCCCGGCGCCCGATGCCAGCGCGCCGATGCCGGCGAGCATGAGGGCGGCGGCCGTCAGCTTGGCGCCCAGACGGTCGCGCTCACGCAGCAGCAGCACGCCGACCGCCATCAGCAGCACCAGCCGCAGCTGCGCCACCAGGATGACGTCGCCCGCGGTGCCGCCGGCGGCGTACGCCTCGATGATCAGCCATTGGGTCAGCGCGAAGGTGCCGGCCACGGTCCAGGCGCTGCCGCGCCACAGCGCGGGCGCGCGCAGCTCGGCGGCCCGCGGGCGGGCGACGACGAGCATGCCGGCGCCGGTCAGCAGCAGCACCAGCGCGGTGTAGCCGAGCGGGTGGAAGGGGCCGCTGATCGCCTTGTCGATCACGTTGCCGGCCCCGAACGCCACCGCCGCCGCCAGGGCGAGCCGCTGGGGCGCCGAGAACCCGAGCCGGCGCGGCCGCTCGGCGATCGTCGCGAGTGACGCCAACACCAGCACGGCGCCGAGCAGCGAGGTGGTCGGGAACGGCTCGCGCAGGACCAGGGCGCTGCCCAGCACGGTCCACAGGGCAGAACTGCGCAAGAACAGGTCGACCTGCGACAACTGGCTGCTGGCGAGCGCCGCGAAGTACAGCAGGTTGCCGGCGACGTGCACCGCCGCCATCAGCGCGAGCTGCGGCAGCCGCTCGGCGGCAGGCGACAGGTCGCCGCCGACGAGCGGCAGCAGCGCCAGGCACAGCAGGCCGCCGGTGACGTGGACGACGCCGCCGAGCACGGCGGGGCGCAGCGAGGCGACCAGGCGCTTGGCGGCCGCGACGTTGACGGCGCTGGCGACGCCGGCGGCGAGGGCGAAGGCGAGCCAGGTCAAGGCGTCGTCGGGCCGTCGCGGCGGTGGTGGCGCTGGCGGGTGGTGCGCACGGTGGCGGCAGCCTACCGCCGCGGCGGTGGCGCCGCCGGCCCGTCGGAGGGCCGGCGGGGTAGCCTGGGGCTCGCATGGCACCGCCTCGCGTCCCCGGGCAGCGCTCGCCGCGACCGTCGCCGGCGCCGGCGTGGGAGGCCTGATGGTCGTCTTCGCGCTCGAGCGGCTGCGTGCCTTCGCGCGCGACGCCTACCTGGCGCTGGGCCTGCCCGCCGCCGACGCGGCGCTGGTCGCCGACACGCTGGTCCAGGCCGACGCCTGGGGCCACGCGTCGCACGGGATCATGCGGACCTTCTGGTACGGGGCGCGGATCGAGACCGGCGCGATGGCGGCCGTCACGACGCCCGAGTGGCTCACCGACGCCGGCGGCCTCGCCGTGCTCGACGGCCACGACGGCGTGGGCCAGGTGGTGGCCGAGCGCGCGATGAGGAGCGCGATCGAGCGCGCGAAGCGGCACGGGATCGGCGCCGTGTCGGTGCGCGCGTCCGGGCACTTCGGCACCGCCATGTACTTCACCCGCATGGCGGCCGAGGCCGGCTGCATCGGCTTCCTGTCGACGAACGCCAGCCCGGCGATGGCACCCTGGGGCGGGCGCGAGAAGCGCATCGGCACCAACCCGTGGTCGATCGCCGCCCCCGCCGGCGCGTACCCACCGATGCTGCTCGACCTCGCGAACACCGCCGTCGCGCGCGGCAAGCTCTACGTGGCGCGGCAGCGCGGCGAGGCGATACCGGAGGGGTGGGCGATCGACGAGCGGGGGAGGGCGACGACCGACCCCGAGGTCGGCATCGCGGGGACGATCCTGCCGATGGCCGGCCACAAGGGGTACGCCATCGCGGTGGCGATGGACGTGCTCTCGGGCGTCCTGAGCGGCAGCGCCTTCGGCGCCGGGGTGGTGGGGCCGTACCGGGCCGAGGCGCGCAGCGGCGCGGGCCACCTGGCCCTCGCGATCGACATCGCGGCCTGCCGGCCGCTGGCGGCGTTCGAGGCGGACATGGAGGCGCTGATCCGCGATCTCAAGGCGACGCCGCGGGCGGCCGGGGTCGAGGAGATCCTCTACCCCGGCGAGCCCGAGGCGCGTGCGGCCGACCGCGCCGCCGCGCACGGGGTGGCGTTGCCCGAGGCGACCCTCGAGGAGCTGAACGCGCACGCGCGGCGGATCGGGGTGGCCGAGCTCGCGTGAGCGTGACGTCGTCGACCCAGCCGCTCGGCCTCTGGGCCGTCGCCGCGGGCGGTGCCGTCGGGACGGCCGCCCGTGCGGGCCTCGTGTGGCTGCTGCCGGCGCAGGCGGGCGGCCTCCCGGCCACCGTGTTCGCGGTCAACGTCGTCGGCGCCCTGGCGCTCGGCTGGCTCGTGGGTCGCTGGGAGCGGCGCGCGGGCGGCCCCGCGTGGCAGCTGCCCTTCTTCGCCACGGGCCTCTTCGGCTCGTTCACCACCTTCTCCACGCTGGCGCTCGACCTGGTCGGCCTCGCGGGCCCGCGGCCCGCGATGGCACTCGCGTACGCGCTGGCGAGCGTGGCCGTCGGTTGGGGCGCCGCCGCGGCCGGCTGGTCGCTGGGCCGGGGCCGCGCGTGACGCCGGTCGTCTTCGTGACGCTCGTCGCAGCGGGGGCGCTCGGGGCGGTCGCGCGCGCGTGGGTCGGCGCCGCCGTGCGGAGCCGCTGGCCGCGGCGTGGCCTGGCCACGCTCGCCGTGAACCTCTCGGGGGCGTTCGCCCTCGGGTTGTGGAGCGCGTCGCCGCTGCCGGAGGCCTGGCTCGCCGTGATGGGCACGGGCTTCCTGGGCGCCTTCACCACCTTCTCGACCTGGATGGTCGAGGTCGCCGCGGCGGGCCGCGCTGGCCGCCGCGTGGCGGCGGCCGCCGAGGCGGTCGGGACGCTCGCCCTGGGCGTTGCGCTCGCGGCGCTGGGGTTCGCGCTCGGGCGGGGTTGGGGCTAGGGGGTGGCGGGAGCAGGTGCCCTCCGCGATGAGTTGCAGCGCGTCGCGCGGATCGGTCACGCCGACGATCGCCTCGAGGCCGGCCTGCTCGAGCACGCCGGTCAGAGCGTCGATGATGATGGGCTCGTCGTCGACGATGCCGCCGAGCGGTCGAACGCAGCGACCGCGGCTCAGCGGGACGCGGACGTCGGCGGGACGTCCTCGTTCGGGTCGGCGTCCGTTGCCCGCTGGCGGTCGAGCGCTGCCTCGAGCGCCCGTTCGAGGCGGTCGCACTCGCGCTGCAGGCGGCGGGTGTGCAGCAGGTTGCGGATCCGCAGCGTCGCCTCGAGGACGTTGACCGGCTTGGTGAGGAAATCGGTGGCGCCGAGGTCGAGCGCGCGGCGGCGTGCCTCGGGTGTCGCGTCGGCCGTCATGACCAGGACCGGCAGGAAGCGATCGCCCGGCAGCGCGTCGCGCAGGCCTCGCAAGACCTCGTAGCCGTCGACGTGCGGCATCATCAGGTCGAGCAGCACCAGGTCGGCGTCGCCCGACACGATGGCGTCGAGGGCACGCCTGGGGTCGCTGACGCCGGCCACGTTCCTGAACCCGTCGCGCTCGAGCAGCGTCGTCAGGAACTCGACGTTGGTGACCTGATCGTCGACGACGACGATACGGAAGCTGGCGACGTCGAGGTCATCCACGGTGGCTCCCTTCCCCAGCGATCGCTCGCTGTAACGCGTGGTGGGCCCCACCCAGCACCGCGGAGCGGGCCCTACTCAGCGCCGAGGCGTGCGCGGGGACCACCCACGTCCCGCTTCCCGATGGCGTCGTGCCGCCGGCGTCTTCGGTGGCGGCCTCGACGACGAGCGTCGGCGGCAGCGGCGGGGTCTCCGCCCAGTCGCGGGCATCGAAGCGGGCGGTCGCCTCCGACGCCGACGCCGGGTTCAGCCAGACCATCGCGTCGAACCCGCGCTGCCCCAAGAGCCGCTCGGCGCTGGCGCGCTCCTCGGCGACGCACCAGCGGCGCGTGAGGCCGCTGCGGGCGATGGCGCTCGTCAGGCGCGCCACGCGGTCGTAGCCCCCGACCACCAGCAGGCCGTCGAGGCGCACGTCGTCGGCCCCGGTCTCCGGCACGACGGGCAGGGTCAAGGTCGCCAGGGTTCCGCCTCCAGGGGCAGCCGTCAGCGTCACGTCGCCGCCCATGACCCGGGCGAGCTGCCGGCTCAGTGGCAGTCCGATCCCGAAGCCGGTGGCGTCGGTCGCGTCGCTGCGCACGTAGGACTCGAAGACCTTGTCGAGCATGTCGGGCGGGACGCCCGGTCCCTCGTCTTCGACCTCGAAGACGAGCGTGTCGCCGTCGACCCGCGCCCGGAGGGCGATGCGACCGCGCTCACCGGCGCCGTACTTGATGGCGTTCGAGGCGAGGTTGTTCAGCACCTGGTGCGTCCGCTGTCGATCGAGCACGACCGGCGGCGCGGGCGCGACCTCCGTGGCCAAGGTGATGGTGCCGAGGTCGTGGCTGCCGCGCATCGCCTCGGCCACCTGTGCGGTCACCGATCGCAGCGACGTCCGGTCGAGCCGCACCTCGAAGAAGCCGCCCTCGGAACGCGAGAGCTCGAGCATGTCGTCGATCAGGCTCAGCATGGAGCGGCCGGCGCGCTCGATCCGCTCGGCGGCGCGCCGGTCGGCATCCGCCGGGAGGGCGTCGACGAGCATCTCCGCGTAGCCGATGATCGCGTTCAGCGGCGAGCGGAGCTCGTGAGAGATGCGGGCGAGGAACGCGCTGCGGCTCTTGCTGGCGTTCACCGATGCCTCGTGGGCGGCCCGCAGCAGGCGCTGCTTCTCGACCTCGGCGCTGATGTCGGTCACGACCGAGATCGACCCCGCCAGGTGCCCGTCGCGCATGACGGGGACGCCGGTGATCAGCACGTCGAGCTCGCCGCCGTCGCTGCGCCGCAGCCGCGCCCGGTAGCTGGTGGTCCGACCGGCGCGGCGGTCCGCACGCACGGCGTCGAGATCGACGCCCGCCGCGGGCAGGGTGACGTCGTGCGGGTGCATCCCCACGAGCTCCTCGGCCCGGTACCCGGTCATCGCCGCGTACGCCGGGTTGACGTAGGTGAAGCGCAGGTCGGGACCGGTGACCGTGAGCCCCTGCGCGACGGTCTCCATGACCGCCCGCGCGAAGTCGCGTTCCGCCGCGAGGGCCGCGCGCTGCTCGCGCTCCTGCGTGACGTCGCGGTGCACGGCGACGTAGCCGCCGATGCCCTCGCCGTCGTCGGTGATGGCGTGGGCGTCGATGGCGACCCAGTAGGGGGTGCCGTCCTTGCGGTAGTTGAGCAGCGTCTCGGAGAAGGCGCCGGTCGACCGCAGCGAGTCCCGGATGCGGTCGATCGCCGTCGGGTCGGTGCCCGGCCCCTGCAGGAGCTCGCCCGGATGCCGGCCCAGCAGCTCGTCGAGCGCGTAACCGGAGATGCGACGGAAGGACTCGTTCGCCCACTCGATGCGTTCGTCCGAATCGGTGATCAGCACGCCGTTCGAGGTCAGGCTCGCGACCATCGCGAGCCGGCGGTTCTGCTGCTCGACCGAGGCCGCGGGCGGCGGTGCGTTCCTCGTGCGGGTCACGTCCACGTCGCTCGAGTCTAGCGTGGCGCCGTGCGCCGGGCGCCCTGCCCGGACCCGGCCGCGGGCGTCAGACGCGCGCCGGGCGGCTCGCTGGCGGCCTCGACCCGACCACGCGATCGGCCCGCGCCGCGTGGCGCGCGCGCAGCAACGCGAGGACGTGCTGGATCGTCTGCCGCATGGGCACCGGCTTGACCAGCACGTCGGTCGCCTCCAGGGCGAGCGCCCGTGCGCGGGCCGCGGGCGAGGCGTCTCCCGTCATCACCAGCACGGGCCGGAACACGCCGGCCTCATCGCCGTCCCGCAGCCGCGCGAGGATCTCGTAGCCGTCCACGTGCGGCATCATCAGATCGAGCAAGACCAGGTCGGCGTCCACCTCGCGGATGATGCGCAGGGCCTCGCGCGCGTCGCTGACGCCGTGCACCTCGGAGACGCCGGCTCGCGTGAGCAGCTCGGTCAGGAGCGCCACGGTGGCGTCGTCGTCGTCGACCACGACGATGCGGTCGGCGCCGGCTCGGCCGGCGCCAGAGGCAAGGGGAACGCGGGTGGGCGTGGTCACGACCCCTTTGTGGCATGCGGGCTATGTCGAGTTCGTCACGCAGACCGCCTGTGGTCATCGCCGGCCCCGCCGGGCCGGCCCATCAGGTCGCCGGCGGTCGGCGGGTGCGGTCGGCGACCGTGCCGATGGTGGAGAGGATCAGCGTCGCCGCGATCGGGAACCACGCCAACAGGGTCCCGACGACGACGAGAGCGCGGTCGAGGGCAGTGGCGTGCGGCATGTCAACCCCCGAGACCCAACAGGCCCCCGACGACGAAGGCGATCCACGCCAGCGCCGGCAGCCCACCGAGCAGCAAGCCGAGCCAGGTCGTGCGGCCGCGCGCCCCGCGGCTCAGGGCGCCGATCCCGACCAGGACCGCCGAGAAGGCGAGCGCGATCGACGCGAGACCGGCGGTCAACGCGATCTCCGGCAGGCGCTGGATGAGGCCCGTGGCGACGAACCCGACGGCCGCCAGCGCCCCCAGCGCCAGCGCCCAGCCGCCGAGCTCCGGCGCGGTGCCCGGCGCGCGACCGACCGTCGCCAGGACGATGAGGCCGACGCCCACGCCGAACAGGAACGCCATCGATGCCAGCACCTTGCACCCCTCTCCTGCGGAGGCCAGCGCGCCGATCGCGCTCCAGGACCGTTCGCGGTGCCCGACCGTGTGTCCGGCGGCCCCGGCTCCGCTCGCTTCACCTCATGCTAGTCCCGCGCTCCGTCGCCCGGTGCGTCGCCCGATGTGCCTTGGCGCGCCCGTCGAGACCGGGCGATTGAGAAAGCCGTCAGAGCGCCCGGGCGAGAATGGAGGTCACGCCAAGTCTGCGCATGCTTGCGCGGTGAGGAGCACGGCCATGACCATCGCCACGGCCCGCACCCCCGGGGTGGGGGCACGCCCGACGCCGTCGTTCCAGACCACCTTCGGCGAGGTGGTGCCGACGGTGCGGGCGGAGCAGATGCGGTCCCTGGAGCAACGCTGGCTGCGCGAGCGCAACGGCACGCCCGACCACCTCGCGGCGCTGGCCGGGGGGAGGCTGGCGAGCGTCGTCGCAGGCTGGCAGGTCGCCGGCCCGCTGCGCGTCGTCGTCGCCGCTGGAGGTGGTTGGAACGGCGCCGCTGGCCTGCACGCGGCACGCTCCCTGGCGCAGATGGGCCACGCGGTCGCGGTGGTGCCGGTCGTTCCGGGCCCCTTCGGGGCGCGCGCCGTCACGGCGTCGCCCGTGCTGCGGGGCGCGGTGGTGCGGGTGGTCGATGCGGGTCGCCGCGAGGCCGCGTTCGGGGAGGCCGACGTGGTCGTCGATGCCATCGTCGGGTGTGGCCTCCAGGCCGCCGCGCGCGGCATCACGGGGGACGCGATCCAAGACGTGAACCGGCTCGCGCGGCGCATCGTCGCCGCCGACCTGCCGTCGGGCATGGACGCCGACACGGGCCTCGCGTGGGGTCCGGTCGTGCGCCCGACGGTGGTCGTCGCCTTCGGGCTCCCCAAGGCCGGCCTGGCCCAGGCCGCCGCCTTCGGGAGCGACCTGCTGTTGGCCGACCTGCGCTTCGCGCCCAGCGCCGTCCGAGGGTTGGGGCTCTCCTATGGCGAGCCGTTCCGACGCGGGCCGGTGGTGCCGTTGCGGGTCGCGGGCTGAGGGTCGGCCGGGCAGACGCGGGTCATATGGCACTGGTAGCGAGCGATCGGTCGTGGAATGCGCAGTGTGCCACGTCGACCTACCTGGCGAAGGGCTACCGTCCACCCAACGACCGGTGCCGTCCCGAGGACGATGTGCGAAGTCGCGTCGTCGGGTTGCGAGCGATGCGCGTGTTGGCGCGGGCTGCATCGGTCGGTCAGGAGGTGGGAGTTGACACGCCATCGTTGGGTTCTTCTCGCTCTCGTATTGTGCGTGGCCATCTTCGCCGCGAGTTGCGGCGGGTCCCCGCCAGGTGACCAGACCGCCCGTTGGGACTCGGCGGTGTGGACGCAGGCGTCGTGGAGCCCATGACGCCGCGCTCCTCGAAGATCCACGCATTCCCGCTTCCGGCCATCGCGAACTCTCACGGAGGTCTTTGGTGAACCAGGTTCGTTACGTCCTGCTCATGATCACGCTCGTCGCCCTCGTGGGCGTGTCCGCCCTCGCGCTCGACGTCCCCAACACCTTCGTGTCCGGCGACGTCATCAGCGCCGCCGAGATGAACGCCAACTTCACTGCCGTCGAGGCTGCGGTGACCGCGCTGGAGGCCGCCCAGCCGCGCGTGGCGCATGAGAAGGTCGATGGTCAGGTCGACGTTGACTCGGCCACCATGGTGGACGTCGCCGTCGTGTCGATCGACGCCCCGGCCGCTGGGGTGGTGCTGGTTCAGTTCACCGCACAGGCGGGATTCGGCGGGACGCCGAACACCAATGGAATGGCGCTCCAGATCGACACGACGGCGGGCGGCGGCCGAATCAACACGGAGTACTACTACGTGGCCCAGACGCCGGCCAACACGAGCCCCTACTGGCTGCCGGTCGCGACGCAGCGGGCGTTCGAGGTCGGGGCCGGGACCCACGAGTTCCGCGCCGAGGCGCAGGCGCACGGCACCCTCGACGGCACCCGCTGGATGTACAACCCCAGCATCACCGCGACCTGGTACCCGGCGGACAGCGTCGCCCTCAGCTCGGCGATCTCCACCAGTTCGACCGGCGGCGACAACCTGCGCTGACGCCCGGATGGCGCCGGACCCCGGGTGTACGATGCCCGCACCATGAGCAGCGTGCGGGACTACTACGAGACGCTCGACTACGGCCCGGCCCCCGAGGCGGCCGACGCGGCGCGCGGCTGGCTCGCGCGCCACGGCGGCCGCCTCGGTCACTGGATCGACGGCGGCTGGTCGGAACCCGGCGCCGGCGGCGCCGACACCTTCGAGACCCTCGACCCCGCCAGCGGCGCCACGCTCGCGACGGTGGCGCAGGGGTCGGCGGACGACGTCGATCGCGCCGTGGCCGCGGCGCGGGCGGCGCTGCCCGCCTGGCGCGCGCTCGGCGGCCACGGCCGCGCCCGTCACCTCTACGCGTTGGCCCGCGCCGTGCAGAAGCACGCGCGCGTGATCGCCGTGCTGGAGACGCTCGACAACGGCAAGCCGATCCGCGAGACTCGCGACCTCGACGTGCCCCTCGTGGCGCGCCACTTCTACCACCACGCCGGCTGGGCGCAGTTGCTCGACGCTGAGTTCCCCGGCCACGAGGGCGTGGGGGTGTGCGGACAGATCGTCCCCTGGAACTTCCCGCTGCTCATGCTGGCGTGGAAGGTCGCACCGGCCCTGGCGGCGGGCTGCACCGTCGTGCTGAAGCCGGCCGAGTTCACGCCGCTCACGGCCCTGGCGTTCGCGGAGCTGGCGCAGCAGGCGGGCCTGCCGGCGGGCGTGCTCAACGTCGTCGCCGGCGACGGCCGCACGGGCCAGGCACTGGTCGATCACCGCGGCGTCGACAAGATCGCCTTCACCGGCTCCACCGAGGTCGGGCGCATCATCCGCACGCGCACTGCCGGCAGCGGCAAGGCGCTGACGCTCGAGCTCGGCGGCAAGAGCCCCTTCATCGTCTTCGACGACGCGGACCTCGACGCCGCCGTCGAGGGGGTCGTCGACGCCATCTGGTTCAACCAGGGCCAGGTCTGCTGCGCCGGCTCGCGGTTGCTGCTGCACGAGCCGGTCGCGGAGGCGTTCGTGCGCAAGCTGCGCGCCCGCATGGAGACGCTGCGCGTCGGCCCACCGCTCGACAAGGCGATCGACGTCGGCGCTCTGGTCGCGCCCGTCCAGCTCGAGCGCGTGAAGCGCTACGTGGCGCAGGGCATCGCTGAGGGCGCCACCTGCCACCAGCCGTCGCGGGCGGTGCCGGACGGCGGGCTGTTCTACCCGCCCACGCTGTTCACCGGGGTCGAGCCGGCGATGACGATCGCGCGCGAGGAGATCTTCGGCCCCGTGCTCGTCAGCCTTACCTTCCGCACGCCCGACGAGGCCGTCGAGATCGCCAACCACACGCCGTACGGCCTCGCCGCCAGCGTGTGGACCGAGAGCGTGGCGCTGGCGCTCGACGTCGCGCCCAAGCTGCAGGCCGGTGTCGTGTGGGTCAACGCCAGCAACCTCTTCGATGCGGCCGCCGGCTTCGGCGGCACCAAGGAGTCGGGCTTCGGCCGCGAGGGTGGCCGCGAGGGTATGCACGCGTACCTGGTCGAGCGTGGCGAGCGGGAGTTGCCGGTCTACGGCGAGGCCGATCTCGTGGCACCGCCGGGTCCCGCGGAGGCCGGAGACGCGCCCGACGCCGAGATGGCCGACGCACCAGGCGCCGCGCCTGGCGAGCTCCCGCGTGTCGACCGCACCCCCAAGCTCTACGTCGGCGGCAAGCAGGTGCGGCCCGACGGCGGCACCAGCTACCCCGTGCGCTCGCCCTCCGGTCGCCACCTGGGCGAGGCCGGCTGGGGCAGCCGCAAGGACGTGCGCGACGCCGTCGAGGCCGCCCGCAAGGCGACCGCCTGGACGAAGGCGTCCGGGCACGCGCGGGCGCAGGTGCTCTACTTCCTCGCCGAGAACCTCGACGCCGACGCCGGCCGCTTCGTCGACCGGCTGCGCGGCCTCACCGACGCTTCGGAGGCCGACGCGCGGCGCGAGGTCGACGCCAGCGTCCGCCGGCTCTTCACCTACGCCGCATGGGCCGACAAGCTCGACGGCGCGGTCAAGGGCGTGCCCGTCCGCGGTGTCGTGCTGGGCATGCACGAGCCGTGGGGCGTGGCGGCGGTCAGCTGCCCCGACGAGGCGCCGCTGCTGGCGTTCGCCTCGCTGGTCGCGCCGCTGCTCTCACAGGGCAACCGGGTGGTGGCGACGCCGTCCCCACGCTGGCCCCTCGCGGTCACCGACCTGGTGCACCTGGTCGAGGCGTCCGACGTGCCCGCCGGCGCGCTCAACGTCGTCACCGGCGACCGCGACGCGCTCGCGAAGACGCTGGCCGACCACGACGAGGTCGCCTGCCACTGGTACGTCGGTAGCGCAGAGGGGTCCGCCGAGGTCGAGCGCCGCTCGGCCGGCAACCTCAAGGTGACGTGGGTCAACCGCGGGCGTCGGCGCGACTGGTTCGATCCCGCGCAGGCCGAGGGCGACGCGTTCCTGCGCCGCGCGGTGCAGGTCAAGAGCGTGTGGGTGCCGTACGGGGCGTGAGCGACGGAGATCCGCCGTCTCGGCGCACGCGTGGTCGAGCGCCGCATGATGCGGAGAGAGGGCACGTGGGCATCGAGCGAGGCGTCGGTAGGCAGAATCCAACCTGCCGGTCGGGCCTCGGCCATACACTCGTAGGATGGTCCGCATGGACGCACTCGAGCTCAGCCACGACACCATGCGCGTGTTGGAGCGTGTGGAATCCGGCGAGGAGGTCGTGATCACCGTCGAAGGCAGGCCGGTGGCTCGCCTCATCAAGGTGCCTGAGAATCCGCGTTGGGTGTCGCGGGACGAGCTGTTCTCCTGGCTTGCGACGGGGTCCGCGGATGCGGGGCTGCGCCGCGATCTCGATGAACTCGTGCCCGAGATGCTCGACGACCGAGACATCCGGTGACAGTTGGGCTCGCGGATACGTCCGTGTTCATCGCCAACGAGTCGGGGCGCCCCCTGGCTCGGGCACGCTTCCCCGACGCGCTGCGGGTTTCGATCGTGACGGTAGCCGAACTCCGTGCCGGCGTGTTGGTCGCCGGCGATGATGCCCAGCGGGCGAGACGATCGGTGACGCTCGCGCATGCCATGCGGCTCGAACCAGCACTCGTGGATGCGGCGGTGGCAGGAGCTTGGGCTGTGCTGCGCGTGGCACTGCGGGACGCACGACTGCGAATGCGGGCGAATGACGCCTGGATCGCCGCGACGGCAATCGCCCTCGGGCTGCCGCTGGTCACTCAGGATCGTGACTTCCGTGGAGTCCCGATGCTCCAGGTCATCCACGTGTGAGCAGACGCCGGCGGGACGCATCGAGGTTCGAGCTGCGGTCTCGGCACCCGCCGACGCCTCAACCCCGCCGAACGAACCGCCGTGACCTCCCACGCCCCTCGGCCACCAGCTCGCCCTCGCGCACGAGCCCGTTGAGGTCGTTGGAGGCCGTGGTCGGGACCACGCCGTGGCGCTCGGCGTGCGCCTTGACGGTGAGCGTCTCGCCGGCGGTCGCCCGTGCGAGCGCGTCGCGCCGGCGGCCGTGCACGTCGGCGCTGGTGGCGGTGTGCGCGACGGAGACGGGCGCGCTGGCCGCGAACAGCGGCGCGTCCGCCGGTGCTTCCGCCGGCGGCGGCGCGTCGGCGTTCGCGCCCAGGGCCTCCCGGAGCACGTCATCGGGGCGTCGACCCGCCGCCTCGGCGCGCGCCAGGCGCGAGGCCGCCGACAGCCAGCGGTAGGCGAGGCCTGCGGCCAGCGGTCCCGACTCCGCGAACAGCAGCGGCACGTTCGGGTAGGCGGCCTGCAGCGCGGCGACCAGGTTCAGCAGCCAACCAGGACGCGCCTTGAGGTCGCCCTTGAGCAGTTGCGACAACCGCCCCTCGATGACCACCGCCGCGCGCGGCATCGTCGCCAGCTCCGCCAGTTGCAGCTGCAGGCGGCCCTGCACCGCGGCGCCGGCGAACTCCTCCAGGCGCTTGCGCTCGACCACGGCCACCAGCCGCCCGTCGACGAAGGCGGCGTAGTCGCCGACCGGCAGGCGGCGGCGTTCCACCGTCACCGGCAGGTCGGCGAAGCGCCAGGCGTAGCGTTCCCGCAGATCGACGACCACCTCGAGCGGGCCGTCGAGGCCCCGCGCGGTAGGTGCGCGCACGCCCGGGCGGGTGGCGCGCATGGAGCGCTCGCTGCGCCAGAACACGATCGGGCGTCCCTGCTTGGTGGTCCACACGAACAGGGAGCGACGCCGCTGGCCGCGGTCGAGGACCAGCTGCACCGACGCTCCCACGCGGCGGCAGGAGGCCACCGGGACGCGCTCGAGCTCTTCGGCATCGGCCGGCCAGGCGGCGAGCTCGCTGCAGAAGAGATCCTTGGCGACCGGCCAGGGTTCGCGGGTCGCGAGCACCAGCGGCCCGCCGGGCAGCGGCAGCTCGACGACGATCGGCAGGCGCGTCGGCCCAGCGCGGCGGCCGATGCGGAAGGCCGCGGCGGGCGGCGTGGTCGGCGGCATGTGTCCAGCCTACGTCGGTGTCGCCTCCGGCCGCTCACTGCCGGGCGCCGCCATGTCGGGCGCGCACGTCCGCTCGTACCCCTCCTCGAGGTCGACGCCGAGCAGCAGCACCAGACGGTTGACGAAGTTGAAGTAGCCGACGGTGAGGGCGGCGTCGAGCAGGGCGCGGTCGTCGTAGCCGTGGGCGCGCAGGGCCTCCAGCGCGGCGGCGTCCGCGTCCGCCGGCGCGAGGGTGGCGTGCCGCGCCCAGGCGAGCAGGGCGCGCTCGCCGTCGCTCAGGCCCGGTGCCGTGATGGCGCCCCCCTCGAGCGCGTCCGCGACCGCCGGGTCCTCGCGCAGGTTGCGCAGCGCCTGGCCGTGATGGGCGACGCAGTAGCGGCACCCGTTGGCCGCCGAGACGACCACGCCGATCCGCTCGCGGTCGCGCCGCGACAGCGACGAGCGCTGGAACACGATCGCCTTGTACAGCTCGAGGTGCGTCGCCATCGCGCGGGGATTGAGCGACTGCACCTGGTGCACGTCCGCGACGCCGCCGCGGGCACCGGCGATGGCGCGGTAGAGGTCGGCCAGCTCGCCACCGGCGGCTTCGGGGTGGATGACGTCGATCCAGGGCATGGCGCAGCCTACCTTCCGAGGTTCAGGCGCCCGCTGGGCGCGCGCCCGCGGGGCCGTCGCCACCCGTCACGCCGGTGAGGAACGCCAGGTAGACGGGCACCAGCGGGAGCACGCAGGGCGACAGGAACGACAGCGTGCCGGCCGCCGCCGAGACCGCCAGGCCGGGCGCGACGCCCGCGAGCACGCCCTCGACGCTGCCGAGCGACGCCAGGAAGGGCGCGATGCGGGCGAGCTGGCCCGAGAGCAGCAGCACGCCGACCGCCAGGAGCATCCAGCCGGCGAGGCGCTCGCCGCGGTGGCCGACCCGCCGCGCCAGCATGGCCGTGGGGGCGACGGCGGCGATCACCAGGAAGGGGAGGGCGAAGCCGATCGCGTAGGCGCCGAGCAGCAAAGCGCCGCGGACGGCGTCGCCGCCGCTGCCCGCGAGCGCCAGGATGCCGGCGAGCACCGGGCCGACGCAGGGCGTCCAGCCGACGCCGAACGCGAGGCCGACCAGCGTCGAGCCCGCCAGTCCGCCGGGGTGACGCGAGAGCCGCACGCGCGCCTCGCGCTGCAGGAACGGGACGCGCACCACGCCGATCAGCACGAGCCCGAGTGCCACCAGCAGCCCACCGGCGATCAGGCTCAGGGCGCGGTCGTAGACGAAGAAGAGCTCACCGATCCAGCCGGCGCCGAACCCCAGCGCGACGAACACCAGCGACAGGCCGAACATGAAGGCGGTGCCGTGCGCGAGGCGCGCGAGAGCGGCGCGGCGGGGTCCTGGCCCGGCGGCCGGCGCGACGGCCGCGCTCACGGCGACCAGCGCACGGCGAACGCGGTCTCGAGGAGCTCGGCCAGCGCCGACGGGGTCAACTCGCCGACGAACGCCTGCGCCACCACGCCGTCTGCGTCGACGAAGAAGGTCGTGGGCAGGCCGCGCGCGCGCAGTCGGCGCAGGACGTCCTCGGTGCTCTCGAGGCCGCGTTCGCGGGCGTCCGGGTCGACCAGCGTGCGCAGGTCGAGCCCCTCGGACTCCAGGAAGCCGCGCGCGACGGCGGCGCGCTCGCCGGCGTTGAGCAGCAGCAGGCCGACGTCGTCGTCCGCGAGCTCGGTGGCCGCACGCTCCAGCAGCGGCAGCTCCGCGCGGCACGGGGGGCACCAGCTCGCCCAGACGTTGAGCAGCCAGCGGCGCCCGAGCAGGTCTTCGCGGGTGACCAGCTCGCCGTGCTGGTCGCGCAGGCTGAAGTCGACGAGGGGGGCGCCCACGCCCTGGGCGGCGGCGGTGCCGGGCAGCGTCAGGACGGCGGCCAGGACGGCGGCGAGCGCCACGGCCACGGCGCCTCGCCGCGCGATCCGCACCCGATCGAGCATCTCAGTTCGCTCCCGGTCCCGGCGTGCGCACCTCGGTCTCCGGCCGGAAGGCCGCCCACGCGAACCACAGCGTGTTGTCGTGGTTCACCGCCTCCAGCACGGTGCCGGCCAGCGGGCCCGAGGCCGCGCGTCCGGTGACGTCCCACACGCTGCCGGTCTCGGTGTCGACGACCTCGCCGTCGCGCAGCTCGAAGGTCAGCGGTTGCCCATCGGTCTCCGGCCGGAACACCCCGACCGCGCCAATGTCGTCCGCGGTGGCGATCGACTGGCCGCCCAGCGCCGTCGCCGTGCCCGGCGCCCACAGCAGCAGCAGCGACTCGCCGTCGACCTCGTCGTGCACCACCCGCGCCTCGGCGAGGTGGTCGAAGGGGTAGGCGACGGGCGAGGCGCCATCGATCGTGATGACGCGCTCCTTCGCCGCCAGGCGCTCGTCGCTCGGGCCACGGAACAGGAACGCGGGCGAGCCGATCTCGTCGTAGCCGACGTACGGGTTGCGGCCGTAGCTGCGGGTGAAGCCGGTCTCGCGGCCGAGCACCAGGGCCTCTGGCTCCGCCGCTCGGGCCTCGGCGAAGCCGACGATCTGCGCCGGGTAGCGCACCAGGTGCTCGCCGGCGAGCTCGCCGACGCCGCCCTCGCCGGTCAGCTGCGACCAGAGCGTGAGGGTGGCGTCGTCGAACATCAGCAGGTTCGAGTTGTAGAGGAGGCCGGAGACGCCGAAGGTGACGTCCAAGACGTGCTCGGGGGCCGTCGCACCCGTCTGCTGCGCGTACGCCGCCGCCACGTCGGCCGGTGTCGCGGCCTCGCGCAGCGTCGTGTCACCCGCGGCGCGCAGCGCGGCCAGCTGCGCCTCGGTCACGGGCACCCGCCGGTCGAAGGCCAGGGCGCTGTTGCACAGCGGGCAGAAGGTGACCGCGACGGGCACGCCCCCCAGGGTGTCGTTGGCGATCTCGTGCCAGGTGAGGATCTGGAGCGGGTAGAGGCGCGCCTCGCCGCCGAGGCGCATGAGGATGACCGGCTCGAGATCGCCGAGCCAGCCGGCGGCCTGTTCCTGGGTGACGAAGCGCGGCTCCGGTGAGGCGTTCGCCACGCCGGTGAGCCCGCGGAAGCCGAGGGCGGGGATGCCCTGGGGCGGCGGCCCGCCGGAGAGGATCTCGTCGATGTCGATGACGGCCGGCTCTGCGTTGACGCGCAGCCCGCGCAGCGCCGCCTCCGAGACGGCCAGCGCGGGGGTCGAGAGAAGGACGGTGGCGGCCACGAGGAGGGCGACCACGAGCCAGTGGTGGCGTGCGGGGAGGGGGTTCACGAGGGTGGTCATGCGCCCACGCTAGGCGGGGTAGGTCGCGGCGTCGGTACAGCGGTTGACGTGATGCGTGCCGCGCCCCGGTAGCCTGCGGCATGACGACGAACCGCAACTCGCAGGCAGACGGTGCGCCCGCGCCGAAGTCGAGGACCATCACGATCGACAACGGCCGCGGCGAGAGCCTGGCCGCCCGTCTCGACCTACCCGCCGTCGGCGAGCCACGCGCCAGCGCGCTGCTGGCGCATTGCTTCACCTGCTCCAAGGACCTGCGCGCGCTCCGTCGCGTCGCCGTCGCCCTCACGGAGGCCGGCTTCGCGGTCCTGCGTCTCGACTTCACCGGGCTCGGCGCCAGCGAAGGCGCGTTCGAGGAGACCACCTTCTCGACGAACGTCGCCGACCTGCTCGCCGGGGCGCGCTGCCTGGGCGACGAGGTGCCCGGCCCGCAGCTCTTCGTCGGCCACTCCCTCGGCGGTGCCGCGGTCCTGGCCGCCGCCCTGCGTTGGCCCGAGGCGGTGGCGGTCGCGACGATCGGCGCGCCGGCCGCGCCGGGCCACGTGGCGCACCTGCTCGAGGGCGGCCTGGAGGCGGTCGAGCGCGACGGCAGTGCCGTCGTCGACATCGGGGGCCGCCCCTTCACGATCCGTGGCGAGCTGATCGACGACCTGCGGGCGTCGCGCCTCCCAGGGACCCTGGCCGAACTGCGGCGGCCGCTCCTGCTGCTGCACGCGCCGTCCGACCGCACGGTGGGCATCGACCAGGCCCGCGAGCTGTTCGAGGCGGCGCGCCACCCCAAGAGCTTCATCGCCCTCGACGACGCCGACCACCTCCTGAGCGACCCGCACGACGCCGCCTACGCCGGACGGCTGATCGCGGCCTGGGCGTCGCGTTACGTCCCCGCCGCCCCGGATTGACGCCGGGGCCGGTCAAACGGCCGACCGATCCCGGGTCGGTGGCGGCGGTAGCGTCGCCACCATCGCGCCGGCCGCGTGGGCACGCATGCGCGCGCTACCGGTGCGGCAGCCAGCAGAGGAGCCGTGGAGCATGGTCGCACACCCGTGGCACGTCCCGCAGTCGGGTCTCACGCAGCAGGTCAAGCCGGCGGACATGAGCCTGTTCATGACCGTCTGCCCCGAGGTCCGCTACCCATCGGGGAGCGCGGTGTTCCGCATCGGCGACCCGGCCGAGCACCTGCACGTGATCACGAAGGGGCAGGTCAAGCTGGTCGTCGGCACACCGCGCGGGCAGGAGCGCATCCTCTCCGTGTGCGGACCCGATGACTTGATCGGCGAGGCGTTCGTGCGCGATCAGGACAGGTACCGCGTCGACGCGATCGCGCTCGAGGAGGTCGCCACCTGCCCGATGAGTCGCGCCCAGTTCGCGCAGCTCGCCGAACGCAGCCCGAGCTTCGCGGTGACGTTCGCGGGGGTGCTCGCGACGAACCTGTTCCACTGCCGCGATCAGCTCGCGCAGGCGTACGACCCGATCCGGATGCGGGTCGCGAAGCTGCTCCTCGAGCAGGCGCGGCGCTACGGCGCGCCCGACGGCGACGGCTGGCACCGCCTCAGCACCCGCTTGCGGCACGACGAGATCGCCTCGATCGTGTCCGCGACGCGGGTGTCGGTGACGATGACGCTGACCGAGTTCCGCGAGATGGGCCTGCTGCAGGGCACCCGCGGCCGCTACCGCCTGCGGCTCGAGGGCCTGGCCACGGTCGCCGAGGACGCGTGATACGCGAGGCCGGGTTGGGCATCCACGCGGCGGTCACGGCCGAGCAGATGGCCGAGGTCGACCGGCGCGCGATCCACGTCTACCAGATGTCCCTCGTGCAGATGATGGAGAACGCGGGCCGGGCCCTGGCGCGCGTGGCGCGCGAGCACTTCTTCGAGGGTCACGCGGGCGCGGCGCGCGTGGCCGTGCTCGCCGGCCGCGGCGGCAACGGCGGCGGCGCCATGGTCGCCGCCCGCCGGCTCGCCGGCTGGGGCGCCCGCGTGCACGTGCTGGCGACGGCCGACGAGGCCGCGATGCCGCCCGTGACCGCGCAGCAGGCGCGGACGCTGCGGGCCTTCGGCGTGAGGCTCACGACGCTCGGCGACGCGGGCCTCCGCGATGCGCCGGTGGCCAGCGAGTTCGACCTCGTGCTCGACGGCCTGCTGGGCTACGGCGGCCGCGGCGAACCGCGCGGCGTGGCGCGCGACGCCATCGCCTGGGCGGCGGACGCCGCGGCGGCCGTGCTGGCCCTCGACCTCCCGTCGGGCCTGGACGCCACCACGGGCCACCCCGCCGCGGCGACCGTGCGTGCCGGCGCGACCGTGACCCTCGCCGCGCCCAAGACGGGCCTGGCCGTGCCCGCGTCGGCGGCCCACGTCGGCGAGCTCTACCTCGCCGACATCGGCATCCCGGCGGAGGCCTACGGCGGCATGCTCGACGTCGCCGCCGTGGCTGAGTGGTTCGACGAGGACGACGTCGTGCGGCTGCGCTGAAACGACGGGTCGGCCCGTCAAGCACCTGACCGCGTGCTGCTCACCTCGCACGGCCTGCGCAGCCTCGCGCCCGACCACCCCGACTACCGCCCGCGCTACGGCGGCGACGTGCTCGCCCGCGATGGCGCCTACCATCAGGGCACCGTGTGGGCCTGGCTGCTGGGGCCGTTCGCGCTGGCGCACCACCGCGTGTACGGCGATGCGGTGGCGGAGACGCTGCGCGCGTGGACGCGCCTGACGGAGCTGGCGGCGGACGCGCGGGCGCCCGCCGCTGGCGCGCGGGCCCACGCCGGTGGCGTGCGGGCCCACGCCGGTGGCGCGCGGGCCCACGCCGGTGGCGTGCGGGCCCACGCCGGTGGCGACGGCGCGTCGTCCGCCACGTCAAAGTGACGACCGCGACGCACCGCACCCGCGCGGTACGAAGGACCCATCGAGCCCGCCGGCCGTCGCCGGCGCGTCGGGCCGAGGAGAGGCAGGAACCCATGACGGTCATCTGGAACGGGCACGTCATCGCCGATTCCGACGCCACGGTCGTGGTCGAGGGCAACCACTACTTCCCGCCGGCGTCGGTCGACCCCGCCGCCCTGCGGCCCAGCGACACCACGCGCCCTCGAGCGCCACGTGCCCCGCGACGCGGTCATGACCGTCGACGTCGGCAACAACACCTACGCCTTCGGGCGCACCTTCGAGACGCGCGGCCAGGCCGTCCTGCTGTCGGGCTACCTGGGGTCGATCGGCTTCGCGCTGCCGGCGGCGCTCGGCGCCTGGGCGGCCACGCAGGAGCCGGGACCGTGGTTCGGGCGCAAGGTCGTGTCGGTGTCCGGCGACGGCGGCCTGGGGCAGTACCTCGCCGAGCTCACCACCCTCGTGCGCCACGGCATGGACGTCACCCACGTGGTGCTCGTCGACGGCCAGCTGGGCAAGATCAGCAAGGAGCAGCGCGGCGGCGGCTGGCCGGTGTGGCAGACCGACCTGGTCAACCCGGACTTCGCCGCGTTCGCACGTTCGTGCGGCGCGCACGGGGTCCGGGCCGACCACCGCGAGGACCTCGACGAGGCCTTCGCGACGGCGCTGGCGCACCCGGGCCCGGCGCTCGTCGAGGTGCACGTCGATCCCGCCCTCGTTTGACCCGCGGCGGTCGCCGCCGCAACCCGAGAGGAGCCCCATGACCCCCACCCCGTCCGCCCGCGCCCGGCACCCGATGGCCGCACTCGACCCCGACCGCCTGCGTCATGCCCGCGTGGCACCCCACCACGTGCCCCAGGCGCCCGCCGCGCTGCACGCGCCGCAGGGGGCGTGACGTGGCCCGCGTGCGCATGATCGCCGCGATGAGCGCCGACCGCGTGATCGGTCGCGACGACGGCCTCCCCTGGGACGTCCCGGCGGAATACGAGCACTTCGTGGCGAGCGTGCGGGGCGGGGCGGTGGTCATGGGGCGCCGCAGCCACGAGATCTTCGCGGGCGACCTGGACGACGTCCTGATGATCGTCGTGACCCGCAGCGAGCACGCCCCCGCCGGCAGCCAGCGCGCCGGCGACGTCGAGACGGCGCTCGCCGACGCCGCGGCCAGCGGGCGCCCGGTGTGGGTGGCCGGGGGCGCCAGCATCTACGCCCAGGCGCTGCCTTACGCCGACGAATTGCACCTCTCGATCGTGCCCGGCCGCTTCAAGGGCGACGCCTGGTTCCCGGCGTGGGACGAGCGGTCGTGGGCGCTGGCCGAGGAGTCCGCGCGTGCGGGCTACGTGTTCCGGCGCTACGTGCGGGTCGCGCGGGATCGGGCGTGAGCTACCGCCCGTCGCCGTGGCGCGCCGCTCGCTGATGACCGCGTGGTCGCCGGCGGTCCGACCGCCCGAGTTCCCGAGACCCGTTTCCTCGCCCACACGAGAGGCACCTTGGAGGTCGCCGAGCTGGTCGCTCGACCCTCCGGCGAGCGGGAAGGCCCTGAGCGACCCACATCGACCTCTACGACTTCGACGGCTGTCCCTCCTGGCAGCCGGCCTGGCGCGCGGCTCGGCGCGGCGGGGCCCGACGCGCCCC
>JAABTL010000035.1 GCA_011389865.1 Trueperaceae bacterium
GATGCCCGGCAGCCTCGACCCGACGGTCGCGGCGGAGGTGGGCGGGAGCGGGTGGCGGGGCCTGCGGCGCCTCGTCGACCGGGCGGTCGTGCGGCACCGGGGGTCGCGGCTCGAGCTGCACGCGCTGCTCGCGCGTTACGGCCGCGAGCGGGCCGAAGCACTGGGCGTGGTCGACGGGGCTTGGGGGGCCGCGCGTGCGGTGTGGCGCGCCCGCATCGCGCGGCAGGTGGACCCGCGTACGGGTCGTTGCGTCGTGGTGCATGCGGACGACCTCGATCAGGCGGTCGGCGTGTGGCGGCGGGCCTGCGATGCGCAGGACTGGTCCACGGTGGGCGAGATGGCGGTGGGCCTCATGCGGGTCCTCGGTCGCCACATGCGCTGGCGGCAGTTCGTCGAGCTCTGGCGGGAAGCGGTCGATCGCCTCGTCGCCGCGGCCGGTGGTCGGGCCCGGGACGTGGCGCTTGCCCGCCTGTGGCCGCTGGTGGGCTTGATCAACCTGGAGGCGTCGGCGAACGCGGCGCGGGCGCTGGTGTTGGCGGACGCGCGGGGGGACGACCTGGCCAGAGCCGTGGCGCACGGCGCACTCGCTGGTGCTGCGTTCACCGCCGAACGGGAGGCGCACGTGCGGGCGGCGCGCGAGGCGTTCGAGCGGGTTGGGGACGACGTCGGTTACGCCCGCATGCTGGCGGATCAGGGCGAGCTGTCCGTCTTCACGGGGCAGTGGGATCGCGGGGTGGAGCTCCTGGAGGAGGCGCGGCCGCGGCTCGAGCGGCTCGGGGACGTCGACGGCCTGGCCGACCTACTACTCGTCCTGGCGAAACGCGATGCTCACGTCGGCGACTTCGTCGCGGCGCGCCGCCGCATCGACCGCGCGCGGGCGCTGCTGGCGCGCGGGGGCGATCCCAATCACCTGGCGCCGATCCCGGCGGTGCTCACGGCCGAGGGGACGCTGGCGCGGGCGGCCGGCGACCGCGAGGCGTCGGCCCGCGCGCTCGATGCGTATGAGCGCATCTTGTCGGAGATCACCGGGCAGGCTGACCCAGACCGCCTCGTGCTTGCTGCGCACCAAGCGCGCTTCGGGTCGCCGAGCGAGGCGCTCGAGGCCGCGCATCGCTTGCTTCGCGATCCAGCGACCACCGACAGGGAGGCCATCGTCCGCATGTACGCGAACGTCCTGACCGCCATGGCCCACGCGCGGCTCGGGCAACCAGAGCTCGGGGTCGATCATCTGCGCGACGCGGTGCGCTTGGCCCGCCCGTGGGGCGTCCCCCGCGCGGTCGCGCGCATCACCGCGGCCGCCGCGGTCGTCGCGCTCGCCCGCGGGCAGGCAGCGTTCGCCGGCCGCCTGGCCGGCCTCGCCCTGCGGTATCCGGCGCTGGAGTTCGAGGCGAGGCCGGACGTCGAGGCCGTGATGGCGACGCTGGGCGCCGAGGCCGGTCCGTCGACCGAGGGCGACGACGCTTCGGCGGCCGAGCTGCTGGACGAAGTGGAGGCGTGGCTCGACCGATCCAGCTGACCGGGTCGGCGCCGGTGCGTTGCGTGGCGCGCGGTTCATGGTGGGTGCGGTCCGGCGGCTTCATCGGTTTCGCCATCCAATCAGCTTCCAGCGCGTAGATTGAGGAGATCATGGACGTGGGCGTTCGTCTGCTGGGTACCCCAGAGGCGCGCTCCGGGGGCGCCTGGCTGCCGCTGGGGCCGACGAGGCCGCACGCCGCGCTGGTGTACGTCGCGGCGAGTGGCGGCTTCGTGCGCCGCGCCGAGCTGGCCGATCTCCTGTGGCCCGGCCTGGACGACGAACACGCGTACGCCAGCCTGCGGCAGGCACTGCAGCGGCTGGGTCGCGGCGCCTTCGCCGGCCTGTTGGGTCGCGATCGCATCGGTCTGTGGCTGGCCTGCGACTGCGACGTCGTCGGCTTCCGCCGGGCGGTGGCCGAGCGGCGCTGGAGCGACGCCGTCGAGGTGCACGCGGGCCCGCTGCTGCAGGGCTTCGAGCTCGACGACGCGGACGAGTTCTCGGCGTGGCTCGGCGGCGAACGCGCCGCCGTCGCCGAGGACTGGCGGCGGGCGTGCCGGGCGCTGCTGGCGGAGGCGAGCCGCGAGGGGTGCCGCGGCGACGCCCTGCGCTACGCCGACCTGGTCGTCCGGGCGGACCCGCTGGACGAGCAGGCGGTGCGAGAGGCGATGCAGGCCGCGGCGGCGGACGGCGATCCTCAAGGCGTCACGCGGCGCTACCAGGAGCTGGCGTCGCTGCTGCGGCGCGAGTGCGGCGTCGAACCCGAGTCGGAGACGCGGGCGCTGTTCGACCGCCTCGTCGTGCGATCCCCGCCCGGGGCGGAGGTGGCGCGGTCGGTCCGGCCGGCGTCGGGGCGCCCGCGCGTCGTTGGCGAGCGGCGTGGGCTCATCGGGCGCGAGCGGGCGTTGTCGGACCTGGCCGAGCGCCTACGGCAGCGCGAGGCGAGGTTGATCACGCTGCTGGGGCCGGGTGGTATCGGCAAGACCGCGCTCGCGTCGGCGCTCGTCGCGGAGCTGCAGCCGGCCTTCGCGGACGGGGCCGTCCTGGTGCCTCTCGAGGGCGCCGAGGGCCCGGACGCGGTCGCGGTCGCCGTGGCCCATGCGACCGACGTCCGCGTCGGTCCGCGCGCGCCGGTCGGGCGGCAGCTCGTCCACGCCCTGCAGGCACGCCGCATGCTGGTGGTGCTCGACGGTTTCGAGGCGTTCGTCGAGCAGCTGCCGTGCGTGGACGCGTTGTTGCGTGGCACGCGTGGCCTCCACCTCGTGGTCACGTCCCGGGTTCGGTTGCGGCACTCGGCGGAGGTGGTGTTCGAGGTCGATCCCCTCGCGACGCGCGCAGACCGCTCGGCGGGGTCCGCGGACGGCCCACCGGCGGTGAGCCCGGCGGCGCAACTCTTCCTGCGCGCCGCCGCCGGGCGGCTCCCCCTCGCCGCCGTCCGCGGGTTCGACCTCGAGCGGGTCGAGCGGATCGTCGAGGCGTTGGGTGGGCATCCGCTGGCGATCGAGTTGGCGGCGTCGTGGATCGACGTGCTCGGCCTGGACCTCCTCGAGGAGCATCTGCACATCTCGTGGGCAGCACTGAGCAACGACGACGTCGATCGTTCGCCGCGCCGACGCGACGTGCGCGCGGTGGTCGAGGAGACCTGGCAGCAGTTCGCCCCCGATGCCCGCACCGCCTGGATGCGCTTGGCCGCCATGCCGGGAAGCATCGACGCGGCCGTCGCCGCCGAGGTCGGCGGCGGCGGTTGGCAGGTCCTGCGCCGGTTGCTCGATCGGGCTGTCCTGCGGCACCGCGGGGCGCGCCTCGAGCTGCACGCGCTGCTCGCGCGCTTCGGCCGCGAGCGCGTCGAGGCGGCCGGCGAGGCCGACGAGGCCTGGCGGGCCGCCCGCACGGTGTGGCGGGCCCGCATCGCGCAGCAGGTGAACCCGCACACGGGGCGTCGCGTGTTCCTCCATCCGGACGACCTCGATCAGGCGGTCGGCGTGTGGCGCCGGGCGTGCGCGGAACAGGACTGGTCGACGGTGGCCGACATGTCCGTGGGCCTGATGCGGGCCCTCGACCAGCGCCTGCGTTGGCGGCAGGCCGCCGAGCTCCGGCAGGATGCGGTCGACCGCCTCATCGCCGCGCCCAGCA
Organism: Trueperaceae bacterium; assembly: GCA_011389865.1. Lineage (GTDB taxonomy): Bacteria > Deinococcota > Deinococci > Deinococcales > Trueperaceae > JAABTL01. Next base: position 3,647 of record JAABTL010000035.1, read on the forward strand.
GCCGGGCCCGGGACACCGCGCTCGCGCGCCTGTGGCCCCAGGAGGGTCCCACGCCCTGGGTTCAGAAGGCGAACGCGGTCCGGGCACTGACGCTGGCGGACGCGCGGGGTGACGACCTGGCCAGGGGCCTGGCGCACGCCCGGCTGGCGCGCGGCAACTTCAGCTCGGAGCGGGAGGCCCACGTCCGCGACGCGCGGGCGGCGTTCGAGCGGGCCGGCGACGAGGTCGGGTACGCGCACATGTTGGGGCAGCAGGGCCACCTGTCCATCTTTGCGGGTCAGCTGGATCACGCGGTGGGCGTCCTTGAGGAGGCGTGGCAGCGGTACGAGCGGCTCGGCGACCTCGACGGCCTCGCCGTCGTGCTCGTGGGTCTCGCGCGACACGACGTGTACCTCGGCCGCCTAGCCGCCGCCCGCGCTCGGCTCGACCAGGCGCGTGCGCTGCTGGCCCGCAGTGGCGATCCCGATCACTCGGCGTTGACCCCGATGGTGGTCGCGGTCGAGGCGGCGCTGGCGCGGGCGGCGGGCGACCGCGAGGACGCGACCCGCAAGCTCGCAGCGTTCGCGCGTGCCGCGGCGGACGCGGACGGGGCGGCCTACCAGGAGCTCGTTTCGCGCTTGGCGGATCGCGGGCGCTTCGGATCGCCGGCCGAGGTGCTCGAGGCCGCCGACCTGCTGCTACGGAAGCAAGAGACCACGGGCGGGCGGACCATCATCCGCATGCTCGCGCACCTGGCCGTCGCCAGGGCCCGCGCGCGGCTCGGCGAACCCGAACTCGGACTCGATCATCTGCGGGACGCGATCGCGCTGGCCAGACCGTGGGACGTCCCCCGCGTGGTCGCGCGCATCGCCGCGACCGCCGCGGTCGTCGCGCTCGCCCGCGGGCAGACCGCCTTCGCCGCACGCATGGCCGACGTCTCTCTGCGGCACCCAGCGCTGGAGTTCGAGGTGAGGGCCGACGTCGAGGCGGTGTGTACCGAGTTGGGGGTCGACGCGCCCGCGCCGGTGCTACCGCGAGGCGTGGCGTCCACCGCGACCCCCGCGGCGTCCACCGCGACTTCCGCGTCGGACCTGCTGGACGAGGTGGAGGCGTGGCTGGCGCGGTGACGCCGATCGCCGCCAGCGCGCGCCCCTTTCACGGTGGGTTCACGCTGGTTTTACGGTCCCATCCCTAACCTCGCGGTGGAGGTGAGGACGATGACACGCAAGATGCGACGCATGACCGGGTGGTTCGTGCTCCTCGTGATGCTCATGGCGACCAGCGCATGGGCTGGCCCGTGCATCATCTGCGCGGGGTCCGGGGGCGGATGGGTTCGCGGCGATCGTGCGCTGCCCGCGGTCGAGGAACCGTACGCGCAGATCGTGATCCGCATCCCGTGCTGCGGCGAGCCGTACTTCATCCCTTGACTGCCGGCCCCCGTGGCTGGCACCACCTCCGTCGCGCGCGGTGGTTTCACCGCGCGCGATGACGTCCAGGGGCCGGGTGGAGCGCGCCAACCCCGTACGGTGGATGGCGTACCGTGGGGGCGACCATGGACGCGGGCGTGCGTCTGCTCGGGCCGCCTGCGGTGCGCGTCGACGACGCCTGGGTGCCACTGAGGCCGACGAAGGCCCACGCGCTGTTCGCCTACCTCGCGTACCGAGGTGCGCCCGTGCGCCGCGCGGAACTGGCGGCGCTGCTGTGGCCCGATGCGGACGCGGAGCACGCCTTCGCCGACGTCCGGCAGGTGCTCCGAAGCCTGTGGCGTGAACCGATCGGTGGGCTGCTCGGGCGGGACCGCGGCGCGGTCTGATTGACCGTCGGGAGCGACCTCGCCGCGTTCCGGTCCGCCGTTGCCGAGCGTCGCTGGGCGGACGCCCTGAGGTGCCACCGAGGGCCCCTTTTGGAGGGGTTCGAGATCGACGACGCGGACGAGTTCGGCGCGTGGTTGGCGTCCGAACGGTCGGCGCTGGCCGCCGATTGGCGGCGCGCCTGCCGGGCCGTTCTCCGCGAGGCCGCGAACGCCGGGCTCCACGACGAGGCCCTGCACCTGGCGGACCTGCTGGTGCGGGCCGACCCGCTCGACGAGCAGGCGACGTGCGATGCCATGCGGGTGGCCGCTGGCATGGGCGATCTGCGCGGCGCGACCGTTCGGTTCACGGCGCTCGCGAAGCGGCTGGCCGACGAGCTGGGGATGGCGCCCGATCCTGCCACTGTGGCCCTGCACCAGAGGCTGCGCGGGTGCGCGGGCGCGCTCGGGGCGCGCGACGCGGCGGAGCCGGTGGCCGCCGCGATCGCCGAGTCCATGGGCGCCCCACGCGCGCCGAGCGTGGCGGATCCGCCCGACGCCGCGACTCCTGGAGCGCATCGAGGGGTTCTTGGGTGGGGGGCGATCCGGTTCGGCCTAGCGGGGAGCGCGCCAGGGCCACTCGTCCCGCCGTTTCACGCCGGTTTCACGCTGACTTCACTTGCCGTTCTCTACCCTCGCGGTGGAGGTTGCGACATGACACGTCACCCGCTTCGCTCGACACTCGGCACGTCGTTCTTCGTGGCGATCCTCGCCCTCGCCAACATGATCGTGGCAGCCGACTACCCGGGCCCCTACTTCGACCAGGGCAACGGAGGCGGTGCCGCGGTGGTGCAGGCACCCGGTTGGTCCGATCTGATGGGCGTCCTGGAGGCCTGCGCGGCCGGGCACGACTGCACCATCACGGTCGCCCGCGGCGACCAGACGTTCTACTGGACGGCCTATGGCCCGCTCCTCGCCCTGAGCGACACGGAGGCGATCGTGGATGAGGCGGACGAGCCGGCACGGGCCACTGGCGGCGGCGGTGGGGGCGCCTTGTACGTGGCCCCCGGGGTGCCCGCCCACAAGCTGATGCCCTGATCGCCCCATGCGGCCACGGCAGCAGCCGTGGCCGCCCGCCTCGATCGTCGTCGCGCCCGCCGGCCCCGTCGCCGGCGGGCGCGACGCATCGTGAGATCGCCCGAACGAGGCCTAGCGCGCGGCGCGCCAGGGCCATTCGTCCCGGCACCTCACGCTGACCTCACGCCCCGTTCCTAGCCTCACGGCGGAGGTTGCGACATGACACGTCACACGCTTCGTTCGACCCTCGGTACGTCGTTGCTCGTGCTGGTCCTCGCCATCGCCACCGTGACGGTGGCCGCCGACTACGCGGGCGCCTACTTCGACGCGGGGAACGGTGGCGGCGGCACCGTGGCGACCCAGGCGACGGGCTGGACCGACCTGATGTACGCCCTCGAGGCCTGCGCGGCCGGGTCCGACTGCGCCGTCACGGTCGCCAGCGGCGACCAGATCCTCCACTGGACGGCCGAGGGCCCGCTGCTCGCCCTGGCCGACGCGGACGCGATCGTGTGCGAGCCGGCCGACGCGGCGCAGGCCCCGGGCGGTACGCACGTCGCGGACCCCACGCCGGCGGTCGGGGCACACAAGCTGACGCCCTGATCCCTCACTTCGGCCGGCGCCGATTCGCCCAACGCCTTGCCGATTCGTTCCCCGTCGCGCCCGCCGGCTCCTTGCGCCGGCGGGCGCGAGGCGCCGTGAGGCCCTCCCTGTCAGGCCCAGGCGGCGCATCGTGCCCCGCCAGCGGTCACCGTTTCGTTGGGACGACGCAAGCAGTGCCCATCGCGTACGCTGGGGTCGAGCATGGAGGCGGGCGTCCGAGTCCTCGGTGCGCCCAAGGCGTACGCCGAAGGCGCGTGGCTGCCGCTGGCGCCGACGCGGCCGCATGCCGCGCTGGCGTACCTCGCCGTGCGGGGCGGTCTGGTGCGGCGCGCGGAGGTGGCGGCCCTGCTGTGGCCCGATGCCGAGCCACGGAACGCGCACGCCGGGTTGCGGCAGGTCCTCATGCGGCTGGATCGCGAGCCGTTCGGTGCGCTGATCGGACGGGATCGTTCCGGGCTCTGGTTGGCGTGCGCCAGTGACGCGCCGGCCTTCCGCAGGGCGATCGGCGAGTCGCGTTGGGCCGACGCCGTCACCCTGCATGCGGGGCCGCTGTTGCACGGGTTCGAGATCGACGACGCGGACGAGTACGGCGCGTGGCTCGCCAGCGAGCGCGCTGCGGTGGCCGAGGACTGGCGGCGGGCCTGCCGCGCGTTGCTGACGGCCGCGGCCGCCGACGGCAGGCACGGCGACGCGGAACACTACGCCGACCTGCTCGTGCGTGCCGATCCGCTCGACGAGCAGGCCGTGCGCGAGGCGATGCGGGCCGCGGCGGCGACGGGCGACCGTCGCGGCGCCGTGCGGCACTACGAGGCGCTGGTCGCGTTGCTCGAGCGTGAGACGGGTCTGGCGCCGGAGGAGGAGACGCAGGAACTCTGGGAGCGCCTCACGACGACGTACGGCGCCAGCGTCGGCGGGCGCCCCGCGCGCCCGGTGCCACCGGTCGAAGACCCGCGGCTGATGGGCGAGCGGCGCGGGGTCATCGGGCGGGAGGGCGCGATCGCCGACCTGGCGGAGCGCCTGGGTGAGCGCGAGACGCGGCTCGTCACGCTGCTGGGGCCCGGCGGGATCGGCAAGACGGCGCTGGCCGCCGCGCTCGTCGCGGAGCTGGCTTCCGCCTTTGCCGACGGTGCGCGCATCGTGCCGCTCGAGGGGGCGCAGAGTCCGGACGCCGTGGGCTTGGCGATCGCTCAGGCCTTCGGTGTGGAGCTGACGCCCGGGTCCCCGGTCGGACGACACGTCGCGCGCGTCCTCGATGGCCGGCGCTCGCTGGTGGTCCTGGACGGCTTCGAGATGCACCTCGACCAGGTGTCGACGGTCGACGAGCTCCTGCGGGGGACCACGGGTCTCCGGCTCCTGGTGACGTCGCGCGTGCGGCTCCAGCACTCGCTCGAGGTCGTCGTCGAGGTCGATCCGCTGGCCACGCGCGACCCTGGGCGACGTGTGGAGAGCGCGTCGGCCGCCTCCGCCGTGAGCCCTGCGGCCCAACTGTTCTTGCGGACGGCGGCGGCGCGCCTGCCGCTCGGTGCCGTGCGCCGGCTCGACCTGACGGCCGTCGAGCGGGTCGTCGGGGCGTTGGGCGGCCATCCGCTGGCCATCGAGATCGCGGCGTCGTGGGTAGACGTCCTCGGCGTCGAGGGTCTGGAGGCGCAGGTGCGGGCGTCGTGGGCGCCGCTGCACAGCGAGGACGTCGATCGGACGCCGCGCCGGCGCGACGTGCGGGCGGTGGTGCAGGAGGCCTGGGACGCGCTCGCGTCCGCCGATCGCAGTGCGTGGGCGCGGCTGGCCGTCATGCCCGGGAGCCTCGATCGCGCGGCGGCGGCCGAGGTGGGTGGGAGCGGCTGGCGCGGCCTGCGAAACCTGCTCGATCGCGCGGTGCTGCGGCACGACGGCGAGCGCCTCGCGCTGCATCCTTTGCTGGCGCGTTTCGGCCGCGAGCGGGCGCGTGCCGAGGGCCTCGAGGACGCCGCGTGGGGGGCCGCGGCGCGGGTGTGGCGCTCACGCCTCGCCCAACAGGTGGATCCGCGCAGCGGGCGGCGGGTGCACCTGCACGCCGACGACCTGGAACAGTCGTTGGGCGCGTGGCGCTGGTCCGTCGCGGCGCGCGACTGGGCCGCCCTGGCCGACATGGCCGTGGGCCTCTGGCGTGGGTTGGACGAGAGGATGCGCTGGCGGGAGGCCAGCATCCTGTCGCGCGAGGCCGTCGAGCGACTCCTTCCCGAGAGCGGAAGGTATCGCGACGTTGCGCTGGCGCGCCTGTGTCCGCAGCTCCAGGAGACGCTCTTCGAGACCAGGGCCAACGCCGCCCGCGCGCTGGAACTGGCGGTGGCGCGCGGCGACGACCTGGCGGCCGCCCTGGCCCACGGCATGCTCGCGCGCGGCGACTTCACGGCCGAGCGGGCCGCGCACGTCGAGGCCGCGCGGGCCTGCTTCGAGCGCGCTGGTGACGCGGTCGGTCTCGCCGAACTGCTGGTGGGGCAGGGCGGCACCTCGGTCCTCGCCGGCCTGCAGGCGCACGCCGCGTCGCTCCTGGAGGACGCCCGCGTGCGGTTCGAGCGGCTGGCGGACGCCGACGGTCTGGCCCTCGTCTACGTGAGGCGTGGTCGTCTGTCGCTGCATCGCGGCGATCTCGCGGCGGCCGATGCCGATCTGCGTTCGGCGCGCCGCCTGCTTGCGCGTGCCGGCGGGGGATCCGCGCTCCCCGTTCTGCTGGAGGTCGAGGCAGAGCTCGCGCGGGTGGTGGGCGGCCCCGAGCAGGCGGAGGCGGCGATGGAGACGTACCTGCGCGAGTTGGACGGGCGGACGACCGACCCGAGCTACGCGGATCTGGTGCTGCGCAGTGGCTTCCACCTGCGGTTCGGCCCACCGGATCGCCTGCTCGACATGGCGGGCCGCTGGGCGGCGCACAGGGCGACCCTGGGTGGCGCCCTCATCCACCGAACGCTGGCGAGCCTCTGCCTCGCGATCGCGTACGCCCGGCTCGGTGCACCCGAGCGGGCGACCGCGCCGCTGGGGTTGGCCATCCGCCTGGTACGCCCGCTGGAGGTGCCACGGATGGTCGCGGCGATAGCATGCGCGGCCGGCACCGTCGCGGCCGCCCGCGGCGAGGGCCATCGGGCACGGCGGATGCTGCACCTAGCGCTGCTGCATCCCGCCTTGGAGTACGAGTGGCGGCTGGACGCGGAGGCGCTGCGGGCGGCGCTAGCGGACGGTGGGGCCGTCGCCTACGCCGAGGCGGACGGGGACGGGGAGCTACGCGACGACGCCGCGATCCTGGGCGAGGTGCAGGGCTGGTTGGCCGGCTGGGCGGATGCGGGGGAGGGCGTGGCGCCGTAGGACCGGCCGCCTGGCGCGAGATGACGCGCGATCGCTGCGACTGAAGCCGGGTTCGGACGTGGTCAGCCGGTCGCGAGCGCGCCCGCCGCCGGCTCGTGCCGCCGCCGCACCTCGGTCCACTCGGGGTACCGCCGCGGCGAGCTGGCCACCGCCTGCGACGCGACCTCGACGGCGGCCGCCACGGCGGCGTCCCACGGGAGGTCGTCGCGCAGGCCGGCGAGGAGCGCCGCGTTGAAGGTGTCGCCGGCGCCGACGGTGTCGGCGACCTCGATGGGTGGCGCGGGCGCCACGGCGAAGTGGCCGCCGTCGAGGTAGCCGGCGCCGTCGGGTCCGAGCTTGACGACGACGCGGCCGGCGACGCGCGGGGCGAGCGCGCGGAGCGCGGCGTCGGGCGCGAGGTCGTCGTCGCCCAGCAGCCCGCGCACCTCGTCGAGGTTGGGCAGGAACAGGTCGACGTGCGCCAGCGTCGCGAACGCTTCGGCGCGCACGGCGTCGGTCCAGCCCTCCGTGGGCCAGCCGGTGTCGAGCGCCGCGATCACGCCGCGTTCGCGCGCCCGCGCGAACAGTGTGGGCAGCGCGGGCCGCCAGCGCGGCAGCAGGAAGGTCCCGCCGACCAGCAGCAGGTCGGCGGGCGCGGCCGCCTCGATCGCCGCGGCGAGCGCGTCGGGCTCGCTGACCGCCAGGTGCCCCAGGTGCGACACGAAGGTGCGCTCGCCGGACGGGTGCGTGAGGGCGACCGTGACGGACGTCGGCGCGGGCTGCACGCGCGGCGGCTCGAAGGCGGCCTTCAGCAGCGCGGCGAGGCCCTGGCCCGCCTCGTCGTCGCCGACGTCCCACACCAACTCGGCGTGGACGCCCAGGCCGTGCAGCGCCAGGGCGGCATTGCCCAGGGCACCGCCGAGGCGCCAGCCGATGCGGTCCACCAGCGCCTCGGTCCCGACGACGGGCCACGGCGCGACCGGGCCCAGCAGCAGGTCGATGCTCGCGTTGCCGGCGACGATCAGCCCGGGCCGATCGCCGCCGCGGGACATGCCCCCGCTGCTCATCCCTTGACCCCCGTGAGCACGACGCCCTCGATGATCTGCTTCTGGAAGATCAGGAAGATGATCAGGACCGGCACGATCGCCAGCGAGGAGGCGGACATGATCAGGTTCCACTGGGTGGCCGCCTCGCCAGAGAAGTTGGAGATGCCGACCGGGATGGTGCGCATCTCGGGCCGCTGGCCGACGATGAGCGGCCACAGGTAGGCGTTCCAGTTGCCGATGAAGGCGAAGATGCCGAGCGCGGCCAGGCCGGGACCGACGAGCGGCAGGCCGATGCGCCAGAACAGGCCGAACTCGCTGACGCCGTCGATGCGGCCGGCGTCGAAGAGGTCGCGCGGCAGCGTCTGGAAGAACTGGCGCATGAGGAACACCCCGAAGCCCGGGATCAGGCCGGGGAACATCAGCCCCCAGTAGGTGTTGACCCAGCCGTACTCCGCCGACATGACGAACCAGGGGATGACGAGCATCTCGGTGGGCACCATCAGCGTGGACAGGATGAGGATGAAGATGACGTTCTTGAAGGGGAACTTCAGCGTGGCGAGCACGTAGCCGACCAGCGCGCAGAAGAACAGGACCGAGGCGGTGGTGCCGACGGCCACGATCACGCTGTTGAGGAGCCACTGCGGGAAGGCGGTGCCGGTCACGACCTCGACGTAGTTCGCCAGGGTGAAGCGCTCCGGCAGGATGCTGAAGGAGAGGATCTCGCGGTACGGCTTGAACGAGCTCAGCAGCATCCAGGCGAAGGGGAACACCATCGCCGCCGCGCCCAGGGTCAGCAGCGCGTAGCTGAGTACGACCCAGGCGTCGACGCGCCGGCGCCGTGGCGTCTCCTCGGCGGCCCGCAGGCCGCGGACGACGGTACGCTCGCTGGCGATCACGCGCGCCCTCCCATCAGTACTCGACCCGTCGCTGCGTCAGCCGCAGCTGGATCAGCGTGACGACCAGGATGATGGCGAACAGCACCACGGTCACGGCGGCGGCGTACCCCAGGCGCGCGCGGCCGAACGCCTCCTGGTACATGTACAGCGCGATCGACAGGGTGCGGTTGAGCGGTCCCCCCTGGTCGGTGAAGTTGATGTTGACGATCTGATCGAACAGCTGCAGCGCGTTGATCGTCGTGATGACGACGCTGAAGACGATCACCGGGTTCAGGAGCGGCAGCGTGACGTGGCGGAAGAGGTCCCACGGGGTCGCCCCGTCGATGCGGGCCGCCTCGTAGTAGATGCGCGGGATGCCCTGCAGGCCGGCGAGGAAGATGACCACCTGGAAGCCGAGCTGCTGCCAGACGACCACCACCGAGACCGATACGAGCGCCAGGCTGGGGTCGGTCAGGAAGCGCTGCGGATCGATCGCGAGGCGCTCCAGCCCGAACCGCTCGAGGAAGACGTACCACTCGATCAGCAGCGTGTTGATGATGCCGTAGTTGTAGTTGTACATCCAGCCCCACACCCACGCGATCGCGACGGCGGGCGTGATGTAGGGGGCGAAGTAGATCGCGCGGAAGGCGCTGCGCCCGCGGCCGACGGCCTGCAGCATGAGCGCGATGCCGAGGCCGAGGGCCATCGACGCCGGGACGGTGATCGCTGCGTACATGAAGGTGTTCTTGAGCGCCTGGTGGAAGACCGGGTTCTCGAGCAGCTCGCGGTAGTAGCCGAGCCCGACGAAGGTGCGCCGCGCCGGGTCGACGTGCCAGGTGTAGAGCGAAAGATAGAAGGACTGCAGCGCGGGCCAGAAGCGGATGAAGGCATAGAAGGCGATCGGGACGGCCAGGAAGACGTAGGCCCACAGGGCCTCGCGTTGTGCGAGCGACAGCGAGCGGCGGGGTCGTGGCGGCGTGGAGGTCACTCGGCTCCTCGGTGGGCCCGCCGTCCGGGTCGCGGCGGCGGCCGTGGGTCGGCGGGGGTGGTGGCGACCGCCCCACTCGGGGGCCGGCGTCGCGCGTGCGAGTGGGCCGGTGGGGCGGTCGCGGGACCGCCCCACCTCAACGGGCTCGGGTCGTTACTGGGCGTTGGCGGCGTCGAGCAGCGCCTGGTCCTCGGCGGCCGCCTGCAGGATCGAGTCGAGCGGGTCGGCGCCCTCGAGCAGGACGCGGTTGATGGCGTCGACCATCGCGCTGCGCTGGGCGCCTTCGTCGACGAACTGGGTCGCCTCGGCGTAGGCGAGGCCGGCGATGAAGGCGCCGAAGACCGGGTCGGCGGTCAGCTCGGGATCGGCGACCAGGGTCCGCGCTGCCGGCAGCTCGCCGACCACGTCGAGCCACAGCTGCATGGACTCCTCGTTGGTGACGAACTTGACGAAGCGCGAGGCGGCCTCGAGCTTCTCGGGGCTGGCGTAGGCGTTGGCCGTCAGGCCGTTCATCCAGAAGGAGCCGAAGTTGGCCTGGACGCCGTTGTCGAAGGTCGGCAGCTCGGCGACGCCCCAGTCGAACTGGGCGTTCGTGCGCACGTTGCCGATGGCGAACGAGCCGTCGATGATCATCGAGATGCTCTCGAGGTTGATGAAGCCCTCGCGGTAGCCGTTGGCGCCGGGGACGAACTCGTTGACGCCGACCTCGTGCTCGGTCTGCAGCGAGGTGTAGAAGGCCAGGGCCTCGGCGCCGATCTCGTTGCCGTAGAGCACCTCGGTGCCGTCGGCGCTGTAGGGCGGCGTGCCGAGCTGGTTCGTCAGCACGGTGCGGACGACGTGGTGGTCCTGGCCGTTCGGCGCGATGCCGAAGCCGACGCGCTCGAAGCGCGGGCCGCGCTTGATGGTCAGGGCCTTGGCGGCCTCGACGAACTCGTCCCAGGTGGCCGGCGGGGCCTCGGGGTCGAGCCCGACCTCGCGGAACTGGTCCTTGTTGTAGAAGAGCGCCAGGGCGCGCACCGCGGTCGGCAGGCCGTAGTAGGAGCCGTCGATCTTCACCGACTCGACCATCGGGATGAAGTAGCTCTGGATCCACTCCTCATCGAAGTGCTCGGCGGGCAGGGGCTCGACGTAGCCTGCGCGCTGCCAGGCGCCCGCCCAGCCGTAGAAGAGCTGGACGACGTCGGGGCCCTCGCCGGCGGCGAGCGCCGCGGCGACGCGCTCCTGGTAGGAGGCGTACGGGCCGGCGTTCTCCTGCACGACGATGACGTCGGGGTTCTCGGCGTTGAAGCGCTCGATGAGCTGCTCCATGGCGTCGATGCGGGCGCCGAAGTCGTACTGCCAGTAGGTGATGGTGACCTGGGCCTGGGCCGTCGCGATGACGACGGCGGCGGTGATGAGTAGGGCGCGGACGAGGTGCTTCATGCGGTGGCGTCCTTTCCGGGCGTCCGCAGGGTGCGGTACGCCGCGTCGATCCGGGCGGCGAGTTGGTCGACCGCCCGATGATACTCGGCCGATTCGCTCCTGGCCCGTTCGATCTGCGACGTGACGGCGGCGGGGGCCGGCCCCCCGATGCCGGCGCGGCGCGTCACGAACGCGGCGGGCGAGAGCGCCTCGGCGAGGGCGTCGGCCGCCAGCGAGGGCCCGCCGCACGCGGCGAGGTCCTCCGGGGTGGCCGCTTGCAGGGGGCGCCCGCTGCGGGCCATGTGGCCCACGAGCGCGGCAGCCGCGCGGTGCGCCTCGGGGAAGGCGACCCCCAGCGTCCGCACGAGCTCGTCGGCGAGCTCGGTGGCGGTGGTGTCGCTGGCGGCGGCGCGCGCCGCCAGCCGGTCGCGGTCGACCGTCGCCCCGCGGATGCAGGCCACCAGTAGCTCGAGGCCCGCGTCGAGCGCGTCGAGCAGCGTGTGGACGGCCTCCTGGGCGTCGGGCCCGATGTCGTTGACGTCGCCGAAGGGGACGTTGTGGCCCGCCAGCGCCAGCACCTGCGCCTGCCCGGCGGCGCGAGAGAAGCGCGTGCGGGCGTGCTCGAGCGTCACTGGGTTGCGCTTCTGGGGCATGATCGACGACCCCTGGACGAGGTCGTCGGCGAGCCGCAGCCAGCCGTCGGCCGCGGCGGCGACGAGGTCGTGGGTCAGGCGCGACAGCCCGACCCCGAGCGTCAGGCCGAGCGCGGCCAGGTCGGCCTGCCAGTCGCCGGCGGCGACGGCGTCGTAGGTGTTCGCCACCGGCTCCGCGAAGCCGAGCGCGCGGGCGGTGAAGGCGCGGTCGAGCGGGTGGCTGCTGCCGGCGAGAGCGGCGGCGCCGAGGGGGCAGCGGTCGAGCCGCCGCAGCGCCCCGAGGACGCGGTCGTGGTCGCGGCCGACCATGGTAGCGGCGGCGACCAGGTAGTGCGCGAGCGTCGTCGGCTGCGCGGGCTGGTGGTGGGTGGTGGCGACGATCACCGTGTCGAGGTGCGCCTCGGCCAGGTCGAGCAGCGCCTCGGAGAGCGCGTGGGCGCGGCGCGCAACGCGCAGCAGGCCCTCGCGGGCCGCGAGCAGGTAGGCGGTCATGTCGAGGTCGTTGCGCGACAGGCCGATGCGCAGCCAGGCGGTGGCGTCGGGGCCCACGTCGGCCTCGAGCCGCCGCTGGAGGGCGAAGTAGAGGTCTGGGACGCCGGTAGCTGGCGGGGGCGGCGGCAGGTCGCGTTGCCGCGCGAGCGCGGCGTCGAGCGCCGCCAGCGTGGCGCGGTGGCCGGCGGCCACCGGCAGGCGCGCGACCGTGCGGGCGTGGGCGGTGAGCGCGTCGAGGAACGCGCCGTAGAGGCGCGCGGCGGCGAAGGCGTGGTCGGGCGCCAGCACCCGGTCGGCGTAGGCCGGGTGCCAGGTCACGCGTCCGCCGCCTCCGTGCCCGCCGCCTTTCGCGGGCCGAGGTCGAGGCCGAGGAGTCGCGCCGCGTTGCCGCCGAACACCTTGGCGATGTCGGCCTCGGGCAGGTTGAGGGTGTAGCAGGCGCGCAGCTGGTCGTGCAGGTAGCGCACCGCGAAGCCGCGCGGGAAGGCGGCGGAGTCGCTGCCGAACAGCACCCGCTCGGGGCCGATCGTCTCGCAGGCCTTGCGGAAGAGGTCCTCGAGGGTGAGCGGGTAGGGCATCCAGCGCATCCACTGGTTGCTGCCGGAGGTGTCGACGTAGACGTTGGGCAGGCTCCAGCACAGCGCCAGCAGGTCCTGCCAGTAGCCGGCGCCGAAGTGCGGGACGATGAAGGGGATCTCGGGGAAGTCACGCGCCACCGTGAACAGCGACAGCGGGCTCATGCGCGGGTGGGCGACGACCCCGCCGCCGCGCCCGAGGAAGCCGAAGTGGATCAGGGCCGGGAGGCGACGCTCGGCCAGGAACTCCCACAGGTCGCGCAGGCCGGGGTCCTCGAACGGGTGGTCGGTCAGGGGCCCGAGCTGCTTGTAGCCGCGCAGGCCGAGCTCGTCGACGGCGCGGCGCATCTCGGCGCCGGCGCCGGGGCGCATCGGGTGGTGCGCGAGGCCGACGAAGCGGTCGGGGTGCCGATGCACGACGCCGGCGAGCAGGTCGTTGCTCTGGCCGGTGACGAAGTTGATCCAGCGGACGCCGTGGCGGTCCAGCTCCGCGACCCAGCGGTCGGCGACGTCGTCGATCTCGGCCGGCGTGCGCGCGGGCGACTCGGCCTCCTCGCTGGCCCACTCCCGGTGCATGCGCGCCATCCGCTCGCGGGCGTAGCCGGCGAGCAGCGGGTGCGGGTCGACCTGGGGTCCCTCACGGCCGATGGTGTTGACCACCGGGAAGTGGGCGTGCACGTCGACGATGGGGAAGGGCAACTCAGGCATGGCGCGTGCCCTCGGCGATCGCGCGCTCGGTACCGGCACGCAGTTCGGCGTGCGTGAACGTCGGCGTGCCGACGGCCACCTCGCGACCGGCACTGCGGCAGAGCTCCTGCTGAACGCGCTCCAGCGCCAGGTGAGCGACGCCGCGGGCGGCGGCGGCCGATCCCAACGCGCTGGCGACGATGCGCAGCGGCGCCGGGCCCGACCAGCGTCCGCGCAGGTGCTGCACCACCAGGCCCTCGGGGTCGGCGGGCCAGGCGACGACCAGCAGCTCGGGGTCGAGCGCGCAGGCGAGGTTGTGGAGCACGCAGCGCAGGCTCTCCGCGAAGCGCACGAACGCCTCGCTGCGCTCGGTCCCCTCGATGCTCACGCGGCCCTCGGCGTCGAGGAAGCGGGCCGCGAGCGCGAGCAGGTCGCGTTCCAGCTGGGCGTCGTCGTCCCCGGACGCGCCGCGGGCTTGCACCGGGGTGAGCGACGAGCCGATCTCGCCGGCGGCGGCGTGGGACCCACGAAGCAGCCGACCGTTCACGACCAGGGCCGCGCCGATGCCGCTGTCGATCGCCAGGTAGATCACGTGGTCGGCCCCCGCGCCGACGCCGTAGCGCAGCTCGGCGATGGCGAGCGCGTTGACGTTGTTCTCCAGCAGCGTGGGGCGCCCGAGGGCCGTCTCGAGCAGCTCGGCGAGGCCGAAGTCGTGCCATCCCAGCGCCGGCGCCAGGTCGACGTGGCCGTCGGCGGGGTCGATCACCCCCGGCACGGCGATGGCGAGCCGCGCCACCGGCGGGGCCTCCGGCGCGTCGAGCAGTTCGGCCAACCAGGCGATGAGGGCGGGCTCGAAGCCGGGCCGCAGTTCGGGTCCGCGGTGGTCGCTGCGGGGACGTCCCAGCAGGTCGATGCGCAGGGCGCGCGCGATCCGGCCAGAGAGGTCGACGGCGAGCACGTGCCGGGCGTCGGGCTCGAGGGCGACGCGCTGTGCCGGACGCCCGCCGGTGCCGTCCTCGAGGCCGTCGGTCCGGACGGCGCCGATGGCGGTGAGCTCCTGCAGGATCGACGCGACGGTCGGGATCGATAGCCCGGTGCGCTGGGAGAGGGCCGCGCGTGACGCGCTCTCGCCGTCGGCCAGGGCCCGGTAGACCATCAGGCGGTTCGAGCCTCGGACGTGGTCGGTTTGCAGTGGTGCGGACACCGTCGGCCCCCTATCGCTGGGGGTCGGCGCTTGGGGAGGCCCCGCTTCGACAACCCCTTTTCATAAGTGCTTTCAAGGTACGCCGGTTCGGTCCCGCGCGTCAATCCTGCCGGTTCGGCGGCGCGGCCGTGTCTGGCTCCGGCGACGTCGACGACGGCGGGTCCGCCCCCGGTGGCTGGTCGGCGACCGGCAGGCCCCACGCGCGCAACGCGTGCTCGGGCGCCAGCCACGCCACCTGCGCCCGCCGTTCTTCGCTCCAGTGGGCCCTGGCGAGCACGTCGCGCACGGGGCCCTTGAGGCCCGCGACGGCCACCCGCAGGCCGCGCTGCTCGAGGTCCACGAGCAGCTGGTGCAGCGTCTCGACCCCGACGCCGTCGATGTCGTGGGCGCCGCCGAGATCGAGCACCAGTCCCCTCAGGTCCGGCTCCTGCGCCAGCGTGCGCTCGACCGTGTCGCGCAGGAAGCCGACGTTGGCGAAGTAGAGGGCCGCGTCGAAGCGCAACACCGCCACGTCGGGCGGGGTCGAGGCGTCCGGGTAGCGTCGCAGGTTGCGCCACACGCCCTGTTCCGCCAGCCAGCCGACGCGCGCGACGTGGGGGAAGGCGCTGCGCACGACGAAGGTCGCCAGCGAGACGCCGATGCCGACGATCAGCCCGGGCTCGACGCCGATGAGCAGCGTGCCGGCGAACGTCAGCGCCCAGACCGCGCCGTCGCTGCGGCGCAGCGCCCACAGGTGGCGTGCCTCGCCCAGGTCGACCAGGCCGCTGACGGCGACCACGACGATGGCGCCGAGGATCGCCCGCGGCAGGTCGTGGAAGGCGGGCGTGAACAGCAACAGGGTGAGCAGCACCAGCAGGGCGGTGACGATGCTGGCCAGGCCCGAGCGGGCGCCGGCCTGGGCGTTGACCGCCGAGCGCGAGAAGCCGCCGGTGACGGGGAAGGCCGCCAGCACGCCGGCGACGAGATTGGCGAGGCCGAGCCCGGTGAACTCGCGGTCGGCGTCGACCTGCTCGCCCTCCTTGGCGGCCAGCGAGCGGGCGACCGCGATCGACTCCATGAAGCCGACGAAGGCGATCGTGAACGCGGTGGGTAGGAGCGCCCACACGTCGGCCAGCGACGGCGTCGGCCAGGCGAAGGAGGGGAGGCCCCCGGGCACGACGCCGATCGTGCGGACGCCGGCACCGTCGAGCCCGAAGAGGGTCACGGCGACGGTGCCCAGCACGACCACGAGCAGCGGGCCGGGGAAGCGTCGAGCGACGCGGCGACTCAGCAGCAGGAGGGCGATGGCGGCGACCCCGAGGGCCAGGGTGGGGAGGTGCACCTCGGGCAGTCGGCGGGCGAGGTCGAGCAGCGTCCCCAACGGGTGGCCGCTCGCGAGCGGCACGCCTACGAGGTGGCGCAACTGGGAAAGGCCGATGACGATGGCGGCCGCCGACGTGAAGCCGCTGACCACCGCGTGCGACAGGAAGTTGACGAGGACGCCGCCGCGCACCAGGCCGAGGCCCAGCTGGATGACGCCGACGAGCAGCGCCAGGGTGGCCGCGAGGACGAGGTAGTCGGCGCTGCCGGGTTCGGCGAGCCGATGCACGGCCTCGAAGGTCAGCAGCGAGACGATGGCGACCGGCCCCACCGCCAGTGCTCGCGACGAGCCGACGAGCGCGTAGGCGATGAGCGGCAGGGTGGCGGCGATCAGCCCGCTGACCGGCGGCATGCCGGCCAGCAGCGCGTAGGCCATGCCCTGCGGCACCAGCATGACGGCGACGGTGAGGCCTGCGAGCAGGTCTGGGCCGAGGTCGGCGCGCCGGTAGCGGCGCAGCCAGGGCGCGGGGGAGAGCGGGAACGGGCGCGAGGGCACGGGGTCCTATCGTAGGCGCGTCACGGAGCGCGCGTGACGGGGGCGGGCGGCCCGGGTGTCTCCGGGGGCGCCCGCCCGCGCATGACGTCAGGGGTTCAGGCCGAGACGGCGCTGCGCTGCTGGTCGCGCCACCCCTCGTAGGAGCCGGTCAGCTCGCGCACGTCCGCGAAGCCGAGGGCGCGGAGCGCGGCGGTGGCGACCGCGGAGCGGATGCCGGTCTGGCAGTAGACCACCAGTGGCCGGTCGCGCGGCAGGTCGTCGTGGACGAAGGCGAGGCGGCCGACGTGGCGCTGCATGGCGCCGGGCAGGGCGCCGGCGTCGTGCTCGCTCTTGGTGCGCACGTCGAGCAGGAAGGCGTCGTCGACGCCGTCGATGGCGTCGGGCGCCACGCGTGGCGTTGGGCCGGCGGTCAGTCCCTCGACCGAGGTGACGTAGCCGACCACGTGGTCGATGCCCGACCACGAGAGCCGGTCGCGGATCCAATCGGCGTGGGCGGCGTCGCGGGCGAGCACGACCAGCCCGCGCGCGTCGACCTCCGGCGCGATGGCGTAGCTGGCGTAGGTCGCCAGCTTCTTGCCCTCGGGCGCGAAGTAGGCGCCGGGGACGTGGTCGGCGCGGACCTCGTCGGCGCTGCGGGTGTCGACGAGGACGAGGTCGTCGCCCAGGCGGTCGCGCAGATCGGTTGGCGTGAAGGCCGGCAGCGGCCCGCGTTCGCCGAGGATGGCCGGCCCTGCCTTGTTGGTCCGCTTCATGCGGCCGAAGTAGAGCGGCGCGTCGGGCTGGCCCTCGAGCAGGGTCTCGACGAAGCCGGTCTCGTCGCCGGCGTGCACCAGCGGCGCCCACCAGCTGGTGAGCTTCTCGTAGCCGACGGTGCTGCTGGGCACGGCGCCGAGCGCCTTGCCGCAGGCGCTGCCGGCGCCGTGCCCGGGCCACACCTGGACGTGGTCGGGCAGGTTGAGGAAGTGGTCGCGCAGGCTGGCGAAGAGTCGTTTGGCGCCCTCGAAGCGGGTGTCGACGCCGCCGGCGGCCTCGTCGAGCAGGTCGGGCCGGCCGACGTCGCCCACGAAGACGAAGTCGCCGGTGAGGTAGAAGCCGGGCTGCTCGCTGGTGGCGCCGTCGGTCACCAGGAACGACAGGTGCTCGGGGGTATGCCCCGGCGTGTGGACGGCCTCGAGCCGCACGTTGCCGAGCTTGATGACGTCGCCGTGCTTCAGGGGCGTGCCCTCGAAGCCGTACTTCCAGTCCGCGTCGCCCTCGTCCGACAGGTAGAGCTGGGCGCCGGTGCGCGCCGCGAGCTCGCGCGAGCCGGACTGGTAGTCGGCGTGGATGTGCGTCTCGGTGACGGCGGTGATGCGCAGGCCGTGGTGAGCGGCGAGCGCGAGGTAGGTGTCGGCGTCGCGGCGGGCGTCGACCACGACGGCCTCGCCGGTCGCCTGGCAGCCGATCAGGTAGCTGGCCTGGGCCAGGTCCTCGTCGTAGATGTGCTTGAAGAGCATGTCGTTCTCCCTTCGACGATGCGAGGCTAGTACCCCCGGGGGGTATCTGTCAAGACTTGACCGACGTTGGCCCCTCTGGTAGACCTTGGCGATGGCCCCTCTCCTCGACCTTCTGCGGCAGCCGTGGCCCTGGTTCGTCGCGGGTCCCGCCCTCGGCCTCATCGTGCCCCTCCTCCTCGTCTTCGGGGGCCGGCGCTTCGGGCTCTCCTCGAGCTTTCGTCACCTCTGCGCCATCGTGGCGCACCGGACCCCGTACTTCCAGTATCCGTGGCGCAGCCAGGGCGGCTGGAACCTGCTGGTGATGGCCGGCATCGCGCTCGGCGGGCTCGCTGGCGGCGTGTGGCTGGCCGATCCCGCCCCGCTGCAGGTCGCGGACGCCACCACCCGCGACCTGGCCGCCCTCGGGCTGGCGGTCGACGGGAACCTGGCGCCGGCAGCGGTCTTCTCGTTCTCGGCGCTGCTGACGCCGGCCGGATTCGTGGCGATGGTGGTGGGCGGCTTCCTCGTCGGCTTCGGCGCTCGCTGGGCCAACGGCTGCACGTCGGGCCACGCCATCATGGGGCTGGCGGAGGGGCAGCGCGCCTCGCTGCTCGCCGCGGCGGGCTTCTTCGGCGGCGGGTTCCTGGCGACGCACCTGATCTGGCCGCTGCTACTGGGCGCGTCGTGAGCAGCGCCGCGTCGAACCGCGCCGGCGGCATCCCCACGGACCTGCGCTTCGTGGCGATCGGCGCCTACTTCGGCTTCGTGCTGCTCAAGGCCGAGGCGGTGTCGTGGTACCGCATCCAGGAGATGTTCCGGTTCCAGTCGTTCCACATGTACGGCGTGATGGGCGCCACGTTGCTCGTGGCCGCCCTGACGGTGTGGGCGGTGCGGCGCTTCGGGCTGCGGTCGATCGACGGCCAGCCGATCACCTTCGAGGCGATGCCCGCGGGCTGGCGGCGCTACCTGGGTGGCGGCCTTCTCTTCGGCGTCGGCTGGGGGCTGACGGGCGCCTGCGCCGGCCCGATCGTGGCCCTGGTCGGCACCGGCCTCTGGCCCTTCGCGGTCGTGTTCGCGTCGGCGCTGCTCGGCACCTACGTGTACGGGCGGCTGCAGCACCGGCTGCCCCATTGATGTGATGGCGGGCGCGCGTGGGTTGATCGCGGGCAGGCGCGGGTACGCCCGACCCCACCCGCCACGCGCGCGGGCCGTCAGGGTCCGTAGGCGCGGAGGAAGACGTCGCTGCCGCCCTGCTTGAGGGCGCCGAGGTCGCCGCGGGTGAAGCCCTCGGCGGCGATACCCCCGTCCGGCGCTCCCGAACCGGGCGGCAGAGTCGGCGTCGAATGCCGTGCGGAAGGCATACGCCTTGTCCCGGCGGCGGGCTGCGTTCGCGCCCGCGGGGCGACAATGACGCCCCGTGCTAGCGTCAGCACACGATGGAGCGTGGTGGTGGAGCTTGCTGGGTCGCGTGTGCCAGTACCAACGTGGATCGGCGCCTAGAGTTCGTGGGCAGCGGTCGAGCGAGAGGTTCGGGTGCCCGGACGGCGACCATAGCTTGGCGGTGTGCGGACGGTTGCCGAGACGCCGGTGTTCATCAGATACGCGGCAACCGTCTGGACCGACGAGGAACGGGAGGCGTTCATCGACTGGATCGCCGAGCATCCGTTCGCCGGCGACGTGATCCGTGGGAGTGGCGGTTGCCGGAAGGTGCGCTGGTCGGTGGCCGGCCGCGGCAAGCGTGGCGGCGCCAGGGTGATCTACTTCATCGCACCCTACGGTGTGATCTGGCTCCTGATCGTCACGACGAAGTCGGTGCTGGACGCACTGCCGACGGCCTTCCTGGCGCGGTTGAAGCGGGAGGTCGAAGATGACGCGCGACGCTGAGGCCCTGCGCGAGGACCTGCTCCAGTCGGTGCGCCAGATGCGGCGCGCGGAGGCCGCGCGCGTGACGGAGGTCGACTTCCCGGTCGTCGCGGACGCGAGGGCTCGCGTGGGTATGTCGCAGGATGAGTTCGCCGCGTTGCTCGGCGTGTCGACGCGCACCCTGCGTGACTGGGAGCTCGGCCGGCGGGCGCCTCGAGGCGCAGCCCGGACCCTGATTCGCGTCGCCATTCGTCACCCCGAGGCCCTGCGTGGCCTGCGTCCCTGATCGGCGCCGGACCCGGTTCGCGCCTGCGGGGCGGCAAGACGCCAGCGGGATCGCGATTCCGCCCCGTGCTAGCGTCGCACCACCATGAGCCACCGCGACCCGCAACTCGAGGCGCTCGCGGCGCAACTGGAGGCATCGGGCGACTACCGCGTCCTGCGCCGCCTGCGGCGCGCACCGCGCGTCGACCGCGCCGACCTGCCAGCGGGCACGCTCGAGGCGCTGGCGCTCGACCTGGAGACCACCGGCCTCGACCACGCGGTCGACGTGCCGATCGAGGTCGGCCTGGTGCG